>NZ_DEXW01000064.1:0-96508 GCF_002364335.1 Winogradskyella sp. UBA3174 | reverse complement strand
GTCTCTTTTTTTAGTTCTATATTAAGTTTTTTAGCTCAATAGAGTCTTGTATTCCTCCTTGTAGCCATATATAACTACTATGTTAAGGATAAGTAATACAGCTGCACCTCCTATGCCTCCAGGATCTAAAACCGCATGAAATAAAACGGCATTTACTGAAATACTCATTAAAATTAAAGCAAGTAAAGCGCCATATTTGTTCAGAATAATAGCCAATCCAGCAACGATTTCAACAATACCTACAAGCATCAATGTTTTAGAGCTGGTTAAGGCGCCAAAATATGCAGCTGCATCTCCTGATAATTCTGGCATTGGTAAAAAGTTTGCAAATTTGTTTACGCCAAAAACGAGTACAAAAATTCCAAGTAAAATTCTTAGAACCATAAAAACTTTTAATTCATAATGTTATGATTTTTAGTTAGTAAACCTCAAGTTACACTATTAATTTGGTAACTCATATGGTCGATTAGTCGTAGAGAATTTATTTAACTAACAGATTATCAGTCAACACTAATTCTAACACCCTCGCTATGGCTACTAAATTCTGGTGCATACATACTTTGTATGGTGCTTATACCATTACTCATATCACCAGCATTATTTACTCGTAAATCATACTCAAATACAAAAACACCTTTTGGTAAATAATCTATAAAGAAGTTTGTTGCTGTATCTTTTGTGCTTTCGTAGTAACCTAAGCCGTCTTGCCATTTGTATTGCGATAACACATTAATAGGTTCAAAGCCAGCTGCACGCATATCTTTAAGGTGAACAAATTCCATAGAACGGTCTGTTCTTAGTTCAATTCGAACTCTAACTAAGTCACCAACTTTTAGTTTAGTCTCTGACGTGATTTCAGAAATTTCTTCGCCTTTATCCGTATTCGTTTTTAAGAATAGTTTCTTACTTAATTTTAATGGGGTTTCAGCTGAGGTGATTTTATCTAAATCCTCAAAATATTGCCAGTATAAAGTTCCCCAAGCAATGCCTTCTCCTTTTTTAGTGATGGTAACATCTGCTTGTTCTTTTATAATTTCAGAACCTGTCCATGACGTTTTGTAATAACCTGTTCCTGCTTCAAGTTTTACGTTGTCTAATGTGTTAGGCGAAATGGTTTCGTTTCCAACGGTTACATCTACCATTTCAGTAATGTCTAGCCAGTCGCTACCTTGTAATAATAATGCATAGACTGCTTCTGTTGTAGCTTTAGTTGTTTTCCACTGATTGGTTTGTTTGTTTTTTAATAACCAAATCTTCAAATTATCTATTGTTGTAACATCATTTTTAATTTCAGAAAACGCCTCAATCAATAAGGCTTGTGTTTCGATTGGTGCTTGGTACCAGTTCCATGAGTTGGTATTCGCTTTCCAATACATACCTAATTCATCAGAAGTGATGCTATTTTCTTTTAAGGATTTTAAAATTTTAGTAGCTGTTTTAGCATCATCCATTCTATGCATGGTTAATGCCATTAAGCCTTTTGCATATAACGAACGTTTTAACCAATAGGTTTTAATCTGACTATGGTAATAATCCATAATTGTTTTAACTTCTTTTGAAGGTGTCGTTTCAGGGTAAAAACTACGTACATACAAATAATGTAATTGTGTGTGTGATAAATGGTTCTTGGTTAAATCAACAGCTTTATTATACCTCTTTAGGTTTTTGTATTCTTGTACAAATTCTGAATCTAAGTAGCCGAGTGCACTTTGTATCATTACGTTTTCAGGTGAGCCTTCGACTTTGCTTAGGTTCACATTCAGTTGTTTTAAATGTCCAAAACCTGCAATGATATGCTGTGTGATGTAACGATTATCGCGTCCTCCTTTAAACCAAGGCCATGCACCTGAGGACGATTGATTGCTTTTAAGTTTACGCTGTGCCGATTGTAATTCGTTAGTCATTTTATTTAAATCGAATAACAGCCCAATACGTTTTTTTTGCTCAGTTTCAGACTGAGCATCCCGTAACCAAGGTGTTTCTTGAATTATTATTGACTTTAATTCTTGATTCTTTTCTAAGTTTGATAGTAGTGCCTCTTGAGATTTCCACTGATTAAAAACGGCTTCAATTTTTGGATGCAATGTTACAATATGTTGTGCTAAAGCGTTCGCATAATAACGTGAAAATGTTTGCTCATTACAATCGTAAGGATATTCCATTAAATAAGGCAATGCTTGTACAGCATACCAAGCCGGATTAGACGTCATCTCTAATGTCAGCTTATGGTTTTTTAAAGTTGAAGAGGTATTGTTTTTCAACTTATCTAACGTAAATGTTTTGGTTTCGTTAGAGCGCACCCACATTGGAAGCGTTTCCGTTACCATCATTCTATTTGATAAAACCGGTAACGCATTTTGTTCACCATCACTAAAGTCTCCTGCTTTAGCAATGATTTTATATTGTACAGCTTGTAAGCCTTCAGGGATTTGTAAACGCCAAGACACTTGTGTATTCCCTTTAGCGTCTACAGAAAAGGTATTAATAGGTTTGTATAGTTGTCCCGTTGCTTCAGATTCTTTAGGTTGTATTGTTATGGTTGAAGATATATCTTCACTTGTAACTGGGTTTGTTAAAATTAATTGGGCTTCACCTATTAACATTTTATCTGTTAGATTAGCAATCTTAGTACTAATAACAATTACATCACCTTCTCTTAAAAAACGTGGAGCATTTGGTATTACCATGAGTTCTTTTTGAGTCACAGCTTCTAATTGGTTAACAGAACTTTCTAAAGTTTTGGTATGCGCTAACAGTTGCAGTTTCCACTTGGTTAAAGCTTCTGGTGCTTTAAAATTGAAACTCACATTGCCCTCTTCATCCGTTTGTAATTGTGGAAAGAAAAATGCGGTTTCGTTTAGGTTTTTTCGGATTTGGATGTTTTCTGAATCTGTATCTTCTTTTTCCTTTTTAGTTATCTCGGCAATAATAGTTCTTCCATTTTGTACAGTTACACTATTAAATACTAGAGCCTTTTTTGTATCTGTGTTATATCCAACAACCATAGTTTCTTCCAATTCCACTGAATCATTAACCATCATAGCAGCTTCAGGAGTATAGAGTCTTTTATTTTTAGTTTCATATAGGTAGTTATTTCCAAAATAAAACCCAAACCAATTCAAACGATCATAGTTTTGTTGCGGATAATTAGAAGCCACTTCAAAACGATTAAACAGTCTAAAACTCGTATTCCCAAAACTTTCTTTAGAGTTTTTACTAATGCGTCCATAATACGATGGACGATTAATTGGGTTGAAATTCCAACGGTGTGGTTTAAATTCGTCTAAAGAGGCATCGTACATACTTGCCAATAATTCCGCTGAAACTTTATCTCCTTTTGGTCCTTTAATTTTAAAGCTCCATGTTTCATCTTGTCCTGGTTGTAATTTATCTCTAAACGTTTTAGTTTCAATTTCTAAATCTGTTTTAGGGTAAGGCACATTAATTCTAAAGCTTTGAGAATTGTAGCTATTAAAAGCTGCGAAACTGGTGTGAACCACAAACCCACCGAGATCATTTTCTACAACAGGAATACTAATCGTTTGTTTAGAGTTGTTGAGGTTTATGACTTCCATCATTATAATTTTACCTTCTTTTTCAATTTCTATAGTAACGTTAATAGCTTCTGCAGCAGAGCCAATAGTTAACTTGGCAATATCACCGGCTTTATAAGTGGTTTTGTCTAATTGCGCTTCAAATAATTGGTAATCTGCAATGGTTTTGTCTTTGTCACTAAACAGTGTTGTAAAGACTTCATCTTTGACGTCTTGTCCAAACTTATCGTTGCTTTTAGCGACAATAATATACTTGCCAGAATCCCATTTTTTAGGTGTCTTTAAGGTGATTGTTTTATCTTCTTTAGTATCAAAATTGATGCTAAAGACTTCTTTGCCTTTTTCCCAATTGGTTATTGCATCTTCATTATTATAAGCATCATGAGGAAATAGTTTTTTAAATTCGGCTTTAGTTAATATTTGATAATCTGGTGCTTGCCATGGTCTAAAACGTAATACAGATTCTGGACCTGTGAGTTTGTAAATCTTTAAAGTTCCTTTTGCAGGTGTAAATTCGCCATTTAAATTTTTAGAGATTAGTGAGACTTTAATTTTCTTTTTTGATTTGTCTATAAGATTTGGTGCAACAACTTTTAAAGTCATGGCATGATAGCCAACATTTACGGACGTTGTTGCTGTTCTGGTTTCTCCATTAATATCTGTAATGTCTGCGGTAACTTCATATCTAAACACAGGAAGATTTTCTTTAGAAACATTTTCATCGGCAATTGCCTTAAACGTAATCTCAAATTCTCCTTTAGCATTAGTTTTAGATTCACCAAATGTAATTTCTTGAGGTTCGGAATTATAATATGGTCGTCTCCAATAATACCAACTCGGATATTGCACTTGGCGTTTTACACGATAGACCACCTTAGCACCTGTAATGTTACTGCCAGCAAAAGCAATGGCTGTTCCGTTTACAGTAATACTGTCATTAACTTTATAAGTATCTGTAACAGGTTTGAATTCGGGTTTAAATTTTGGACGTTTGTATTCTTCGACTGAAAAAGAAGCGTTACTAAGTCTTACTTTTTTAGAATAGGTTCTGATGAAAAATTCCCCAGTTAAGCCTGTATTTGGCAAAATAAATTCGCCATTAAACGACCCA
The DNA here is from genome assembly GCF_002364335.1 of Winogradskyella sp. UBA3174. Lineage (GTDB taxonomy): Bacteria > Bacteroidota > Bacteroidia > Flavobacteriales > Flavobacteriaceae > Winogradskyella. The sequence continues at coordinate 91,843 of NZ_DEXW01000064.1, read as the reverse complement.
AATTCATTGGTTGTAAAATTCAGTTTATTTAGCTTTTCGCCATTAACATTGTAAAGTTCTGCTGTAATAGTTTCCTCAGAAGTTACGTTAGATTTAGCATTTTTTGTTTCTGTAATAATCCCTTTAAAGAAAACGGTTTGTCCTGGTCTGTAAATGCTGCGATCAGTAAATAAAAATGTTCGGTATTGTGTATCGTTATTTTTAGTGTCTTTATATTTTCTACTAATATAATAGTCGCCAAAATAACCAACGTCTTCTTTATAGGTTGCTCTAACTTCTGCATTTTGGTAATAGTTATTGTCTTTTTCGAATTGAAATTTGCCAAAGCGATCTGTCGTAAGTTTATTGGTAAATGTTTTATTTCGGTTATTGTTGTAGCTTAAATTAATAGCAGCATTCACTATTGGCTTTCCGTTATTTCTATTAATAAGTTGATAATTGAGGCTATTGTTTTCTGAACTTTCTACTAATGCTAAATCTGTCACTTGAATATGAGTCGCGGCAAACACATTAGTTTCAGAATTAGTATCTGCTTTTATAAGGTATAAGCCATTTGGTAAACTAGTTAGGATAATTTCTGTGCTGTGATTTTGATAATCACCTTCGGTTTTTAGAGTGCTGGTAAATGATTTTTTAACACTTAGATTTTTGAAGAATTTCTCTTTTTCAGTATTATTATAACTTTTATTATATGTCTCTAATTGACTTTTATTAATCTTGTAAATTTTGAAATCTAAACTATTTAGGTTTTTATAATTAACTAATAATCTAGAGGCTGAATTGATAGAAATAAATTGCTCTGCTTGCAAACTCAATTGTGGTTGTGAAATTTGCGCTTTTAAAATGATACATTTTTTAGCTCCCAGACTTTTAGGAAACGCTGCAATTGTGGAATTACAAAGTTCTATAGCGTTTTTAAGTTTCCAGCGATTGGTGTCATCAACAGAACCTTGATTTGCGTTACTGCTATAACGATTACCTTGTTGTTGATACAACGAAGTAATTTCAAAATTATATAAAGCCGACAGTGGTGATGAGTTTAAAACATCAACTTTTCCTTTTAAGGTTGCTAAAAGTAAATTCTCTTTATTATTAAACGTGGCATGTTGCAATACGAATTTTAATCGCTTAATGTCATTGTCTACATAAGCTTTTGAAGCCTGGTCTTTGCGATGAAACTTCAATAAATTCTGATAAATTTTTAGGGTATTTAATTGTAACGATACTGAATCTTTAGATTTAAGATTCTGGTTAATAAATATCTCACTATCACTTATAAGTGAGGCATCATCAATATTAAATTTATAAGCAGGTTGTGTTATAGAATTTTCGTCTGTTTTGTAAAACTCTAATGCATTATGACTCAGTAAATCATACAATGTTGGTCGAAATTCTTGAGAGCTTTTTGCTTCAATTAAAAGTGTTTTATATTTGCTTACTGGTTCTTGCTGCATTAAAATACCATTTTCTAATGAGCGCTGGTAGTACGTATGAATCTCATTAAATAGTGTCTCTAAATCCCAAGTTCTAAAATCGTTACTAACTTTCTCAGAGGTCTTTGTCCTATTATAAAATACGTAACGGTTTTGCTGAAAATACTGCCAGTACATCGTAGCTAAGATATTTTCTAAAAGATGTTTGGTGATTATATCTTTTGTTTCTTCAATTTCAGACTTAAACAAATTAATAATTTTTAATTGTGCGTCTTCTTCAAGTGTTAGAAGATATTTACTTTTATAAAGTAAAGATTTAATGCGTTGTTTTGAGTTGCTGTTTTGAGTCGCATCTTTATAAATATGTTCAACGAGATCTGATGCGCTTTTTGTTAATCCATCGTTTTCAAATTTTTCTACAGCTTTCCATTGACTATCAAAGTCATTTTGGGCATTAGAGAACGTTGCAAAGCAAATTAACATTAGTACTGCTATATAATTTTTCATTCGTATTTCATTTACTACAAAACACCATCAAAAGGCATTCCAAAAATAGTTAAAATGAGTATTACTCATATTTCGATAAGTGAAGTTAAGCAATTTGTGAGGGAAACGAAACGTTAACAAATTAAGGTTTTATGACTAAATCATAAATCGTATTTTTGCAGTTATAAGTTTTTATTCTATGTATAAATTTTTATCGATTTTATTAATCTCTTCGCTTTGTTTTTCTCAAAGTCCAAAAGAGAAAGCGGAAGACTTTATAGCCAAGAAAGCCTATAAAAGTGCTCAAAAAGAGATGCTTACATTTTTAGAGCATAATCCTAATGATGCAGTAGCTATTGAGTTGTTAGGTGATGCTTATGGTCATCAGATGAAATGGGATGAAGCCATTAAAACCTATGAAACCTTAACAAATAGTTCGCCAGAAAATGCAAATTACCAATATAAATATGGAGGCGCTTTAGGTATGAAAGCCTTAAGTATAAGTAAAATTAAAGCCTTAGGCATTATTGGTGATGTTAAACGTGCTTTCCTAAAAGCTGCAGAATTAGACCCAAAGCATATTGACGCACGTTGGGCTTTGGTAGAATTATATGTATCGCTTCCAGGAATTATAGGTGGTAGTAATTCTAAAGCCTTGAGCTATGCTACGGAATTAGAAAAACTATCTAAAGTTGATGGTTATTTGGCTAAAGGCTACGTTTACGAATACGATGATGAACCAGAGTTAGCCGAAAAATATTATAGGTTAGCGATTAAAGTGGGTGGTTCTGTAACCTGTTATGAAAAGCTAACCAACTTCTACGAAAACCAAAATCAACCAGAAAAAGCTATTGGTAATATTGAAGACGCTCAAAATGCTTTACAACGTAATGCCATGCATTATCAAATAGGCAAAGTATGTGCAGATTATAACATTCAACTAGCTAAAGGTGAAAAATGCCTTAAAGCGTACTTGTCTCATCATTCTTCGCAAGATGGAGTCCCAAAAGAATGGGCCTACTTTAGGTTAGCTCAAATTTACAAGCATAAAAGCAATAAGGCTGAAGCCTTAAAATGGATAAATAAGGCGATTATTGGCCTGCCTAAAATAGCAGTTTTTAAAGAAGAAAAATCACTTATTAATAAGCTTTAAGTCTAGACTATATTTGATTCTTTATAAAAATAGTATAGTTTTTTTACGCTATTAAATATTTGTTAATTGTTTTAAGTTAATAGTATTACTATTATATTTGCACTCAAATATTTTGAATATGTTAAACTTACTTTCAAACTTAAAGATTTCTGTCCCAGACAAGATCTATATTAAGGACCCTGAGTCATCGGACTTAGGTAAGCGTATTATTGAGAATAGTATTTTACTTATAGAAGAAATAGGTTTTGACAGTTTTACTTTTAAGAAGTTAGGAGTTAGAATCGGATCTAATGAAAGTTCAATTTACCGTTATTTTGAGAGTAAGCATAAACTTCTGTTATACTTAACCTCTTGGTATTGGGCTTGGCTTGAATATCAACTCGTTTTTGCAACGTTCAATATGCCAAATAAACAAGAACAACTAACTAAGGCCATAGAGGTTGTTACCAAAACTATTAAAGTAGATAAAACCTTCTCTCATATTAATGAGGTTGTTTTAAACAGAATTATTATTAACGAATATTCAAAATCATATTTAACTAAAGAAGTAGATAGTGAAAATAAGGAAGGTTATTTTGTTGTTTATAAACGCTTAATAATGCGTCTTAGTGAAATGATAGCCGGAGTTAGCAAAGATTATGAGTTTCCTTCAAGTCTTGCAAGCACTATAGTTGAAGGTGCTTTACATCAACATTTTTTAAAAGTTCATTTCAGTTCAATTACAAATTGTGATAAGGATGTTACACCAACTGATTTTTTTCAAAATCTAACCCAAAATGTTTTAAATTTATAATTAAATGGATCAAAATAAATCGCTCTTAACCCCTTGGCAACGTTTTGTTGGGATTTTGAAATTAGAACGTAAAGATGTTAGGCAGGTACTCTATTATGCCGTCTTTTCTGGTTTAATTTCCTTAACATTACCATTAGGTATACAGGCTATTATTAACTTAATTCAAGGAGCTCAAGTCAGTACGTCTTGGATTGTACTTGTTGTTCTTGTAACAATCGGTGTTGCATTTGTTGGAATCTTACAATTAATGCAAATGCGAATCATAGAAATGATACAGCAGCGTATTTTTTTTCGTGCCTCGTTTGAGTTTACCTATCGCTTCCCAAAAATTAAAATGGAGCAGCTTCGAGACAGTTATCCACCAGAGTTAGCAAATCGGTTTTTCGATGTACTGAATATTCAGAAAGGACTTTCTAAATTACTTTTAGATGTGCCAGCAGCAGTATTACAAATCGTATTTGCACTAATATTACTATCGTTGTACCATCCCTTTTTTATAGCCTTTGGTATTTTATTGATTGTCTTGATTTATATTGTTTTCAAATTCACTATTCAACGTGGTATGGAAACCAGTCTTTTAGAGTCTAAACAAAAATATAAAGTAGCACATTGGATTCAAGAAGTAGCAAGGTCAATCATAAGTTTTAAGATTTCTGGTAAGACAACAATGGCATTAGATAAAAATGACTATTTGGTAGATGGGTATTTAAAAGCTAGAGAAAACCACTTTAGGATTTTGGTCTTGCAATTTATCCAAATGATAGGTTTTAAGATTATTGTTACCGCTGGTTTATTGATCATTGGTGGTCTATTAGTTCTTAATCAAGAAATGAATATCGGTCAGTTTGTTGCGGCAGAGATTATTATTTTATTAGTCATTACTTCTGTTGAAAAACTGATTCTTGGCTTAGAATCCTTTTATGATGTATTAACGTCCTTAGAGAAAATGGGTCAAGTTGTAGATAAGGAGATTGAGGTACAAACAGGTGAAAGTCCTAATTTTAGTGAAAATTTTAAAATTCAATTGGAAAATATTAGCTATGATGTGCCTAATAGATCAGTCCATATTCTTAAAAATATTTCATTAATTATAAAAGATAAAAGTCGAGTTTTAATTCAAGGAGAAAGTGGAGCAGGTAAGTCTAGTCTCATAAGACTTATTTCAGGTGTTATTAGACCAACGGAGGGAAATATTTTTTTAAATGACACAAATTTTAGTAATATTTGTCTTAATGAATATAGAGCAGCATTAGGTCTAGACTTAGCAGATGTCACACCCTTTGAAGGAACTGTTAAAGATAATATTACTTTTGGTGATCCGGATATTTCGCAAGATCAAATAGATGAGGTTATAATTAATACAAGACTTTCTAAATTTATAAAAGAGAGTGAAAAGGGTTTGAACACAATTATTCATCCTGAAGCTAGGCAAACGTCTTATACAGTGGCTAAGAAAATTATTTTAGCAAGAGCCATCATAAAACAACCGAAACTCTTAATTCTAGAAGATCCATTAGAGCATTTTGAAAGAAAAGAGGCTCTAGAATTAATAGAATTTTTAACAGACGCTTCACGTCCTTGGACGCTAATCGTTGTAAGTTTTAATCAGGATTGGATGAGTAATTGTACAGAAACGATTACGTTAAAAGAAGGTCAAATTATATAAAGGATAAGCACTATGTTGAATATATCTAAAAACCCACTAAACGATAACGTAGATTTGACGAAATACAAATCGGCAAAGCACGTTTTTGGTAAACAATATTACAAATACTTTAATCGCTTCTTAAGTGTCTTTGCTATTGTAAGTTTCCTAATATTATTCTTGCCCTGGACGCAGAATATTACTGGTAGAGGAGCCGTTACCACATTAACACCAGACCAAAGACCGCAGACCATTCAGTCGCAAATACCAGGTCGAATAGAAATATGGTTCGTACGCGAAGGTGATGCTGTAAGGAAAGGGGATACCATAATGAAAATATCTGAAATAAAAAGTGAGTACTTTGATCCTAATTTAGTCCAAAAAACAGAGCAACAACGTGATGCTAAATCTTTATCTGTAGAATCTTATCAAGGCAAAGTAATCGCACAAGGTGTTCGTATTGGTGCATTGACAAATGAGCGTCGTCTAAAGTTATCAATGGCAGAGAATAAGATAGAACAAGCAATTTTAAAGGTAAAAGCAGACAGTATAGATTTGGTTGCGGCTAGGACTAACCTTAGAATAGCAGATATAAAATATGTTCGTGCAGATTCTTTGCTTCAAGATGGTATTTTCGCGTTAAAAATTGTTGAAGATGCACGTGTAAAATTACAAGCAACTGAAGCTAAAGAAATGTCTCAAGAAGCTAAACTCTTAGGAAGTAGAAATGAGGTTCTAAATGCCAAGATTGAAATTTCTAGACTGAAGGCTGAATATTCTGATAAGATTTCAAAAGCTGAAAGTGAAAAATTGACAGCACAGTCTAGTCAGTTTGATACTGAAGCTCAGGTTACAAAATTAGATAATCAAGTCTCTAATTATACGATAAGAAATAGCTTACTTTACATAAGAGCACCTTATGATGGTTTTATAAATAAAGCCATTAGAGGTGGTATTGGAGAAACCTTTAAAGAAGGAGAAGCTTTAGTTGGTATAATGCCATCGAATATAGATTTGGCTGTAGAAATGTTTGTTGAGCCTATAGATTTGCCTCTAGTACATAAAGGAGAAAAAGTTCGTGTACAGTTTGATGGTTGGCCTGCAATTGTATTTAGTGGTTGGCCAAATGTATCTTATGGTACTTACGGTGCAGAGGTTGTTGCTGTAGAGAATTTTATAAGCTCTAATGGTAAGTTTAGAGTGCTTTTAGCGCCAGACGAAGAAGATCATAAATGGCCTAAAGAAATTAGAGCAGGTTCTGGTGCATATACTATGGCATTGTTAGAAGATGTACCAATTTGGTTTGAGTTATGGCGTCAATTAAACGGATTCCCACCTAATTATTACCAACCCATAGAAAGTGCAAAATCTAAAAATAAGTAAAATGCGAATTCTATTTACAATTATTCTTGTTGGCTTTAGTTCTATTGGACTAGCGCAAACAGAGGAGTTATCTAATGTGCTTCGTTTTGATGAGTATTTGGGCTTTGTAAAAAAGTTTCATCCTATCGTAAAACAAGCGGAATTAGTCATAGACGAAAGTCAGGCTGAACTTATGAAGTCTCGTGGTGCTTTTGATCCTAAGATAGAAGTAGATTATGACCGAAAGAAATTTAAAAACACGGAATATTTCGATCAATTAAATGGAACATTCAAAATACCAACATGGTTTGGGGTTGAGTTAAAAGCCACGTTCGAAGAAAACACAGGAGACTTTCTAAACCCAGAAGCTTTTGTACCAGAAGATGGTTTGTACAGTGCTGGTATTATGGTGCCTTTAGGTAGAGGTCTTATTATCAATAATAGAATGGCTGCGCTAAAGCAAGCCAGATTATTTAGAGAACAAGCCAAAGCAGATCGTGATATTTATGTCAATAATATTTTATTTGAAGCGTCTTTAGTTTATTTTAAATGGTTGCGATCTTATAATGAACTGAAACTTTTTGAGAATTTTTTAGTCAATGCAGAATTTCGCTACAGAGGAATTGTCCGTGGTGTAGAACTCGGAGAAAATGCTCAAATTGATGCTACTGAGGCCAGAATAGCATTAAATAGTAGAAAATTAAGTTTGGAGCAATCTAAAGTAAAGCTAATGAAAGCAGCTTTAGAGTTATCTAATTTTTTATGGCTAGATAATAATGTTCCTGTAGAGCTGCAGCCAGATGTAATTCCAGATATTAATACAGAGCCTATAGTAGATGCGACGTTTAATATTAATCAATTACGAGAGAATGATGTGATTTTAGATGCACATCCTAAATTGTTGTCCTTAGGTCTTAAACTCGAAGGGTTAGAAGTAGATAAGCGTTTAAAGACCAATAAATTATTACCAAGAATAGATGTAGAGTATAACTTCTTATCACAGACACCAGATATAGCCAGGACATTTAATACTGCGGAATATAAAGCAGGTTTAAATTTTAGTTTTCCCTTATTCTTAAGGAAAGAACGTGGCGATTTAAAATTAGCGCGCTTAAAATTACAAGACACAGAATTTGAAAGGGATGCCACACGTGTTAATTTACAGAATAAGATTGATGCGTTAAAACAAGAATTAGAATCTTACGTCACCCAAAATAAAATTACGACAGAAATGGTTTCAGATTTTCAGCGTATGTTGTTTGCAGAAGAACGTAAATTTCAATTAGGTGAAAGCTCTTTGTTTTTAGTAAATTCTCGTGAGTCTAAATTAATTGATGGTCAGTTAAAAGCCATTGAGATTGAAAATAAATTCTTTAATACAAAAGCTAAGTTATTTAATAGTTTGGCGGTAAATCCGGATCTTTAATATATAGCGATCAGCTATTAGTGAATTCAGCGTCAGTTCGAGTGATTTTTTCTTTTTAAAAATTGTATCGAGAACCTAAAGAAGGTATAAGTCTGTATTCTCGATACTAATTCTATTCCTTTCAATCCAAGAATTCACTCGAATTAACGTTGAGGTATACTTTTTAGTTCTTCCCATTTCAAAAAACTTATAGTATTTTTACAAGACTTATTTAAGGATATTATGAACGTACATTTTATAGCTATTGGTGGTTCAGCCATGCACAATTTGGCCTTAGCACTTCACAATAAAGGTTACAAGGTTACAGGAAGTGACGATACTATTTTCGAACCTTCAAAATCGAGATTAGATGCTAAAGGTTTATTGCCTGAAACATTTGGTTGGTATCCAGGAAAAGTAACTTCACATTTAGATGCTATTGTTTTAGGTATGCATGCTAAAGCCGATAACCCTGAATTACTTAAAGCTCAAGAATTGGGTATGAAGATTTATAGTTATCCAGAATTTCTATATGAGCAAGCAAAAAATAAAACACGTGTAGTTATTGGAGGAAGTCATGGTAAGACCACAATAACTTCTATGATTTTACATGTAATGCATTATCACGATCGTGATGTCGATTATATGGTTGGTGCACAGTTAGAAGGTTTTGATGTAATGGTGAAGCTTACCGAAGACAATGATTTTATCGTTTTAGAAGGAGATGAATATTTGAGTTCACCAATAGATATGCGACCAAAATTTCATTTATACAAGCCTAATATTGCGTTGCTGAGCGGAATTGCTTGGGATCATATTAATGTGTTTCCTACTTATGAAAATTACGTTGAGCAGTTCAGCATATTTGTAGATTCTATCGTTACAGGTGGAAGTATTAATTATAACGAAGAAGATGCTGAAGTAAAGCGTGTGGTAGAAGCTTCAGAAAATCAAATCAGAAAGTTGCCATACACCACTCCAGAATATGTGGTAGAAGATGGTGAAACGTTACTAGGAACTCCAGAAGGGCCAATGCCAATTGAAGTATTTGGATCACACAACTTAAATAATTTAGCAGGTGCTAAATGGATTTGCCAACATATGGGAATAGATGAAGACGATTTCTACGAAGCCATTTCTACTTTTAAAGGTGCAAGCAAACGTTTAGAGAAAATTGCTGAATCTAACACAAGCATAGCTTACAAAGATTTTGCACATTCGCCAAGTAAAGTTGAGGCTACAACTAAAGCGGTTAAAGAACAATATAGCGACAGAACATTAGTTGCTTGTTTAGAATTACATACATACAGTAGCTTAAATGCCGAATTTCTAAAAGAATACAAAGGCGCTTTAGATGCTGCAGATATCGCAGTAGTTTTTTATTCTCCGCATGCTGTTGAAATTAAAAAGCTAGAAGAAATCACACAAGAGCAGATTGCTAATGCTTTTCAACGTGATGATTTAATCATCTATACCAATCCAGAAGATTTTAAGAAGTTCTTATTCAAACAGAATTTTGATAACAAGTCATTGCTTTTAATGAGTTCTGGTAATTATGGAGGTTTGGATTTTGATGCTGTAAAGAACTTAATTAAATAGACTTGTCATCCTGAACATTATTCAGAATCTCATTCATTCTCAATTTTATCAATCATCTGCTTAAACAAGTCTAATAGGAAAATCAATTTACTAGAATCACCTGCAGCTAAAAATTTCTGATTCTCAACTTTAACACCATACCAATCTTGGCGATTTATTTCGTTAAGAATCCACTTTATTTCTAAATTGGCTATAGAAGTTTTTGAGATATCGATTTCGACTTCCCAACCAGGAGAGTCTAGCGTCGTAATTTGAATCACTTCAGCTTTTTCCCAATCTCCGTCGCAGCTGTCTTTGAACCAATTTTGTATCCACTCTAAAATTTCCATTTGTATTATGTTCTTAAAATTGATTAATTATAGTTGATACGTCATTTCGAGTGATTTTTTCCTTTCAAAAAATTGTATCGAGAATCGTTTTAGTTATCAACCTGTTCTCGATACATTTCTTTATTTTTCGTTGCACTTCAAATAAATAAACACTCGAACTGACGTCAAAGGTTTATTGGGTGATTTTTTTATTTTTAGTACTTCCGTCATTTCGAGTGATTTTTTCCTTTCAAAAAATTGTATCGAGAATCGTTTTAATTATCGACCTGTTCTCGATACATTTCTTTATTTTTCGTTGCACTTCAAATAAATAAACACTTGAACTGACGTCAAAGGTTTATTGGGTGATTTTTTTATTTTTAGTACTTCCGTCATTTCGAGTGATTTTTTCTTTCAAAAAATTATATCGAGAATCGTTTTAATTATCAACCTGTTCTCGATACATTTCTTTATTTTTCGTTGCACTTCAAATAAATAAATACTCGAACTGACGTAATTATGACCAGGATTTAAATATTTTCAGCAAAATCCAAAAACACCTTTTTGTGACGTTCAATATCCATGTTAGGTGATAATGACACGCGAGCAATATAATCCTTGTCTCCTTCTTTCGTAGTTCCTTGTGTTGATGTTGCAGGTATGGTCCAATAACAACCTTGTAACTGTCCATAACTCACACAGTACTTGCTTTCATTAGGAATTTCTGTAATCATTAAATTGATTAATTTATGATTCAAAGCTCTTTTGTAAGTTTCTTTTTCTTCAACAGAACCTCCTTTAGTAGGAAGATCTAATGAAAATACAGATGGTGTAAATCCTTGTGTTGCTAATTCTTCTGAAACAAAATTGATTTTTGCCTCTGGCAATGTCTCATGTATAAAGTTGACGAATTCGCGTGTGTTTTTGTAAGCATCATCAATCCTTTGATTCATTGAAGGCATTTGTTTCGCTAATATGTCATATTGAAGTGCAGTTGCCTCATTATCGCAAAGCCCGAGATGTAATTCTATCTTGTCCATCAACCTTTCTACTTTGTTATTTCCAACACAGTAACCAGCAGTACATTTTCCTCCACTTGGGAATTTAGAGCCACTAGCATAAGAAATAGCTCTAATCGATGAGAGTATTTCTCCTTCACCTAAAAAGTGAATGTTAGGACAAAAAGTTTGATCTAAAATAAAAACAGGATCTACAGCAATCTCTCCAGATGCCGTTTTACGTTCTGCACTTAAAACCGCTTTTAATTGTTGCAAATCCGGAACTTCAACTCTTGGGTTGGTTGGGATTTCAGCAATGATATAAGGCACAGCATCGTCGTTAGCAATTGTAGCTAAAACGGTCTCTAGACTCTTTACCATATCATTATCACCATCGACTTCTAAATCTACAACGTCCACATGATCTAGGCAAGCAGCAACACGTCTTGCTTGGTCATTTGTGCCACCGTAACAGTTTGTAGGTACAATGAATTTAATCGCCTTTCTGCTATGATTTTCTTGTGCATCATCGATAAGTCCCATCATAATCGCATACTGAACTGATAATCCACTAGAGCCAACAAGTGGCTTTAAAGTGGTACCAGTAATATCTTTAATAGATTCTAAAACACTTGCTTTATTGGCTACAATGTTAGTGTTCTGAGTTTCTAAAGAAGACTGTTCTGTTAAAGCTTTTAAAGTAACAAGACAATTGGCTGGAGTCATTGCAATAGTCTCTCGTCGTCTTACATGCTGAATATCTGAAATATAAGTAGCGTTCTGTTCTCCATTGACTATTAAAGCACTTCCAAGTTGAGCGTATAGATTAATATAAAAGTCAATATTTGGATTGTGGTTACTAGTACCAATTGTATTTTGCTGTGAAATAAAAATAGTACTTCCGTTAAATTCAGAAACAGCTTCTGCATTGTTAATATTTTTTAATTCAAAGTTATAACTATAGACACGCTTTATGAGTTCAGCATCAAAAGATTCTGGCAAGGCATCTGTGTAGAGGATTTGCGTGCTTTTGTTAGCTAATAAATTATGTCGCAGAATTGACAAAACAGGAACCGTCTGTGACGAAAAACTAATCACATTTTCTGATTTTAATCCATGTAAGTTTGCAATTCCCCATTCTAGAATACAAGATAAAGGATGACCTAAACGAATATAATCGTAAGCCGTAGGTAATGTATTGAGTGTAGTTGACTCAGTAGTGTTGTTTTTGTATAAGGTTTCAAACTGATCTAAGAACTGCGTTTTGGCTAATGCTTCATTGTAAATATCTAGACGATGGGTTGTTAGGTCTAACCAGCCCGTTGGCATATTATTTAATACAGCTTTTATATAATTTTGCATCTTGCTTGCTTTCATAATTCCTACTTTTTTAATGGTGCGTAAAGATAAGTTAGTTAGCTTTTTTTAAAAAGCCTTACAAGATGTTTTGTCATAGTTTGCTTAGCTCAATTATATAAGTTTGATTTAATAAATTCTGGGAGTTCTGATGTTTTGGGTTTTGATGTTATTTGATTTCGTTCTTAGTAAGGTGTCGTTTATGAGTTCGGGTATGGTTTGTTTTGAAGAGTGAGTTGTTTTAAAGTTTCTAAAAGCTAAAGCCCTTTATCTTTTTCTGTAGTAATCGGGTAAGTCTCTACAGTATTTAAACAACCAGTTTTTCAATGGCTAAAAAGTGAGTGACTTCTTGGCTATACATTGGGATGATTTTTACTTCGCACTTGTAGAGTGAATTGTCTTTTCGGTAGTTGGTGATGATGCCCTTAAATGGTTTTAAATCGGTAAGTTGCGTTCTAATTTTCGTTTTTGTTTTTTGAGATGTGCTTGGTCCTTGTAAAAAGCGTGGTGTCTTGTTAAGTGCGTGTTTTTTAGAATAGCCAGTCATTTCTGTAAAACCATCATTGACCCATTGTATCTTTTGTTCGGAATCTGTAATGATTAAAGCTTCAAAATTTTGATTTTTGAAAATACTATCGAGTTCGTTTTTCCATTTCGCTTTTTCTGCAAATGCCTTAACCGTATTAATATCAGTATTCATTTTAAGTTTTTTAAGCGTTTTGAAATGATTTTCGCTAAAGAGGTCCCAACTCATAAGAGGCATAGTACTAGCCTCGGGTGTATTTAGTTGGTGTTTTATTTTGTCATATTCTTTTTCGGACAACGAAGAAAGATACAGATCTAAAGCTGCCATTTTAGAAAGATTATATGCCATGGTTTTGTTTTAATAGTTTAGAATATGACAACATTATAAAGTTGTTTTTTTTTAAATTTTTTTCGAAGTTCGTTGAAATTGATTGCAACGTCAAATCTTACATTGAATTTTAGTATAATTTAACGTATAAAGCATTCAATAAGGGTGATAAACCTTCCAAAGCTATAATATTAAGAGTCCATGGGTTCTCAAAACTCCAATTTGTTTAGAATACCAAAACAATTCAAAATCTTTAAATTGGGTTTCAAAATCAGTTTTTAACTGTTTTAACGTTTGTGGTCTGTTTTGAGGCGTTAGTTTTTCTAAGGTCTCTAAAAGCCAAAGTCCTTTATTTTTTTCTGTGGTGATTTGATACGTGTCTTCAGTGTCATGAAATGTAAATTCTAAGAAGTCCTTCGTTGTACCTTTTTTGGTTTTAGAAAACGCATTGATTAAAGGCAGAGTGCCCAACCAAACTATTTTTGCTGTTGGTTTAATAGTAAAGACCGGCTCTTGTTCTAAGCAATTATAGATATAATCGGTAGTTATGGTGGTTTCTGGAATTTCAAAATCAAACCATTCATCTAATGGTAATTCAAAACCAATACCATGCATAAAATTGAAAAGTGATTTTTTTAATCCGAAACTAAACTGCGCATGGTCTATACCTGTTGCGTCCGTAAAATCGATATCGTTATTGGCAAAACTGATGTTTTTATAGTTTGGTGTAATGCCATACTCTTCAGGATGTAAACCTACAGGACTATGCGCTGTTAATGCAAATTGATGCCAAAAGCCAGACTGTAAGACACCAACTTCAAAAAGCTGGCGTACCATCTCTAGACTATCTACCGTTTCTTGAACAGTTTGTGTTGGGTAACCATACATTAAGTACGAATGCACCATAACGTTAGCTTCTGTGAAATTGCGAGTCACCTGCGCGACTTGCTCTACTGTAACTCCTTTATCGATTAAGGCCAATAAACGATCTGATGCGACTTCTAATCCGCCAGAAACAGCAATGCAACCAGATGCTTTTAGTAAGACACAAAGATCTTGTGTGAAGTTTTTTTCAAACCTAATGTTGGTCCACCACGTTACACTAAGTTGTCGTTTAATGATTTCGAGCGCTAAAGCTTTCATCAGCGAAGGAGGAGCGGCTTCATCTACAAAATGAAATCCGGTTTCGCTAGTTTGTGCAATCAACGTTTCCATACGGTCTACCAAGAGACTGGCAGCAACAGGCTCGTAAATTTTTATATAGTCTAAAGAGATATCACAAAAGGTACATTTTCCCCAATAACAGCCGTGTGCCATTGTCAGTTTGTTCCATCTGCCATCGCTCCATAAACTGTGCATTGGGTTGGCAATTTCTATAACAGAAACATAACGATCTAATACCAAATCTGAATAATCTGGAGTGCCAACATCTGCTTGTTTGTAGTCTGGTTTTGTGGTCGTGTTTTTGTAAGTTATAACTCCGTTTTCGAGTATAAAGGTGCGCTTAAATGTGTTTCCATTATTAAGAACAGTATCGTGTAATAACTCAATAGGCAATTCGCCATCATCTAAAGTGATAAAATCAAAAAACTCAAAAACCCTAACGTCATTAACAGAACGTAATTCGGTATTTGGAAATCCGCCTCCCATGGCTATTCTAATTTCAGGATAATGGGATTTAATAAACTGTGCACATCGAAATGCGCTATACAAATTCCCAGGAAACGGCACAGAAAAACAAACGAGTTTTGGTTTGGTTTCTTTAAGCCGAGTTTCTAAAATTTCTAATGTGATTTGGTCTATATAGGTTTCATCATCTTGCAACTGAGCATAGAGTTCATCAAACGCATTGGCACTTTGGCCTAAACGTTCAGCATAACGGCTAAAACCAAAATCGGGATCAATGCATTCTACGATAAAGTCTGATAAGTCTTCAATATATAAAGTCGCTAAATGTTTGGCTTTGTCTTGCATTCCCATGGCTCCAAAAGCGTAATCCATGTCGTCTAACTGATTAAAACGCGATGCTTGTGGTAAGAAATTTGTAGTGCAAATCTGTCTGGCAAAGGTTTGGTTTTTGCCTTGCAGAAATAAGATAACATCATCTAAAGACCTTAGATAGTGATCTTTTAAGGCATAGATGCGTTCACAGTTTTCAGATTGAATGCGGCCGTCTTCAAAAGCGAGCCTAAAAATTTCTTCGAAAGTGGTTTTAGAAAAGAGCTCTAAAATAACTTCAATACCCAAATCCATTTGAAACGATCCAATATGTTTTGTGTTTAAAAATCCTTTAAGATAGGCTGTGCCAGGATATGGAGTATTTAATTGTGTGAATGGTGGTGTTATGAGTAAGAGGTCTTTCAACTTTATAATTTATGTGTGGTTGCAAATATAAAGGTATTATCGTTGCGTACTTTGAGATAAATTAGAAGTTGTAACGTCAGTTAGAGTGATTTTTTATTTCAAAAAATTGTATCGAGAAGCTTAGTAGCTTTCAACCTGTTCTCGATACACTTATTTTTTTCCGTTACACTTCAAAAAGTAAGTATTCGAACTGACGACATCGTAAAATAGATAAACGTAAATCTATCCATTCTTTAAGATCTCAGCAACTGCTTGTTGATACGCTTTTGGATTATTTGCTTTTTTAATTTTCTTAAATGCTTTTTGAGGGTTTGAAAACGACTGCGCAAAAAATTCCCAAAAGCCTTGCATTTTCATTTTTATGGGAGTTGGTCCAGAAAGTGCCGCATCGTATTGATGATATATTGTGTCATGAAATTCTCTAAAAATTTCCCATCGGTTCTTTGGATATATTGTGGTGTCGTTTTTTATCATGCTTGGTAAAAACGGATCTGCAATAAGGCCTCTGCCCATCATAAAATGATCTATGCTTGGAAAACGGGTTTGCATTTCCTTCAATTTCGCCACTGAAGTAATATCTCCATTGTAGTATAATTTGTGTTTGGTACTTTCTATACACTTCTGAAAAGCATCTAAATCAACTCCTCCTTTATATAGTTGCTTACCTATACGTGCATGAATGGCAATACTTTTTAGCGGATAGCTATCTAGTATAGGGAAGGTGTCTAGAATTTCTTCAGCATGTTCGTAACCCATTCGCATTTTCATAGAAACGACGATGTCAGTTTCTTTGTGTACACGATCTAGGATATGATTGATTTTTTCTGGATCGCAAATAAGACCAGAACCCATACCACGTTTTGTAACCATTGGATAGGGACAGCCTAAATTCCAGTTTAATTCTTTATAACCTAATTCTTGAATATAATCTACAACGAAGAGAAACTCGTCAGCACTATTAGTCATAATCTGCGGAATGACTTCGAGCTCTTTGTTGTTTTCGATCTGTAAATCGATCTGATAAGAATTTTTAATAATCAACTTGTTATTAAACCGAATGTAAGGAGCGTAAAACGTATCGATACCTCCAAAATAATGGTTGAAGGCATTCCGAAATCGGAAGTCCGTAAACCCTTGTAGTGGCGATGATAAAAGTGTAAGTGACATTTCGTTTTATGGTTTAATGAGTCTTATAAAACGAAGGTGGTTTATTTTTTTGGGACTATCAAATAAAAAGATTAATAGACTTTAAAAAAGAAGCTTTTTAATTAATTGATCCAATGATAAAAGCTGATCCAGTTACTTCTCCCAATTTGAAAACTTGTGGTGCAAAAATTAAGACTATAATAATTGATAGGCCACAAAATATAATTTTTTGATTCTTAGATAGTGTATTCTATCTCGTTTTAATTTTATTCATGGCCTAAGGTTTAATTTTATGTTATAAACAAAAGCTTCTATAAGTTAATTACATATTTAATTATAATGTTACACTAAAAAAATGCTTTTATTTAGCTTTTTTAGAATGGAAATTAACAGAGACTAAGTGTAATAATAGACGAGTTAATACGTTATTGAATAGACCAACTAAAAACTAAAGCATATAAAAACAGTTACGTTTCAAAGTATTAATCAATCTCAATAATTATGAAACGAATTCTTTATGTTTGCTTTTTTGCCGTGTTATTATTGTCTTGTACTACTTCAGATAATGACCAAGACCCAGAATCTAATTTTTACGCGCTTACAGAAGGTAATGAATGGATTTATAAACACTATAAATATAATTCTTATACAGAAACCTATGACGATACAGGAGTATTAGATGCTGTGAGTATAGTAGGTACTGAGATTATAGATAATAACACTTATTTTAAGTTTAGACGTTTTACAACTGGTAACGAAGAGGGAATTACATTTTGTAACCCTAATGGTGAGCATTTTGAGTTGTTAAGAGATTCTGTTGGCTATTTAGTTAGAAATGATGGCAGTATAAAGTATACTAATAATGATTTTGTAACAAGAGTTATAAACCAACAAAGTTGGGGAACTATATATGAACAGCTCATTGCTACTGATCATGAAATTACGGTAGAAGCAGGTACTTTTGAAAGTACGTACACGCAACGTTTTGCAATTACAGCTAATGGAGAACAAGCAGAAGGCTTGGACCATCATTACTATACAGATGGTGTAGGACTAATTTATGATACTACTTCTTTTGTTACACAAAATATTCCGACTATAGTTAGGAGGTTGGATTCTTATGATGTTGAGTGATGTGATTAGGGTCACTTCACACGTTTCAGCGTAATCGCAGTGTCCGTAAAACCAGACGGTCTTTCAGAATCAAAACTCATATCAAAAATCATGGTGCTTTCATTTGTAAATTCTGCTATACCTAAAATTGTTTTCGATTCTCCCGTTTCTATTTTTGTCATGATGAAATCAATTTCAATTGGCTCGGTTTCGTAATTAATAGAGTATGTCATTTTCCCCTTTTCTCCATTCATAGTAAATTCTTTTCCGCCTAATACTTGTCCTTGAATTTCAAAAGCAGCGTAACCTTCATTATCAAAAAGAATATAACCAATTTCACCTTGGTCTTCTCCTTCCCATTTGCCAATAAAATTTTCTTTCTGAATACTCGTGTTAATTACTAATAAAGGAATAATAAAAAATGTAAATAGGTGTTTCATCTGTTTTTTAATTTAAAATACTTTATCTAAAAATAAACGAATACTCTCTTGATTAGCTCTAACCAATTCCTCGCGAGCAGCTTTTATGTCTTTTGGCTTTTTGTCTTGTGATAGTTTAAACTTGCCTTCCCAATTAGTGATTTCAATTTCAAACATTTCAATATAATCGAGATTTTTATCTAAACGCGGATTGTCTGGTTCTAAAATGTACTTATGGTCTGGTGTTTCTAAAAATTCCGTCATAGTAATTAAAGACTGTTTTAGAGCTGCTTTACTTTTAATGGCTTTTACTTTTCCTATGAGATGAACTTTAATGTAGTTCCAAGTAGGTAATTGCGTCGTAGAATAGATGCTTGGGGAAATGTAACATTCAGGTCCTGCAAAAATGATTGTTACATCGTTATCATCTTTTAATAAAGTACCTTGTGGATTATAAATATCTATGTGTCCAATAAGTTTACCATCTTCATAAACCAAAGGTAAGTGTGTTATTAATGGCAGATTGTCTTTTACAGATATAACAGTAGCTAAAGGGTAAGTTTTAATAACATCAATCATGTGATTGATATCATTATCTTGGTGTTTTTTTGGAGGGTAATTCATAAATTGTTATCCTGAGTTAATTTCAGAATCTTAATATTTGCTAATAATTAATTAATTTAGACGCTTAAATTTACAATTTTTTATCTTTAGAGCATGTCAGAAAAACCAACTTCATTTTCAATTAAAAATTGGTCACAAGACGATCAGCCTAGAGAAAAATTAAGAGATAAAGGAAAAGCGATTTTAAGCGATGCTGAATTAGTCGCTATTCTCATTGGTTCTGGTAACAGAGAAGAAAGTGCCGTAGATTTATGTAAACGGATCTTAGCAAGTGTAGATAACAACCTCAATGCTTTAGGAAAACTATCTATTAAACAATTAATCGAATTTAAAGGTATTGGTGAAGCAAAGGCTATTTCTATTACAGCAGCTTTAGAATTAGGACGACGACGACGTTTAGAAGAAGTATTGCAATTAGAAAAAATAACCTCTAGCCGATCTGTTTATAATATAATGCAACCTATTTTAGGGGAGTTGCCACATGAGGAATTCTGGATCTTATATCTAAATAATTCTAATAAAGTAATTCAAAAAAATCAATTAAGTAAAGGTGGTATTACTGGCACTTTAGTAGATGTGCGCTTGGTACTTAAAAATGCTTTAGAGACTGGCGCAACTGCTTTAATTCTTTGCCATAATCACCCTTCTGGGACTTTGAAACCGAGTCAAGCTGATAAAGACATTACTCAAAAACTAAAAGTGGCTGCACAATGTTTAGATATTAAAGTTTTAGACCACCTCATTGTAACTGAGAAAGCGTATTTTAGTTTCGCAGACGAAGAAATCATATAATGCTATTAGTATACACGCATAAAATCACACCACGTTTTAAATACACATTTAAGCATATTTGTAAACGTATACTTGGGTTAGAGGTTAGTTTTACTTCTAAGATTGAGGATTTTATAGCGCA
Source organism: Winogradskyella sp. UBA3174 (assembly GCF_002364335.1). Classification (GTDB taxonomy): domain Bacteria; phylum Bacteroidota; class Bacteroidia; order Flavobacteriales; family Flavobacteriaceae; genus Winogradskyella. Next base: position 71,873 of record NZ_DEXW01000064.1, on the reverse strand, counting down.
TAATAGTCTTAAAATGTCTTACGCTAAACAACCATTGAGTAATGAGTTATTTGTAAGAAGTAATGCACTATTATTTGAGAATGGTTTATCGGATTTAGATATCAATGTACAACCATGGGGTAATACTAAAGGTTTTTTTGCCACTGGAGAACGTAGCGACTTACCATTTGATATTTTTGCAGCTTCCTTCTACTTACTGAGTCGTTATGAAGAATATATGCCACATGTAAAAGATGATTATGGTAGATTTATGGCAAAGGAAAGCTTGGCATATAACCATCGGTTTTTACAGCAACCAATAGTAGATATTTGGGCTTACAAGCTAAAAGTAGTTTTACAAAAACGATTTCCCGATTATCAATTCCCAGAGCGGACTTACAAAATTCAACCAGTTATAGATGTGCCAGCTGCATACTATTTTAGGCAAAAAGGATTATTACGCACTGTAGGTGGGACTTTAAATGATTTGAGTCGTTTTAATTTACGACAACTGTACCAACGTTACTTGGTATTAATGGGTTTTAAGAGAGATCCTTATGATACATTTAGGTGGATTATTAGAAAACAAAAAACGTGTAACTTTAAATTTATGGTTTTGTTTTTAATAGGTGATTATTCCACATATGATAAAAACATAAACACAAATAAGAAGCAATTTATTTCTCTTATTAAATCTGTGGCAGATTATTGTGATGTTGGGATTAAAGCATCCTACTTTGCATTAGATGATATTTCGATTTTAAAGAAAGAGAAACTAAAAATTGAAAGTATTACCAATACAGATTTAAAGGCAATACGACATTCTTTCTCTAAATTAAATTTACCAACGTCTTATCGTAATTTGGTAGAGCTTGAAATTAATCAGGATTTTACAATGGGTTATATAGATACACTTGGGTTTAGAGCAGGTACATGTACACCATTTCAGTTTTATGATTTAGATTATGAAGTGCAAACACCATTACAAATAAATCCATACCAATGCTTAGACTTTGCACTGTTAAAGTACAAGTCAGAATTAGATAAAACTGAGCATTTAAAGAAGTTAATAGAAGAGGTGAAAGCTGTTAATGGTACATTTACACCAATTTTTCATAATTATTCACTAAGTGATTTAGACCGTTGGAATGGATATAAATCGCTCTTTAATCTAGTTTTAGAATCCGCAGAATGAAAAACACCATAAAACACGTATTTTTTGATTTAGATCACACCCTTTGGGATTTTGATAAAAACTCAGGACTAACATTTGAGAAAATTTTTAAGTTAAACACTATTAATGTTGATCTAAAAGAATTTCTTAACGTTTACGAACCAATCAATCTTAAATATTGGAGACTTTATAGAAATGAAAAAGTAACCAAATCAGAGTTGCGTTATCGTAGGTTAAAGGAGGCTTTTGATGCTATTAACATTAGTGTTGAAGATGAAATGATTAATAAGTTGTCTGAGGCTTATATAGAACATTTATCTAGTTTTAATCATTTGTTTGAAGGCACTTTCGAAATCCTTGATTATCTTCAAAATAAATATACATTGCATATCATTACTAATGGATTTGAAGAGATTCAAGAAAAGAAAATGAAAAGTTCAAATATTAGAAATTATTTTGAAACTGTAACCAATTCTGAAATGGTTGGCGTAAAAAAACCAAATCCTAAAATTTTTAATTTTGCATTAAATTTAGCCAAAGCAAAATTAGAAGAAAGTATAATGATAGGAGATAGCTTAGAAGCTGATATAGAGGGTGCAGCAAATTTAGGAATGGACACTATTCATTTTGATTACAAAAAGCAATTTAAAACAGAAAACTACAAGCAAGTTTATCATCTTAAAGCTATAGCAGATTATCTTTAAACACGTATAAAATGTTTATTAATTTTTTAATATAGATGATTGATATGAACTCATTTTAATATTCAAATAAACACATCAATTTAAAATTATAACAATGAAAAAATTAATAATACTGAGTTTAGTTCTTTGTTTCAGTTTTCAGGTAGAATCTCAAGTATCTAACGGAAGTGAAATAAATAATTATAAATATGTTGTTGTTCCTTTAAAGTTTAGTTTTCTAAAAGGTGAAAACACTTACCGTTTAAATACATTGACCAAATATCTATTTAAACAGAATAATTTTTCAGCTTTTTATGATAAAGAAAAATTGCCTGAGGATTTATTTAAAGATAGATGCTTGGCAATTTATTCAGATGTTGAAGACGTTAAAGGTGGTTTTAAAAAAACAAAACTTCAAGTTACTTTTACAGATTGTTATGGGAATCTAATATTTACGTCTGATGTTGGTTCTTCGGGTGAAAACAAACACGAGGTAGCCCATCAAGAGGCCTTACGTGATGCGTTTAGTACTTTTGCGATTAAAACTTATAAATACTCACCTAGAATCACAGATGTTGCGGTTGAAAAGGAAACAGTTAAAACTTTAGATAAGAAACCAAAAAAGGAAATTGTAGAAACTATAGAAGGACTAGTAAACACTCCTGATTCTCAGGCTTTCTATGCTCAGAAGATTGACAATGGTTACCAATTAGTAGATGCGGATCCTAAAATAGTGATGATTTTATTGGCAACGTCTGCCGCTGATGTATATCTAGTGAAAGACAAAAATGCTATAGTTTATAAAGAAAATGATAAATGGATTTATTCTGAAAATCTTCAAACTTCAATTAAGAAAGAAGAAATTAGAATTAAATTTTAATAGCCATATTTCTCTCTCCAAAGCCCTTTTAAATAATTTCTTTGAGCTTGCTCTCTTTGGTTATGTCCTGGTTCGTATAATTTTGTATTTGCGATTTCTTCAGGAAGAAACTCTTGTTCCGCAAAATTGTTTTTATAACTGTGTGCATATTTATATTGGTCACCATAACCCAATTCTTTCATTAGCTTAGTAGGAGCATTTCTTATAGCCATAGGTACAGATAAATCACCAGTATCTTTGACTAACTGTTGTGCTTTATTTATGGCTTCATATGCAGCATTACTTTTAGGTGAGCTAGCTAAATATGTTGTGCATTGACTAAGAACAATACGAGACTCTGGGTGGCCGATTACACATACAGCTTGAAACGTATTATTGGCAATAACTAATGCTGTAGGATTTGCATTTCCAATATCTTCGCTAGCTAAAATCAGTAAGCGTCTAGCAATAAATTTAACATCTTCTCCTCCTTCAATCATACGTGCTAAGTAATATACGGCTGCATTAGGGTCGCTGCCACGAATAGATTTAATAAAGGCAGATATGATGTCATAATGTTGTTCTCCGGTCTTGTCGTAACGTGCTGTTTTAGTTTGTACTTGTTTTAATACAAGTTCATTTGTAATAACAACACTATCGTTTTCGAACGAAGTTACGAGTAGTTCAAAAATATTTAAGAGTTTTCTCGCATCTCCTCCAGACAATCTTAATAAGGCTTCTGTTTCTTTTAATTCAATATTTAACTTTGAAATTATGTTATCTTCTTTAAGTGCGCGTTTAAGCAGAGATTGTAAATCGTCTTTACTAAATGCATTTAGGGTGTAAACCTGACACCTAGATAATAATGCCGAAATAACTTCAAAACTTGGATTTTCTGTCGTTGCACCAATTAAAGTCACCCAACCTTTTTCTACAGCCTCTAAAAGCGAGTCTTGCTGTGATTTACTAAAACGATGAATTTCATCAATAAATAGTATCGGATTTTTAGCCGTAAACAAACCTCCACTTTTTTTAGCCTTATCTATTACTTCTCTAATATCTTTGACTCCAGAGTTTATAGCACTCAATTTAAAAAACGGACGCTCAGACTCATTAGCGATAATATTAGCTAAAGTAGTTTTTCCTATACCAGGTGGTCCCCAGAGTATGAGTGACGGAATAACTCCACTTTTAATTTGCTGGTAGAGTATGCCATCTTTACCAACTAAATGTTGTTGACTTATATAGTCATTTAATGTTCTAGGACGCAAGCGCTCTGCTAAAGGAATATTCATGCTCTAAAATTACAAAATGCCATCTAAACTTAGGATGCTTTTATTAAACAGTTATGACAATATTTCATGGTTTTTAGTTTTGGTCATAAATTTGAAGTACATTTTACAAATTAATATATGTCTTCGCAACAATTTAAATACTCTAATAGTGTCATCTTATATCCTCTGATGATAGTATTTTTAGTATGGCTTGTTTTCTGGTATCAGGTACGTATAGATTATAGTATTAAATATTTTGGTATTAGACCCCAAAAAGTAGAAGGGCTCATAGGTATTATAACAAGTCCGTTTTTGCATGCAGACATAGATCATATTTATAATAATTCTATTCCGCTTTTTGTTTTATCATTAGCACTTTTTTATTTTTATAAAAAGATAGCTTGGAAAGTTATACTCTACGGTATACCGCTTTCTGGTTTTTTAACTTGGTTAATTGGTAATTCTGGAAATCATATTGGTGCTAGTGGATTGATTTATGTACTCGTTAGTTTTATTTTTTTTAAGGGAATTTTAGCAAAACACTATAGGTTAATCGCTCTATCCTTGATGGTTGTATTTCTATATGGGAGTATGATATGGTATGTGTTGCCTATAAAAATGGGTATGTCTTGGGAGGGCCATTTAAGCGGATTAATTACAGGGTTTGCTTTTGCTTTATTTTTTAGAAATCAAGTTGCTAAGCCAGAACGTTACAGATGGGAACAATCAAATTATAATGAAGACGATGATCCATTTATGCGCCATTTTGATGAAGACGGTAATTTTATAGAACTTGAACCTGATTTAGAAATCGAAACGGATGCTGAAACTGAAATATTTCAGTCTCCGAAAGTTAACTATATTTTTAAGAAAAAGGAGGATTAACGACGTTGTCTTAACGCTTCGTATAAGAATGCACCACACGCTACAGAAACATTTAAAGATTCAATTTCACCTAAAATAGGAAGTTTGGCATGGTCGTCAACGACTTTTAGTACAGATGGGTTTATACCTCTGCCTTCAGATCCCATAATTATTGCACAAGGCTCTTTGAAGGACACATCAAATAAAAAGTCTTTTGCTTTTTCTGTTGCCGCTATAACTTTTATTCCGGAAGATTGCATGTGAAAAACAGCATCTTTTATATGATCTACTTTGCAAATAGGCATCTTAAAAATGGCGCCTGCACTTGTTTTAATAGTATCACCATTTATTGGTGCACCCCCTTTTTTCTGAATAATTATGCCATTGACACCTGTACATTCAGCAGTTCTAACTATAGCGCCAAAATTTCTAACATCACTTAGTTGATCTAGTAATAGGAATAATGGCGTTTTACCAGACTCAATAACTTGCATTACTAAATCATCAATATTATGAAACTCAATAGGTGAAATTTGTGCAACAGCACCTTGATGATTACCTCTTGTTAATCGGTTTAGTTTTTCAATTGGTACGTAAGATGAATTAATACCTTCTGCTCGTAATAAACCTTCTAATTCTTGAAAAAGCTCACCTTTAATTCCTTTTTGTAAAAAAACCTTGTCAATAGTTTTTCCGGATTTAATCGCTTCAATGATTGCTCTAATCCCAAAAATAGTTGTTTCATTATCCATGGCACAAAGGTATAAAAAAACCATCCTGAAAATAGGATGGTTATATAATTTAAATTTTAGTTATAAATTTAATTCTTAATGACTTTTCTAGAGATGATCTTCCCTACTGAATGTATTTTTAAAAAGTATATGCCCCTGTTTTGTAATGATAAATCTATAGTTGAAAATCTAGATTCTACTACTTTTTGTCCCAGGGTATTGTAAACTTCAATTTTATCAATATTTTGAGTTGAAGATATGTTTATAATAGTATTGGTTGGGTTAGGGTATACGCCAACTACAGATTCATTAAAATCTACTATGCTTAAGTTATTACATGGAGTTAAATCTGGATTTAATTCAAGAGGTAAGTTAGGAGATAGATCTCTACCATCAAAACCAGAGAAATTCAAAGGATATTTTGTAGCTCTAAAGGTTAAATTTGTTCCTGGAGCTGGCATTCCTTGTTGTGTAGAGTTGCCATTATTATTGTTAATAGGATTTATATACTCCCATACTTTTTCATTGTTACTATCTAGTTCAAAGAAATAACCATCTCTACCTTCACATATCAAGATATTTCCATTTGGTAATTGCTGTGCGCTACTCACAATTGCTGTAAAAAACGCTGAAGGGTCTTCAGATAAATCAGAATAGGTATAATCTGTATTTAAAGGACCATAGGAACTATTAGGTGTATAGTCGTATACACCAAGACTAGATTCAGGTGGAGTTATAATATCTACTTGAGAAAATTCAGGACTACGTTGAAATCCATTGTTAAATAAAATGATTTTATTTTCATTTGGTAATCCAGATTTAATAAAACGAGGGGTGTGTTGCCCAAATAATGTTCTGTCAGAGGGAGAGCCTTGTCTGTAAGCTTCAGGATTTCCCCATCTGTATAATAAGTCTCCGCCTTTGTTATAAGTACCTCCTGTGGTAGAAGCGGATTCTGCAGTACTTGTAGAGTGATCTATAATCCATATTTCGCTAATTCGTCTAGCGCTTATTACAATTTGATCCCTTTCTTCATTATATTGTATAGAGTTAACATGAAGCCAGTTGTTACCTCCAGTTCCGCCATTTAAAAAGTTAATATCTAAGCGTTGTGGATTATCTTCAACTACACCAAAATTATCTTTTGTAGCATCAAAATCTTGAATTAAATGATCATTAATATTCCATTCCCAAACAATATTTGCTTGGTTTGTGCCAACAGGTTCTAATTCTAAAATTTGCTCATTATAAAGTTCGTTATCTATAAGGAAGCTTGGATCGCGTCCTGCTTGTATAGCTTCAGCTTCAGTCATTACGGTTGCAGCTAATAGTAATATATTACCATTAGGCAGAGGATAAATATCGTGGTGTTGTCTAAAAGTACTCGAGCTATAAATGTAAGACCATACAATATTGCCATCCCAGTCAAAAAGCTCTACAATTCCTCCTTGTCCACCAAAAGCAATATCACTACTGCCATCTTCTAAGCGGCCTGCTCTAAGTAAATTACCATTTGGTAGCAGATATACTGAACTACCAGGAAGATAATTACTAGTCCATTCATTCACTAGTTCTCCACAATTATTTATGAGATAGGCCTTGGTATTAATGTTAAACAGCGTAAGCGCTTCAAAGGCATCTTCGGTAATAGATATTGTACCAACTGTATTTTGGCTAAAACAGAAATTGATTGATAAAGTTAAGAAGTATAAGGCGAGTAGTTTTCTTATCATAATGTCTAGTTTTAACTTTAATTTAATTTTTTTAACAAACCTAACTATTTATTTAAAAAGTAGCCGTTAAACTTAGATGGATTTTTGAATCGGATAGCTTAAATTGACGATTTTCTGTTTTTCCACTAGAATAGTTTAATCTAAAAAGACCTGCATTGGTAATTAATCCTAAACCAAATCCAAACCCAAAAAGCTTTTGTTTGCTGTTTGTAATTTGATTTTCAAAATAAGCAGCATCTAAAACTGAATGCACATATATACTATTACTTAGTCTATAACGGTATTCGGTGTTTATAACTCCATAAAGATTGGCAACTAAACTATTTTCTTCAAAACCACGGATAGAATTAATACCACCAAACCTAAATAATTCATTGTCTAAATAATCGTCTGAGTTTAAAATAGATCCGTTTAGTCTTGTATAGATACTGTTTTTGTTATTTAAATTAAAAATCTTATAAGTATCTAAAGTAAATAAATTTTGTTTTTGTGATCCTAAATCGTTAGTTCTATCGCCAAAACCTGTAGATAAATCAAACCAAAAGTTAATAGGAAACAAAGGGTCGTATGGTTGAGGTTTTATGTAGTTATAATTCAGTGTGTAATAATTAGTTGTATAATCATTTAAAATTGCAGTATCATTTTCTAGCAGATTGGTTGAGCTTATAGACGTTATGCCAATACCAAAAGTGTGTCTAGAATTAATTTGATAATTTATTTTAGCATATTGATTAGCGGTTGAAAATGTTGAGTCCTTTCTAAATAGTTGTAGTCCTACTTCTAGCCCTATTGGTGAACCAAATAAGTAAGGTAAATCAGTATCTACTCTAAAGGTTTGTTGATCTATCTCATCACTCTTGTAAAATAGATTTAAGGTCTCGCCAAAATTAAGGTTATTAATAAGTCTCAAGTCTAAGTAGCCATCAAACTCTATTTTATTCGTATTCTCATTAGTTCCAAAGCCTAGAAATCCATCAAAATTATTAGTTCTTGTTTTTTCTACATATAAATATAGTGTCGTAGAATCCTTAGTAAATAAAACCTCTGGGTCTTTAATAGTTCTTGCAAAACGTAGATCTTCTAAAAGTTCAACTTTTTCTTTAATAGCATTTAAATTGAAGGATTTTCCGGTTCTTAATTTTAAAAACCTTTTAATATAAGACTTAGGGAAATTTTCATAGCCTTTTACAATGATTTTATCAATACGCCTTTTTTGATTGCTAACAATTTTTAAATCTGCTGATATTAAATTAGGACTAAATTTTGAAATATTTACAAGTTGTAACGATGAAAACGGATCGCCTTGTTCTGCAATTTTAGAATTTAATTCATTTAATATATTTTCAAGTGAACTAATCTCTAATTCAAATGAGTTTTCGTTTTTTGAATGTGTAATAAAATTTAATAATTCGGGATCAAAGTCTGAATCATAATATATTCTAATGGAGTTTATTTTTTCACCTAGAAATAATTCTGCATTAAAAAGTGTGTCATTCTTTTTGGTAATGCGCTCAATAGTTGTGTCTATATAACCAAACCGAGCGAGCTGTTTAGCTAAATCATTAACTTCAGATTCTAAATTATTATAGTTGTCAAATAGACTATTATATCCTAAAGAGTCAATGGTTTTTGTTCGCTCTTCGTTTTCTGCTGTAATCTTTAAATTGAGCGATTGCGCAGTAATTTGATTTGAGCAAATAAAAATTAAAAGAAGAATAAAGCGTTTTACGAATGTCATTAATTGAATATGAAATAACTCTTATAGTAACGTAAAAATAGACCATTATATATATGTGTAAAATGAAAGTTTATATTTCTTTCAAAAATTAATTCTCAAGTGTTTGAATAATAGATATTAATTACTACATTTGCACCCCTCAAAAGTGAGGATTAATAAAATTTTATATAGAAATATATGCCAACAATTTCACAATTAGTACGAAAAGGAAGAGCCAAAATAACCAAGAAGAGTAAATCGGCTGCTTTAGATTCGTGTCCTCAAAGACGTGGTGTATGTACTCGTGTTTATACAACGACACCTAAGAAACCTAACTCAGCAATGCGTAAGGTAGCAAGGGTTCGTTTAACAAACGGAAACGAAGTAAATGCATACATTGGTGGAGAAGGTCACAATTTACAAGAGCACTCGATAGTATTGGTTAGAGGTGGAAGGGTAAAAGATTTGCCAGGTGTTAGATATCACATCGTTCGTGGTGCCTTAGATACAGCAGGTGTTGCTGGAAGGACACAACGTAGATCTAAGTACGGAGCAAAACGCCCTAAGAAGTAATTAAAAAACTTTAAGAAGAAGACATGAGAAAAAGAGCAGCAAAAAAGAGACCGCTTTTACCAGATCCAAAATTTAATGATCAGTTAGTAACACGTTTTGTTAACATGATGATGTGGGATGGTAAGAAGTCTACAGCTTTTAAAGTATTCTATGATGCAATTGATATTGTTGAAGAGAAAAAGAATGATGACGAAAAAACAGCTTTAGAGGTTTGGAAAGAAGCGTTATCTAATGTGATGCCTCACGTAGAAGTACGTAGTCGTCGTGTTGGTGGTGCTACATTCCAAATTCCAATGCAAATTCGTCCAGACCGTAAGGTTTCAACTGCGATGAAATGGTTAATTAGCTTTTCACGTAAGAGAAACGAAAAGTCTATGGCACAACGATTAGCTTCAGAAGTATTAGCTGCAGCAAAAGAAGAAGGTGCGGCTGTTAAAAAGAGATCTGATACTCATAAAATGGCAGAGGCAAATAAAGCATTCTCTCACTTTAGATTTTAATAGGAAATGGCAAGAGATTTAAAATATACAAGAAATATAGGTATTGCCGCGCATATTGATGCTGGTAAAACCACGACTACAGAGCGTATTCTTTATTATACAGGAGTTTCTCACAAAATTGGTGAGGTTCATGATGGTGCTGCAACAATGGACTGGATGGAGCAAGAACAAGAACGTGGTATTACAATTACTTCGGCAGCTACAACCTGTACATGGCAGTTTCCAAAGGAAAATGCTGAAATCCTTTCAGAAACGAAGGATTACCATTTTAATATAATTGACACACCTGGTCACGTAGATTTTACGGTTGAAGTAAACCGTTCTTTACGTGTACTAGATGGTTTGGTGTTCTTATTTAGTGCAGTTGATGGCGTTGAGCCTCAGTCTGAAACTAACTGGAGATTAGCAGATAACTACAAAGTACCAAGAATTGGTTTCGTAAATAAAATGGACCGTCAAGGATCTGATTTTATGATGGTTTGCAAACAAGTTAAAGAAATGCTAGGTTCAAATGCTGTGCCTATCGTTTTAAACATTGGTGACGAAGAGAACTTTAAAGGTATTGTCGATTTAGTTAAGAATAGAGCTATTGTTTGGCATGAAGAAGGAATGGGTGCGACTTTTGATGTAGTTGATATACCTGAAGAGCTTAAAGAAGAGTCAAGGATTCTTCGTGGCAAACTTATTGAAGAAGTAGCAAGTTACGATGAGAACCTACTAGAGAAGTACATGGAAGATGAAAATTCTATCACAGAAGACGAAGTGCACAATGCACTTAGAGCTGCTGTTATGGATATGGCAATCATTCCTATGGTTTGTGGTTCTGCTTTCAAAAATAAAGGGGTACAGTTTTTATTAGATGCTGTCTGTCGTTATTTACCTTCTCCAATGGATAAGGAAGGTATCATTGGAATGAATCCAGATACAGAGAAAGAAGAAATTCGTAAGCCAAGCGTTGATGAACCTTTTGCTGCTTTAGCATTTAAAATTGCAACGGATCCCTTTGTAGGACGTTTAGCATTTTTTCGTGCCTATTCTGGTCGTTTAGATGCAGGTTCGTATGTGTTAAACAACCGATCAGGTAAAAAAGAGCGTATTTCTCGTATTTATCAAATGCATGCTAATAAGCAGAATGCAATTGATTTTATCGAAGCTGGTGATATTGGAGCTGCTGTTGGATTTAAATCTATTAAAACGGGAGATACATTGACATCAGAAAAACATCCTATCGTTTTAGAATCTATGGACTTCCCTGATCCGGTAATTGGTATCGCGGTTGAGCCTAAGACAAAAGCAGATGTAGATAAGTTAGGTATTGGTTTAGCTAAATTAGCTGAAGAAGATCCAACATTTACAGTGCGTTCAGACGAAGCTTCAGGACAGACTATTATTTCTGGAATGGGTGAATTACATTTAGATGTAATTGTGGATCGTTTAAGAAGAGAATTTAAAGTTGAGGTTAACCAAGGTCAGCCACAAGTTGAATATAAAGAGGCTATTACACAATCTGCAAATCATAGGGAGGTTTACAAGAAACAATCTGGTGGTCGTGGTAAATTTGCTGATATCGTATTTACGATTGAGCCAGCAGATGAAGGTGTTGTAGGTCTTCAGTTTGAATCTGTAATTAAAGGTGGTAACGTTCCTAAAGAATTTATACCTTCAATTGAAAAAGGATTTAAAATGGCTATGATTAATGGGCCATTGGCAGGTTTTGAAGTAGATTCTATGAAAGTGACATTGAGAGATGGATCTTATCATGATGTGGATTCTGATCAATTATCATTCGAATTAGCAGCAAAATTAGGATTTAAGAATTCTGCAAGAGCCGCTAAGGCAGTTATAATGGAGCCAATCATGAAACTTGAGGTTATTACACCTGAAGAAAACATGGGTGATATTGTAGGTGATTTAAATAGAAGAAGAGGTCAGATGAGTGATATGGGTGATAGAGCTGGTGCAAAAACTGTAAAAGCTACTGTACCATTATCAGAAATGTTTGGTTATGTAACTACATTAAGAACATTATCTTCAGGCCGTGCAACATCAACAATGGAATTTTCTCACTATGCTGAAACTCCTTCTAATGTTTCTGAAGAAGTAATTAAGGCAGCTAAAGGAGTTGAATCGTAAATCTTAATAATATGAGTCAAAAAATCAGAATTAAATTAAAATCTTACGATCACAACTTAGTAGATAAGTCTGCTGATAAGATTGTAAAGACAGTAAAAAGTACAGGTGCAGTAGTAACGGGACCAATTCCATTACCAACACACAAGAAAATTTTCACTGTTTTACGTTCACCTCACGTAAATAAGAAGTCTAGAGAACAATTTCAATTAAGCTCTTACAAGAGGTTATTAGATATTTACTCTTCATCTTCTAAAACAATTGATGCTTTAATGAAGCTTGAATTGCCGAGTGGAGTAGAAGTTGAAATCAAAGTGTAATTTTACACTAACATGTCCTAAGCTGCGTGCGAAGGAAAAACGGATAAAAATACACTTCAAGGCTGAAACGTATTTTCAGCCTTGAATTTTGAATAACAAATAGTAATAATAAATAAATAATAATTATGTCTGGGTTAATTGGAAAAAAAATCGGTATGACCAGCATTTTCGATGAAAATGGAAAGAACATTCCATGTACAGTAATCGAAGCTGGACCATGTATCGTTACCCAAGTCAGAACTGAAGAAGTGGATGGTTATTCAGCCCTTCAATTAGGTTTCGATGACGCGACAGAAAAGAGTGCTACTAAAGCTGACCTAGGTCATGCTAAAAAAGCAGGAACTTCTGTAAAACGCAAAGTTGTTGAATTCAAAGGTTTTGGTGAGGAGTACAAATTAGGTGATTCTATTACGGTAGATCAATTTACTGAAGGTCAATTTGTGGATGTCGCAGGTACTTCAAAAGGTAAAGGATTTCAGGGTGTAGTTAAACGTCACGGATTCGCCGGTGTTGGTCAAGCAACACACGGTCAACACAACCGTTTAAGAGCTCCGGGTTCTATTGGTGCAGCTTCTTATCCTGCGAGAGTATTCAAAGGAATGAAGATGGCCGGAAGAATGGGTGGTGAAACAGTAAAAGTTCAAAATTTAAGAGTTTACAAAGTAGTTCCTGAAAAGAACCTACTTGTGGTTAAGGGCTGTGTTCCTGGTCATAATAATTCTTATGTAATCATTGAAAAGTAATGAAGGTAGCAGTTTTAGATATAAACGGAAAAGACACTGGAAGGAAAGCTGAGCTTTCTAAAGAGGTGTTCGCTATAGAGCCTAATAACCACGCAGTCTATTTAGATGTTAAGCAATACTTAGCAAATCAAAGACAGGGGACGCACAAGGCTAAAGAAAGAGCAGATATTTCTGGTAGTACACGTAAGATTAAGAAGCAGAAAGGTACTGGTACTGCAAGAGCAGGTAGTATAAAGTCTGGTGTATTCAGAGGTGGTGGACGTATGTTTGGTCCTAGACCAAGAAATTACGGTTTTAAATTAAATAAAAACGTAAAACGTTTAGCGCGTAAATCAGCTTTAAGTATTAAGGCAAATGATAAGTCAATTTTAGTGCTAGAGGATTTCAATTTTGAGGCCCCTAAAACTAAAAACTTTATCAATGTTTTAAAGGCTTTAGAGGTTGAAAACAAAAAATCTCTTATAGTGTTGGGTGGTTCAAATAATAATGTATATTTGTCATCACGCAATTTTAAAGGCTCTGAAGTCATAACAGCCTCAGAATTAAGTACTTATAAAATAATGAATGCTAATAAAGTTATTCTAATTGAAAGTGCTTTAGAAGGAATTGAATCGAACTTAAGTAAATAGAACAGATGAGTATCTTAATAAAACCTATAATCACAGAAAAGGCAACCATGCAAAGTGAGTTGTTTAATGCATATGCATTTCAGGTGAATACAAAGGCGAACAAGGTAGAAATCAAAAAAGCGGTTGAAGCTGCTTATGGAGTTTCTGTAGAAAAAGTTCGTACGATAAATGTCCGTCCAGATAGAAAGACCAAGTTTACAAAAACTGGTGTTCAACATGGTAAAACAAATGCTATTAAAAAAGCAATTGTACAACTGGCGGAAGGTGAAGTAATAGATTTATACACTAACATGTAATTTTAGACATTAATGTCAGTAAGAAAATTAAAACCGATAACATCAGCTCAGCGATTTAGAGTAGTAAATGGATTTGACGCCATAACTACTGATAAGCCGGAGAAAAGCTTGCTTGCTCCGAACAAAAGATCTGGTGGTAGAAACAGTCAAGGAAAAATGACCATGCGCCATATAGGTGGTGGGCATAAAAAGAAGTATCGTATTATTGATTTCAAACGAAATAAGACTGGTATTCCAGCAGAAGTTGATTCAATACAGTATGATCCTAACAGAACAGCATTTATTGCTTTATTAAATTACCAAGATGGTGAAAAACGTTATGTTATCGCGCAGAATGGTTTACAAGTAGGGCAAAAAATAGTTTCTGGTGAAACAGGTATCGCTCCAGAAATTGGAAACGCAATGCCTTTGAGTGAAATACCTTTGGGTACGATTGTCTCATGTATTGAGTTACGTCCTGGTCAGGGTGCTGTTATGGCGCGTAGTGCTGGCTCATTTGCTCAATTAATGGCAAGAGGTGATAAGTTTGCTACTGTAAAATTACCTTCTGGTGAAACTAGAATGATTTTAGTAACATGTATGGCAACTATTGGTGTTGTTTCTAACTCGGATCATCAATTGCTTGTATCTGGTAAAGCAGGTAGAAGTAGATGGTTAGGAAGACGTCCAAGAGTAAGACCAGTAGTGATGAACCCAGTCGATCACCCAATGGGTGGTGGTGAAGGTAAATCTTCAGGTGGTCATCCAAGATCTAGAAACGGTATTCCTGCTAAAGGTTATAGAACACGTTCTAAGACGAAAGCGAGTAATAAGTATATTGTAGAACGTAGAAAGAAATAATTAAAATAGTATGGCACGTTCATTAAAAAAAGGACCTTATATCCACTATAAATTAGATAAGAAAGTTGCAGAAAATGTAGCTTCAAACAAAAAGACGGTTATCAAAACTTGGTCAAGAGCATCAATGATTTCTCCAGATTTCGTTGGACAGACTATAGCAGTTCATAATGGTCGTCAATTTGTTCCGGTTTATGTTACTGAAAATATGGTAGGTCACAAATTAGGAGAATTTTCACCAACACGATCTTTTAGAGGTCATGCAGGTGCTAAGAATAAAGGTAAAAAATAAGAATCATGGGAAGTCGTAAAAAACAAATGGCGGAAGCTATTAAGGCTGAGAAAAAGCAAGTTGCTTTTGCAAAGCTGAATAACTGTCCTACATCACCAAGAAAAATGCGTTTAGTTGCGGATTTAGTAAGAGGTGAGAAGGCAGAGAAAGCTCTTCAGATTCTTAGATTTAGTCCAAAAGAGGCATCTCGTCGTTTAGAGAAGCTTGTAATGTCTGCGATAGCAAACTGGCAAGCTAAAAATGAAGATGCTGATGTTGAAGAAGCTAAATTATTTATCAAAGAGATAAGAGTAGACGGTGGATCTATGTTAAAAAGATTACGTCCTGCACCTCAAGGTAGAGCACATAGAATTAGAAAGAGATCTAATCACGTAACAGTGGTTGTAGATGCAACAAATAAAACACAAAGCTAGATATGGGACAAAAGACAAATCCAATCGGAAATCGCTTAGGGATTATCAGAGGATGGGAATCTAACTGGTATGGAGGAAACGACTATGGTGATAAACTTGCCGAAGACCATAAGATTAGAGAATACGTACATGCACGTTTATCTAAAGCTAGTGTAAGTAGGGTAATTATTGAGCGCACACTTAAACTTGTAACCGTTACTATCACTACTGCTAGACCTGGTATAATTATTGGGAAAGGTGGCCAAGAGGTAGACAAGTTAAAAGAAGAGCTTAAGAAAATTACTGGTAAAGAGGTTCAGTTGAACATCTTTGAAATTAAAAGACCTGAACTAGATGCACATTTAGTCGGAGCAAGTGTCGCACGTCAAATAGAAAGTAGAATTTCTTATAGACGAGCTATAAAAATGGCTATTGCTGCTGCTATTCGTATGAATGCAGAAGGGATTAAGATTCAGATTAGTGGTCGTTTGAATGGTGCTGAAATGGCACGTTCTGAACACTATAAAGAAGGACGTATCCCATTATCTACTTTTAGAGCAGATATAGATTATGCTTTAGTTGAAGCACATACTACCTATGGTAGATTGGGCATTAAGGTTTGGATTATGAAAGGCGAAGTATATGGAAAAAGAGAATTATCTCCATTAGTCGGTCTATCCAAGCAAAAAGGTAAAGGTGGACGTGGTCCAAGTAAGAACCAACCTCGTCGTAGAAAGTAATTCTTTAAAGAAAAGAAAAAATGTTACAGCCTAAAAGAACAAAATTTCGTAAGCAGCAAAAAGGTCGTATGAAAGGTAATGCTGGAAGAGGTCATTTGTTATCAAATGGTACCTTCGGTATTAAATCATTAGACTCGTCTTTTATAACTGCACGTCAAATAGAAGCAGCGCGTATTGCCGCTACTCGTTTTATGAAAAGAGAAGGATCGTTATGGATTAAGATATTTCCAGATAAGCCTATCACTAAGAAACCTCTTGAAGTACGTATGGGTAAAGGTAAAGGTGCCGTTGAATATTGGGCAGCTGTTGTAAAACCAGGACGTATGTTATTTGAAATAAGTGGTGTGCCATTGGACGTAGCTCAAGAAGCTTTACGTTTAGCAGCACAAAAGCTTCCTGTGAAAACTAAGTTTATCATAGCTAGAGATTACGAAGCTTAATAAAAAGATATTATGAAGCAATCAGACATTAAACAGCTTTCAATAGCTGAGTTACAAGAGAAACTTAGTGAGACTAAAAAGAGTTATATAGACCTAAAAATGGCTCATACTATTTCTCCTTTAGAAAACCCAATTCAGTTACGCGTTGCACGTCGCACAGTAGCTAGAGTGGCAACAGAACTAACTAAAAGAGACGTACAATAATTGTATTCTGCTGAAAGATGGAAAAAAGAAACTTAAGAAAAGAACGTATAGGGATAGTAACTAGTAACAAAATGGAGAAATCTATAGTTGTTGCAGAAGTTAAAAAAGTAAAACACCCTATGTATGGAAAGTTCGTGTTAAAGACAAAGAAATATGTCGCACACGATGAAACAAACGACTGCAAAGAAGGAGATACTGTAAAGATCATGGAAACACGACCTATGAGTAAATCTAAGTGTTGGAGATTGGTAGAAATAATTGAAAGAGCTAAGTAATTATGGTACAACAAGAATCAAGATTAAAAGTAGCTGATAACACTGGTGCAAAGGAAGTTTTAACTATCCGTGTATTAGGTGGAACAAAAAGAAGATATGCTTCAGTTGGAGATAAGATTGTAGTATCTGTTAAAGATGCTACCCCAAATGGTAGTATTAAAAAAGGTGCAGTATCTACTGCAGTTGTAGTACGTACAGCTAAAGAGGTAAGGCGTCCTGACGGATCTTATATAAGATTTGATGATAATGCATGTGTGCTTTTAAATCCTCAAGGGGAAATGAGAGGAACTCGTGTTTTTGGTCCTGTAGCTAGAGAACTTCGTGATAGACAATTTATGAAAATTGTATCATTAGCACCAGAGGTGCTTTAATTGATAAGTAAGATGAAAAAGTTTAAAATAAAATCGGGAGATACTATAAAAGTTATTGCTGGAGATCATAAAGGATCAGAAGGTAAGGTGCTTAAAGTATTAAAAGATAAGAATAAAGCCATTGTTGAAGGTGTAAATATGGTTAAGAAACATACTAAGCCAAGTGCACAAAATCCTCAAGGTGGAATTGTAGAAAAAGAAGCATCACTTCATATGTCAAATTTATCGTTGCTAACTTCGAATGGAGAAGAGACAAGAATTGGATATAGAATGGATGGCGACAATAAAGTAAGATTTTCAAAAAAATCTAATGAAGTAATTTAATTATGGCTCACGTTGCAAGATTAAAACAAGAGTATAAGGATAAAGTTATACCTGCTCTTACAGAAGAATTTGGATATAAGAATATAATGCAAGTACCAAAACTTGAAAAGATAGTAATATCCAAGGGTGTTGGTGCCGCTGTTGCGGATAAGAAATTAATTGATCACGCAATAGAAGAGCTTACAAAAATATCTGGACAGAAGGCTATTCATACAATGTCTAAGAAAGATGTTGCTTCATTTAAGTTACGTAAAGGCATGCCAATTGGTGCTAAAGTAACTTTAAGAGGTGAACAAATGTATGAGTTTTTAGATCGTTTAGTGACTTCGGCTTTACCACGTGTTAGAGATTTCAACGGAATTAAAGCTACTGGTTTTGATGGTCGCGGAAATTATAACTTAGGTGTTGTAGAACAGATTATCTTTCCAGAAATTGATATTGATAAAATTAATAAAATATCTGGTATGGATATCACATTTGTGACTTCTGCTGATACAGATAAGGAAGCAAAGTCTTTATTAACAGAACTAGGATTACCTTTTAAAAAGAATTAATTATGGCTAAAGAATCAATGAAAGCTCGTGAGGTAAAGCGTGCTAAAGTAGTAGCTAAATATGCTGAGAAAAGAAAGGCTTTAAAAGAAGCTGGTGATTATGATGCATTACAAAAATTACCTAAAAATGCATCACCAGTGCGTATGCACAACCGATGTAAGCTTACTGGAAGACCAAAAGGTTATATGAGACAATTTGGAGTTTCTCGTGTAATGTTTAGGGAAATGGCTAACCAAGGTTTAATTCCTGGTGTTAGAAAAGCATCTTGGTAAGCATTCACATATTATTGTGAATAAAAAAGATTATAAATTGGTTTCAGGTTTGACGATAGTGTCGAAAACCGCTACCACAAATTAATAAGTATGTATACAGATCCAATAGCGGATTATTTAACGCGAGTTAGAAACGCAGTCATGGCAAACCACAGAGTGGTTGAGATTCCTGCATCTAACCTAAAAAAAGAGATAACTAAGATCTTGTTTCAACAAGGATATATCTTAAGTTATAAATTTGATGACTCAACTGTTCAAGGAACTATTAAAATAGCTTTGAAATACAGTAAGGAAACTAAAGAAGGAGTTATCAAACAAATTCAAAGAATTAGTAAACCAGGTTTACGTAAATATGCAAATTCTACCGAAATGCCAAGAATCTTAAATGGTCTTGGAATTGCAATTGTATCTACCTCTCACGGAGTAATGACAGGGAAGCAAGCGCAAAGAGAAAATGTTGGTGGAGAATTATTGTGTTACGTATACTAAAAACAGGAAATTATGTCAAGAATAGGTAAAAACCCAATAACAGTTCCTGAAGGTGTAACAGTTGAGATTAAGGACAACATGATTACTGCAAAAGGTAAGCTTGGTGAATTAACTCAAGAGTATTCAGAAATTACTATTAAATTAGAAGACGGTACTATTACATTAGAGCGTTCATCTGATAAGAAGGATTTAAGAGCAAAACATGGTCTTTATAGAGCATTGATTGCAAATATGATTGAAGGTGTTTCTAAAGGCTGGACCAAAGAACTAGAAATGGTTGGTGTAGGTTATAGAGCAGTAAATCAAGGACAAAAATTAGATTTAGCCGTAGGTTTCTCTCACAACATTGTTTTAAACATTGCTCCAGAAGTAATAGTTGAAACGATATCAGAGAAAGGTAAAAATCCAAGAATAAAATTAACATCTTTTGACAAACAGCTTGTTGGTCAGGTTGCTGCTAAAATACGTGGCTTTAGAAGACCAGAACCTTACAAAGGAAAAGGTATCAAATTTGTTGGTGAAGAAATCAGAAGAAAAGCAGGTAAATCAGCTTAATAATTAAGTTATGGCATTGACAAAAAACGAAAGAAGAATAAGAATTAAAAGCAGAATCCGTAAGGTTGTATCAGGTACTCAAACGAGACCTAGATTAGCTGTTTTTAGAAGTAATAAAGAGATTTATGCTCAAGTCGTAGACGATGTAACTGGTAAAACTTTAGCTGCTGCATCTTCAAGAGACAAGGACATTACAAAGTCTAAAGGAAACAAAACAGAATTAGCTACTTTAGTAGGTAAATCCGTTGGTGAAAAAGCGATTAAAGCTGGTTTTAGCACTATTGCTTTTGATAGAGGTGGTTATTTATATCACGGTAGAGTAAAATCATTAGCAGAAGGTGCTAGAGAAGCAGGACTTAAATTTTAAGACATTATGTATCAAAAATATAAAAACGCAGAATTAGTTAAACCAGGTGGTTTAGATTTAAAAGATCGCTTAGTTGGCGTACAGCGTGTAACTAAAGTAACTAAAGGTGGTAGAGCATTTGGTTTTTCTGCAATTGTTGTTGTAGGAGACGAAGCTGGTGTCGTAGGTCATGGTTTAGGTAAATCTAAAGATGTTGCTACTGCTATTGCTAAAGCTATAGAAGATGCTAAGAAAAACTTAGTAAGAATTCCTATCATAAAAGGAACTTTGCCACACGAACAGAAAGGTAAGTTTGGTGGTGCTAGAGTAAACATTATACCAGCAGCAGCAGGTACAGGTGTTATAGCTGGTGGTGCTGTTAGAACAGTTCTTGAAGCAGTAGGTGTACATGATGTATTATCTAAGTCTCAAGGGTCATCTAATCCTCATAATGTAGTTAAAGCAACCTTTGATGCTTTATTACAATTAAGAGATGCTAAGTCTGTAGCTAAAGAGCGTGGTATTTCACTTGAAAAAGTATTTAACGGATAATCGATAGGACAAGATGGCAAAGATTAAAGTAAAGAAAGTAAAAAGTGCAATTAACCGAACTAAAAGGCAGAAGCTTACATTATTAGCTTTAGGTTTAAAAAAGATTGGACAAGTTGTAGAGCACGATGCCACACCAAATATCCTTGGTATGGTTAGAAAAGTTGAACATTTGGTTTCTGTAGAAGAATCAAAATAATATAACACTTAAAAATGGATTTAAGTAATTTAAAACCTGCAGAAGGTTCAGTAAAAAATCAAGGAAAACGTATAGGACGTGGTCAGGGATCTGGTAAAGGTGGTACTGCGACAAGAGGACATAAAGGTGCTAAGTCGCGTTCTGGATATTCTAAGAAGTTAGGATTTGAAGGTGGGCAAATGCCTTTACAAAGACGTGTACCTAAGTTTGGATTTACAAACATTAACCGCATAGAGCATCAAGGTGTAAACTTAGATACTTTACAAAAGTTAGTTGACGAGAAAAAAATAAAAGGCAGTGTTGATTTTGATATGCTTGTAACAATGGGATTAGCTGGTAAAAATGAGCTAGTAAAAATCTTAGGTAGAGGTGAGTTAAAAACAAAATTAACTGTAACTGCTCATAAATTTACTGCTACGGCAAAAGCTGCTATTGAAGCTGCAGGTGGTGAGGCTGTAACTTTATAAGAAGATAAGGATGAAAATAATAGACACATTAAAAAACGTTTGGAAAATTACTGAGCTTAAGGATAGAATTATTCTAACCTTAGGGCTGTTATTAGTATATCGTTTTGGTGCTCAGGTTGTATTACCTGGTATTAATATTGATTCCCTTGGAGCATTACAAGCTGGTACATCTGAAGGTTTGTTAGGCTTACTAAATGCTTTTACTGGTGGTGCATTTGCAAATGCATCTGTATTTGCTTTAGGTATTATGCCTTACATATCTGCTTCTATTGTAGTTCAGTTAATGGGTATTGCGATACCTTATTTGCAAAAATTACAAAAAGAAGGTGCTAGTGGTCAAAAGAAGATTACACAAATTACACGTTGGTTAACTATTGGTATTTGTTTAGTACAAGCACCTGGTTATTTAGCTAGTATACCTGCTCTGTCTGGAGCATCATCTATGGGTGCAATGTTATTGCCTGGTTTTTCAGTAAATATTTTTTACTTTTCATCAATAGTGATATTGGTAACAGGTTGTGTATTTGCAATGTGGTTGGGTGAAAAGATTACGGATAAAGGTATTGGTAATGGTATATCATTATTAATAATGGTTGGTATTATTGCTAATTTACCGTTATCATTCTCTCAAAACCTTACATCTAGATTAAGTGGTAATGGAGGGTTTATGATGATATTGATAGAATTGGTTATTTGGTTCTTAATAATATTAGCATCTGTATTCCTAGTAATGGCAGTAAGAAAAATAGCTGTTCAATATGCTAGAAGAACTGCATCTGGAGGCTATGAGAAAAATGTATTTGGATCCCGTCAGTTTTTACCTTTAAAATTGAATGCTTCTGGTGTAATGCCAATTATCTTTGCTCAAGCAATTATGTTTGTTCCCGCATTAATAGGCGGTTCTTCATTAATGAAAGAATCTGCAGCTGGTCAATGGATGCAAACTAACTTTTCAGATATATTTGGTTTTTGGTATAATTTTGTTTTTGCTTTATTAATTATAATATTCACGTATTTCTATACTGCAATCACAGTACCTACAAATAAAATGGCTGATGATCTTAAACGTAGTGGTGGATTTATCCCAGGTATACGTCCAGGTTCTGAAACGTCAGAATATTTGGATAAAATAATGTCGCAAATAACTTTACCTGGATCTATATTTTTAGCTTTAATAGCAATTTTTCCTGCTTTTATTGTTAAACTGATGGGTGTTCAACAAGGTTGGGCATTGTTCTTTGGTGGAACATCACTTTTAATTATGGTTGGTGTTGCAATCGATACTATTCAACAGATTAATTCTTATTTGTTAAATAAACATTACGATGGTTTGATGAAGACAGGTAAAAACAGAAAAGCGGTTTCGCAATAATATATACTATGGCAAAACAAGCAGCAATAGAGCAAGACGGTACAATTATAGAAGCATTATCTAATGCTATGTTCCGTGTGGAATTAGAAAATGGTCATATAGTGACTGCACATATCTCAGGTAAGATGCGTATGCATTACATTAAACTATTACCAGGTGATAAAGTGAAATTAGAAATGAGTCCTTACGATTTAACTAAGGCTCGCATAACTTATAGATACTAATACGCGATGAAAGTAAGAGCATCAGTAAAGAAAAGAAGCGCAGACTGTAAATTAGTCCGCAGAAAGGGCAGACTTTACGTCATTAACAAAAAGAATCCTAGATTCAAACAAAGACAAGGGTAATTATGGCAAGAATTGCAGGTGTAGACATACCAAAACAGAAAAGAGGAATAATCTCTTTAACTTATATCTATGGAATAGGTAGAAGTAGATCAAAAGAAATTTTAGCAGAAGCTAAAGTAGACGAAAGTACTAAAGTACAAGATTGGACTGACGACGAGATAGGAGCAATCCGTGAAGCTGTTGGAACTTTTAAAATCGAAGGTGAATTACGTTCTGAAACTCAATTAAACATTAAGCGTTTAATGGATATTGGATGTTACAGAGGTATCCGTCATAGAGTAGGTCTTCCTTTAAGAGGGCAGCGTACTAAGAACAATTCTCGTACAAGAAAAGGTAGAAGAAAAACGGTTGCTAATAAGAAAAAAGTAACTAAATAATAATTAAGACATTAGTCATTAGTAATGAGACGTTAGATGAATCTGTCTGAAATGTAAAAGTCTAGGATTCTAACAACTAAATGCTAACAACTAGAAACTAAAAAACATGGCAAAGTCAAGTACTAAAAAACGTAAAGTAATTGTTGACGCGGTAGGTGAAGTACATATCACTGCATCTTTTAACAACATAATTATTTCGTTAACAAATAAAAAAGGTGACGTTATTTCTTGGTCATCAGCGGGTAAAATGGGATTCAGAGGTTCTAAAAAGAATACTCCCTATGCTGCGCAATTAGCTGCTGAAGATGCTGCAGCTGTTGCTAAGGAAGCTGGACTAAAGAAAGTGAAAGCATACGTAAAGGGTCCAGGTAACGGTAGAGAATCTGCTATCAGATCTATACACAATGCAGGTATTGAAGTATCAGAAATTATTGATGTTACTCCATTACCACACAATGGATGTCGTCCACCAAAAAGACGTAGAGTTTAATCTGTATTTCTTTCAGACTCTAATTTAAATCTAATTAGAAGAGCTTACTTAATTTTTAATAAACTAATATCTTCTTTAAAGTATTGATATTAGTTTATTTTGAATTAAATTTGCAAACTGAAAAATAACAAGTATCAACCGAGAGGTTAACGATTATAGAAGGATAAGATTAAGACCTTAATTCTGTAGTCACTCTCAAAACAAATTTAAAATGGCAAGATATACTGGTCCTAAAACTAAAATAGCTCGTAAATTCGGACAAGCTATCTTCGGAGACGATAAAGCCTTCGAAAAAAGAAATTATCCACCTGGTCAGCACGGCGCTAACAAGAGAAGAGGTAAAAAATCTGAATATGCTATCCAATTAATGGAGAAGCAAAAAGCTAAGTATACTTATGGTGTATTAGAAAAGCAATTTAGAAACATGTTTAAAAAAGCAACTGCTGCACAAGGTATTACTGGTGAAGTATTATTGCAGTTATGTGAATCTCGTTTAGATAACGTTGTTTTTAGAATGGGTGTAGCTCCAACTAGAAGTGGTGCAAGACAACTTGTTTCCCACAGGCATATTACAGTAAATGGTCAAAAGGTAAATGTACCTTCTTACCAATTAAAAGCTGGTGATGTTGTTGGTGTTAGAGAGAAATCTAAATCATTAGAAGCTATTCAAAATTCATTAGCTAATTCTAGCAGTGTATATGAATGGATTACTTGGAATACAGGATCAATGGAAGGTACTTATGTTGCTGTTCCTGCGAGAATTCAAATTCCAGAACAAATCAACGAGCAATTTATCGTTGAACTTTACTCTAAATAATAAATTAATCTTATTGGTATTTAGCCAAAGGATTTATAGGATTTCTTCATACTTATATATCGCGCAACTAAATAACAATTAAAACGAAGAACACTATGGCAATATTAAATTTTCAGAAGCCCGACAAAGTAATCATGATTGATTCAACGGATTTCGAAGGTAAATTTGAATTTAGACCTTTGGAACCAGGATACGGATTAACAGTCGGAAATGCTTTGAGACGTGTTTTGTTATCTTCTTTAGAAGGTTTTGCAATCACTTCAGTTAGAGTAGAAGGTGTAGATCATGAATTTTCTACAATTTCTGGTGTCGTTGAAGATGTTACAGAAATGATTTTAAACTTAAAGCAAGTTAACTTTAAGCGTCAAATTGATGAAATTGACAACGAAACTGTTACAATTTCTATTTCAGGTCAAGAACAAATTACTGCAGGAGATTTTCAGAAATTTATTTCTGGTTTTCAAGTGTTAAATACAGATTTAGTTATTTGTAATCTAGATCCTAAAGTAAATATTAACATGGAACTTACTATCGAAAAAGGTAGAGGATATGTTCCTGCTGAAGAAAATAAAAAAGCATCTGCACCAATCGGTACTATATTCACAGATTCTATTTACACTCCTATAAAGAATGTGAAATATGCAATCGAAAACTTTCGAGTTGAACAAAAAACTGATTATGAAAAATTAGTTTTCGAAATTAGAACAGATGGATCAATCAATCCAAAAGATGCTTTAACTGAAGCTGCTAAAATATTAATTCACCACTTCATGTTATTCTCTGATGAGCGTATCACTTTAGAAGCTGATGAAATTGCACAGACTGAGACTTATGATGAAGAATCACTTCACATGAGACAATTATTGAAAACTAAATTAGTTGATATGGATCTTTCTGTACGTGCACTTAATTGTTTAAAAGCTGCAGAAGTAGATACTTTAGGAGATTTAGTATCATTCAACAAAAATGATTTAATGAAATTCAGAAACTTCGGTAAGAAGTCTTTAACTGAGCTAGAAGAACTTGTAAATGTAAAAGGCTTAAACTTCGGAATGGACTTAAGTAAATATAAATTAGATAAAGATTAATACGTCATATTTTGCTCCTCAATATCGAGTTGCAGCAAGATGATGATTAAAGCAAAATGTCATGAGACACGGTAAAAAATTCAATCATTTAGGAAGACAAACAGCGCATAGAAAGGCAATGTTAGCTAATATGGCTTGTTCTTTAATAGAGCACAAACGTATTAACACAACAGTAGCTAAGGCTAAAGCTTTAAAGCAGTTTGTAGAGCCAATGATTACAAAATCAAAAACAGATACAACACATAACAGACGTATTGTTATGGCTAAGCTAAGACAAAAAGATGTTGTTGCAGAATTGTTTAGAGATGTAGCACCTAAGATTGGTGATCGTCCAGGTGGATATACAAGAATCATCAAGTTAGGAAACAGATTAGGTGATAATGCTGATATGGCAATGATAGAGTTAGTT
This sequence comes from Winogradskyella sp. UBA3174, assembly GCF_002364335.1. Taxonomy (GTDB): domain Bacteria; phylum Bacteroidota; class Bacteroidia; order Flavobacteriales; family Flavobacteriaceae; genus Winogradskyella. The sequence goes on along the minus strand of NZ_DEXW01000064.1, from coordinate 45,462 downwards.
GATTATAACGAACTTTATAACGCTGGTAAAGCAGAGAAGAAAACAACACGTAGAAGTAGAAGAGGTGGTAGTAAACCAGCTGTAACTCCACCAGTGGAGACTGAAGCTTCAAACGAAGAAGAATAAATGTTAATAAGCATTAATAAATATCAAGGATAAACTGTTTCAGTTTATCCTTTTTTTTTGGAATTTTGTAAAACCAGTTTTTTACACATAAAAGAACCGAATTAAATACTAGACATGAAATACAAACAAAGAAAAAAAGCATTGATTCTATTAGCTGACGGAACAATTTTCCATGGTAAATCTATAGGAAAAGAAGGTTCAGCGTTTGGTGAAGTGTGTTTTAATACAGGGACAACAGGTTATCAAGAAATATTTACAGACCCTTCTTATTACGGTCAGTTAATGGTAACAACCAATGCACATATTGGAAATTATGGAACTAAAGAAGATGAAGTAGAATCTGATAGTGTTAAAATATCGGGTTTAATTTGCAAAAATTTTAGTTTCAACTATTCAAGACCTGCTGCAGATGCATCGTTAGAAGAGTTCTTTGAAAAGTATAATACATTAGCCATCGCAGATGTAGATACAAGAGCATTAGTGAGCTATATTAGAGATAATGGCGCAATGAATGCTGTGATTTCTACAGAGGTAGATAATGTTGAAGGTTTAAAGAAGCAACTAGCAGCAGTACCATCAATGAAAGGTTTAGAACTAGCTTCTCAAGTGTCAACTAAAGAACCTTATTATTATGGTGATGAAAATTCAACCTATAAAATAGCTGCTTTAGATCTAGGTATTAAAAAGAATATACTCAGAAATTTAGCTAAACGAGATACTTACATTAAAGTATTTCCATACAATTCTAAATTCGAAGACTTAGAGGCCTTTAATCCAGATGGTTACTTCATATCTAATGGTCCTGGTGATCCAGAGCCACTAATAGAAGCTCAAGCTGTTGCTAAAGAAATCATTACCAAGAACAAACCACTATTTGGTATTTGTTTAGGTCATCAGGTTATTGCATTATCAAGCGGAATTTCTACCTATAAAATGCATAATGGACATAGAGGTATTAATCATCCTGTGAAAAACCTAGTTACAGGTAAAGGTGAAATAACATCTCAAAATCATGGATTTGCTATAAATAGAGAAGAAACAGAAGCTAATAGTAATGTAGAAATCACACATGTGCATTTAAATGATCACACGGTTGCCGGAATTAAAATAAAAGATAAAAACTGTTTTTCTGTTCAATATCATCCAGAAGCAAGTCCTGGACCAAATGATTCTGTCTATCTATTTGATCAATTTATAGAGAATATAAAAAATAACTAATAGTGAATTGGCAATGATTTTTAAATTTTATTGCCAATTCTATTTTACGAAATCATTATAGTTGACATATAATACAATTCTATTGGTGTCTATATTATTTAGCCTAACTATTTTGTAAATTTGAATAGTAATTCATATATAACTTAAACGAAACATAATGAGTATTATAATTAACGTACACGCAAGACAAATTTTAGATTCAAGAGGAAATCCGACTGTAGAAGTAGATGTTGTAACTGAAAATGGATTTATGGGAAGAGCAGCAGTACCCTCTGGTGCTTCAACTGGTGAGCATGAAGCTGTAGAGTTGAGAGATGGTGGTGATACATATATGGGTAAAGGTGTTTTAAAGGCTGTAGATAATGTAAACTCAATAATAGCTCAAGAACTTTTGGGTGTTTCTGTTTTTGAACAAAACATGATAGATACCCTTATGATAGAATTAGATGGCACAAAAAATAAATCTAAACTAGGAGCTAATGCTATACTAGGTGTTTCTCTTGCTGTTGCAAAGGCTGCAGCTAATGAGTTAGGTATGCCATTATATAGATACGTTGGAGGTGTTTCTGCGAATACACTGCCAGTACCAATGATGAATATCATAAACGGTGGTTCTCATAGTGATGCGCCAATTGCGTTTCAAGAATTTATGGTAATGCCTGTAAAAGCTAAAAACTTTACACATGCAATGCAAATGGGAACTGAAATTTTTCATCATTTAAAGAAAGTATTACACGATAGAGGCTTAAGTACAGCAGTTGGTGATGAAGGTGGTTTTGCACCAACATTAGAAGGCGGAACAGAAGATGCTTTAGATACCATTAAAATAGCAGTTGATAACGCAGGTTATATATTAGGTGATGACGTTATGATAGCCTTAGATTGTGCAGCAGCAGAATTTTATGTAGATGGTAATTATGACTATTCTAAGTTTGAAGGAGATTCTGGTGTGGTAAGAACAAGTAAAGAACAAGCAGACTACTTAGCTGAATTATCTCGTAATTATCCAATTATTTCTATTGAGGATGGTATGGATGAAAACGATTGGGAAGGTTGGAAATACTTAACTGAGCAAATAGGAGACAAAGTACAATTAGTAGGCGATGATTTATTTGTGACCAATGTAGAGCGTTTATCTCGTGGAATTGAAAACGGTATTGCGAATTCTATTTTAATTAAGGTAAACCAAATAGGTACCTTAACAGAAACTATTGCAGCAGTTAATATGGCGCATAATGCAGGTTATACATCTGTAATGTCTCACAGATCTGGTGAAACAGAAGATAATACAATAGCCGATTTAGCTGTAGCATTAAATTGTGGACAGATTAAAACAGGTTCTGCATCGCGAAGTGACCGTATGGCTAAGTACAATCAGCTATTACGTATTGAAGAAGAATTAGGTGAGGTAGCTTACTTTCCTCAGCAGAATGCATTTAAAGTGAAAGCTTAATTGAACCAAAATATATTTAGAGCCTTTCAATTTTTGAAAGGCTTTTTTATGGAATTAATCGAAAGAATAAATAAGTCCATTAGTCAGTTCATATTGGGTCTTCGGAATGTTAACTATTGGGTTTGTATCAAAGTTATAAATGAATGTTGTTTTAAAAGCTAAATTCTCTAGTATCCTAAACGCAATAGAGGTTTCATTAGAAATTCTAAAATCAGAAAATTGTTTCAATAAAGGCTGATAATAGGTTGTACTCACAATCGAAAGGTTTTCCAAGGGATATAAACTACAAGAAAAATAGGTACTTCCTCTAACATCCTTCAATATGTCTATTGCACTTTCTGAAGCTTCTTCATGCTCGTACATTAAAAGAGTTCCTAAATAATATCTAAATTTTTTGTTTTTAGAAAGTTTAAATCGAGGTCCAATACCTAATAAACCTCTAAATTTTATATCAGATATAGCGTCATACTGACTTTGAGCAAAAGCTTCAAGGTTTATCCGTTTTTTTAGTTTTCTATTATATCTAAGATGTTGAATACCTCTATTTACAAAAGAACTGGTTTCAATCTTTTGTAAATTGATATCATTAATAAAAAGGAATAGATTGTTTTCTGTATTGTATTGCACTCTAATTCGATTCGTGATTCTAAATATAGAGTTCGTGTTTTTAATTAGACCTAAATCTAAAGCTGTAGATCCAGTCCATTTTGAGGAATCTGAGGCACGTCTTAAAGATTCTACATTAACAATTTGAGAATTACAAATTTGAAAAGCCGAGTAAAGCAAAACTAGCTTGAGAATTAAGAGTTTCATAAAATATTAAAGTCAAATAATTTCACAAAAATAGGGTCAATTTTTTAATACTAAATTTAAAACAACTAATAATTGTTAGTTAGCTCAAAGAAGTGTTAAAATGGTCGTAAACCTACTACCGAAATCGATTGATATTTCGTAAATTTACATTCCTTAAAACAAATAAAAATAAGAAAATGTCAAATAAAGCTACCCTAGAGATTGATGGTAAAAAGTATGAATTTCCACTAATAGTTGGCACAGAAAATGAAGTTGCTATTGATGTAAAAAGTTTAAGAAGTGCCACTGGTGGTGTTATTACTATAGATCCTGGTTATAAAAATACTGGTAGCTGTGAAAGTGCAATTACTTTTTTAGACGGTGAAAAGGGTATTCTTAGATATAGAGGGTATTCTATAGAGGAGTTAGCAGAGAAAGCTGATTTTTTAGAAGTAGCTTATTTATTAATTTTTGGGGAGTTACCAACACAAGATGAATTAGATAAATTTCATTCAGATATAAAATCTCATTCTGTAGTAGATGATGATATAAAAAAGATATTAGAAGCATTCCCTAAGTCTGCTCATCCAATGGGCGTTTTATCTTCTTTAACAAGCGCACTTACTGCTTTTAATCCTACATCAGTAGACGTAGATTCTGAAGAAGAGATGTACAACGCTATTGTTAGGATATTAGGTAAATTTCCTGTTCTCGTAGCATGGACTATGCGCAAAAAACACGGTATGCCATTAGAATATGGTGATGATAGTTTAGGATATGTGGAAAATGTCTTAAAAATGATGTTTAAGAGTCCAAATGGAGATTATGAACAAAATCCAATATTAGTTAATGCTTTAGATAAGCTATTAATTCTACATGCAGATCATGAGCAGAATTGTTCTACATCTACAGTGCGTATAGCTGGTTCATCACACGCAGGTTTATTTGTATCTTTGGCCTCTGGTATATCTGCACTTTGGGGACCATTGCATGGAGGAGCTAACCAAGCCGTTTTAGAAATGTTAGAAGCCATTAAAGAAGATGATGGTGATACTAAGAAATATATGGCTAAGGCTAAAGATAAAGAAGATCCTTTCCGTTTAATGGGCTTTGGGCACAGAGTATATAAAAACTTTGACCCAAGAGCAAAAATCATTAAAGTAGCTGCTGACGAAGTATTATCTCAGTTAGGTGTAGAAGATCCTATTTTAGATATTGCAAAAGGCTTAGAAAAAGAAGCTTTAGAAGATTCTTATTTTGTAGACAGAAAGTTATATCCTAATGTAGATTTTTATTCAGGTATTATTTACAGAGCTATGGGAATTCCTGTAGAAATGTTTACAGTGATGTTCGCTTTAGGACGTTTACCAGGTTGGATAGCACAATGGAAAGAAATGCGCACAAAAAAAGAACCAATAGGCAGACCACGTCAATTATATATTGGTGAAACTTACAGAGAATTTAAAACGATAAAAAATCGTTAGATATAATTACAAATTAATAAAGCTTCATAAAATTTATGAAGCTTTTTTATGCTTTAATAATGAAGTTAAATATACAAAACGAAACATCGCGTCTTAGATCTGTGATTTTAGGTATTGCTAAAGGTAATGGACCTATTCCTAAGGTTGAAGACGCGTATGACCCTAAATCTATACAGCACATAAAAGCAGGCACCTATCCTTTAGAGGAAGATATGATTAAAGAAATGGATGCTGTTGCAAAAGTTTTTGATAAGTATAACGTTACTGTTTATAGACCTCAAACCATAGACGATTATAATCAGATATTTTCTAGAGATATTGCCTTTGTAATTGAAGATAAACTTATTAAAGCAAATATTCTACCAGATAGAGAACGTGAGTATGAAGCCATCCAACACGTTTTGGGGCAAATTGATAGTAAAGATATTATAGTATTACCAGAAGAATGCCACGTAGAAGGGGGTGATGTAATGCCATGGAATGACTATGTCTTTATTGGTACATATTCAGGTGAGGATTACGCAGATTATATAACAGCCAGAACAAATATGGATGCAGTAATAGCCATCCAAGAACTTTTTCCAGATAAAACGGTTAAAGCCTTTGAGCTTAGAAAATCTAATACAGATCCAAAAGACAATGCGTTACATTTAGATTGTTGTTTTCAACCTATTGGCACCGATAAAGCAATTCTCCACAAAAATGGATTTTTAGTTGAAAGTGAATACGAATGGTTGGTGAACTTTTTTGGAAAAGAAAATATATTTGAAATTAACAAGGAAGAAATGTATAACATGAATAGTAATGTGTTTTCCATATCAGAAGACGTTATCATTTCAGAACAAAACTTTACAAGGTTAAATACTTGGCTTCGCAATAATGACTTCACAGTAGAGGAAGTGCTTTATTCAGAGATTGCTAAGCAAGAAGGTTTGTTGCGTTGTTCTACTATGCCTTTGATTAGAGATTAAGAACTTTACTTACGATATAAAAAGTAATTATTCACAAGATCTATATATTCTTGTTTCGCTTCATCTTCGGTAATATCTTTAATTTGAAATAGTGCGTTGGTCTTAAATGCATTTATAATTTGCTTTTTACTACTAGGTCTTCCGTAGTTATTTGTAGCTTTTTTATAGTAAGCATAAAGACGCAATAAAAAGTCAGCAGGAAAAGGTTCCGTGTGATCATTTACCCTGGCAACAGATGTTCTAAATTCTATATCTAATTCTTCCGAACTCATTTCATTTCTGCGATAATACTTTCACCGCCACGTACTTTTTGATTTAATTCTACTTTAATATCTGCATCTAAAGGTAGAAATAAATCTACTCGTGAACCAAATTTTATAAAGCCAGAATCTGTTCCTTGGTTAGCTTTAGTATTTACAGCTGCGTAATTAACAATACGCCTAGCTAATGCTCCTGCAATTTGTCTGTAAAGTACTTTCCCGAAACCTTCATTTTCTAGAACAACTGTAGTGCGCTCGTTTTCTTCACTTGCCTTTGGGTGCCAAGCTACTAAATATTTCCCTGGATGGTATTTACTGTAACTAATATTACCACTAATAGGGTAGCGGGTTACATGCACGTTAATTGGCGACATAAATACAGAAACCTGAATACGTTTGTCTTTAAAAACTTCGTTTTCTAAAACCTCTTCTATAACAACAACTTTCCCATCAACAGGCGATAAGGCTTGTTTACCATTAGCATGAGTATTACGTTTAGGATTTCTAAAAAATTGCAAGATTAGAATAAAGAATGCAAGAATTGCTATCATTATTCCTTTTCTCAGCCATTCAATGGTTACAAACTCATCAACTAAAAAAAATGAACCAACAACGAATACGAGTGTTATAAATATAATTTTGTGACCTTCTTTATGAAACATAACTTACTATTCTTAAAAATAAATATATAAATGGTGCTGTAAAGATAATACTATCTAAACGATCTAATAGCCCTCCATGACCAGGCATAATAACTCCACTGTCTTTAACACCTGCTTGGCGCTTAAATTTAGACTCAATTAGATCACCTATAGTGCCTAAAACACTTACTATAGTAGCAAGAATTAGCCAGCTAGTAAAATCTAATGTTTCTGTAAACTCTGCAATAAAATAACTAGAAATGCAAGCAAAAAAAAGACCACCAAGAAAACCTTCTATAGTTTTCTTTGGCGAGATGCTCGGAAATAATTTTTGTCTACCTAAATTTTTACCCACAATGTATGCAGCACTATCATTTATCCAAACCAAAATAAAACTACCTAAAAGTAGTAGTGGGCTAAAGGAGTTTTCATAGTTGGTAATAAGTAGTAGAAACACAAAACCACTAGACAAATAAAAAGTAGTTGCTATAAAAGGCTTAGATTCAAATAATGGAATTTTCTTTTCTGTGAATAAATCTTTTATTAAAATAAGATTAACAAAAATTGTAATTACAAGTAATACCTGTATAGTTTCATCTTTACCAGTAAATGGACTTTCTCTTAAACACAAGTACCAAAAGCCACCATATAATAAAACAAAAATAACGTATTGCAAGTGTGATTTTAGCTTTATGAGGTTGCTAAATTCAGCCAAGCTTAATATGCCAAAAACGGCTAGTAATATAGAGACTGTTTCTTGGTAGTATAGAGAGCCTATAAGTAATAAAACATAGATAGTGCCAGAAATAGCTCTTATAGATAGTTCTTTCATTATAAATCTTCTAGTAGAAGTAGGTATAAATTTTTAGCACTACTGCCATAGGTTAGAAAATCTTTATCTTCAGCTGTTTTAAAATGCTTTATTGTGGTGATATTTGTAGGTATTTTTGCTTTACTTTTTTCTTTTATTCCTTTTAAGCCTTCTCCAATACTTTCAACAAACTGACTTGTTGTAGCATAAATAATAAAGTGATCTGGTAACTCTCTTAGTTTTTTTTCTGCTATTTGATTTGAAGATATTAATAAAGAGCCATCGTCTGAAATTAAGTATTCGCAAGTCGATAAAAAATAAGAACTTTCGGAAACTCTTTTAGTACACTTAAGATTAAAGTCTTTAAATAATTCAGAAAGACGATCATCAATTAGAAAAGTTTTATCATTGTGCCATTTGTTTTCATTAAGAATAGAATTAAAACTATCCTTAACTTCTTCCATGTTTTCACAGTATAAAAACTTACCTCCGTTGGCTTTAAAGTTTATGGTGAATCGCTCATCAGCAGGTAGCTTTACTTCTGGCATATATTTGCCTCTATCTTGATTTGGTATACTCTGCTCTGACTGATCAGATTTTTTGCCGAAGAGTTTACGAAATAAGCTCATTTAATAGTTGCTATTTGTACTAATTAAAGTGATTTTCTCAAATATAAAAAAACTTAAATTAACATTTAGTCAATTTAAGTTTTTTTATATGGTGTATAATTGTATAACTATTCTTCTTCGTCAGTGATGATTTTAGAAATTGTTTCAGGCTTGTCATAAGGACGTTTTCCAAAAACCTTCTCAAGATTATCCTTAAAAATAACTTCTTTATCTAGTAATATTTCAGCTAACTCAGTAAGCTTGTCTTTATGACTTTCTAAAAGCTTAATAGCACGGTCATATTGCTTTTCTATAATATCAGAAATCTCTTTGTCAATTAACTCTGCAGTTCGTTCACTATATGGCTTAGTGAAACCATATTCAGATTGACCAGAAGAGTCATAATAAGTTAAGTTACCTACCTTTTCGCTAAGACCATAAATGGTAACCATAGCTCTAGCTTGTTTAGTAACCTTTTCTAAATCACTTAAAGCACCTGTAGAAATTTTATCAAAAATCACCTTCTCTGCAGCTCTACCTCCTAAGGCGGCACACATCTCATCTAACATTTGTTCCGGTCTAACAATTAGACGTTCTTCTGGTAAATACCAAGCCGCTCCTAAAGATTGCCCTCTAGGTACTATTGTTACTTTTACTAATGGTGCAGCATGTTCTAACATCCAACTAACGGTTGCATGACCTGCTTCGTGGAATGCAACAGCTCTCTTTTCATCTGGAGTAATAATCTTGTTCTTCTTCTCTAAACCACCTACAATTCTATCAACAGCATCTAAGAAATCTTGTTTATTTACTGCTTTCTTTCCTTTTCTAGCTGCTATTAATGCAGCTTCATTACAAACATTTGCAATATCTGCACCAGAAAACCCTGGAGTCTGTTTTGCTAAGAAATCTATATCTAGTGTTTCTTCTTTTTTAAGTGGACGCAAGTGTACTTCAAAAATTTCTTTTCGTTCTCTTACATCTGGAAGGTCAACATATATTTGTCTATCAAAACGACCAGCACGCATTAAAGCTTTATCTAAAATATCAGCTCTGTTAGTTGCAGCTAATACAATGACGTTTGAGTTAGTCCCAAACCCATCCATTTCAGTTAATAACTGATTTAGTGTGTTTTCACGTTCATCATTAGAACCTGACATGGCGTTTTTCCCTCTAGCGCGACCAATGGCATCAATTTCATCAATAAAAATGATAGCAGGTGATTTCTCTTTAGCTTGTTTAAATAAGTCTCTAACACGAGATGCACCAACACCAACAAACATTTCAACAAAATCAGAACCCGATAATGAGAAGAAAGGTACTTTGGCCTCACCAGCAACCGCTTTAGCTAATAATGTTTTTCCAGTTCCTGGAGGTCCTACAAGTAAAGCACCTTTAGGTATTTTACCACCAAGGGCTGTGTATTTTTCAGGAAACTTTAGAAAGTCTACAATCTCTTGTACTTCTTCTTTTGCACCTTCTAGACCTGCAACATCTTTAAAAGATGTTTTTACATCTGCTTTTTCATCAAAGAGTTTTGCTTTAGATTTTCCAATATTAAATATTTGTCCTCCAGCACCACCACCACCACCAGATGACATGCGACGCATTATGAATATCCAAACACCAATGATTAGAACGAATGGTAGTAATGTTAGAAGGAAATCTCCCCAAACATTTTGTTCGGTATCAAATGCTAAATTAATATCGATATTCTGTTTTGCTTCAATTTCAGCAATTTCTTCTTGGAAAAGCTTTAAGTCACCAAACTCAAATTTATAATTTGGCACTGGTGCCATAGATGGGATTAAAGATTTGGGCTTAGATTTTTTATGAATTTCTAAAGCCTGTGCTTCTTTAGTTAAATAAACTCTTGCTTCTCTGTTGTTAATAATTACAACTTTATCTACTTCACCTTTACGTACATAGTCAAAAAACTCTGAAGGTGTAGTTTTACTTCCGGTTGAATCACCAAAACCTCCTGAGAATATTTGTATAGATAAAAAAACCACTATTATTATTCCGTAAATCCAATAAGGACTTATTTTAGGTTTTTTACTTGAATTTTTATTATCGTTTGCCATTAGTAGCGTTTTCTCTTTTTAGTAACTAGTTTCTATTATTGTCGTTTTAGCGTCTCCCCATAGACTTTCAATATCGTAATATTCTCTAATATGTTTTTGAAACACATGTACTACGACATTAACATAATCCATTAAGACCCATTCAGCATTATCACTACCTTCAACATGCCAAGGCTTATCTCTTAGGGTTTTGCTAACTGTTTTTTGTACAGAACTGACGATTGCGTTAACCTGCGTATTAGAAGTACCTTCACAAACAATAAAATAATCGCAAACCGTGTTTTCGATTTCTCTTAAATCTAAGATTATAATTTCTTTACCTTTAACCTCTTCTATACCTCCAATAATAGTTGTAATGAGTTGGTCAGCATTGGTTTTATCTTTCGTCATTAATTTATATTAAATTTGTGCAAAGTTATTATTTTTTTAGTTCTTGTAGGGTGTTATTGTCATAAGAAAACTATAAAATAAAACACTCTATTTATGTATATAATCAAACTTGATGCCATTGACTCTACAAATACCTATCTAAAAGATATGGTTTCTGGTATTTTGCCAAAGGATTATACCGTTGTATTGGCAGATAAACAGACAGGTGGGAGAGGGCAAATGGGCACAAAATGGCAAGCTGAAACTTCTAAAAACCTTACTGCTAGTGTGTTTAAGCTATTGCCAAACCTTAAAATTGAAGATCAATTCTTTATAAGTATGGTAGTTTCTGTTGCAATTTATAAGGCATTGCGCGTATTTAAAATTGCTCAATTATCTATAAAATGGCCTAACGACATTTTGTCAGCAGACAAAAAGCTATGCGGTATTTTAATAGAAAATGTCATTAAAAGTAACAAGTTACAGGGTTCTATAATTGGTTTTGGATTAAATATAAATCAAAAATACTTTGAAAATTTGCCTAAAGCGTCATCTATGAGTTTAGTAACAGGTCGTTTATTTAATAAAGGCGAAGTGCTTTCAGAAATCTTGAAGCAGCTAGAGATTTATTTAAGTCTTTTAGAAGTAGAGAAATTTACGGATATAAAACTTCAATATGAAGCATTGCTTTTTAGAAAAGATAAGCCTTCAACATTTAAAACAGATAATGAAACATTTTCTGGCATTATTAAAGGTGTTACAAACACAGGCCAATTAAAGGTTTGGACGGAAGATGCTATTATAAAAACTTTCGATTTAAAAGAAGTAACTCTGTTGTACTAGATTGCAGTCTTCATATTAGTAGCTAAAGTCTCAATAAATTTTGTGATTGGACCTTTAATCATCATTGCCATCATAGCATTAAATTCGCCATCAAAACTTAACTGAACTTCACTTTTAGTTGGTTTAACTTCTGTAATATTTGCTGTTAATGAGAAATCTAATTTTCCACCAGCCGCACCTAAAACGATTTTACTGTTTGGTGTTACTTCTTTTTTCTTCAAGATAATTTCTGGCATCCCTTTTAGTGCAAAAAGAAATTTATCATTTTCTAAAACTTCAAACTTACTTGTGTTTTCAGGCATTAAGTTTTCAAAATTTTTAACGTTAGATAAAAAGTTGAATGTTTCTTCTGCAGATTTATCTAAAGTTACTTTTGGTGATTCTAAATTCATAATTGTAGTTGTTTGAGATATGTATATCAATTAGCGTTCCATTCACTGGGGTTGGCATTCCATTGTGCTAAAATATCTTGTTGTTTTTCTGTTATATAATTAGTATCGAGAGCTTGCTCTAAAAGATTTTCGTAGTTACTAAGTGTTTGCAATTCTACATTAGCAGCATCAAAATTGTTTGCTGCAACCTCAAAACCATAAGAGAAAATAGCAACCATCCCTTTTACGATAACTTCGGCTTCATTTAAAGCGATAACAGCATTAAGACTGCTCTTGCCAGTACTTATTAAGTCTTCTACAACTACTACAGTTTGTCCTTTTTCTATGTAACCTTCAACCTGGTTTTGGCGACCATGCTTCTTTGCTTCAGGCCTTACATAAACAAAAGGTAGGTTTAAATACTCAGCGACAAGTGCTCCAATACCAATGGCACCTGTAGCTACACCAGCAATAACATCTGGTTTACCATAGTGAGCTTCTATGTGTTTAGCCATCGTTTCTCTAATGTAATTTCTTGCAAGAGGGTAGGATAGTACAATTCTATTATCACAGTAAATGGGTGATTTCCAACCAGAGGCCCATGCAAATGGTTCTGTTGGCTGAAGTTTTATAGCATTAATTTGTAACAAAACTTCTGCGGTTTTTTTAGCTGTATCTTTATTAAAAATCATATCGCAAAATTAATCAATTTTAGAAGTTATTTATTTTTAATGATAAATTAATTTTCATTCTAAATTTTGTGTCATAAAAAATAATATTTTTACGTTAGCTTAGTTTTAATCAACCCTAATCTATGTACACAATATATGTAGGCGATAAGCCTATAATTTTAACTAATTTAGTTAGTAAAGAAACGGATTTTAAATCGTTTTTACTCAAGTCTGTTGATATTGATAAAGTGATTAAAACACTTAACTCTACAGAATTAAAAGCAGTACATCTTGTTGGTAAAAAATCCAATAAATTATTAAAACGCTTTTTAAAACTATTACCAAACGTAATTGCTGGTGGCGGGAAGGTTCGTAATGCTAATAATGAAGTGCTATTTATATATAGAAATGATAAATGGGATTTGCCTAAAGGTAAAACAGAAGGAAAAGAATCTATTGAAGAAACAGCAATAAGAGAAGTCGAAGAAGAGACAGGTGTTTCAGGTCTGAAAATTTCGAAACCATTACCAACAACTTATCATATTTTTAAGCGCCAAGGTAAGTATAGAATTAAGATAACTTATTGGTTTGAAATGACCACCAAATTTGATGGAAAGCTTTTTCCACAACAAGACGAGGGTATTACTAAAGTAGAATGGTTAGATGCTAAATCATCTGAGAAAGCTTTAGAAAACAGCTATGCTAATATTAGGATTTTAATATAGGTTTGTTTAACCTTTGGTATATGGTTTGTTGCGTGTTTAGCAATTAATTTCACACGGTTTTGTGCAACATTTTTCATTCATAATCAGGTATGTTCAATCCTAAAATCAAATCTCTGTTTGCTGTCAAGATTCCATCTTTCATTTTGAGTTCGATAATTCCGGAACCACCTCTATTTTTTTTAGATTCTTTAATTTTTTCCGTGAGAGTTGGGTCACTTTCAAAGAGATAGCTATCAATGTAATAGGGTGTTGTATTTGGCTCTTTTACATAAATATGAATGTGTTCAGGTTCTTGAACTTCTGGATAAGGTGCTGGTCGGAATGTATAAAAAGTAAATTTTCCATCATTACCAGTTTTTAGCCACCCTCGATATTGTCCGTGCCTTTTTTCCCATCCAACCGGTTCATTACTTGGCTGATAAATTCCGTTTCTGTCAACGTGATAAACATAAAGTAAAACATTTTTCGCTGGTGTCTTTCCGTTTTTTTGGAATACTGTTCCAGTTATTTTAATTTTAGGTTCGGTATCACTAAAACCAGTCAGAGTATCAGTAGCTTTTGGCGTTATGTTTAGCATTTTATAATCCAAAGTAGCTTCGCAATCCTGACAAGGACCACCAACAGTTTTTAAATTCTTCATATTGGTTTGACCCTTACACGAAAAAGTTAATAGAACAAATAATAATATTCCGAAGTGTTTTTTCATTATCCTGTTTTTTTAATGTTGTACAACGTCTTCTGTTTATGGCGAGTGAGGCGTGACTCATAGGAAGCCATAATAGTGTCTTATTAGCTATACATGCTGTTGTGTTTAGTTTCGTTCGGAGTTCTCGTAGACTTGATTAAATATACAATAAATTGATCTGTTATTTTATATTCCGAATAATTACCATCTTTATGGGATATATACCAAGTACCAAGTACCAAGTACCAAGTACCAAGTACCAAGTACCAATAGCGATATGGTTATCAATAGTTTTTTTTGCAACTAGTAAGAAGAAAAAGAACAATTATGATTTTAAGGTATTTCATTTCTCAAATGTTTGTCAACAATTGAATATAGACTATATCCGCCTTATATGTGTTATTAAATAAAGTTACCTTATTTTTTTACAAAATCAAGTTTCAGTTTATGCGATAAACGGGATACTGCAAATGGGCTTTTTCGTAATTACCACTTTGTTTATGTAACCAATCTAATTGTGCATACCAGTTATTAGCAAAATCTTCTTCGTAGCTTACTTTAATATTATATTCTATTTGAAGTTTAGGGTTAGCTCTTAGAAGTTGCTGTGCTTTATCTTCCCAAACGTAAGGTGAGAAGCCTTCTTTTTGTTGCAAAATAGTATCGAAGAAATTCCAGTTAAAGAATGAATCTGGTGCAGTTGGTTCTAAAGTTTCTAATAAATAACGCATAGCTTTTTGATTGGTCATAATAATGTAATCACCTGTTCTAAACCTTAGTTTTATCTTCGAGACTTTTACTTTAGTATCGTAATGCGAATAATGACCTTCGTAAGCAGAAGTTCTAGTTTTATAATCCTCAATTTTATAAGATTGAACAGTTAATGTGGTGTCATTTTCAACTTGTGTAAATTCTACGTTATTCAACTTTAATAAATCTATAACATTATGCCAGCCTTGAGGAATTATATATGCTTTTGGAATGGTAACTTCTGTAGTTGGTGAAAAATAATTTTGATAATTTACGTCTTTTGTGAAAGGTTTTGATACGTCATATTTAAGGCGTTTTACACCTGTTAATTCACTCGGAATCATTTCTCCTTCGTAGCCTTTAAACTTTAATATAGAAGATTTAGTTGTATCAATAGCCCAAGCTAAAGGATACGTGTTTCCTGCTGACCATGTTTTTGCTTGTTCATTCCTTAATTCTGTAATTCTATCACCTTGTTCTTCGGTAATTTCGAGCATGCTTTTCATTAATTCATAAGTGCCTTCTACACGTTGCTTATAAGGTTTTAGCATGTGTGTTTCCACCATCATGCCTAGCGTATTAAACAAGGTTGTGTAGCCTGTAGAATAACGAGGTGAATCCATAAACTGCGAAAAACCAGATTCTGGAGTACGATTAAACACATTAACATAAGGAGTAATATCCCAAGATTTTGCTTCTAGTTTTTGCTTTAGTTGAGGCATCATTTGCGTATGTAGATAAGCTCCAAGTTTACCACCTAATTTATTGTGTTGTGTAAAGAGATGTGTTAGAGTATATTGGTAATCTGCGCCATTGCTTACATGGTTGTCAATAAAAACATCTGGCTGTACTAAATGAAATATCTGTGCAAAGGCTCTTGCATTCTTAGTGTCAGATTTTATAAAATCTCTATTTAAATCGTAGTTACGTGCATTACCTCTAAAACCATATTCTTTTGGGCCATTTTGATTAGTACGTGTTCCGGAATTTCTATTTAAGCTTCCTCCAATATTATAAATAGGAATAGTGACTAAAACCGTGCGTTTTGGAGCTTCAATTTTGCCTTGTACAATATCTCTGTATAATAGCATTGTTGCATCGATACCGTCAGATTCGCCAGGATGAATACCATTGTTTATTAATAGAATTCTGTTGTATTTTCTAATAGTTTTAAAATCATCATTAGAACCAGTCATGTTTAATGTCACAATATGCAGCGGTTTCCCTGAGTCGGTTTCGCCTATAGCTTCAATTGAAACCTCAGAATAGCTGTCTGCTAAATCCCTGTAATATTTAATAGTTTGCTTATAAGTAGCAGTTTCTAAACCCTTGCTTTTTTCAAAAGCAGTTGTGAAATCAATATCTGTTTTTGCATCATATTTTTGCTCTGTTTTATCTGTACAGGATGTAATAATTAATAAAAGAATTATGAGTTTTTTCATGTTCTATTAGATTATACTTCAAACTTAACAATTTTAAATAAATAAAGATGCTCAGCTTAAATTTGAAATTGTAAAAAGACTAATTTAGCGTCGTTTTAAAAAATATACAAATGCAACAAACAACAGATACTATTTTAATGATTCGACCTGTAAGTTTCAGGATGAATGAACAAACTGCCGTAAATAATTATTTTCAGGAAGATTTAGATATAAAAAATGCTGAAATTAATAAGAAAGCGCAACAAGAGTTTGATGCGTTAGTAGAAAAATTAAGAGCTGTTGGTATTAATGTTATTGTTGAGAATGATGATAAACTTATGGATACACCAGATTCTATATTTCCTAATAATTGGGTTAGTTTTCATAGTAATGGCGATGTAGCTAAATACCCAATGTTTGCTGAAAATAGAAGACGAGAGCGCAGAGATGAAGTATTTGTTAGACTAGAAGCCGAAGGTTTTAAAATTAAAAATATTATAGACTACTCATCTGCAGAACTCGAAGGTTATTTTTTAGAAGGTACAGGAAGCATTTTAATGGATCGTGTAAATAGAAAAGCGTATTGCACACTATCGCCAAGAGCTGATGAAGATTTGTTTATAGAATTCTGCGAAGATTTTGAATATACACCTATTATTTTTACAGCTAACCAAACTGTAGATAATGAACGTTTAGCTATTTACCATACTAATGTTATGATGTGTTTGGCAGAAAACTTTGCTGTGATTTGTTTAGATACAATTGATGATAAAAAAGAGCGTAAAAATGTAGTAAAACATTTAAAGCAAGATGGTAAAGAAGTGATTTCTATAACAGAAGCACAGATGCATCAATTTGCGGGTAATATGCTACAATTACGAGGCAATAATAATCAGCGTTATTTAATAATGAGTGAAGCGGCTCACAAAAGCTTAACTCAAAATCAGATTAAAAGTATTGAAAATCATTGTCCTATAATTTCAAGTTCTTTAGAGTCTATAGAGACATGTGGAGGTGGTAGTGCACGTTGTATGATGGCAGAGGTGTTTTTACCAAGAGTTTAATTAAGCTTGTGACGCTGCTTTTGGTAGTTCAATAAAGAATTTGCTACCAACATTTTGTGTGCTTTCAACCCAAATCTTGCCTTCATTTAGTTCTACTAAATCTTTAGCAATTGTAAGACCAAGACCAGTCCCTTTTTCGTTTTTAGTACCAACAGTAGTAAAGTTTTTGTTAGCATTAAAAAGCTTGTCAATATTTTCTCGAGATATACCAACACCTGTATCTTCTATACAGATTAATGCTTTTCCATCAACATCTTGGTTAGAAACTGTAATAACATCGCCAGTTCTACTAAATTTAACAGCGTTGGTTATTAAATTCTGAATCACAATCTCTACCATACTCTTGTCTGCGTAAACAAAATCGCGTTGCGACTCATCAATAAATACAATACGTTTATCTTCTACTTTCTGCTCTACCAATGCCATTTTAGTATGAAACACATCTTGGATATTAAACAACACTGGTTTTGGCTCTAAATTTTGCATTTGAGATTTAGACCAGTTTAATAAATTGAATAAAAGTGAAGATGCATTATTTGCGTTTTCACTTAACTCAGGTATTAATTCATCAAATTCTTCTTTAGAAATACTGTCTTCTTTTAATAAATCTAAAAAGGCTTTTATTGAGGAAATAGAATCCTTCAAATCGTGAGAAACAATTGAGAATAACTTATCCTTTACTTGGTTAACTTCTTCAAGATAATGTGTCTGTTCTAGTATAGCTTCATTTCTAACTTGTTCTTGCTCTAGTTTTTCTACTTGTTTGGCAATAGTAATTTTTTGCTTTTTACTTTTTAGAAAATTAAGTAACAGTAAGGTGGATAAAAATAGAATTGCAATGATAAGACCGTAAATAAGTATTGGATTATTTAACCAAGATACGTTTGCAGGTTTGTTGTTTTCAATATTTAAAAAAATCGCATTCTCTTCATTATTAGTCAAGTCTAATGACTTAATATCTGTTGGAAATTTTGGTTGATCTGTTTTAGATAGTTCTTCTTTAAGATCGTAATATTTATTCTGCCAAAAGAATGCATTTTGATAATAACCACGTGTTGAGTCTAAAGCAACATGAAGTTTATAGTTTTCTAAAAGTTCAGTTTTATTATCAATTTTTTGAGCAATATCATAAGCTTCATTTAATTGAAGCTCTGCTAATTTTACTTTCTTCTTTTGAAGATTTAAGTTTCCAATAGCATTTAATGCTCTTAAAAGGCCTTCTTTATTATCTTGTTTTCGATTGTATTTTAAACCTTCTACTAAATACATAGAGGCTTTTTCATATTCATTAAATCTTAAATATTCACTTCCAAGTTTTGGTAAAATTTCACCACGTAAATCTTGATCAGTTTCAGGATTTAAAATTTCGAGTACATTTTCGTAGTACTCAATAGCTTTGCGGTGTTCTTTTCTTATCGAATATAAGTCGGCTATATTTTTAGTAGATAATTTAATTCCACTTCTATCACTAGTTTGTTTGCGAATTTCTAAAGCCTTAAAATTAAAATCTATGGCTTTATCTATTTGATTAGTCTTATAATAAGCTTCTGCTAAATTATTATAAGCAGTGCTTAATTCACTCTTTAAATTGCGTTTTTCAAAAATGGCTATAGCTGATAGTGAATTTTTAAGGCCTTTAGCGTAGTTGCCACGTTTAATCTCTAAGAGCCCTATACTGTTGCTTACTTTAGCAACACCAAGTGTGTCCCTAATCTGTAAGTAATAGTTTCTAGATTTATTATAGTTATCTATAGCATTATAATAATCGTTTTGGTTGGCAAAGATTAATGCTCTAAAGTAGTTGCTACCCGCTAGTCCTTTAGTATAGTTTATTTGTTTTGAAAGTTTTGAAGTTTGGTTTACAAATAGCGTCGCTTTTTTATAATCTTCGGCTTTGTAAAGTTCTTTAATGAGCATTAGCGACGTATCAACCTTAGAAGAATCTTGGTTTTGATAAGCTAATTGTATCGTAAGACTATCTATTCTCTCGTTTTGCGAAAAAACGGATAGTGATACAAGAAGTACAACTAATGTCATTAATTGCTTCATCCTCTTATACGAATAAGACGAAGTGCGATGTTTTGGTGTATGTGACTTTTATGGAGGGATATCAAAAGTAAGTCAACACTAAACAATAACAACGTTATTAATGTTTGATAATTAAGCCTCATTAATGTTTTGGGACATTGATTAATAGCAAACCAAAAATCGCACTATACCTTCAAATACACTAATAATCAGGATTTAATACCAATAAATTAGATAAAGCGTCCAATGAAAATTTAAAAAGAAAAGCCATATCGACCAACGGTAGAAATCATAGGAAAACTACCTAATCATCGATGAAATGCACTATTTATCTATTGTGTTGATTATCAGATTTTTATGCTTAAATTGGTTTAAAACACGTTATGCTTTATGAAGAAAATGAATTAGATTTCGGTGCGATTAAAGTCGTGTAATTGTACCTGTTTTTCCTTCATAATAGATATTTAATTAACTTGCTTTAGAGTCAATAAATTAAGAATGTTCAAAATCTCAATAGAATAATAAAACTTCTATCTTTGCAAGCGTTTTATAACGCCAAAATACAAGACGATAATGAATCTTCAACAGACTTTAAAATTACATGTAAAAGCAGCCATAAAAGTGTTGTTTCAATCAGAATTAGAATCGGTAGAGTTTCAGGCAACTCGCAAAGAATTTGCTGGTGATATTACTATTGTTGTGTTTCCGATGTTACGCGTGGTAAAAGGGAATCCTGTCGTTATAGGTGAACAAGTAGGTCAGTATTTACTAGATAATGTAGATTTAGTACTAGGGTTTAATGTCGTTAAAGGTTTTTTAAATATAGAAATTAGTGATAGTTACTATTTAGATTTTTTTCAGTCTATAAAAGGTGAAACTAATTATGGTTTCTCTGAAGTAAATGATGAAAAGGCAGTAATGGTTGAGTATTCTTCACCGAATACCAATAAACCTTTGCATTTAGGACATGTAAGAAATGTATTGTTAGGTTACAGCGTTGCAGAAATTATAAAAGCTTCTGGTAAAAAAGTTTACAAAACACAAATTATAAACGACAGAGGAATTCATATTTGTAAAAGTATGCTGGCTTGGCAACGTTTTGGAAATGGTGAAACTCCTGAATCTACAGGATTGAAAGGCGATAAGTTGGTTGGTAATTATTATGTGAAGTTTGATCAAGTTTATAAAGTTGAAATTTCAGAATTAGTTGCTCAAGGACAGTCTGAAGATGTAGCAAAAAAGAATGCTCCAATTTTACTTGAAGCTCAAGAAATGCTACGAAAATGGGAAGCTGGTGATAACGAAGTTGTTTCACTTTGGAAAAAAATGAACCAATGGGTTTATGATGGTTTTGATGTAACATATAAAAATATTGGTGTAGATTTTGATACTTATTATTATGAAAGCGATACGTATTTATTAGGAAAAGAATTTGTTGCTGAAGGTCTTAAAACAAAAGTTTTTGAAGAAGATACTGACGGTTCGGTTTGGTGTGATTTAACAGAAGATGGTTTAGATAGAAAAATCGTTTTACGTAGCGATGGAACCGCGGTTTATATGACCCAAGATATTGGAACTGCGATTCAGCGTATAAAAGATTATCCAGATGTTGGTGGTATGGTTTATACTGTTGGTAATGAGCAAGATTATCATTTTAAGGTCTTATTCTTAATCTTAAAGAAGCTTGGTTTTGATTGGGCAAAAAACTTATTCCATTTAAGCTATGGTATGGTAGATTTGCCAAGTGGAAAAATGAAGAGTAGAGAAGGAACTGTAGTAGATGCAGATGATTTAATTAAAGAAATGGCAGATACTGCTGAAGAGATATCTAAAGAACTCGGTAAGCTTGAAGATTATTCAGAAGCTGAAAAGAAAGAACTTTATAAAACCATTGGTTTAGGTGCTTTAAAATATTACATCTTAAAAGTAGATCCTAAAAAACGAATTTTGTTTGATCCTAAAGAATCTATTGATTTTCAAGGAAACACAGGACCGTTTATACAATATACGTATGCGAGAATTCAATCTATTTTAAGAAAGGCTGATGTAAAAGAATATATTGCACTAAACGTAGTTGAGATGCAATTTCACGATAAAGAGAAACAATTAATAAAGCAATTAGAAAACTTCCCAGAGGTAATTCAGAGTGCTGCAGACCAACATAGTCCTGCGCTAATCGCAAACTACACTTACGATTTAGTGAAGGATTTTAATTCATTTTACCAAAATGTATCCATTCTTGGTGCAGATTCAGACTTAGAAAAAGGTTTCAGAGTAGCGTTGTCTCAAACTGTTGGGCAAACTATAAAGAATGCATTTAAAATCTTAGGGATTGAGGTTCCTGAGCGTATGTAAAGTCTTTAGAATTAGAGATAATAAAATATAGGTCAACTATTTAACATTTTGGTTAATAAAGTGTATATGGTTTAGTCGTATCTTAGTAAAGCTATGATTTAAATTTTATTGCTATGAGACCTTCTATTTTTAATAAAAAACGCTATTTATTATTTCTATTTGTAACGACTGTATTCAGTTTTTTGACAAACGCACAAACGAGTTTTACCGAATATAAAGGCAATGTGTTAGATGCTAAATCTAATAGAGTTTTAGAGTCGGTTAGTCTTAATATTTTGGAAACTAATATTGCCATAATAACAAACTCTGAAGGAGAATTTTTACTTAAGGTGCCAAACAAGTATTCAAATTCTAAAGTTGTTATTTCCTTATTGGGTTATAGTACAAAAATCTTACCACTATCTGAGTTCTCTAAAGAAACTAATATTAAACTTAGTCAAGCAGTAACAGCGCTTTCCACAGTGAGTATTAATGCATATAAAAACGCAGAGAACTTAGTTTTGAAAGTTTTTGAAGACAAAAATAAAAACTCACAAAATCAGTCGGTTTTTATGACCGCCTTTTACAGAGAAACTATAAAACGTCGTAATAGAAATGTTTCTTTAACAGAGGCTGTTGTTAGTATACTTAAGCAACCACACACATCGTCTCAACGAGACGCTATAAAACTGAATAAAGCAAGGAAAAACACTGATTATAAGCGATTAGATACGGTATCGGTAAAACTACAAGGTGGTCCATTTTCAACTATATATTTAGATGTTATGAAGTACCCTGAATATATTTTTACTGACGAATCTATTGCAACATATAGTTTTTCATTCGATCCTCCTTCTACTATTAATAATAGAAATGTCTATGTTGTAAATTTTAAGCCAAAAAATAAGAGTTTAAATTTAAACTATACTGGTAAGTTGTATATTGATGTGAGATCCTTGGCATTGGTAAGTGCTAAATATTCTTTAGATGTAAGTAATAAAAGGAAATCTAAAAACTTATTGGTTAGAAAAAAACCTAGAGATGTAATTGTTTATCCTTTAGAGGCTAATTATCGTGTAGATTATAAAGCAAAAGGTGATAAATGGTATTACAGTTATTCTAATTTAGATTTGAAATTTAAGGTCAATAAAAAGCGAGAAATTTTTAATAAAGTCTACACATTGTCTAGTGAAATGGCTGTGACAGATTGGGAAACTACAGCAACAAATAAAAAGATTAAAAATAAAGACAGACTGCGGTCAACAGTAATAATTACGGATGCTATTTCGGGTTTTACTGATCCCGATTTTTGGGGTGAGTATAATCTAATAGAACCAGATAAATCTATAGAATCGGCTATTGAAAAAATAAGAGCTAATATTAAAAAGGAGAAAGAAAAACAAGCAGAAAAAGAGAGGATTAAAACCGAAATACCTTAAAGGTTTTCATCTAGTTAAATTTTCCTTTAAATTTTAATGCTTGTTTAATATGTGCCAAATGATGGTCGCTATGCCAAGCTTAGATTCCGGTAGTTTCTTTTATGTTAAGTCGGTAAACGTAACCCAAGCTTAGTTCGGTAAAGTCTGCTTGTCCTAAATTCGTATTAATATGTACTCCAATAAAGATATTATGTTTTGGTGCTTTATTAGTTGTCCAGAGATAATATTTTAATCCCATTCTAGCAGAAACTGTTAGCTTAATCTCGTAGTACCAATCTAACTCACCAAGAACTTCGACGGTATCTCCATTTCCGTTTTCAAAAGAATACCCTTGATTAAGTTGCCAATCTACTTTATAAAATGGTTTATAAATGTTTAGGCCTAGATCTAACTCAAAACCAAAATGATCTAATAAAAGTTCTGATGTTGCAAAAACACCAAAATTAGTAGCATAACCATAAGGATTATCTCTAAACTGAGAAAATTGTTCCTCTATTAGCAATTCGTTATTTTTTATATAATCATAATAATGTTCATAAAACCTCTAGTAGAAACCACCTCCAAACTTAAAGGTGTTGTTTATTATTTTACCGGCAGACATAGAAAATGTATAGACTTCTTTTTTGGTATTAAACGTTTCAGATAAGACATTTTGTCCGAAACCAAATCTTGTAGTAATGTAGGTTTGCGATTTAGATTTAAAGTTATGAGGTTTAGTATCAATTTTAGGTTTTGTTTTAGTATCAATTTTAGCTGACAGACTCGCTGCTAAAGAATTAAGACCTTGATTAGGTAGTTTTGCATGGCCATTAGAATGATGTAAAAAGCCTAATCCAAACCTCCAATCAGTTGTGTTAGATTTAAACATATCATAATATACAAATGATCTAAAAGACCAATTGACTTTAGTTGTAATAGCCTTGTTTAATGCATTAGTTTCAATATTGTACTGTGTGTCCATGTAAGACCCTCCAATACCAATATGTAGATTTAGACCTGATACTGATTTTTTAAATATCGAAAATTCAATAAAAGGCATTAGAATATAAGCACGACCTATTTTTTCTGAATTACCAAAATCTATATAGCCTGCAGATATGCCAGTTTTTGGATAATTTAGACGTGCAGCCCATTCTTTATTTCGACTAAAATTATAGCGACCTAAACTAAAAAATATATTTTTTTGTAACGATGTTTCTGGGAAATCAGTATTTGCTTCAAGGGTTTTTCCTATGATAACTTCTGGAATAATAAATATTGAATTTACTATAGTGCTGTCTTGATTTTGTCCAAAACTGCATAAGCAAATTACAAGGCTTATACTGAGAGTATAAAATTTAAAGTAAGTTCTGATAATAAGTTAACTGATTGGTTACAAGGATACAATTAACAACTAAAAATTAAACCTTAAGCTAAAGTTAGGTGTAAATTTTAATGACCTATTATTAATTTCAATAATAGCATCATCTGAATCTGTTGTGTAAAAACGATTGATAATATTAGTCTGATTAAGAATATTCCATATAGATGCTCCTGCTTCTACATCTATGCCTTTTGAAAGTTTAAAATTATAAGTTGCCGATATGTCTGTTCTAAAATAATCTGTTAGCCTAGAGCTATTTGGTGCATCGTATTCTATGTCAGAATTGGTTGTGTTTTGTACTGCGGATGGTTTGGTAAAAGGTCTGCCAGAATGCCAATTCATACCAATGCCAATTTTAAATTTATCTCGACTGTACATAAATGAAGTATTAACTACGTGTGTAAGGTCTAAAGTGTTAGCAAAAGCGTCTCCGCTATTTAAGTTTTCAAATTGATATTGATTTTTACTGTAAGTATAGCTCAACCAAGAACTAAATTGATTAAAACTTTTATTAATTAGAAAATCGATACCTCTTATGTTATAAGAGCCAATGTCATTTGTAAATTGAAATTGATTTTGAAAGCCTTGACTTCTTGCTGTTATTTCAGATACATTTTTATAATAACCTTCTGCTGATATGAGTAAACCATTATAATTGTAACTAATACCAATTGAAGCTTGTTGACTTTTTATAAGTGGAACATTCTCGTTGTTTGCCAATTGCCATCTGCGCTTTTCTATACCAAAAAAATCTTGTTGTAAATCAATGATTTGAGTTATAGATTGACTTTTCAATTCTCCTAAAATTTCAAGTCTAAAGCGGTCAAGGATTTTTTGATTAAACGTTAATCTTGGTTCCATTAAAATTTCAGAAAGTTTTTCAAAATAGTTTATTCTCGCACCAAAACGCAGATAGGTATTTCTAGAATCAGATTTCCACTCTACTTCACTAAATACAGCATGTGTTCTAATAATTTCCTTTTTGAAACTAGTAAAAATAGGATTGGTGACATCTTCTAAATTAGAGACTCCAACTTCATTAAATTGATAACCACTATTTATTTTTGTTGAGGCATCAATAGTTTTTGTAATGTCTACTCTTAAGCCATAATCAGCGACTTCATTAGTTTGCTCGAGGCGAGTGTTATTAGTAACGTCAAAGTTATTGGCGTCAAGATTATAATTAGAATAGTAAGCTTCTACGGATGTAACTAAATCCGTATTCCAAACTTTAGAGTAATTAATACTAGCACCATAACTTACTTGGTCTAAAGCACTCCGACTTTCTTGAAGATTATTATCTGATGTTGTAAAAATTTGATTGTAATCTAAACTATTGTAAATATTTAAGATATTAACTCGAAGCTTGGAGGTCTCATTAATATCATATAAAAACTTAGCATTAAAGTCATAAAATAAAAACCGCTCATCTAAAGATAGTAGCGTATTTAAATCATTTGTTGCGTTTAATTCAGAATCTCTAAAAATGCGATCAAAATAAGAATCGTAAGTTTTTGATACTAAAATATCTGTAAAAGAACGTCTGGCAGATAATTGTAATTCAGTCTTTTTAGATAATGGAATTTTAGCATAACCATCTGCGCTCAATAGATTGAAACCGACACCACTTTTATGTTTGTTATCAATAACATCAGAATTTTTTATAGAGATAATACTAGAGACTCCATCTCCATATTTAGAACTTGTTCCGTTTTTAGAAACATTTACTTCTTCAGATAAATAAGGATTAAAAGCAGATATTAATCCAAAAAAATGTCCAGATTGATACATGCGAATTCCTTCATATAAGATGAGGTTTTGATCATTTGTACCACCTCTAACATTTATATTAGAAATACGCTCATCTACACTTGTTACTCCGGGTAGTTTTTGAATAATTTGTAAAACATCTGGTTCAATTAAACCTGGTAATATTGTAAAAGAATTTGTGTTTATAGTAACAGCCCCGTTTACAGTTTTAGACAGACCTTTAGTTAAATAGTTGTTTATAACAACTTCATCTAACTGTTGTACATTCTCTGTTAATTCATCCGATTTTGTTATAGCAATAAATCGATTGCTTAGTATCTTAAAATTAAGATTAGTTATTAGTCTTAATTGCTGTAGGGCTTGTTTAAGTGATAACTCTGGATATAGCGTATTTGTGGTTAACCCTTCAATAGTTTTTGGTTCAAACGAAAATTTTACATTATAACGTTTTTCTAAATTCAGTAGAATTTTACCAAGTGGCTGTACTTCCTTTTTGTTTTGGCAATATGCTAAACTGCAAAAGGTAGTCACTAAAAGAAATAAAATTAGGCATCGTAATTTTTTATTCACGCTTTAGTAAAATAGATGTTTTAGATTTACTGTAGCTTAAATTTAAAGGTATTGTAATAGATTTCAATGCTAAATCTATGTTTTTATGTATAAAGCTTCCAGTAAATAGCCGAGATGTATCAATATTTTCTAACGTTATTTTTTGATTATATTGATTCTCAAATTCTGAAATCACATATTTTAAAGGCATACTTTTAAAGCTACTTTCACCACGCAACCAGTTTGGTTGCGTGGTGTTTTCTTTTTCATCTGCAAGTAGTTTCCCATCTATAATTCGGAAAGTATGTCCTGGTTTTAATTTTACAGTTTTGTTGTTTTGTGTTACAGCAACTAAGCCTTTATAACACGTTACCATAAAATATCCAGTACGTTGTTTTACATTAAATTCTGTACCTAAAACACTTACAATACCATTATCTGTAATCACATCAAATTTCTGACCTTTAGCAACCTTAAAAAAGGCTTCGCCATTAAGTCTTACAATTCTGCTTTCTTCCCATTTACTTTTATTAAAAGCCAAAGTAGAATTAGCATTTAGATCTACCGTAGATGCGTCTGGTAAAGTTATATTAGTTTGTTGTGCTATAGTCGTATTAATCTCCGTCTCTAAGGTAGTCGTATAATAATATGTACTGAGGCTAATTGCTAAAATAGCTGCGATTCTTAGTAATGGTTTAAACCAAGACGCCGCATTTTTATTAGTAGCTTGTAATTTTGGTGTTAAAACTTCATAACTCTCATCAATAAAAAAGTTAGGTGCTTTAAAACCATTTAAAGCGCTATTCATTTTAATTAAATCATCATAACCTGTTAGTTGCTCAAAAGCTTTTTGCTCTTCTGCACTAAGATTATGGTTTAACCATTTTTTTATGAGTTCTTCTCTTTCCATTAACTTACATTCATCTATAAAACAGTTTAGATTATAAATCTCCTACTAACATCTTAAAATTCAATATTAAAGACCATCAATATCCTTTCTTAATTTTTTTAAAGCTCCATAAATTCGTTTTTCAACAGCTTTGGTAGATATATCTAAGAGTTCTGCTATTTCTTTAAAGCGTTTGCCTTCAACTCTATTAAGTAAAAAGGCTATACGTTGTGCTTCTGTTAAATTAGATATGGCCTTTTGTAGTTTTTGGTGATACTCCTTTTCTTGCATTAAAAACTCTGGAGTTTCGTTAGTAGAATGTTTAACAGGAATTTTTCTGTGTTTTAAAACTACTTTTTGGTGTGCTACAGCATTGAGCATTAAATTATTTGCTGTAGTAAATAAAAAACTCTTGGCTTTGTTTGGAGTCACTTTAGCACAGTTCTGCCAAAGTTTAATAAAAGCCTCTTGTACTTTATCTTGCGGATTTAAATGTTCACCAAATTTGTAATATAAGAAATCATGCAGATTCTTAGCGTGTTTTTTATAAAAACGCTCATACAACTTATCTTCGCAAATATTATCTTGTAAAGGTTGGCTCACTATTAATTATTAGAGCCACAAATTATAAATAAAATATTTAAAAACTAGGGTAGGATATTTTTGAATTAAAATGTTCTATTAATAAATTGGTAATAGTCTACATTATGAAAACGAGAATCAATCATTTTATGCTCTTGGCTTTTTTTGCTCTTATAGGTTTTTCGGCTTGTCAAGACGAGGTAACTGAAATAAACACTCCAAATGAACAAGAGGTAATCGTTCCTAATTCTACTTTAGCAAATTTAATGAGTAATACAACAGCTCATTTTGGTGCTGCTCAAAATATTTTGGAAGATTCTAATTGTTTTTCTATTGAATTGCCAGTAACATTAATTGTTAGTGATATAACAATAACGATTGAAACGGAAGCAGATTTAGATCAATTAGAAGGTTTGTTAGATGACATAAATGATAACGAAGACCTATTAGATTTTATATTCCCAATCACCATTATATTTAGTGATTTTACAGAATTGATTATAGAAAATGAAGCACAACTTGAAAGTTTAATTACAGAATGTGATGATGAGGAAGAAAACGAAATTATTGAATGTGTAGACTTTGTATATCCTATTTCATTTTCTGTATTTAATTCAGAATTTACAATTACTGATGTTGTAACTATAAATAATGACGAAGAGTTTTATAACTTTTTAGATGACTTAGGGGAAGACGATAACTTGTTAATTGTTAGTTTAAACTTTCCTGTAGCGTTAGTGTATGCCAACGGAGAAACTGAAGAAGTTAACTCTAACGAAGAATTGGCAGAAGCCATTGCCATAGCAGAAGAAGATTGTAATGATGACGATGATAATGAAGATTGTAATGATGAGTTTATTGAGTTAGCCTTAAAAGAATGTCAGTGGGAATTAGTAGCATATTCAAGCTTTCCTGAGTTTCAAGGGTTTTTATTAGAATTTAACTCAGACTATACCTTCAATATTATTTTAGATGAAAATCAAATTCTATCAGAAGGCAATACATGGTCTGTTGTTTCTGATGATAGTGGTTCATTTTTAGTATTGGATACTGCTTTTGAAGATCTTGGTGGAGATTGGCAAATTGTAGAATGTGATGATGATAGATTCGAATTCACAAAGAATAACGAAACTATGGTTATTGAGCAAGAATGCGAAGGTGATTTAGAATGTTCTATAACGGATATCAGTTCAATTTTACAAGAGTGTCCTTGGGATTTTAGTGATGGAACAGACCTATTCGATAATTATCAAATGGTATTTCAAGATAATGGAGGCCTACAAATTACAGAAGGTGCAGCGACATCTGCAATTGGAGGTGCTTGGAGTTTATCTGTTACAGATGACGGTCTTGTACTTACATTATCGCAATTAACAGCATTTCAAGACTATCTTGAAGGTGACTGGTTAATTGTAGAATGTGATGACGATGAGTTACAAATATTACGTTTTGATTATACCATAGTATTAGAGAAAAATTGCTATGATGAAACAGAAGTATTTAATTGCTTCAATGATTTTGAAATTGTAGAATGTGAGGGTTCTAGCAATGTTACAGTTTATAACTTAAGTGCAAATACTATAGGGCTGGTTGACTGTATAGCGCTTTTTATACCTTCATTTCATGCTACATTAATAGATGCGGAGAGTAATATAAATCCAATTGAAAATACTGAAGCTTACGAAACGCTTACAGCACAAGTCTATTTAAGAATTGAAGCTGAAAATGGTAATTTTGAAATATTCAATATTTATCTAACTACAGAAGAATGTAATTTGTTTGAATGTTTTGAAAGCTTTGATGCTGAAATTGTATTATGTGATGACGCTAATGATGGTGCAGAAGTGTTTGACCTCACAATCGCATTTTCAAACTGTACACCAAGTGCAGATGCTGTTACCTATTACCAAACAGTTCAAGATGCTAACGATGGTATTTTTCCAATAGCAAATCCAGAACTTTATACAAATATTACAGCTCCTCAACAAACGATATACACAAGAGTTGAAATTGGTGATCAGTTTGAAGTATTTCCTATTCAATTACTATTAGAGGATTGTTCAGGTATGTCTAATTGTACTGATAACGAAGTTAGAGCTTGGTTGCAAACGTGCGAATGGAATGCCGTAAACTATAACGGAAGTGATAACCTAGCCGAATATAATTTCGATTTTGGAAGCGCAGATCAAATAGTAATTATTTATACAGACACCATTACAATTGACGCATCTTGGTCTGTATCAGAATCTAATAATGCTATTACTGTTGAATTTTCAAATATTGCTGGTCCAAATATACAAGCAATAACAGGTGGATGGCTCGTTGTAGAATGTGAAGAAGACCGATTAGAATTACATAGAGGAGATGATGTTTTAGTATTAGAAAGAACATGTAATTAATAAAAGAGAACCGCTCAAATAAGTTAGTAAGTTAGTAAGTTTAAGTTGATGAAAGAGTTGCCACCGCCTGGCAGCTCTTTTTTTTATTGTAGTATTCTCAATTTTCTTTAAGCAGAATTATAGATATCCGATTCGTTTATATCTCTTAAATTCTTAAATTTGCAACTTCAAAAAGAGATAAAGATTATGTTTAATAATTTAAGCGATAAGTTAGATAAAGCGTTACATGTACTAAAGGGACATGGTAGTATTACAGAAGTTAATGTTGCTGAGACATTAAAAGAAGTAAGACGTGCGCTTTTAGATGCCGATGTTAACTTTAAGATTGCAAAAGATTTTACCAATCGTATTAAAGAAAAAGCTTTAGGCCAGAATGTATTAACAACATTACAACCAGGTCAATTAATGGTTAAAATCGTTAAAGACGAATTAACCGAACTAATGGGTGGTGATGCAGAGGGTATTAATCTTTCTGGTACACCAAGTATTATTTTAATGTCTGGTTTACAAGGATCTGGTAAAACTACCTTTTCTGGTAAGCTAGCGAATTATTTAAAAAACAAAAAAACAAAAAAACCTTTATTAGTAGCATGTGATGTTTATCGTCCTGCAGCGATAGATCAATTACAAGTTGTTGGTGATCAAATAGGTGTTGAGGTTTTTAGCGATAGGGGAAACACAGATCCTGTTGCAATTTCTCAAGCTGGTATAGCGCATGCAAAAGCAAATGGTCATAATGTCGTTATTATTGATACTGCTGGTCGTTTAGCTGTTGATAAAGCTATGATGGATGAAATCTCAAACATTCATAAAGCAATCCAGCCACAAGAAACACTTTTTGTAGTAGATTCTATGACTGGTCAAGATGCAGTCAATACAGCAAAAGCTTTTAATGATATTTTAAATTTTGACGGTGTAATTCTTACCAAATTAGATGGTGATACAAGAGGTGGTGCTGCCATTTCAATTAAATCTGTAGTTAATAAGCCAATTAAGTTTATTGGTACAGGTGAGAAGATGGAAGCGATAGATGTATTCTATCCGTCTCGTATGGCAGATCGTATTTTGGGAATGGGTGATGTTGTATCTCTTGTTGAACGTGCCCAAGAACAGTTTGATGAAGAAGAGGCTCGTAAGCTTCAAAAGAAAATAGCCAAAAATCAATTTGGGTTTGATGATTTCTTAAAGCAGATTCAGCAAATCAAAAAGATGGGTAACATGAAGGATTTAATCGGAATGATTCCTGGAGCCGGCAAAATGATGAAAGATGTAGATATAGACGATGATGCTTTTAAAGGTATTGAAGCTATTATTCATTCTATGACAGCAGATGAACGTTCTAACCCATCAGTAATTAATGCGAGTCGTAAAAAGCGAATTGGTAAAGGTTCTGGTACGTCAGTACAAGAAGTTAATCAGTTACTAAAGCAATTTACACAGATGAGTAAAATGATGAAGATGATGCAAGGTGGAGGCGGAAAACGTATGATGCAGATGATGAAGAATATGCCGAAGTAAAGGTTGATTGTTGGCAGCCTTTAGTTGGTAGTCAATTTAAATATATATGTTCAAAATAAAATACTGCGGACTGAACACTGCGGACTGAATACTGAAAAAGATGACAATACTAGACGGAAAAAAGGTTAGCAACGACATTAAAAACGAAATTGCTGAAGAAGTAAAACAAATGAAAGCTAATGGCGAAAAAGCACCACATTTAGCAGCTGTTATTGTTG
Source organism: Winogradskyella sp. UBA3174 (assembly GCF_002364335.1). Classification (GTDB taxonomy): domain Bacteria; phylum Bacteroidota; class Bacteroidia; order Flavobacteriales; family Flavobacteriaceae; genus Winogradskyella. The sequence continues at coordinate 13,026 of NZ_DEXW01000064.1, read as the reverse complement.
GTAATGATGGTGCTAGTTTAACGTATGTTGGTAGTAAAGTTAGAGCTTGTGAGCGTATTGGTTTTGAATCTACTATGGTGCGTTTGTCTAATACCACTAGTGAAATTGAACTCTTAGATAAAATTGAAGATTTAAATAATGATGATAATATCGATGGTTTTATAATTCAATTACCATTACCACCACAAATTAATACGCGTAAAGTATTAATGGCAGTAAATCCAGATAAAGATGTAGACGGTTTTCACCCAATGAACTTTGGGAAAATGGCTTTAGATATGTCAACGTTTATTCCGGCAACACCATTTGGTATTTTAGAATTAATGGATAGGTATGGTGTTGAAACTAAAGGAAAGCACACCGTTGTTATTGGTCGTTCTCATATTGTTGGTCGTCCTATGAGTATTTTAATGGGTCGAAAAGGATTTCCAGGAAATTCTACAGTAACACTTACCCATAGTCACACTAAAAATATTACACAAATCACATCACAAGCAGATATTATAATTTCTGCATTGGGTATTCCTCATTTCTTAAAAGCCGAAATGGTGAAAGACGGTGCTGTTATTATTGATGTCGGAATAACACGTGTGCCAGATGATTCTGAAAAAGGGTATTATATTACTGGTGATGTAGATTTTGAAAACGTAAGTAAAAAAGCAAGCTTTATAACACCTGTTCCAGGTGGAGTAGGGCCTATGACTATTGCAATGCTTTTAAAGAATACATTATTAGCGAGAGAACAACACAGATCGAATAGCTAAACTATTTAGCAAAAAGTTGACTCATATCTTTAAATGCTTTAAACTCTAAAGCATTACCAGATGGGTCTTTAAAAAACATTGTGGCTTGTTCGCCAACTTGTCCCTCAAACCTTATGTAAGGTTCGATTATGAATGTGATGCCTTTTGACTCTAGTAACGCGGCAAAATCTTCAAATGTTTCCCAAGGTAAAACAACACCAAAATGGGGTACAGGTACATCTTTGCCATCTACAGAATTGGTGCGAGATTCTATTTTAATTTTTTCTTTAAAATGAATAACTAACTGATGACCAAAAAAGTTGTAATCTACCCAATGGTCGCTACTCCTTCCTTCTTCAAGATTTAAAACATTCGTATAAAATGTTCTACATTTACTTAAATTATCAACAGGTATTGCTAGATGAAAGGGCGTAAGTGACATGATTAATTGTTTTTATCTGGTGTTCTATGCTGTTTTTCTTCAAATGTTTTTTTAGACTCTTTAATGAGCTCATTCAATATTTTAAACTCTTCAGTTGTCAGTTCACGGTATTGACCTAAAGGCATATCGAGTTTTATATTCATTATTCTAACCCTTTTCAGCGTTTGTACTTCATAATTCAAATATTCACACATACGTCGTATTTGCCTATTAAGACCTTGTGTAAGAATAATACTAAATGTAAAACGATTTATTTTTTTAACTACACATGTTTTGGTGCGCTTACCTAGTTCTTCAATATAAATACCACCAGACATGCGTTCTACAAATGTTTGAGAAATAGGTTGGTCTACCGTAACTAGGTATTCTTTTTCGTGATTGTTACTCGCTCTGAGAATTTTGTTAACGATATCTCCATCATCAGTCAAAAGAATTAAACCTTCGCTAGGTTTATCTAAACGGCCAATAGGAAATATGCGTTTTGGATAATTAATATAATCAATGATATTATCTTTTTCAACACGCGTGTCTGTAGTACAAACAATATCAATAGGCTTATTAAATGCTAAATAGACAAAGTCTTGTTGTCTTGCTCCAATAATCTCACCATCTACTTTTACAATATCTTCAGAAGAGACTTTCGTTCCCATTTCTGGTACAACATCATTAATCGTTACACGACCAGCATCGATTAAGCGATCTGCTTCTCGACGAGAACAATGACCAGCTTCGCTGAGGTATTTATTAAGGCGTTTTAAATCTTCTGACATGGTGTAAAATTACGATAAAGATTAATCATTTATAAACTTAATAATCTGTGGAGTCAAGGATTTATCTTTAAGTCCATGTCCAAAACCAGATGTGCTAATTAATTTAGAATTTTTATAACGGTTTGCAAATAGTTGCGCATCTTCATAAGGAATAATTCGATCCTTCTTATCATGAATAATTAATCCTTTTGCTTCTATAGATGTTACAAAGTTTACTGCAGAAAAATAATCTACAGGTTTTCCAAAACGTTCTAAAACAATGGAGTCTAATCCTTTTGAAATACGCTTATTATAGCCCATCATGCTTTTATATCTGGAGAATACTCCAGTAAAATGTGCTGGCGCTCCTAATAAAATCAATTTTTTAATTGACGGAAGCTCATGATTGTTCATGCAAAACACACTAGCCATGCCACCAACAGAGTGACCTATTAAAACATCTGGTTGAAGTTTTTTTGCTACGACATTAATAAATTCAGAATAGAGAATAGCATTAAATTGTTTTCCTCCAGATTGACCATGAGCAGGTGCGTCTAAAGCAATAATATTATAATTTTGAGCCTTTAAGTCTTCTAAAATATAGTCCCAACGCGATGCATTACTTTCCCAACCATGTGCTAATAGAATAGTTTTTCCTTTGCCAGACCATTGATAGGTTGCTATGTTTAGATCTTTGTAAGTTAATTCTTGAAATTTAGCGGATGCTATAATTTTTTTTTGATTTTCCGAGTAACGTCCTTTTCGAGGAGAAGCAAATAAGTTTATAGCCTTTTTTGATGCATATTTAGATGATATTAAACTTGTTGCATTTAAGGTGTTGCCAATAGATTTTATTACAAAACTACTCATACATATTAATCTTCTCTGTTAACACTATCTATTGAAAATGCAGGTAAGCAAATCGCTAAATATTCGCAAGGTTCTGTAAATGGGTTAGAATACTGTAATCTCGTGTTTTTTTCAACTTTAATAGATTGACCAGCTTCTAAAACTATAGTTTCACCATCAATTATAAACTGTTTTTTACCCTTTATGATAAATGTATATTCATCAAATTTTGGAGTTTGAAAAGGCTCGCTCCAACCTGCTGGTGCAACCATATGTGCAATACTCATTTCTGAATTGCCATCTGTAGCATTACCAAAATGTTCTTTTATAATTTTTCCATCATCTGTAGGAACTACAAATGGGGAATTTTGAATTTTATAAGTTTGTTTTTTCTGCATATTTTCGACTTATTTACTACAACTGTTTACTTAAAACTTATTTACCAATGAACCATAAAGAATTTAATCCTAGCTTTCTCAGGAATTTGAAGCGGGTCAATTGTCATCTCCATATTAAACCTTAAACTCGCAGGTAATTCTTTTTTATCAATGGTAAAAGTCGCATTTAATTCATTAACAGAAACTAATATAGAGTTGATAAGATTATCAATTTTAGAAATAGTGTAAGCTTCATTAATATCTTTGAAGGTACTCAATGTCGAAATCTTTTTTTTGGTCATATATCGTCCATCAATAAAGCGAACGGTTGAAATTACAGCAGTAGAATCTAATGCTTCTCTAGGAGAAAGATCTAGTAATTTTTTTCCGCCTTTTTCAAAAATTTCAATACTATTTATGGCTCCGGCAAACTCGTCACCAGAAATATATCTTACAATAGAATCATTTTTAAAAATGGAATCTAATTCTTTTACTGTTGTGGAGTCAGTTAGTAAACCAATATTAAACTTTTCAATTAAGAAAGGGTTTGGTGCTTGGTCTTTTGCGCAGCTCACAATTAATAGTGTGCAAATGAGAATCGTAAATAGGGTTTTTTTCATAATAGATTTTGTTGTAGATTATTTAAGCAGTTTGGTTAATATACCCAATACACTTCTTATTACAGTAGCACTTGTTAGTACTTTTACAATAGGGTTCTGTCTTGTTCTTCGTCTTCTCGTTGTCGATGTTTTTCTTTTACTTTCAGCTCGTTTTAAAGCTTCTTTTTCTTCTTTCGCTTTCTCTTTAGCTTCGTCTGCTTCGGCTTGTTTAATTTTTTCATTAAGCATTTCGTAAGCACTTTCCCTATCAATATCTTTATTATATTTTTTCGCAAGTTGAGATTGAGCTAATAAACTTCCTAATTCTGATTCGGTTAAAATATTCATACGACTCATAGGTGCTCGGATCATGGTTGCAGCTAATGGAGTTGGTTTACCTTTTTCATCTAGAGCAGAAACCAAAGCCTCTCCAATACCTAAAGATGTTAGCATCTCGGCAGTATCATAATAATCGCTATCTGGATAATTTTGAGCCGTCAGTTTTATGGCCTTTCGGTCTTTGGCTGTAAAAGCACGCAATGCATGCTGAACTTTAAGCCCTAATTGACCCAAAACTGCTTCAGGGACATCGGTTGGGTTCTGTGTAACAAAATAGAGGCCAACTCCTTTACTACGAATAAGTTTAACAATGCTTTCAATTTGGTTTAAAAGTGCATCAGAAGCTTCGTTAAAAATGAGGTGTGCTTCATCAATAAACATAATAAGTTCTGGTCGACCACTATCACCTTGTTCAGGGAAGGTGGAGTAAATTTCAGCAAGTAAGCTCAACATAAATGTTGAAAATAATTTTGGCTTATCTTGGATGTCAGTTAATCTTATAATGTTGATATAGCCAAGGCCATTTTCGTCTATTCTTAATAAATCTTGAGTATCAAAAGAGGTTTCTCCAAAAAACACATCTCCACCTTGTTGCTCAAGTTCAACTAGTTTTCTAAGTATTGCTCCTGTCGATGCTGTTGATATGCGACCATATTCGTCTTCAAATTCTTTTTTGCCTTCATTGGTTGCGAATTGAAGAATTTTTTTGAAATCTTTTATATCTAGCAAAGGCAATTTATTGTCATCACAATATTTAAAAATCACAGAAATAATACCTGCTTGGGTTTCCGTAACATTTAATATTCTCGAAATTAAAACCGGTCCAAACTCGCTAATTGTCGCTCTAAGACGTACTCCACCTTGTTCAGATAAAGTCATTACTTCTACAGGAAATCCTCTAGCTTTAAAAGGGAGTCCTATTTTTTCATGGCGTTCATCAATTTTTGGGTGTCCTGGACTTGGTTTAGCCAAGCCACTTAAATCGCCTTTTATATCCATTAATAAAACGGGTATGCCTTTTTCTGAAAGATTTTCTGCTAAGACCTGAAGTGTTTTAGTTTTACCAGTTCCTGTAGCTCCTGCAATTAAACCGTGTCGGTTCATTGTTTTTAGAGGTACATTTACATAAGCATTGGTCATGGTTTCTCCATCTAGCATTGCAGATCCTAATGTGATATAATCACCTTTAAATGTGTTCCCTTCAGCAATATCCTTTAGGAATGTGTCAGTATTCATAGTCAGTCAGAAAATTTGGATAAAAATAATGTAATTTTAATCAAGTTTAAAACCTAATGGAATGAAGTCAAAACTTTTATTTTTATGCGTGTTAGTTATGGTTAGTTTTCAATCTTGTGAAAATTCAGAATCAGTGATAATATTTCATGAATCTCACGAATCTAGTCGTGTAAATGTACCTTTTAGTGACGTTGTAGAAATAGATAATTTGCTGTTCTTAACAGGTCAAATAGGTAAAGATCACAAATCAGGTAAATTAGTGCCTGGAGGTATAACTAACGAAACCAAACAAGTTATAGAAAATATAAAAGCTGTTTTAGAGCACCACAATTTATCTTTAGATAACGTGATAAAATGTACAGTAATATTAAAAGACATAAATGATTTTAAAGCTTTTAATTCAGTTTACAGTACTTATTTTATAAAGAAACCAGCACGTACTACGTTTGCTGCATCTGGTTTGGCTGGTGGTGCCAATATTGAGATCGATGTTATCGCAGCAAAATAACTTCAAATTTCAAACATTAAAAACTATCTTTGCCGACTATGACTAGAAGAGAACGACAAGAGCTAATAGATAAAGGGTTATTACTACCTTTAATGGAAGAGTTTTATACGATACAAGGTGAAGGCTTTCATAAAGGAACAGCAGCATATTTTGTTCGTATTGGTGGCTGTGATGTAGGTTGCCATTGGTGTGACGTTAAAGAAAGTTGGTTAGCAGAATTACATCCGCCTACAGAAACCGAAAAGATTGTTGATAATGCTGTAAAGTATAGTAATACTATAGTCGTTACAGGTGGCGAGCCCTTAATGTGGGATATGGGACCATTAACTACGCAATTAAAATCTAAAGGATTACAAACTCATATAGAAACTTCTGGTGCTTATAAATTATCTGGAACTTGGGATTGGATTTGTCTCTCACCAAAGAAGATGAAATTACCAACCGAAAAAGTCTATGAAAAAGCACACGAGTTGAAATGCATTATCTACAATAAAGACGACTTCAAGTTTGCTGAAGAGCAAGCTAAAAAAGTAAATAAAGATTGTATTTTATACCTACAGCCCGAGTGGAGTAAGCGTGATAAAATGGTACCTCAAATTGTAGATTATGTGATGGCAAACCCAAAATGGAAAGTGTCTCTGCAGACGCATAAATATTTAAACATCCCCTAAGTCTCTTGTAGTCAAATAGTTGTTTCATCTAGGCTTTCGAGCATTCTATATTAGCGATAATTCATACAAAAAAATGTTATATTTAAAAATTGTATGGTTGTTATGAAACGTATCATTTTCCTTATTACTCTGTGCTTCGGAGTTCAATTATCTGCTCAAGATCAAGACATAGCGCTGCAATCTAAAATCGATTTTTTTAACTCAAAAATTCAACAAACTGATAAAGGTGAACGCCTTACTTGGTTAGATAGTTTAACAAAAATTACCTATCGCAACCCAAAATTAGAGTACGATGCTGCACTTCGTCAAACTATTGATTTAGCTATTGATTTAGATTCTTTAAACTTTGCGGCTAAAAAAGTCGCGGATTTAATAGGTTTTCAAAATAACTTTTTAGGCAAGCCCAAGGAAGGTCTAAAGTTATTTAAAACATACGGTGAAAAATTAAATAAAGGAACAGATTTTGGTGCCATAGGTCGTATGTATTTAAATGCTGCTGATAGCTATTACTATACAGGAGACATTGATACTTCTTTTGAGTATTATGCACTTACTAAAACGTATGCCGCAAAAGTAAAAGATGAGCAATTGCTTGGCTGGGCAACGATGTATACGGGTTATAATGAATCTGAGATCGGCAAGTTTGCAGAAGCATCTCAAAGTTTAAAAGAGGCGGCAACCATATTTACAAAACTAAAGGATACCACTAATATGCTTGGGGCTAAAAATGCATTGGCTGTACTATATAGTAGAAATGCGTTTTATATTGAGGCCGAAAAAGAGCGCAAAGAATCTATTTTATTGATAGGAAAGACCAATAGATATAGAGCGCTAACAAATCTATACTATAATGCGGCTGAAGACCATAAAAGAACAGGGGATTTTAAAGAGCAACTCGTTAATGTTAAAGCAGCCTTTTTGGCGAATAGTAAAACAAGTAATGCGTTTTTAATTAAGCCTAAAATTTTAGCACAACTAATTAGTGCCTATTGTAAAAACGACAGTATAACTGAAGCTGAAAAGTATTTTGAAGACCTTAATGCCCTATATGTAAAGGATGAAAGTGAAGATCTGAAACAACAAATCGTAAAAGCAAAACGGATATTGTACTTTACGAAAGGCGACTATAAAAATGCCATAAAATATAGTGCTGAGTTTTTATCATTGCAACAGAATAAAAAAACGCATCTTGGTGATATTGTTGCATCGGAAGAATTTTTAGCAGAAGCATACAAAGCAAGTGGAGATGATATCAATTATAAAAAACATCTTCTGAATCATTATACCCTCAAAGATTCCCTTTCAAATATTCAAAATGTAAAATCTTTGGCTTATTACCAAACCCTCTATGAAACAGAAAAACGAGATTTTGAGATAGAAAACCAAAAGGCTAATATTAGCGTATTGAATCTTGAGAATAATGTATTGAACCTTAAGAATAGAAATCAAAATCAGTTACTAACTTTTGGGTCTTTAGGTCTGTTACTTTTATTTGGAGGGATCATTGTTTACCGTTCTTTTTTAAACGCTAAGAAAAGAGAACAGACGCAGCAAGAATTTTCACAAGAACTTATTATCACACAAGAGTATGAGCGCACCAGAATAGCAAGAGATCTTCATGACGGTATTGGTCAGCAAATCATACTTATTAAAATGAAAGCTTTTAAAGCTGGAAACAACGAGATCTCAGATATTGCATATCGAGCCCTGGAAGAAGTGCGGAGTATTTCTAGAGACTTATATCCTGTAACATTAGAGAAATTAGGATTAACAAAGAGTATAGAACAACTTTTGTTAGATTTGGGCAAAAACACAGATCTTTTTGTAGCTTTAGATATTGATGACGTTAACACTAGTTTCAATGAAATTGAATCTCTTAACTTTTATAGATTTATACAAGAGTCGTTGAATAATGTATTGAAACATGCACAAGCAAATACGCTGGTTGTAAATATTTTAAAGCAAAGCGATGGTATTAAAATCTTAATAAAAGATAATGGACTTGGTTTTGAAACTAATGAAAAGAGCATACAAAATAGTCTTGGTTTAAAAACTATGGCAGAACGTGTTAGCATGTTAAAAGGTAGTTTTGCTATTAAAAGTAAAACAGAAGAGGGTACCTCTATTTTGGTGCAAATCCCAATTTAAAATGATTAACACAATCATACTTGTTGTCGCAGACGAATATCCTTTTATTATTAAGTGGCTTAGTAGACCAGTTAAAAGACTATAATTACATGTTTTAGCAACTGCAGAGAATGGTGTAAAAGCTTTAGATTAAAACCGGAAATCGGTATTTTGGATGAAGAAATGCCAATGCTTATGGTTTTGAAGTGATACAAAAATGTAAAGAGCAGCAGGTAGAGACTAAATTTATAATCCTCACCTCAGTCAAAGAAAAAGCCTATATTTATAAAGCAAAGAAATTAAATATTTCGGGTTATATTATAAAAGATGAGCCCTTTTCAGAAATCCATAATTGCATACAAAGCGTAAGTAAAGGAACGCCTATTTTAGTTCTAATTTTAATAGTGTGCTAGAGAATGAGGTTACGCCGCAACTACAAAAAATGAAATTATTGTCACCATCAGAGCTTACTATTGTCCGCTTGGTAGGCCAAGATAAATCTTCAAAAGATATTGGTGAATTCTTATCGTTATCTCCTAGAACCATTGAGAAGCAACGCCCTGATATTATAGCCAAGCTCAACCTTACCGCTGAGAAGGGTATACTTACGATTTGGGCAAAGGAAAACTTAGAGTTCATTCTGTAGATTCTAATTTTAATACTAAAAAAAAACCCATTTTAAATATGATGCGATCTCATTTCGAGTGATTTTTGATAAAAAATTGTATTACGAACTTTTTAATAAAGCACCTGTTCTCGATACAAATTCTAAGCTCAAAAAAGCTTAAAATTCACTCGAACAGACGACATATATAATTATTCATTATCTGCAAGTGAAGGATATGTATTCTATCATTCGACTATACCAAACTGTCTTATATCGAAAAATATTTATTTTTTCGGTTTATTACACCAACTTTGACTAATTAATTTTAAAAGCACACAACTATGAGAAGCGTCATAAAAACAATATCAACGAGAATGACTATTACTAGTGTACTAATGTTGTTTACAGTAGCCGTCTTTGCTCAACAAGGTATCAATTACAAGGCTTTAATAAAGGACGCTAATAATGCGGTTGTTGCCAATAGGCAAGTTACAGTTCAGTTTACTATTTTAAGTAGTGTAACTAATGTCTATCAAGAAACGCAAACACCAACGACCGATGCCAATGGTATCATTATTATTAATATTGGAGAAGGTATACCAGATAGTGGTGTATTTGCTAATATCGATTGGGGAAGTGATGATCATTTTCTTAATACTCAAATGAATACAGGATTAGGTCTTATAGATATGGGTACAACAGGTTTTAAGACGGTGCCTTATGCCTTACACTCTAAGAAGACAGAGAGCGTTGGTGGTACAGCTAACTATATTGCTAAATTCGATAGTACGAGTAGTGTTGGGGATTCACAAATATTTGATGACGGTACTAACATAGGTATTGGTACCACAGTACCCGAGCCTTCTTCAATTGTAGATATTTTTTCCGAAAGTAAAGGGTTTTTGATGCCACGATTATCGACATCACAAAGAGATGATATTACAGAACCAGCGACAGGTTTGATGATTTACAATACGACATTGAATGACGGTCAATTAAATACTGGGACTTCGTCGATGCCAATTTGGATAGGTATTAAAGGCCCAGAAGAGCCCATGACTTATTCTGTTAGTGGAGGGGGCAGTATTGTTACGTCATCTACTAGTGATTTGTTGATTCCAGACATGACGATATCACCTTCTTCTGGCAGTTACATCGTTTTCTTTAATGCCATGTTGACCAGCAGCCAAGGGTTCAGTTCGGAGCAAGGTACTACTGAGGCGGCACGTTTATATGACGAATTAATGTTATATCCAGGTGGAGTAAACCATGGACTGACTTTTGGTAGTGGTGAGACATTGACTTCTGGTGTCTATGACGTAGTTGGAGCCCCATCAATTGCAGGAATACTTACACTGGATGGGGAAGGAGACCCAAATTCTGTATTTATTATTAGAGGTAGCGGTGCATTTACTACAGGAGTAGGAGCAGTTGTGGTATTGACAGGAAATGCAAAAGCTGAAAATATATTTTGGCTTTCTAATGCGGCAATGTCTACAGGCGCTGGTACAACAATGAAAGGGACCATGCTTGGTGGTGGCACTTCTGCTGGGGCAGTATCATTGGGTGCCGGGACAGACTTGGTAGGAAGATTATTTACAAAGTTAGGAGCGATAACCTTAGGAGCGGGAGTAGTTCTTGACGTTCCAACGGGCCTTTCTCCTGTTGATTTAGGAGAGCTTTCCACATTTGCAATGTGGAGCTCTAATGGAGCGGTTTCAGATGTAGCAACTGCTACAATCACCGGAGATGTGGGTACTTCATTTGGAGCTTTGACAATTTTTGGTACACATATCGGAGTTCAATATCCTGCGAATACAACAAGTGGTCCAAGCACTAGTACTTACAGTATATATCAAAATGGGGTGGAGATAGAGAACTCTAGACGAACAATTAATTTACAGAGCGGAATAGTATCTCTTCAGACTACCGTTACTTTGACCCTAGGGGAGTCTATTGAAGCACGATGGAGCGTTAACACAGGAGAGGCTACACTTGAGCATAGAACCTTATCGTTGATTCGTTCGGATTATTAATGTCCCCTGAATAAAACTAAAGAACACAGTGTCTCTTAGAAACCTCATTAATAATCTTTAAAAAATAGCTCATGGGATTTGGGTTCAACATTAATATTGTTGGACGTTATACTGGCAGCTTAAATTGATAGAAGAAATATCAATAATTATTAGACTTTTAATCTCATTTTGAATGTGTTGTCCCTTCATACTATTAAAAGTTAAACTTTGGTTTTTACTTATAAATCATGTCTATCGCACGAGCTTTTGTTTGAAAAAATAAGATCTAAAAAATTGATTTACTTGACTAGGGTCTAGTAACTGTCTTAATATCATAAGTGATTTAACTAAAAGCGTATCGCAAGTTATCTAATATTGACACCATTCGTCAGTGACGCCTGTCATTTATCGTTTTAAAACAACAATCATCTAATTGTTTAACTATGAGCCAGTTTGAGGTCTTATCATTGCGCTAGAATTTTAAAATAAATACAAATTTTATATAACCTAAAGCATGAAACACAAGATAACAAGGATAGCGATATTGAGTATATTGGCTATCAGTTTTTGCCAAGCCCAAATGCTTTATAAAAGCAGTATTGATAGCGGCGGAGACAACGTAAAAGTTGATGATATAAAACTATTATTTACAATTGGCGAAGTTAATGTGCAAGAGTTAAGCGTTAGCGATAACAACGTGTCTGAGGGGTTTATAAGTCGGTTAGATAAAATAGATATTATTATCACCGAGATTATGCAAAACCCAGAGGCTGTAACTGATGCTAATGGTGAGTATTTTGAAGTGTATAACCCAACAAAATTTCCTATTAACCTAAAAGGTTGGACCATAAAAGATGATTTAGCAGATGCAACACCACATGTTATTGCAAGTAATGTGATTGTGCTAGCAGATCATTTTGTGGTTTTAGCATCTAATAACGTTTTAGCAAGTAATGGTAATGTGGTGGTCGATTATCAGTACACAAATACAGATCTTAATAATGCTGCAGATGTCCTAGTTTTAGAAGATGGTGAAAATACCCAAAAAGATATAACGTCTTATGATGGTGGAACAGTTTGGCCAAATCCAGTAGGAGCTTCTATGGAGTATATTGGGAGTAATATTCAAGACAATAATGATGGCAACTTATGGACAATAGCTAAAGAATCAGAAGGCATAGATTCACCAGATTTAGGTTCACCAGGAACTGCTGGAGCCAATCAAATCGTCAATCATTTGGTGTATGAAAATGATGCTTGGAACGAAATGCCAACACCAAGTACAGGAATTAGAAATGCTATAGTAATGAAAGGCGAATCTGTAACCATAGCTTCTAATGTTTCAATGCTAAGCTTAAAAGTGCGTGAGGGTGCAGATGTCACTGTAAATGCTGCGGCAACTTTGATGACATCTTCAGTTGTTTTAGAATCGACATCAACACAATATTCTAGTTTAATTCTAGATGGAACCATTACGGATGGTACAAGTACAGATGTGGTTCTCTATAACCGACATGTCAATGCAACGGCTTCAACCTCAGGTAACGACTTGATAACACCACCTGTGACAGGTCAGACTTTTGATACTTTTATAAACGCAAATCCTAATGTGGTGAGTAATGGTACCAACACTTTGTTTCTATTCGGTCCTTTTAATAAAACAACAGGTGCTTATGTGACGTATTCTAATACTGAAACGGCAGTATTAACCCCTGGTGTTGGTTATAGAGCTGGGACTACAGACAATGAAAGTTTAAGTTTTAA
>NZ_DEXW01000062.1:18994-139035 GCF_002364335.1 Winogradskyella sp. UBA3174 | reverse complement strand
TCTAAGATTGAAGAATTCTTGGCTAATTTTGAAATCGTTAAAGCAAAGATTCGGAATTTTGAAGGCTGTAATTTTTTAGAATTATATCGCGAACAGAACAATACCAATATATTTTTTACGTACAGTTATTGGAACTCAGAAGCTGATTTGAATACTTATAGACATTCAGAGTTGTTTAAAGGTGTTTGGGCAAATACCAAACCTTTGTTTAATGCTAAGCCTGAAGCTTGGAGTGTGGATAAAATCGCTTCGCTTAAATAGTTGTTAGCCGAAGTAAGATTACTGAATAACAAATTATTGAATACTGAATTTAAAATATGCTAGCAATCCTAAAAAAAGAAATAAACACCTTCTTCGCCTCACCCATCGGTTATTTGGTTATTGGAGTATTCCTATTATTAAATGGATTATTTCTTTGGATTTTTAAAGGCGAATTCAATATTCTAGAGAATGGTCTAGCAAACTTATCTTCATTCTTTTTATTAGCACCTTGGATTCTTATCTTCCTTGTACCAGCAGTTACTATGCGCAGTTTTAGTGACGAAAAAAAACAAGGTACTTTAGAACTATTAGTAACAAAACCTATTTCCCACTTTCAGATTGTATTAGGGAAATATTTTGGAGCATTTGTATTAATTATAATGGCACTGATTCCGACCTTACTATATGTTTATACGGTTTCTCAATTAGGAAATCCTGAGGGTAATTTAGATACAGGCAGTACTATTGGTTCTTATTTTGGGCTACTGTTTTTAATTGCGGCTTACACAGCTATTGGTGTGTTTGCGTCAACACTATCAGACAATCAAATTGTAGCGTTCATTATCGCTGTATTCATATGTTTCTTTTTCTATTTTGGTTTTGAAGGCATTTCTAATTATAATGCTTTTGATGGTCTTTTTTACATGGAAAATTTGGGTATGGCTTCTCACTACAACAGTATGAGTCGTGGTGTTATAGATACTAGAGATTTAGTTTATTTTATAAGTATCTCTTTAGCATTTTTAGTATTTACTAAATTTAGAATTCAAAAACAATAATATGATCATCACACCTTTATTAGTCATATTTATGGTAGTGGTATTTGTACTACTCTACTTGTTTTTGACCACTATCGATAAGCGAAAATGGTTGTCTTTTTTAATAAGTCTTATCCTCACACCATTCGCCTATTTTTATTTGTTCTATCCTTTTGTGAATATTCTGAGTAGTTATCATTATCAAAAATATTTTGATAGTGAAGCTTGGACAGAGAATCCTTCTTTACGCTATGAAATGGTTGATAACACTATAGAATCAGACACATTAGTAGGTCTGTCTAAAAATACGGTTTATAAGTTATTAGGAAAGTATGAATGGTTATCGTGGGATGCTGCACAAAAAGCACACATTGAAAACAAATGGAATTATAGCTTAGGCATAGAACCTGGTGCTTTTAACAATAAAAAAGAGAGTTTAGAAATTACATTTAAAAAAGATAATGTCGTCGCTCTTAGACATTTTCAAGAAGAAATAACGTTTGATGATAAAGAATAAAACTTTCATATCTAGCGCAACAGTTATAGCTGTTCTTATCCTTGTAAATGTTATTGCAAGTAAGATATACAGTCGTTTTGATTTAACAAAAGATAGTCGATATACATTATCTGATCCTTCAAAATCATTGATTAGCACCTTAGATTCTCCTTTAATTATAGATGTGTTTTTAGAAGGAGATTTTCCTTCTGAATTTAGATTACTTCAAACTGAAGTGAAACAAATTATAGATGAATTTCAATTAGAAACAGATCAAATATTTATCAACTATATAAATCCAATTGAAGACGAATCTACACGACAACGTAATATTGAAGAGTTATCTAAATCTGGATTAGAACCTTATATTAATACCGACAATAGCATAGGCAAAGTAACACAAGAGATTATTTTTCCTTGGGCTTATGCTAGCTATAAAGACGAAAGGGTTAAAATTCCGCTTTTAAAAAGAAGTATTACACAAGGCTTACAAGAACAGATTAATAATTCGGTGCAATCTTTAGAATATGCTTTTGCTGACGGATTTAGTAAACTCGTAAATGCCAAAGCAAAACAGATTGCCATTTTAAAGGGCAATGGCCAATTAGAAGATATCTATATCGCAGACTTTTTAAAAACGATAAAACCGTATTATAATTTAGCGCAATTCACACTAGACAGTGTTGCTAACAATCCGCAAGGCACGTTAGACAAGTTAAAAGAATATGATTTAATTGTTTCTGCAAAGCCAAGCGTAGCATTTACAGAAAACGAAAAATTAGTCTTAGACCAGTACACCATGAGTGGTGGAAAAAGTTTGTGGTTAACGGAATCGGTTGTTATGGACAAAGACAGTTTATATAATGATGCTGGTACTGGTATTTCTATAATGCGCGATTTAAGACTGAACGATTTTTTCTTTAAATACGGCATTAGAATAAACCCTAGCTTAGTTAAAGATCTTTATTCAGCTCCAATTATGTTAGCCATTGGCGAAGGTGAAAAAGCGCAATTACAGCCTATACAGTGGCAGTATTCACCATTGGCAGCTTCTAATCCAAACCATCCTATTACTAAGAATTTAAACTTAGTAAAATATGATTTTGCTAGTCCGATAGATACTTTAAAAAATAATGTTACTAAATCTATATTACTACAAAGTTCTCCACGATCTAAATTAGAAGGTGCGCCGAACACCATATCTTTAGCTAATGTTACTAAAACACCAGATGAAGCAACCTATAATCTGGGGTCACAAAATTTAGCTGTTTTATTAGAGGGAGAATTCACATCAGTTTACGACAAGCGCGTACTACCATTTAAGGTAAATAATTTTAAGTCGAAAAGTTCTGCTACAAAAATGGTTGTTATATCTGATGGCGATGTTATTAAAAACGAAGTTGTTAGAAACAGGCCACAAGAATTAGGTTTTGACAAACTCACAGGAAAAGCATTCGGAAATAAAGAATTCTTGCTTAATACCATTAATTACCTTTTAGACGACACAGGACTTATAAACATTAGAACAAAAGAAATTAGTATTGCCTTCTTAGATTCGAAAAAAATTAAAGAAGAGAAAGGCAAATGGCAGGTTATAAATATTTTACTTCCGCTTTTACTTTTAGCTTTATTTGGTTTTATTTTCAACTATTTGAGAAAACGTAAATACACCTCATAAATTTTAGTCTATCGCACGACCATTTTTAAGCTTTCTATAGAACACTTTGTTAATAAGTTTGTTTTATAAAACCTTTCTATTAAGATATATTTGTAATTAAGAATTCAAAGAATAAACCTTTATATACTCAACATGAAATTTATAGTTTCAAGCACATATTTATTAAAACAACTTCAAGTATTGGGTGGTGTTATTAATAACAGTAATACACTTCCTATATTAGATAATTTCTTATTTGAACTTAGCCATTCTAAACTAACAATTTCAGCAAGTGACTTAGAAACAACTATGTCTTCTACAATAGAAGTAGAAAGTGATACTGATGGAAGTATTGCTTTACCTGCAAGACTATTACTAGATACACTAAAGACGTTTCCTGAGCAACCACTAACATTTGTTGTTGAAGAAAATAATACCGTAGAAATTAGCTCTAACCATGGTAAATATGCTTTAGCATATGCTGATGGTGCTGAGTTCCCTAATGCAGTATCTATTGAAGATGCTAGCACAACGACTTTAGTTGGAGATATTTTAGCAACTGCAATTAGTAAAACAATTTTTGCAGCTGGTAATGATGATTTAAGACCAGTAATGAGTGGTGTTTTCTTTCAATTTTCTCAAGACAACTTAACGTTTGTAGCTACTGATGCTCATAAACTAGTTAAGTACACGAGAAATGATGTAAGTGCAACCGAAACTGCAGAATTCATTATGCCTAAGAAACCTTTAAATTTATTAAAAGGAATATTAGCTGGCAGCGATGATGATGTGTTGATAGAATATAATGAGTCTAACGCTAAATTTACTTTCGAAAATTCGGTGTTAATTTGTCGTTTAATTGATGGTAAATACCCTAATTACGAAGCTGTTATTCCTAAAGAAAATCCGAATAAATTAGTAATCGCTAGAACACAGTTTTTAAACTCTGTTAGGCGTGTTAGTATTTTCTCAAATAAAACAACACATCAAATACGTTTAAAAATAGCTGGTGCAGAATTAAATATATCTGCAGAAGACATAGATTACAGTAATAAAGCCGAAGAACGTCTAACTTGTGATTATCAAGGTGACGATATGCAAATAGGTTTCAATTCTCGTTTCTTAACAGAAATGATTAACAATTTAAACTCAGACAACGTACAGTTAGAAATGAGTTTGCCAAACAGAGCAGGTATTCTAACGCCTATTGACGGGTTAGATGAAGGAGAGCACGTGACTATGCTTGTAATGCCTGTAATGCTTAATAATTAAGCAATAATTTTGCTATCTCAACAATTGAAAAGGCTCACTGTAAAGGTGAGTCTTTTTTCATTTTCACTAATTTAGAAGTACCGTTCACTCAAGCAAACGCCTACCTAACGCATTGTTGGTTGAGTATATCCTATAAATACGATTGCTTTGCAGTGTTAAATGAGATTAAAACCTGTTTAGCTCTGTGAAATTTTTAATATATTTAAATGTTATGAAAAAAATTATTCCTTTTATTATTGGTCTTGCTTTAGTAGCAAGCTGTAAATCTTATCAAGGCAATCAAACAATTAATAACGATCAAGAAAATGCGCTTGTGCAAAGCGACACTGTTGTTATTAGTAGTGATGAAAATGATTACGAAATTTTTATTATTGAACCTGGTTTTAATATGTGGTTATACGGCACAGCGAGACCTAGAGGGTTTCACTCTCAAGAATTTTTAGAAACCAGAAACGCGTTATTAGTTCAATCTTGGAATCAACGAAATCTGCAACCTCAAACTTATGATCAAAGTTTATACGAGCTACGCGTAGATTATGATGTTAATACAGATTATGGTTACGAAGTCAACTACATGTTGTATAATTACTTTGTATACTTTCAGCTAAAATATAAGACACGCTTAACTGGATACGTTCCTAGAATTTAGCGTAAATTTGCAGCACCTTTATAGTGCTATGGAAAACTTTAAAAAAACTTGGGAAATTCAACATAATTGGCAGTTGTTATTTCCCTTTTTTGGTACCCTTATTTTAGGGTATTCTGCTTTTAAAATCGCCAATACTTTTACAAAAACCTATGGTTTAATTTTAACGATACTAACCGCTATAGTTATTTTTTTTCTACTACTAAAATTCTTATTATTTCTATTTAAGAAATTAGAAAAAAAATGGGTTTTAGATTATAAATGGGAAATAATTCGGGTGTTCATGGTATTTGCCATCACAGGTTCATCTTCACTTATTATTGGCAGACCAATAATAAAACTCATCGGAATTACTAAAGAAAACTTAAATCCAATTATATATTGGGTTTTATTTATTATCATTGGACTTGTTTTTTATCAAATTCTTTTAGTTTCATTTGGTTGGCTTTTTGGCCAGTTTAAATTTTTCTGGGAATTTGAAAAGAAAATGTTGAGACGGTTCGGATTAAAACGTTTTGTAGATTGAATATCAAAGCAGTTATAGCATCAGTATTTAGAGCATTAGCAATAATGCTTGTTTTTGTTGTCCTAACTCCGTCTGTCATAAAACTGATGCATGTCTTTAATCATCACGAGCACGAAGTGTGTTTAGGTGAATCTTCTAGCCACTTACACACCTCTGATTTTGATTGCGATTTCTATAAATTTAAACTTACAACTGCATTCTTTTTCGAAATTCAATCGTTCACTTTAGAGCAATCTGAAATATCATCAGCAATTACTTCTCATTATATAGAAGTAAATAAAAATAATCAATACTTAACGTACTTACTTCGTGGACCACCATCTTTAGTGTAATAATCTAGAATTTTATTTACATTAATTAAAAGATGAATGAAACAACTCTTATTAGTTGTAGCTCTAATCACTGTTGGATTTAGCTATAGCCAAAACTGTTCATATACCTTATTGGGTGAGGTTAAAGATTTTCACGATGGAGAACCTATTGTGCAAGCTTCAATATTCATAAAAACTGAGAATCGTTATATAACTTCAGATGCTGAAGGGAAATTCAAAATTGAAAACCTTTGTGCTAAAGAATTATTATTAGTGATTTCTCATATTGCTTGCGATACCAAAACAATTCGTATTACAATAAAAGGTGATACTTATAAGGTGATTCGTTTAGAGCATCATGTAGAAGAGTTAAATGAAGTATCTATTACTGGTTCTTCTAGTAGAAAAGAAACAGTTACCGCCCAAGAAACTACCATAAGCGAAAAGACACTAAAGAAATATAGTGCTTTAAATCTTGGTGATGCTTTAAAAGAAGTTAGTGGTGTTTCTTCAATAAATACTGGTAATACTATCGTTAAACCAATGATAAACGGAATGCATAGTAGCCGTCTTTTAATTGTAAATAATGGTGTACGTCAACAAGACCAAGAATGGGGAATTGAACATGCGCCTAATATAGATATTAATTCTGCCGGACAAATATCTGTTATAAAAGGTTCAGGAGCGTTAGCCTATGGTGGTGACGCCATTGGTGGTGTTATAGTTATTAATCCATCTCGTATTGTTTTAGCAGACTCACTTTATGGTAATACTATTTTAAGCGGACAGACCAATGGTAGAGCTTTTTCTATAAGTTCTAATTTAAATAAAACGTATCGCAATGGTTGGTTTGTTAAAGGCCAAGGCACCTATAAACAAAATGGTGATTTTAAAGCTCCCGATTATTATTTAACAAATACAGGATCTGCAACTAAAGCCTTTTCTGTAAATACTGGTTATAATACTTTTGAATCTGGTTTTGAAGTATTTTACAGTTATTTGAATAATGAAATCGGAATTTTAAGAGCTTCGCATATTGGTAATATTGGAGATTTAGTTAATGCAATTAATAGTCAAGAACCTTTAGTGACAGAAGATTTTAGTTCTACTATTAATTCTCCAAAGCAAGACGTAACCCATCATTTAGCAAAATTGAGATATTATAAGCGATTTCAAAGTTTTGGTAAAGTGAGTGTGCAGTACGATTATCAAAACAATCAACGTTTTGAGTTCGATGTGCGTGTTGGTGATGACAGAAATAAACCCGCTTTAGATCTTACATTACAAACGCATACACTAACTACTGATGTTATACTAGATTCTGAAACAGATTACAAATTTAAGTTTGGACTTATGGGTAGGTTTCAAGATAATTTTGCAAATCCAGAAACTGGCGTAAGACGCTTAATACCAGATTATAACAGGTATGATTTTGGCACTTATCTCACTGTAGATTGGTATGTTAACGAAACCACAAGTATAGATGCTGGAGTACGCTATGATTTTAATAGAATTGATGCAAAGAAGTTCTATAGAACTAGCCGTTGGGAAGAACGTGGTTACGATGAAGATTTTGGAGATATTATAATTGAAGATTTGGGCACACAATTGTTAACGAACCCTATTTTTGATTATCATAATATTTCAGCTTCTACTGGCATTAAATTTAAGTTGAATACCCAAAACACCTTTCTATTTAATTACAGTTTATCGAGAAGACCACCAAATCCGTCAGAATTATTTAGTGATGGATTACACCATTCTGCAGCACGTATTGAATTGGGCGAACTAAGATTAAAGCAAGAGTTATCTAACCGAGTTGGTCTAACTTACATCTATAATAACTCAGATTTTAACGCAACTGTTGAAGGTTTCTATAATAGAATAAATGATTTTATTTATTTAGAACCTTTTGGTATTGAGCAAACGATAAGGGGTGCTTTTCCTGTTTGGAATTATAAGCAATCTAATGCAGAATTGTTCGGAATTGATGTAAGCTTAAATTATAACGCTACAGATAATCTTGTATTAGCAAATAAATCTGCATTTATAAGAGGTAATGATTTAAGTGACAACAGACCACTTATAGACATGCCTGCTTTTAATACCATAAATAGTGTGAATTTTTTTAAACCAGAATGGAATGACTTAAGCATTACACTAAAAAGTGAGTGGGTTTTGGAGCAAACACAATTTCCGGATAATAATTTTGAAGTGTTTATTGCTTCAACAAATACAACAGAACTCGTAGATATTAGTACACCTCCACCTGCTTACCACTTACTTCATTTTTACTCAGATATGTCGTTTGACATTTCACGAAAAATGATTTTAAACATAGCGCTTAGCGTTAACAATATTTTTAACACAACATACAGAGCGTACTTAAATAGACTCCGCTATTTTTCAGATGATTTAGGCCGTAATGTGATGTTACAATTACAACTCAATTATTAATTTTTTAAACATTTTTTATTATGAAAACTTATAAAACACTTTCAATTTTAGCAGCTTTAGCAATTTCTTTTTCATCGTGTTCAGATGATGACAATCCAGACGTTGTAAACGAAGAAGAAGTCATTACAACCGTTCGCTTTGAATTGAGCCCTATAACAACTGGTTCTTCTGTAGTTATACAAAGTCAAGATTTAGATGGTGCCGATGGACCAGATGCACCAATAATAACAACGATGGGTACCATATTAGCATCAACACAATATACTGGATCTGTTCAGTTTTTGAATGAAATTGATAGTCCTGCAGAAGACGTCACGCTAGAAGTATTAGAAGAAGCAGATGAGCACCAAGTTTTCTATGCACTTACAGGAAGCTCGGGAAGTACAATTACATACAACGATTTAGACGGAAATGGCAACCCAATTGGTGTTGACTTTAGTTTTAATTCTGGTGTTGCAGGCACAGATAATACCGTTATAGTAACATTACGTCATGAGCCAAGCAAAGATGCAGAAGGAGTTAACGAAGGCTTAATTGCTAATGCTGGTGGTGAAACTGACATTGAAGTCGTGTTTAATTTTACAGTAGAAAACTAAGATTTTTGCATCATATATTAATGTATATTTGCAAATTCAAATTTAGTAAATAGTAATGACCGAAATTGATTTCTCTTTAAACCAAACAAAAGACACTGACATAATAGAACTTGTTGGTACTGTCATCTGGAATAAAGCGGATAAAAATAAATCATTTCAAAACTTAACGGAGTCAGAAAAAACCTTTGTCTTCATAGATATTTTTGAAAGTGAAATTAACAATGAAGGTCTTTATGGTTTCTTTTTCAATACTTCAGGTGAATTTTCACATGAAGTGTTGAAAGCATTTACTGCAATTAATGCTAATGAAACTGTTAATGTAATAGATAAAGCTTTGAGAATATTTCCAGAATTGCCTGTGCCAAAAGATATTATTTCGCGCAGGCAGTTTATGGAAAAATTACAAATAAAGGATTTAGAATTATGGTCTAACTTAGAGTTAGATTTAGTTAATTCTAAGGAAGATATTGTTGGCTTAACTATAGATTACATAAAATTACACAAAACTGATTTTGAATATTAGGTATATTCCTAAAGACTTTTTACTATGACAAACTTAAATGTCAAAATTACCAAAAGAGCATAAATTTATTGATCTTTCTGATTATGGAAGACCAATAGCAAGAGTTATTTCTCATGCTCTAAAGAATACACAATTTACACCAGTACATGTAACCATAGGCTTTATAATTTCTGGCTTAATTGGTGTAATGTTTATATTGCTAGGCTATTATTGGCTAGCAGCTTTTTTTCTTATATTTAAATCTATCCTCGACGCTGCTGATGGTGAATTAGCACGTATTAAAAACACACCATCCTATACTGGTCGGTATTTAGACTCGGTATCAGACATTATACTAAATGCTATCATTTTACTAGCGCTATGGCATATTACAGACTCTAATATTTGGTGGTGTATCTTGGCCTTTTTAGGAATACAGCTTCAAGGAACACTATACAATTATTATTATGTGATTTTAAGAAATCAATTTAATGGTGACACTACTAGCAGGATATTTGAAGACACAACACCCATAGCATTAAAAGGTGAAAAGCAAAGTAATGTTGATATTTTATTTAAACTATACAAGATTTTTTATGGTGGTTTTGATAAGGCTATTTACTATTTAGATAAAAATGCTTCAAATGGAAAAATATTCCCAAAATGGTTAATGACCGCAATTTCAACTTTTGGTTTAGGCTTTCAACTTCTAATTATTGCTATTATGCTTGTTGCAGGACTAAAAGGCTATATCATTCCGTTTTTCATAGGCTACTCAGCAATGATTTTTATTTTTATTGCTATTAGAAAATTATTGTAGTCTATTCTTCTCAGTTATTTTTTTTAGTTTTTATAACATAGGTATATAACCACATTAAAGTAAATGAAGGTAAGACATCAGCAAATGGTAATGCTTCTTCAACAAAAGTAACTGCTGCTGCAATTTTTCCTGTTTTACCTCTGTATAGTTTGGTCATTAACCAAGCAGAAACTGGTGCCCAAATTATATCAGAGAATTCTCCAATTCCGGGTATTAAAAAAGAGACAAAGCCTGCAGCATCAAAAAGCAAACCCAATAGTAGTTTATGGTATTTTTTCATTTATAATTTTAAAGTATTAATACATTATAATGAGCAATAAGTATTCCAAAATTAAATACTGTCAGGTCAATAGAAGATTGCGGTAACATGCCGTAAAGCATTTTAACTTTTAATTAGGAGCAAAGGTTAAAGTGACAATGTAAATTTGCACAACCAAAAGTTCCAATAAATTCTTATTTATTTGTAACCTAAATAAGATATTAAAATTCATCAATTTGATATGAACTTACGTTCTTCACTTATTATTATAGTCCTACTTTTTTTTAGTAATATTAGTTTATCCCAAGACAAAAAAGTACTAAATATTTCGCGCACAAATAAAGCTCCAAAAATTGATGGTATTTTAAATGAAAGTTTTTGGGCTGAAGCAGATATTGCTACCGATTTTGTTCAGTTTCAACCAGAAATAGGAAATTTAAGAGATAAAAATCAGCGTACCGAAGTAAAAATAACTTACGACGATAACGCTATTTATGTAGGTGCTTATTTATACGACGATCCTACTAAAATAATGAGCCAACTAACGTCTCGTGATAATTTTGGTCAAGCCGATTTTTTGCGTGTCGTATTAAATCCCAATAACGATTCTCAAAACGATACTCATTTTGTCGTATTTAGTTCTGGTCAACAAGCAGATGCTATTGCCAATCCAAGTATTGGAGAAGATTTTAGCTGGAATGCGGTTTGGCAAAGTGCTGTTCAAATCGTTGATGATGGTTGGGTTATTGAGATAGAAATACCATACAGAACCTTACGTTTTGAAGATCAAGAAAAACCAACTTGGGGTTTACAATTTCAAAGACAATATAGACGCGAACGTTCTCAATATAGCTGGAATACAATAGATCCTACACAAGGAAATATTGGACTTTATCATGGTGAACTTACAGGCTTAGATGGCATTAAACCACCTGTAAGATTAAATCTTTACCCGTTTTCTACCGGAATTATAAACAATTTTGACGGCCAAACAGACACCAATTTAACCTTCGGAATGGATGTTAAATACGGTATTACAGATAACTTTACTTTAGACGCAACGTTAGTTCCAGATTTTAGTCAAGCAGGTTTTGATAATGTCGTTTTAAACCTTGGTCCTTTTGAACAAACCTTCTCAGAGCAACGGCAATTTTTTACAGAAGGGGTAGATTTATTTTCTAAAGGTGGGCTATTCTTTTCAAGACGTATAGGTAACGCACCAAGCGGAGAATTAGAATTAGATGAAAATGAAGAGGCTAATGTCCCAAATGAGGTTAAGGTATTAAACGCTCTTAAAGTTTCTGGTAGAACTAAAGAAGGACTAGGAATTGGTTTTTTTAACGCTATAACAGAAAAAACAGAAGCATCAGTCACAAACACTGAGACAGGTGAAAAACGGAGTGAAGTTGTTGAACCTTTTACCAATTACAATATTTTGGTGGTCGATCAGCAATTTAATGGAAATTCATCCGTAAGTTTAATTAATACTAATGTTACCAGAGAAGGAAGTTTTAGAGATGCTAATGCCACGGCTTTAGTAGCAG
The DNA here is from genome assembly GCF_002364335.1 of Winogradskyella sp. UBA3174. GTDB lineage: Bacteria > Bacteroidota > Bacteroidia > Flavobacteriales > Flavobacteriaceae > Winogradskyella. Next base: position 126,930 of record NZ_DEXW01000062.1, on the reverse strand, counting down.
ACCTTATCAATAAAAGAAATACCTATAGAATTAATACCGAACTGAGAATGAGTAACGTCAATTACCAAAATTCAGATTTAGAAACCGGGTTTAGTAGTTTTTTATTTGTTGGTAAAGTACATGGTAACTTAAGGTATAGTTTTGACCACAGATACGCAGACACAAAATATAATATTAATGACTTAGGCCTTAACCTTAGAAATAATCAAAATGATTTTGGCACTGATGTCTCTTATGAGACTTTTGAACCCTCAGGAAAGCTTAATAGCTATAGAATTAATGCCTTTTTTAATTATAGGAGATTAGTAGATCCAAATGTATTTGCTAGAGTGAATTTTGGTGGTGGTTACCGAGCCTCTACTATAAAATTAGATGCGTATGGTTTTAGATTAAATGTAGAACCAGGCGAGCAATTCGATTTTTTTGAATCTAGAGACGGAAGGGCTTTTATTTTTGAAAATTCTGTAAGTACAGGCGGTTGGTTTTCTTCAAATTATAACCGCGTTTTTGCTATAGATTTAAGAGCTAATATAGGTACCCTTTTTGAAGATGGCAGAGACTTTTTTCGTTATGACTTTGAAATTGAACCAAGGGTAAGAGTTAGTGATAAATTATTACTGTCTTATGGGCTAAACTTCGACTTTAGAAATGGTGACAGAGGTTATGCTACACGAGAAAATGACGAAGCTGTTTTTGGGGAACGTAATAGGCAACGCCTTACAAACACACTTTCTGGTAATTATAACTTTAATCCTTTTCATTCATTAGCATTAAGTTTTAGACATTACTGGGATACTGTAGCTTATGACAATCAACTTTTTACACTCTTAGATAATGGCCGTTTAACTACCGACTCTGGTTACACAGTTGATAATATTAGTAATAATCCTAATATTAACTTTAGTACTTGGAATATAGATTTGAGTTACTCTTGGCAGTTTGTACAAGGTAGTTTTTTAACGGTCTTGTACCGTAATCAATTATTTAGTAATGATGAAAATGTAGAAGACAACTTTAATCAAAGTTTAGATCTTTTATTTAATCAACCTGTTCAGCATACATTTTCTCTACGTCTGCAATATTTTATTGATTTTAATGGCATTAAATCAATCTTCAAAGGCAAAACTACATCTTAATATTGTGGGTTAATACATTAAGTATTATTTTCACGTTTGTATGAGTAAAACCATTATTTCCGCAAAAAACATTCAGAAAGCTTATAAAGATCTAAAAGTCTTAAAGGGAGTTAATATTACTATTTCAGAAAGTGAAATCATATCTATAGTTGGTGCTTCCGGTGCTGGTAAAACTACCTTGTTACAAATTCTAGGCACATTAGATAAACCCGATTACACCTCTGAAACTGAACTCATAATTAACGACCAATCTATTAAAGATTTAAATGATAGAGCTTTGGCTAAGTTTAGAAATAAAAATATTGGTTTTATATTTCAATTTCATCAATTATTACCAGAGTTTACAGCCTTAGAAAATGTTTGTATTCCTGCGTTTATAAATAACACCTCCAAGCAAGATGCTGAAAAACGAGCTAAAGAATTACTAGCGTATTTAGGCTTAAGTGATCGCCTACATCATAAACCAAATAGTATGTCTGGAGGCGAGCAACAACGTGTTGCTGTGGCTAGAGCATTAATAAATCAACCAAATATTATCTTTGCAGATGAACCTTCAGGGAATTTAGATAGCGAATCTGCAGATCAATTACACAATCTATTTTTTAAACTAAGAGACGAGTTTAAACAAACGTTTGTTATAGTAACGCATAACCAAGAATTAGCTAATATGGCTGATCGTAAGCTCACTATGGTAGATGGTAAGATTGTTGATTAAAACACTTAGTCTTTCTTCAACATCTTCAACGTAAAACCGCCTAAAAACAGAATAACCACGATAATTATTCCCCAAAGCCAATAGTTGTTTTCAAAAAGTGGCTTTACTTTAGATGCTTCTTTTTTCGATATAACTTCTTCGGCTTCAAGCTTTAAAGCGTTTAAATTTTTAGGGATTTTTGCCGCAAACCTATTAATATCATAATTAGGTTGTTTTGCTAAAGTATTACCATAAACAAAGGTGTAATCTGCTGGCTCTGTAAATCTTACAATCAATTGATATTCAAAGCCTTTTACAGAAATACCATCAATAGACAGCGCTTGATTATCTCCGTTAAATATGGTGATTTTAATATGTTTTGCAATCGTATTTGAGAATTTAAAATTATTGGTCTCCAGAGAATTTAAGATTCCGTTTGTAATCGTTCGATATTGATACTTTAACCCTTTTTCAGTACTAATACTATCACTTCTATATTCAATTTTTATAGGCCTGTAATAATCGAATGTATCACCAATGCTAACACTTAAGTTACTCATTGATACAGGTTGCTGTAATTCTAAATTTATCGCTGTACTCCTATCCTCTTTATTATCTGTAGTTTCAATATTTTTAATGGTATGATTGATAATACTACCACCTGAAATTATATGTTTTGAAAGTTGAGCAGATTGCAATTTTGGTTGTTGCTCACTTTTAACTAAAACTCTAAAAAAACGATATTTTACTTTCGGAAACGTGAGTTTTGTAAACTTAAAATCGGTAGTTGCATTCTTAAGAGATAGAATTCTATAATCCTCTAATATAGTAAACCATTCTTGTTGGTTTTGACTCCCTTGCAAGACTACTTTCCAATCAAAATTTTGATCATTGAAGTTTAAATCGATTTGATTGATGGCATCTTCAGCATTTAATTGAAACGTAAAATAATAACCATCATCACTTTTTGTTTTATTAATAATATCAAATGCAATACTATTATGCACTACTTTTTCAGAAAGTATTCTCAGTAAATAAGGTGCTTCAATCGTGTCATTTTTAGCAGTAACGCCATAAATTCTAAGATCAGAAAAATTGGAATTCATCTTTTCAAAAACAGCATTAGGTAAGGTAATTTTATGCCACTCGTCATTAACCTCAGATACTATTCTTTTATAAGTATAAGTTTCTATTTGCGCAGAACAAAGCGCAGTAAAGCCAATAAGAAAAGCTATAAATAGCTTAGTATTCAACATCATCAGTAATTTTGTTTTTGTATTTATTATATAAAAACGAAATAATTAAAAGCAATAAACCAAGTGAAACAAACACTATAGTTTTTGATATGGTATTAAGATGCGAAATATCATAAAAGAACAACTTAATCAGTGTAATACCGAAAAGTGCCATACCACCAATTCGCAGATACACTTTGTTTTTCCAGATACCAAAAGTAATTAACAAGAATGAATAAATTCCCCAAAGTATACTCAAACCTAATTTATAAGATTGCATAGATTCAAAAATAGACATCCAATGAATCAGCTCACTGCTAAGTGTCCATAAAATAGAAACATGCAAAATAAAATCGTACGCTATTTTATATCTACGGTCAGTACCGTTACGCCTCATAAATTTATAACACATATACAGTGCTAGAGCCAAAAACAGAAATGAAACATAGCGAATCCATATATAAAAACTGTCTTTAATAAAATATTCTGAAGGATTTAAATAACTCTCTATCAATTCACTAAAAGCATATAAACCTTGCGATAAGAAAATAAAAATCGTGGCAACAGTCAGTCCTATTGCTGTTTTCTCTAAAATTTTATTTTTTAAATATTTAAGATTTATAAATGATAATATCGTTACAAACAATAAGGAATAATTAATAACCCAAATAGATTTGAAATCCCATAAATCGTAATTTTTAATACTATTTTTATATGTGTCACCAGTATTAACTTCTACAGTAGCATTATAGAATAATGAATTCCAATACATTTCAATTTCTAGTCTAAACGCATAATACGCACTAAACACTAATAACGTAGGTATCGCATAAGACAGCAGTTTATTGATTTTTGAATCAGCATCAAATGCAGACACATATTCTTTTTTTCTATAAATCCAGACTATAAAACCAAAAGCAGTAACAAATAATAACGATGTTAAAAAATGAATATTAAAAATAGAGTTAATATAATTATCAGCTGTATTACTATAATTAAAATCATAAACCGACGACCAATCTTGCACCATACTTAAAAAGGCCAAAACCATTAATGGATACGATAACTTTTCGTAAACTTTAATTCCTTTAGTTCTTCCTAACCAGAATAACAATGCAGCTTCACTAACCCATAAAAGCGTTACCCAATTACCATTTAATTGCACCGGAATTGTAATCGTAATAAACACCAATACCATGGCAGATGCTAAATAGAATAGGTTTTTATCGCCTAATTTTTTCTTATAAAATAGCACACTAACTATAAAATGAATTACTGCATTAAAGAGCGTAAACACGCCTAACAGTTGAGACCCTGTTGTGTTATCATCTAAAATAGCATAACCAAAACCGTAAAACAGAAATGAATTAACAAGAAGTAAGATGACATCACTAGATTGAAATGTTTCTTTTTTTAGCATTTTATAAGCTAAAAATGTGATGTAGAATATAGTGAAGAACAAGAAAAGAAAACCTAAAGCTAAATTGAACTGTGTCTCAGGATTATAATCTGATAAATACCAAGTCGAAAAAATTAGCCAAGTAAAAATGAAAGCAGAATAATAAAGCGGTTTCCAATGTTTTTTGAATGAGATGATTAGTATCCCAACATTAATAATAGCCATATAACTAAACATTATCTCAACACGACCAGATCCATCACTCAATAAAAACGGAACTGCATACGCACCAACTAAGCCAATGTGTGCTATAACCTGTCTGTTATAACTAATAGCTGCAACTACCGTAAAGGCAGTAAAAACAACCATTAAAGCAAACGTTGGTAACTGCGGAATTAAATCGTAAAAGTTATATGCAAAAAAGGTGATAAAGTATAGAATGACAATAGAGCCACTGACTAAAACAGCACTGTAAGCTTCATACTTATTTTTTAGTTTTACACCAAAACCGAGTAAACCAATAGCCATGAGATAACCTAAAATAATTCGTGTTAATGGACTAATTAGTTCATTTTCAATAGAATATTTTGCACCAATAGCAACACCAATTATGGTGGTGATAATTCCTATTTTGTTAAGAATATTTTCACCTATAAACTTCTCTAAACTCGACTTAGATTTTGGCGTTTTAAAAGCTGAATAGCTAGCTTTTGGTTTTTCGTCAGTTGGTAAATTGACTTGAGAAGCTGGTTTTATTTTAACTCTTGGAAGCTCTTCCAATTCAATTTTTGGAGCAACAGGAGATTCTTCTTTGGTAACCTGTAATAGTGTTGCAGTTGACTCTTCTTTACTAGCAACATGCTTTTCTTCAGTATTACCAGATTGTAGTAGGTATAACTGTTCTTTAAGACTGTCCATTTCGGAAGAAAACTCAGATTGCTTTTTATAAAGAAATTCTAATTTTTCAATTAACTTATTTATAAGTTCTTGGTTTTGATCCATATATGTCTGATTTGGTAATCTTTTAGATTATTGAAGACAAAGCTAAAATAGTTTAAAAATTATTATAGTTGTTGTTTAAGACTTAAGTTATAAAATAACATAAAACTTTGGTTAATTTAAAAACTAAATTGATAGAGCATATTAAACAAAAATCTAAGATTATGACACAAAACAAGAATATGTAACTATATTAAATTAAAAACGGGTTCCGGTAAAAAAGGCAGCGAATAGCGTTCATTTAAATATGAAATCTATTCGCATACTTAATTTCTTTATATTGATATAAACCGACGTATTAAAACTACGTAATATTTATAAAATATAGTCTGTTCTTACAAAATTTGAAGATTTAGTATTTAGTAAATCTTTTAATATGGCATTATTATAAGCATTGTCTTTAGATGCTAAAAATGTTCTAATAGAAAACGAACGCAATGCGTCATGTACACTAAGCGTTGCTACAGCTGAGTCTTTTCGGCCGGTAAATGGATATACATCTGGTCCCCGTTGGCAAGAACTATTAAGATTAACTCTGCATACCAAATTCACCAAAGTATCAATTAGCGGTGCTAATGTTTTTACATCCTTTCCAAATAAGCTTACTTGCTGCCCATAGTTAGAAGCAGCCATATCATCTAAAGGTTCTTCAATATCAGAAAATGCGATCACAGGTATTACGGGTCCAAATTGTTCTTCTTTATACACGCGCATATCTTTAGTAACCGGATATAAAACTGCAGGATAAATATAATTATCAGTTATTTCGCCACCTTTTTTGTTAATGATTTTCGCTCCTTTTTCAGTAGCATCATCAATAAGTTCTTGAATATATGCAGGTTTTCCAGGTTCAGGTAGTGGCGTCAATTTTGATCCATCTTCCCAAGGATTGCCAAATTTAAGCGCATCCACTTTTTTAGCAAATCGACGGTTAAATTCCCCAACTATAGCTTCATGCACATATAATACTTTTAAAGCCGTACAGCGTTGACCGTTAAAAGAAGTCGCGCCTACTATACATTCATCTATAGCTAAGTCTAAGTCTGCATCTTCTAAAACAATTGCTGGATTTTTAGCTTCTAGACCTAGCACCATTCGTAAACGATTACTTTTTGGATGTACATCTTGTAAAGCGTTTGCAGATGTACTATTTCCGATAAGGGCTAAAACATCAACGCGTCCGTCTTTCATAATTGGGCTTGCTACTGTCCTTCCTCTACCATAAATAATATTTACGACTCCTTTAGGAAAACTATTCTGAAACGCTTCTAGTAAAGGACTTAACAATAAAACACCAATTTTTGCTGGTTTAAAAACAACTGTATTCCCCATTATTAATGCAGGTATTAAAAGTGCAAAGGTTTCATTTAATGGGTAATTATAAGGCCCTAAACAAAGCACTATGCCTAATGGACCTCTTCTAATATGGGCATTTACATTGCTGTTTTTTACAAATTTCGCACTATCACGGTCCATTTGTTTATAATCTTCAATAGTATCGTAGATGTACTCTACTGTCCTATCAAATTCCTTTTCTGAGTCTGGTAAGTTTTTACCTATTTCCCACATTAATAATTTAACAACCTCATCTCGCTTTGTTTTCATTTGTTCTACAAATGCAGTCATACACAAAATTCGCTCTTCAACGGTCATTGTTGGCCACAGACCTTGCCCTCTGTTGTAAGCATCATCCGCAGAATCTAGAGCAGCAATTGCTTCCTTAGCTCCTAAGGTTGGAATGACCCCTAATAAAGTTGGCTTATAGCTTTCAGTTGAAGATATTGTAGAAAAAACTTCCGATGTTTCTCCAGTCCATTGTTTTAATTCACCATCTACTAAATATGTGTTTTGATTTACGGTTTTTTTAATTTGATATTTTTCAGGAATTTTTATAAACATAATTTTTTTCTTTTGAACTCAAGATACGATAGAATCTTTTAATTTAAAACAAACATAAATTTATTCTAATTTTTACTAAAATAAGCTTCCGTATTTACTTACCCAGTTTAAACTAAAAACACCAACAAAATCTATAGTGGTTGTTTAGGGTTGAAATAGTTTTACAAAAGAAAAACCTGTAGCCTAAATATTAAATCTTTTCATAAACTGGAAAATCTATACAATTAATACACAAATGGTAAAATAAAGCCTTGTGCTTCATAATCTGTTTAACAAACTAGAATTAGATTTTGTCTGAGATTTAAAGCTAAATGCTTGTGTATAAAATTAGTTGCGTGTTTAAAGCACTAAAGTTAATAAATAGAACACAAATATAAAGTCCACTAGGACTTTCGTAAATAGGCTAAAACCAGCAATTAATTTTATACGGTGTTCTCTGTAATTTTTATTCTTCCAAAATATTTACAAGTACAGTATAATATCTACTGGCTATAAAATTAGCACCAGCTTCATTGTAGTGTACCTCATCTGCAAATAAAGAATCTGTAAAGCCTGTAAACATATCTATAGCAATAATTTGTGATGACGTTGTAGAACTCTCTGTGGCAATTGTCAATACATCTTGTTTCAGCTGATTGAAATAATTTGTTAATTCGGGTGTCATTGCATCAGACCTTGCAGGTGCTCCTTGTTCTATGATTATAGTTACTTCAGGATTTGCATTTTGCAACGCAACAACTATTGCTTTTATATTTAATAGCACTTGGTTATAAGGTAAGTTTTGTAAGGCGTCATTACCACCTGGTGTGCTAAAAAGTACAATATCTGGCGGCCCTGTTAGATTAAGCGAATTAGTAATGACATTTAAAATTTCTCCTGAAGTCCAACCACCTCTTCCTTCGTGGTCAGTATCGAAACTAAGATTGTTAACTAGTGGGTAAGATGCTTCGTCTAATTGAGTTCCTGTATAGTCAAATGTCCAATTATTTTCCGTCAAGTCTTTCCAAAGCTCATATCTGAAACTCTCATATTCAGGTCTATCACCTGCAACACGAGATGCGCCTAAAGCCATTATTTTATTTATGGAATTACCACTTGGATTGGCTATTAATGTTGAATCATCATTGTCTTTACTACAAGAATTGAATAGCAACAAAAATATTCCGATGACTAAAATTTTCATTTTATTTCTGTTTTAAATATGATTAAAAGTAGAACGTTTTTACGAGTTTTATATTTTACTGATATTTAAAAACTGCAAATATTTTAAGTTATCCAGTAAATTATTCTCCCATTTAGCTTCTGAAAATTGCCTTAATATTCAATTTAAGAATTTCTGTTTGGCTCGGCTATTTAATTACAGAGAACATAATGATATGAATCTGCTTCAAGGACTTATATCATATAATAATGAAAGTTAGTTTTTAAATCATAAATTATCAAGACTTTGTAAATTACAACTATACAAAAGTTATCAACTTTTAGATATAATTCTGTTAAAACAAAACCCACTTTTCAATTCCTAAAGACCTACAAAATCAGTAATTTTGTAAGGCTTTTAAAAACTAAAACATTATGAATTACAGAATAGAAAAAGATACCATGGGCGACGTCAAAGTGCCTACTGATAAACTTTGGGGAGCACAAACAGAACGTTCTCGTAACAACTTTAAAATTGGCGCACCAGCATCTATGCCTTTAGAAGTGGTTTACGGCTTTGCATATCTTAAAAAAGCAGCTGCATATACCAACTGTGATTTAGGCGTGCTTTCTAAAGAGAAACGCGATTTAATTGCACAAGTCTGTGATGAAATTTTAGAAGGCAAACACGACGATCAGTTTCCATTAGTCATTTGGCAAACCGGTTCTGGTACCCAAAGTAATATGAATGCTAACGAAGTGATTGCTAATAGAGCACACCAAATCGCAGGACACGTTATTGGAGAAGGAGAGAAAACAATTCAACCAAATGATGATGTTAATAAATCACAATCGTCTAATGACACCTTCCCTACTGGCATGCACATTGCAGCTTACAAGAAAGTTGTAGAAAATACGATGCCTGGAGTCATTCAATTACGTAACACATTGCATAATAAATCTATCGCATTTAAAAATGTGGTTAAGATTGGTCGTACGCATTTAATGGATGCGACGCCTTTAACGTTAGGTCAGGAATTTTCGGGTTATGTCGCACAATTAGATTTCGGTTTAAAAGCATTACAAAATACGTTAGCACATTTAAGTCAATTAGCTTTAGGTGGAACTGCTGTTGGAACAGGATTAAATACTCCAGAAGGTTACGATGTTTTGGTTGCAAAATATATTGCTGAATTTACAGACTTACCATTTGTAACAGCAGAAAATAAATTTGAAGCTTTAGCGGCACATGATGCTATTGTAGAAACACATGGAGCTTTAAAGCAATTGGCAGTGTCCTTAAATAAAATAGCAAATGATATTAGAATGATGGCTTCTGGCCCACGCTCTGGTATTGGCGAAATTAATATTCCGGCAAACGAGCCAGGAAGTTCTATTATGCCAGGCAAAGTAAACCCAACACAATGCGAAGCTTTAACTATGGTTTGTGCACAAGTTATGGGTAATGATGTTGCCATAACTGTTGCTGGTACACAAGGCCATTATGAGCTTAATGTATTTAAACCAATGATGGCTGCTAATATTTTACAATCAGCACAATTAATTGGAGATGCTTGTGTAAGTTTTGATGAAAATTGCGCGAGTGGTATTGAACCAAACCATGCCGTAATTAAAGAATTACTGAATAACTCATTAATGCTAGTAACTGCCTTAAATACTAAAATTGGGTATTACAAAGCGGCAGAAATTGCAAACACAGCTCATAAAAACGGAACAACGCTAAAAACAGAAGCTGTAAATTTAGGTTATGTTACTGCTGAGGACTATGACGACTGGGTAAAACCTGAAAACATGGTTGGCAGTTTAAAATAAGAATCCATGAGAAAAATACTCTTAATTGCCATTTTATTAATGGCTAGTATTGGCTTTAGTCAAAGTGAAGATACTGCGTCTTTAGATAGTTTTACGAGACTAAATTTAGGTCTTCATGGTTTAGAAATCACCAATGAGTTACCGGTATCTCAAAATTTTGTTTGGGAAAACAGTATAGGTTTAGGTATGGGATCTAGTAAACGCGGAAGTGATCTTAACTATACACTTTATCTCGAAATCCCTGCACCTTATATAACCTCTGAACTTAAGTTTTTTATACAATCGTAAGAAACGCACGAATAAAGGCCGTAGTACCCTAGATAATTCTGGGAATTATATTGGTTTACAAGCTAAATATAGTTTTGGTAATGACACTACCATAGATTTAAACCAAACTTTACTTACAGAATTACATTGGGGAATTCAAAGACCATTAGGAAAACAGTTTCTTTTTGATTTACATGTTGGTATTGGATACTTATCTGATTTCGATTTTAATGATGGCGGATTAAGTCCAACTTTAGGGTTAAGATTTGGTTATAAACTATTTTAAACTAGACATAAATTAATGAAAAACGCTTTTTAAATATGAAAAGCGTTTTTTTTTGTTCAAAAAAATAGCAATCTTTACACAAAGCCATTCACTATGTCAATTCTAATTACCAACATTAAACAACTACTTCAAGTCCATGAAGCTAATGTTAATATCTTAAAAGGTGCGGACATGAAAACACTACCTATATTAGAAAATGCCTATCTCTATATTGAAAACGATACTATTATTGAATTTGGTAAAATGGAAGATTGTAAGGACATGGAAGCAGAAACTACAATTGATGCAACAGGTAAGATTGTATTACCCTCTTGGTGCGATTCTCATACACATACCGTTTACGCTGGTAATAGAACTTCTGAGTTTGTAGACCGTATTAGCGGTTTAACCTATGCTGAAATAGCGAATAAAGGTGGTGGCATCTTAAATTCAGCTGAACTACTACAAAAAACATCAGAAGATGATTTGTATGCACAATCTATAAAACGTGTAAATGAATTGATAGCAATGGGAACTGGTGCTATAGAAATTAAAACGGGCTACGGACTTACTGTTGAAGCAGAATTAAAAATGCTACGCGTAATCAAACGGATTAAGCAAGAAAGTCTGGCCGTTATTATTCCAACATTACTTGCTGCACATGCTATTCCGAAAGAATACAAAGACAACAAACAAGATTATATAAAACTCATTACAGAACAATTAATACCAGAAGCATCAAAATTAAACATCGCACATTATATTGATGTGTTTTGCGAAGAGGGATATTTTGATATTAATGATACTGAAGCTATTCTTAAAGCCGGCTTAGAGCATCACTTACGTCCAAAAATTCATGTTAATCAATTTAATGTTTTGGGAGGAATTGCTTTAGGTACAAAATACAATGCTTTATCCGTAGATCATTTAGAAGAATTGAATGACTCAGATATTGAAGCTTTAAATAACACAGAAACCATACCTGTGGCTTTACCTGGTTGCTCATACTTTTTGAGTATTCCTTATACACCTGCAAGAGCTTTAATAGATGCTGGTTTACCTCTAGCAATTGCTACAGATTACAATCCAGGTTCTGCACCAAGCGGTAATATGAATTTTGTAGTAAGTGCAGCTTGTGTAAAACTAAAAATGACACCAGAAGAGGCGATTAATGCAGCAACAATAAATGGTGCATATGCCATGGGTATTAGTAATATGTATGGTAGTATAACAAGAGGGAAAAAAGCAAATCTTATAATCACTAAGCCACTAAATGATTATACTGAGATTCCTTATACCTTTGCACATAACCCTGTCGAACAAATTATTATAAATGGACAATTGTTATAACTAAAAAAGCCGAAAGTAAAACTTCCGGCTTCTGCTATCAACCAATCAAACTGTCAATATTATTTCAAAACAAATTCTGAAGATGACATTAATTCTTTGTCATTAAATACACTGATTCTATAAGTACCCTTCTCAAATTTAGAATCATCTAATTGTGAAATATACTCACAAATTTGTAATGTTCTATTCTCATAGTTAAAACGGCTCATCAAACTATAGTTTAATACTTGATCTTCAAATTGCACCTGATTATTTGATCCTAAAACATTATTGTTAGGATCTATGACTTGTACATACAATTCTTTGTCACCTGCTTCGGTTAATTTATTCTTAGCAATGGAGAAACATACTTTAATCTTATCACTGCGTCTAGCGCGCTCAGTTGGTATTTGTTTCCCACTACTCCTTTCTATAACTCCCATTCCTATTAAACCAACAGTTTGTAGTGCTGCTGCATCTTCTACAACAGTAGCTAACTCAGTATTTTGTACTAATAATGAATCTGTAAACATTGTACGTTCTGCCAATTGTACTTGCGTACTATCTAAAGACGTTGCTAATAATTCATTTTCACCTTTTAAACGATCGTTCTCTACAAGTAAAATATCCATTTCTTCTTCTAAAGCCATATATTTTTTCTTGTATCTCCATAAACTGTTCACACTATTCTGAGATACTTTTAAAGAATCCATTAATCCTTGGATGCGACCTCTAGCAGAAATTAAATCTTGATTTTTAACCTCACTATCTGCGATGGCTGCATCATATTCTTTAGCCATATTATTAAGATCGTTCATTACCTGTTGCTTATCGCTAATTAACGTTGCTTCAGTTTCTTGTTTCTCTGTGTAAAGCTTAGAAGCGTAAAATGCTGTACCTAAAAATAATACTAATAGAATACCTAAACCTACTTTTAATCCTGTACTTGTTTTTGGTGAACTTTCCATAAATTGTGTGTTTTTAATGTTATTGTTAATTCTTGTTTTTATAATTTTGTTTGAATTTACTGTAAAAACTATACATTTATTTTAAAAACGACTTCCAAATGCAAAATCTCATTTTATTTACCTCTAATGATCGCGACTCTTTATTAAAAGACCGTAAAGGAGAATCAAAATTTGGAGAACATATTCAGTTATTACCTAAACTCACTAACATATACGATGATATTAATAATTTAGACGTTGACTATGTTGTCTTTGGCATAAAAGAAGATATTGGTGTTTATGCAAATTACGGAAAAACAGGTGCTTACAAGGCTTGGGAAGCTGCAATAAAAGTTTTGTTAAATACACAAAGTAATAGCTTTACAAAAGCAAAGCGTGTTTTAATCTTAGGCCATTTAGATTATACTGAAGACCGAAAATTAGTTGAATTAAAATCATCTAAAAAAAATATATCTGAAGCACGAACATTAGTAGCATCTATAGATAAAGATGTGACGTATGTTATATCATCTATTATAAAAGCAGGTAAAATTCCAATAATTATTGGAGGTGGGCATAACAACGCTTATGGTAATATTAAAGGTGCTTCATTAGCCAACAACGACAAGATTAACGTTGTTAATTTTGATGCACATACAGACTTTAGAGCTGAGGAAGGTAGACATAGCGGAAATGGTTTTAGTTATGCATACAATGAAGATTTCTTAAAAAACTATTTCATTTTTGGACTTCATGAAAATTATACATCTCATGAATTATTTAAAACTTTAAATAAAAATAAGCATATTAAATACAATACCTATGAAGCCATTGAAATTAGGAATGAATTAGATTTTAATACAGAGCTAGAATCTGCTTTAAAGCATGTGTCTAATAAACACTTCGGAATTGAAATAGACTGCGATGCTATTGAAAATATGCCAAGTAGCGCAATGTCTCCGAGTGGATTTAGTGTAAAACAGACGAGACAATTCGTTCATTATTTTGGTCAGCATGAAAAAGCAAGCTATTTACACATCTGTGAAGCAGCACCAACAAAAAAGACGGAAACAAAAATTGGAAAGCTCATCACCTATTTAATCACCGATTTTATGAGAGCACATGGCCATTAAGATTATCAATTATAAAAGCGAGTACGCACAAAACTTCTATGATCTAAATATTGAATGGCTTAAAACCTATTTCTATGTTGAACCTTTTGATGAAGCCGTCTTAAGCCAACCAGATGAATATATCATTGATAAAGGTGGTTTTATATTCTTTGCCTTGAAAGCTGATAAGGTTGTCGGAACAGTCGCTTTAATGCCAACTGAGACAAAAGGAATTTTAGAACTCACCAAAATGGCCGTGTTACCTAAAGAACGTGGGCAAAGAATTGGACAACAGTTATTACAATATTGTATCGACTTCGGTAAAGCACAAAATCTAAATTCACTACTACTCTATTCTAACACTAAATTAGAAAATGCTATATATCTCTATAGAAAGTATGGCTTTAAAGAATTAGACCTTGAGAAAGGTACTCCTTATAAACGTGCGGATATAAAGATGCTCTTAGATTACTGACTAAACGTCAAAGGTTTTGTACAACAAAACAGATTTTAATTTAATACGGATTGTTGTTTCAGAAAAAAAATAAGATGCAACAATTTAACAATCAAGGACATTAATTAAAACCTGCATGACAATTAGTACATGTATAGATTTAAATTGATCATGATAGATAATACTATCACAAAAAGATTTTTTTTGGTTTTCTTGAGTCTTAAAGTTTGGTTTTCAAATTTTCAAAATAAACTGCTCTTTCATCTTCAGGAATCAATTCATAAATTTCAGAATTATTATTGTTCACATAAAAAACAAAGGTGTTTTCTCTATCGTTCTCTATAGCCTGAATCTTATCTATTAATTTTTTCGAAGGTTTTTTAAAAAAATCATTCCAGAACACAATTGCATAATATTCACTTTTAGGGACTTCTGCAAGCGTTACTTTTTCACCATTAATCTTACTTAGCATCGGCATAAAAAAAGATAGTTCCTGATTTTTAAAGTTTAAAACAGCGTTGTCAATATATGGTGGGTAACTGTCGAATGCTCCATCAACATTCCAGTCCATTTTATAAGGATTATCGACATAACAATTAACTAATTTAAAAATTGGCAATCCTAAACTATCAAAATACCTTACTTGAACAGGCTGAAGGTTATCACTAGTAGATTCCTCGAAATTAGATTTCATTACAGAATCGATTGCTACCTCTTTTGATTTTAGTTTATCTAATGTTTTATAAACTTTAGATATGACATTTTTTGAATACACAGCAGTATCGAGCACAAATCGATTAATTTCTGGAATTTCATAATTTTTAAAAGCCTGCTCAATCTCTCCATTAGTTTGCCATTCTGGAGTTGTATCTACTCCCAAAATTAACTTAGCAGCTAAGGGCTTACAACTGCACAATACTATAATACAAAAGATATAAATACTACTTTTCATAAGTTAAACGTTATCTAATTAGACAATTACTATTTCTAAGTGTCCACGAAAATTATAAATTAAATTTAGATTCTAAATAATCAAATCCTTCGTTTATAGTCTCAAACAAATGCTCTTCTGGAATTAAATCGGGTACAATATCAATAGAAATCAATTTATCCTTAGGTTGCTCTTGTACTGCTGTTAGAATGACTTTAACACCTTTGGTATGTAAATCCATAACCGCATTCTCAAGCGCATACAATCCTGATTGATCGATATAAGGAACACGATCCATTCGGATGATTAAGACTTTAATATTTTCAGGAATATTTTTCATTTCATCTTGAAAATGGGATGTAAAACCAAAAAATAAAGGACCATATAAATGCTTTATGTAAACCTTATCTTTATAGCTTTCATAAAATCCTAGTTCATCTTGCCAAGGTTTTTCACCATCAAAACCAGCTAAAGTTCCTACTTTCATTCCTTCCTCTCCGATATCGCTAGCGCGTTTCATAAATAATAAAGACGCTAATAATAAGCCGACCGCTACGGCTTGTATCAAGCTTCCAAACGTAGTCATTAAAAGTACGATGATAAGTACAACAGCATCTGCACGAGGTACAGCCAGTAAATGTTTAAATCCTTTTACATCAATGATTTTAAAACCAATAGGAATTAATAAGCCTGCTAAAACAGCCAGCGGAATATAACCTGCAAGCTTCCCTAGACCAAGTAATACGGCTAATAATACGAGACCATGAATGGTACCTGAAACGCGAGTACGGCCACCAGAATTAATATTCACTACAGTTCCTTTTGTCGCGCCAGCACCTGGAATTCCGCCAAATATCGCAGCTATAGCATTGCCAATACCTTGACCTATAAGTTCTCTGTTACTATTATGCTTCGTCTTTGTCATATTATCAGCAATTACAGAGGTTAACAATGAGTCTATAGAACCTAAAACTGCCAATACAACAGCGTATTCTGCAACTAAAAAATAAGCACTTGGATCTATTGAAAACAAGCCTTCAACTTGAATCGACGGCAAGCCAGAAGGTATTTCACCAATTATTGGCACATCCCATTGCAAAAAGAAACTAGCAATAGATGCCGCCACTAATGCAACTAAAGCACTTGGTATTGCTTTTGTAATAAGTGGAAAGACATAGTAAATAATTACAGTTAAAGCACCCAAGGCTAAAGCCTGCCAATTGAAATCTGTAAATAGCCTGGGTAAATCTTGCATTACCAACCATGTTGATTTTGCTGAAGACAATCCAGCAAACGGAAATAATTGTAGTATAATTATAATGAGCCCTACGCCACTCATAAACCCTGAAACCACAGGATAAGGAAAGTATTTTACATAACTGGCTATATTAATGAGACCAAATACGATTTGTAACAATCCACCTAATAGAAATGTAAGTACAATAATTCCCATGGCACTTTCAAGACTTCCAGTGATTTCAATTGCAGCAATAACTAAGGCTGCAGAAACAACGGTCATTGGACCTGTGGGACCACTAGCTTGTGTTGCTGTACCACCAAAAATAGCGGCAAATATTCCAACGGCAATCGCGCCATATAAGCCAGCAGTCGCACCTAAACCAGATTGTACACCAAAAGCTAATGCTAAAGGCAATGCTACAACACCAGCTACCAAACCACCTGTTAAGTCACCTTTAAGATTCTTTAAATCGTAAAACTTTGAAATCATAATATGAGAATAACATTAAAATGAATAAAGAGAAAAATAAAATCTATAAAAAGTCTACTTGACCAGTGTCCATATCATAAACACCTCCAACAATTTTTATCTCACCATTATCTTCCATTTCTTTTAAGATGGGACTGTTTACTCTAATGTCATTAATTGTTTTAAGAACGTTGTGCTCACAAACCATATGTACAAATTCTTCGTTTGCAGATGTTTTATCACCTTTATAATCTTTACTGAGTTTTTCTACTACAGGTCTGATCTTAGAAAGCATTGCTGTAATATTTCCAAGCTTTACATTATCTACAGCAGCTTTTACAGCACCACAGTGTTCGTGACCTAAAACTAAAATTAACTTAGAACCAGCTACTTTACAACCAAATTCCATACTACCTAACATGTCTTCATTCACAAAGTTACCTGCTACACGACCAACAAATAAATCACCAATCCCTTTATCAAAAACATCCTCAACCGGAATGCGACTGTCTAAACAAGATAATATTACAGCTTTTGGATATTGACCATCTGTGGCTTTACGTATTTGAGCAGTATGATCTCTAGCCGTTAAATCGTTGTTTACAAAACGGTAATTACCATCTTTTAAACTCTGAATAACACTATCTGGTGTCAATTTAGCTTGCTCTTCTGCGGTTAGCACCTTTTCTATTAAAGGCTTAATTTCTGTTTCCTGTCCGTTTTCTGAATAGAATGTTAATTTAGAATTTTGGCTCATATATTTCTTGGTTTTTTGTTAGACTTATTTGCTAATACCGCAACCGTAAATCTAAACCTCAAAATATAGACCTCAAAGCAAACCATATTTATAATAACAATAGAAATCATAACTTATATTTATGCTTTCTTTTTTAAGCGTAAGTAGTTTATTTATAAATAAAACACAAAAAAAGACCTTTTAAAAGTTTAAAATCTAAAAGGTCTATATCATAAAATAATTTATATTGTGGGAATGCTATTGACCACCTAAAGCCTTCAAAGAATCTAATTGACGTTGAAGTACATCTATTTGTTTAGAATTATCTTCAACTTTTGGGATCATCATTATAGAGTCTATAGCTTGCTCAATAATATCCTCATCTTTTGGTTCTTCATTATAAAAGTAGCCAATACTTTCACTGGCTCTCCAAGCTTCGTTTAGTTGGTTATAAACGGTTTCATCCCAAGAACTTGGATGTTTTACATCTATCCAAATCACATCTCTGTACTCGCTATCTATTAATACTAAATCGGGTGTAGCAGAGCCATCAAATTGTTGTGCGTCAGTAGAACTAATAGAAGATATCGTTCCTAAGAAAAACATACGTTTTCTCCCAGCAATATCTTTTATATAGGGTCTAAACTCAACAGGTGTACTTGCATTCCAATCATATTCTTTACGAGATTCTTTCACTTTTAATGGCATTGCAGAAACACCAGCATACCCTTGCTTTTTAGTCGCATGATCGTAGTAATATAGTTTGTCCGTTCCGTCTGCTGGCACAAACACACTATAGCTTAAACTGGTACGCTGATTACCTACTGGCTCTAAACCAAACCAATGGTATAAGCCACTATATGCATCTGAATTTGAACCTGCAAAATCAAAATCTGTAACGTAAGGCTGTTGGTTTTGATCTTTTGGCATCATTGGAATTTTAACGGCGGTTTCCATATTCCAAGGCAATGGATCACTAAAG
The DNA here is from genome assembly GCF_002364335.1 of Winogradskyella sp. UBA3174. GTDB lineage: Bacteria > Bacteroidota > Bacteroidia > Flavobacteriales > Flavobacteriaceae > Winogradskyella. The sequence continues at coordinate 107,864 of NZ_DEXW01000062.1, read as the reverse complement.
CCACCTAAAAATTTTAAAGATTCTGCTTGCAACTGAGATACTTTTTCTGATAATGTATTTTGCTTATTTAAAAATGGATGATTTTTTATTTCATCTGGACTTACAAATGTTCCTTTACCAATGGTAATTCGTTCTATATAATCACTCATATCGTGCTCTCCATTATCAATAATCATAACACCACCAAATGAAGGATACGGAAAAAAGAAACCTTTCCATTTAATTAAGCTTACCACTTGAACCCAAGAACCAGAATCGTTTTTCATATAAAACGTATCGCTTGGTTCGTAATTAACTAACATCCATGGATTAAAACGCTGTACAACTGCGTTGTATGTGTTTCGGCTAAACTTTAAAGATTCACCAATTGAGAATGTAACTTCAATACGATTCTCATTAGAAAACCTTGGAAACGGCGTTGTACTGCTTACAGAAAACACCTCTTCGGTATTATCATTAATTCGCTGCATAATGTACTTTTCGCTTGGCTGAATTGCCATGGTCCATTGGTTCTCAGTGCCTATTCTCACTAAATGTGGTAAAGATACATCTTTGGTTTCACCAACACTTTCATTGGCCATTGAAAACACATTTCGTAAGGGTTGAATTCGCTCATTTTGTGTAAGAGGTAGTTCGTTTATTTCAACTTTATTAAGATTATTAAAAACATTATAAGTCTTCATGTAATCATACATATTATAATGCCAGCCAAAAACATAAAGAATACCAAAAAAGATTATTAATAATGCTAGAATACCTAAACGACCTCCTGTTTTTACTGTTTTTCTAAACTTTCTTAAACCAAGTGTTAGTATTAACAAACTCACTATAATAACAAAGAGATACTTTCTTATAAACAATAATACAGGTTGGTAATCGTCTCTAAAAAAGAACAATAACACTAATAATAGTAACACTACAAAAACTGTAATTCGTTTTTGCTTACCTCCTTTATTCCAGTAACTTTTAATCATACTTTCTTTATTGACATTCTGAGCGTGTTTCAGAATCTTAAACTTACTTATTTGAAATGAGATCCTGAAATTAATTTAGGATAACACGTCTTTGCTACATTAGACCCTTATCTTTTAAACGGTCACGTGCACTTTCTTTTTCAACTTTAGGTTCTGTTTTAATTTCCTTTTGAACTTCTTCAATTGCTTTGGGCTCTTTAGCTTTTAAATCTTCGATAAAGTCTTTACCTTTTTCAACAGCGTCTTCTACCATATCGCCAATAGAGCCACTCTTTTCCTCTACAACCTCAGACGTCTTAATTACAAAATTTGCCAAATAAGTTCCTAATAGTGTTCCTGCGGCAAAAGATGAAAATGCCGAAACTCCATTATAACTACCAAAAACAGAAATTGGTGTTAAAAATTCTACGATTAAAGCAGCTATTAAGACAACCGTAACTACAAAAACCAAGCGTGGTAAAAAAGCTTGCCTATAGACAAATCCTTTGGGATTATCAGAACTCATTTGTAGTTCTTTACTATTTACTACTTTGTTTAAAAAACGATAAGCTCCGTTTCCGTTAGATTCTCTCCAATACAGAAAAATTCCAAATAAAATGGCTGCTATAAATATGACGAGTTCAATTCCCATGGCATTGTGTTTAAGGTTCTTATAAAATTAGTCTAAAATTCTTATATATTGTTACTAATACACTCTATTACCCAATCTCTAAAAGAATTATCCCAAGTCTCATAACTCTTATAAAACTGTTCTTTATCATACCAATACAAGAATAAAACATCTTTTGGTGAAATGTTAATTAGCAACTTATGTATTAAATCGCGATGCTCTGCCGATAATGATGAATGTGGTTGATGCAATGCAAAATACAGCGATTGTTCTACCATATCTTCAACTTTAAACGCATTACTACGTTCTAACTTTTCTAGGTATAGCTCAACACCCATTACTTGTTTGCGCGTTTTAATATCTATTTTATTTAAGTAACTTTTAAATAATACATTATTATTCAAAATGTCTTTTACTGGGTGTTCAGTGTCTTTTAAAAACCGATTAAGTTCAAACTTTTTTATTCTATCGTAATTTGGTGTTTTTATAATAGATTCTAAATCACATTGAATTATAATATGATCTTTTAACTTATCGACTAATTCTGGTTGTGAAATATGATAAATTAACACGTCGTGTATTGTGTCTTTTATGGCTTCTTTATAAACCTCCATCCTTTCAAAAACGACAATAGGTTTAATAAAATCTCTAAGCAAGTAGACACCATCGAAAGCTCTTGTGAAAAATGAACTTGTTGAGTACTGTAATGCGTGTAGGCTTAAATCTCTATCTCTCAAATCTCCGTAAGTAGCGGCAGAATCTAGTAATTCTTTATGAATGGCTTCGTCTATAAAATTGTTACCTGTTTTAAATTTTTCAATAAGTCTTAATTGCTCTTTTTGTTTGCCTTCAAGATTATCTATAAGTCTAAATGTAATACTTACATCATCATACTTAAGAACATCTAATGGTTCGTAAAACACATCAATATCTTGATCAAAATCTATACATATTGCCGAATCTCTGGTAATATCATTTATCTTTTGTCCATGCGTTCTAAACACTTGTTGCATCATTTCCCTATCAAAAGAATGAAAAGGTAAATACACAGGTTTTCCTTTTTGTAAAGGTGAAATAATGATACCGTGCGGATTAGCATCACCATGATTCAGGTATTGCACATCATTCTTTTCTTCAGCAACCTCGGGACTCCAACCTACTCCATCAATAGAAAACGACGTAAGTTTAGTCTCAGAAAAACCAAGTGTCTTTAAACATTTATTGTAACGCTCAACTAATTTCCCGCTAACAGGAATTAGTTCACTTCTATATAAATTTACTTGTTTTAGTTTGTTCATCTTGTTGGCGCGAAAACGCTAATCTTATATTGAGATTTACTAGTAAAGAATTTGTAACCTTTAAATTCAAAATTTTGTTATTTTCTCAATTCTATTCCTTTTTAATCTTTTTTATATTTACAAAATTTAATGGAATAATTGCACTCAAAGCAAATGGCATAATTATTAATGCCAAAAAAGTGCTATTGTCTTCTTTTGTTAATAGTCCGTAAACACAGACAATAAATAATAAACTCAAAACACCTATTAATACTCCTGTAATCATTTTAAAACTTTCTAATTTAGCCTTTAATTTTTCCGTGGTTTTGTCTATTAAATCCATAATAATTTATTAGTTACAACAACTTATTAATCTGTGCATATTGTAATAACATAATTGTCTTTGCATCTATAATATTTTCACTTTCAATCATAGCTATCGCTTTTGGAAATGGAATTTCTAGCACTTCTATTTCATCATTTTCACTTTCCAAACCTCCACCATTATTTACTTTCATTTCATCCGTATACTGCGCAATAAATAAATACATTTTTTCGGTTAACGCTCCTGGTGATGTATATGCAGTAAGCACTTGTTTTGCATCGTTTAATTTATAACCAACTTCCTCTTCTGTTTCTCTTATAATTGTTTCTAATGGGTCGTCATTATTATCTATGGCGCCAGCGCAAGCTTCTATTGACATGCCTTCAGACTTATCATTCTCATAAATTGGCATTCTGAATTGTTTAGTTAAAATCACAGTCCCTTTTTCAGAATTATATAATAGAATTGCCGCTCCATCACCACGATTGTAACATTCTCTCGTAACACTTTTCCACTCACCATTTGCAAATTGAAAATCGTAGTCAATTCTATCTAATTTTGCCCAGGCTTTAGAAAGTATTGTGTGTTTTATATTTTTAAGATTTTCATCCATGCCATTTGATATTTTTCCATTTTTTTCTACTTTTTACTAAAAGTGGAATTAACACCTTAATATAAACAAATGATAAAGACTCTTGCACACCTAATGATTTACTCGGAATAGTTATTTCTTTTGACATCGCATTAGTTTTTATTTCCAAACTGCTCACGAGCTTCAGTTTCAATATTTAACTGGTTAACTCTAGAATCTACTTTTCGTTTAAAGTCTGTATCTGCAATAGTCGCTACATTGTCTAAATAGCGTATAACCTCTTGTCTTCTTATGTCTGAAAAGTTTAAACCTTTCATATTCGATTTCATTAATTCTTGAAGCATATTGAATTTGGTCTCATAATCCTTTTTAAAATATTTCTCTGGATTCTCAAACCAATCTTGTTCTAAATCAAAATCTGTTAGTCGCAATGAAATGGCAGATTGAATGTTACGCACATCTCGTGAAGAAAAGAACGGGAATATATTCTGAATCTCTTTATACAAGCTTGCATAGAACATGTGATCATCTGTTTTATGAAGCCTTTCTACTTTATTAAACGTGTCGTGAACGCGTTCTTCTGAAGGCTTTTCAACGGTATTAAGAATTTCTCCCATCGTTTTTGCTAGACCTTGATCTGATAAGTATTTATAGGTTTCAGGATCATCCATATTCACAAAATCTGGCATGGTATCTTTTAACTTCTTCCACCATATATAATCTTGATCTATAAAATCGTGCTCAGAACGTGCACCATCAATTTTGAATCGACCTTGCACTCGAGAAATAACGGCTTTATCTAACATTTCTGGTAAGTTTGTAAACAAACCAATAGAACTGTTTCCGTAATTTACGGCATACGCTCCTTCTGTATATCTTAAAAATACACCTATCACTTCTTTTACTCCAGCAGAAACACCTTGAGCTGTTCGTTCTTGCAAATTATTTTCAGCATCATCTATTGGTGCAAAAATTAATTTGGTTGGATCTTGCAGTGGCTTCATCCAATCTACCATTTTCTCTGCAGAACCACCTTGAAACGTACTTATCAAAGTATCTGGCATTGGGTGGAATAAAAATGGAATATCGAGATTATCACTATGCAATTTCAATCGTGTAGCAATCGCTGCAATCAACATACTTTTTCCAGTACCTGGAATTCCGTAACCCATAAAAACAGGCATAAATCCGCCTAATTCTTGAAACGGATTTTTCTTTGCTTCAAAATCATAGCTTAACATGCGTTCCGTTAAACGACGTGCAAAGTGTTTTGCATCTCTGTTACCTACAATTTGTTCGAACTCAATTTTGTTGAACTCTATACTCTTCGCTGTACCAGAAAATACATTGTCCCATCCTGAAACAGCAAATTCAGAGTTTTCAAGTTTATAAGTTCTATCAACTATAGTCTCAGTATGTTCTAAACTACTTTTTCGCAGTTGAATTTCATCTATTAAAGCTTCAAAATAAACAACAGTAAAATCGATAACATCTTTATCTGATTTTATAATATCAGGATGTCCTAAATACTTATCGAAATAAAATAACTGACACGAAATTCCTTTTAGAGGTGTCATAAGCGATACTTCCGGAATACCGGCAAACTTCTGTTTCATTACAGATAAATCGTCGGATGCGTGTGGTTTTAAATCGTGTAAAACTTTATACGCTGTAGCAAATAACATGTATGCTGTAGACGTGTGCATTTTACTTTCGTACTCTCGTTTTCCAGAATTGTCTAGCGCTGATCTATTTTCACTCAAGCTAGATAAGCCTGAAGCATCGTAATAGCTGTCTTTAATCCACATACCAAGTGTTAAACCTTCTTGTACAGCATACAACGTCTGATTTAAATAAAGTGGGAGCGCTACGGATTCTGGTAACAAGCGTTTTTTTAATGCCAATATGGTTTTTGAAACTGAAGTTACATTAACGTTACTTCCATTATTAGCTCTAGACAAATACAATAATATGGATTCATCTTTAGCGTCATTGTCTTTATTTTTAGCCCTTTGGCTTTGTTCCCATTGAATGGATTTTAAATATGATGTTGCTTCATCACGAAGCATGTCGAGTTCGTTTTGTTTTATAGGGAAAGTTGAATTGTGCTCCATGTTCTTTAGTTTGTAGTCTCAGTTGGCAGAACTAAATATTACGACCACGACTGACTACTTTTATTTATCAATTTTAAATTCTGAAATCTGAATAGGCGCCATTGCTAACTTATTCATTATTTCTGGTGTTTTATTATATAGCATTTGTATGATTCTGTGTGGTGCAAAAACATAGCGTTGTCTAAACATTGCATCCCATCTTTGAAAAGTTTGTTTGCTAAAAAAACTACCTTCTTTAAATTCGCTTGCTGATTTAAGTTCATCTATTTTAACAGAAATAGCATAAGATTCTAAAGGGATTTCTTTGTTCGCAATACCTTTTAAGACAGCATGAGTCACTTTATTTTCATCTTTTGCAAATACATTATGTATTGGTCCTAAATCGACACGCTTTATAAGCTTAGGAAACACTTTTGGTAAACGTTTATCTATAGCATAAGCCATCGTCTCTAATGACATTTCTCTGTCTGCTGCATTTTTAAGCACTTCATAGATTTCATCTTTATAATCTAGTATATTTCTACCGTCGTAATCAAAATACATATAACAAATAAATGGTCTATTGTGAGATACATCATAAAAACTCCAACTCACAAGGTGCTCTCCTTGGTTGCCTTCTGGTGCTGTTATGATTTTACCCTGAACAAAACGATTGAATATATATTCCTTCTTCGCTGATGCATAATAAACAATTGATGAAGCTTGAAACAATTTTCGCTTGGCAATTGGTTCTTTCTTTCGCATTAGTGTATCTAAAAACTCGTCTTTTAGCGTCTCTATATCTGTAAGTTTTCCGAGATATTCTTCGCGTAATGCCAAATCATTAAATAAATAACGAAACTCTAAATAGTTAGGAAAACTAGAATCGGTAAGATCTACTTTCATATTCTCTTCGTCATCATACATGTACTTAACACGCATGGCTTCTATAGAATACAATAACAAATCGCAGTATTGTTTAAAAAGTAATACTTCTTGCTGATTTAACAATTGCTTTGCCTGAACTGCAACAATTAGCTCTTTTAGTGTAAAGTCTATTGCTTTATGATAGAATATATATTGCTCCTTAGAGTCTAATACTGCTGAATCTAAAGGTGTAACAATGTTGCCTATGGACATGAATAATTATAGTTAAAATAATTTAGTTATTTAGACACCCCACAAATAAAATCTATGAGGCCTTGTCTTATAAATTCTTAGTTTCCTATAATATAGTTTACAACTAAAGAAACACAAATCTGTTATCCTAAAAGATCGTCGTCATTAGCTTCTGGCTTAGGCTCACCAGCTGGCTCTCCACCTCCATCACCCGAAGGTGCGTTTGCATCTGCTGCGTAGTAATCTTCGAAAATCTCTTTCATATCGATACCATAACGCTCTGCAAAATTCTGTTGAATAGACTTATCCTTCTCTCTAATTTCTTGTAAAGCCTCAGCGTAACTCCCATAAACGCCTTGCATTACTTTTTCGTGAACCGGAATATTATCCATCATTTCTTGACGTGCTTTTGCGCTTGCCGTATGCATTGATGCTAAAGTTGCACCAATATGCTCATCAGTTTTAACACCTAAATGTTCTAATATAGCAGCAAATTCTTGATCTGTACGTGCTTTTAAAGCCACTACATAACCGTCGTAATATTTAAGACGCTCATCTGTATCTGACTTTAATTTTGCACGATGTGTTTGTAAATTACTACGTAAGGACGTTAATACTTTTATGGTAAGATTATGCTTGTGTACAAAACTATCCTTTGATGCTGCTAGAGTTGTGTAAGCGTTTTTTAGACCTTCTAACTCTTCAACTTTTTGCTCTAGCGTTGTCACTTTACTTAAAGCTTCAGAATATTCAGTCGACTGCTTATCTGCAACTTCCTCTAGGGCTTGACGTGCTTGTTTTAGTAAAGCATATTCTGTTTCGAGTTTATCTTCTACTTCTTTTTTCTTTTGAAGGGCTTTTGTATGATTCTTACTCGCTTCTACAATTGCTGTTTTAAGACTTTCTTCTACTTCTTTAATTTCAATTTCTCTGTCTTTTAAACGTTTTATGGCTGCCTGACTTTTAAACGACAATTCATTTAATAACGTCTGAACATCTGCAGTTTCTATACGCTGTTGAAACATTGCTTTAGCTTTGTTATCTGATGCATCGCGTTCTTTTTGAGCAGTTTGAAGTTCTGCTTCAGCATCCTTAATCTTACTTTTTCGTCCCCAAAGATTATTCCACCATGTGTCTGGTTTGTTGCTCGCATCTTCAAGTTCTACTTTAGCCCGTTCTAAGCGTTTTACGGCATCATCTATAATTTTTTGCTCAGCAGGATTTAAGGCTGAAAACCCTTCGAACATAATCCCAACTTCATCCTGGTAATCTGTTAAGTCCTTAATAGCATCAAGTAAAGTTGTTCTATCCTTTTCTGCCATATCTACAACATTATCTAATGTTGCGTTCAAAATTTTCTGACGACTTTCAGGATCATCTTCTTGAGCCAATTTAGACTTCATTTGGTCTATGGCTTTTCCCCAGTTTACATCTAACTTTTCAGCTTTTTCTTGAGAGTTAGTTTCTAATAAATCAAAATCATCAGACATATTTTATTGTGTTATTTAGTTGAACGTTACATAGGTTAAGCAATTTCGGTAAATTTTTATGACTATAAAAACTTTACCGGCTAAATTATAGGTATCGTTTCTAATAAAAATGTTACATAATTTTTATTAGAAATTCTTGTTTGATACCTTTATCAAAAAAAAATTATGAAAATTACAAGACTAATATTGTTAGCAATAATTACAACATTAGCAAGCTGTAAAAAAGAAAAAACTGATGGATCAGTTGCTATTTCCACTGTTAAGATTACACCGATTAAACATGGTACTTTAGTTTTAGAGACTAATAAGGATGTTATATATATTGATCCTACTGGTGGTAAGGAAGCTTTTAAAGACCAAAAAAAACCAACATTAGTTTTGATAACAGATATACACGGAGATCATTTAGATATTAAAACTTTAGAGTCTTTAGATCTTGATGACACTATGATATTAGGTCCTAAAGCTGTTATGGAGCAATTACCTAAAGATTTAGGAAAAATAATGGTGACTTTAAATAACGGGAATTTATATAATTATAAAAAATTATCTATTGAAACTATTCCCATGTACAACTTAAGAGAAGAGGCTTTAAAATTTCATCCTAAAGGAAGAGGTAACGGCTACGTTATTACTATTAATGGAGAGCGTATCTATATTTCTGGTGATACAGAAGATATTCTAGAAATGCGTAATCTTAAAGATATAGACAAAGCATTTGTCTGTATGAATCTACCTTATACAATGACTGTTGGTAGTGCTGCTAGTGCCGTTTTAGAGTTTAAACCAAAAAAAGTTTACCCTTATCATTATAGAGGAACCGAAGGTCTAAGCGATATAAATAAGTTTAAGTCTATTGTAAATGAAGCTAATGAAACTATAGATGTTATTTTCTTAAAGTGGTATTAAACACGTTTATAAATCATAATTATGTTAAAATTTAGATTGTTAATAAGTTGCTAAAACTTGTATTTGGACGGAAAACATTGCTTATCAGCCGAATTACCAAGCGTTTAATCGGTGAAATTGACAATAAAATATCGTAAATTATTTAAAATTAAGTGTTTATCATCCATTTTCTTTCTATATTAGCACCATAGAACCCAAATTTAATAAATTCAATCATGTGTAATAACCTGCTTTATAAAGCCTTAGTTGTGACTACCACCCAACTTACGATGATTTTAATAACTGTAGCGTCCATTTTTCTTGTTTTTATAATTATAGCGATACTTAAAATGTATAAGTTAAAAGCTGAGAATAAAAAATTAATGGAAACTAACGCTTTTAAAGATGTTGATGAATCTTACAAAGATTTTACTAGTGGGCATCTTTATGGTGATAATTAATTTTAATTATGGAATTAATTTCAACCAACGATTCATCTGAAAAAATTATAAGTATTCTAGCTATCGGTTTTTTGACACTATCAATTTTACTTGTTCTTAATTTAATTAAAGTTAACAAACTAAAATCAAAAATAAAACAATTAGAAAACGATAAAATATAATAAACAAAAAAGCCAGCAAATGCTGGCTTTTTTAGTTCACTAAAGTGTAAAATATTATCTTACTAATTTTCTATACTTAATACGTTTTGGCATTAAATCACCACCTAAACGTTTCTTCTTATTTTCTTCGTATTCACTAAATCCACCTTCAAAGAAATAGACCTGAGAGTCCCCTTCAAAAGCTAAGATGTGTGTACATATTCTATCTAAGAACCATCTATCGTGACTAATAACAACCGCACATCCTGCAAAATTCTCTAAACCTTCTTCTAGTGCCCTTAATGTGTTGACATCTAAATCATTGGTAGGCTCATCTAAAAGTAATACATTACCTTCTTCCTTTAGCGTCATCGCTAAATGTAAACGGTTACGCTCACCACCTGAAAGTAATTTTACTTTTTTGTTTTGTTCACCTCCAGAGAAATTGAATCGGCTTAAATAAGCTCTAGAATTTACTTCCTTTCCTCCCATCATAACCAACTCTTGCTCATCACTAAAGTTTTGCCAAATTGTTTTTTCTGGATCTATGTTAGAATGTTTTTGGTCTACGTAAGCAATTTTTGCTGTTTCACCGACTTTGAATTCTCCTTTATCAGCATTCTCTTCTCCCATTATCATTCTAAAAATTGTTGTTTTACCAGCACCATTTGGCCCAATAACACCAACAATTCCTGCCTGCGGAAGATTGAAATTTAAATCATCATATAATAATTTATCATCATAACCTTTAGCTACTCCGATAGCTTCAATCACATTTGTTCCTAAACGAGGACCATTTGGTATATAGATTTCTAATTTTTCATCAAGTTGTTTTTGATCTTGACTCATTAGCTTATCATAATTCTTTAAACGTGCTTTTTGTTTGGTCTGACGACCTTTAGCTCCCTGTCTTACCCAATCGAGCTCACGTTCTAAGGTTTTCTGACGCTTAGATGCAACCTTACTTTCTTGAGCCATACGTTTAGACTTTTGGTCTAACCAAGAAGAGTAGTTACCTTTCCAAGGAATACCCTCACCTCTGTCTAACTCTAAAATCCAACCTGCTACGTTATCTAAAAAGTATCTATCATGTGTTACAGCAATTACTGTTCCTTTATATTGTGCTAAATGATGTTCTAACCAATGTACCGATTCTGCATCCAAGTGGTTTGTCGGTTCATCTAATAACAAAACATCTGGTTCTTGTAAAAGCAAACGACATAGAGCAACACGACGTCTTTCACCACCAGAAAGTACACTTATTTTTTTATCACCATCTGGTGTTCTAAGTGCATCCATTGCAATTTCTAACTTGGTATCTAACTCCCAAGCACCTGCAGCATCAATCTGATCCTGAAGTTCTGCTTGACGATTCATAAGTTTTTCCATCTTATCAGCATCGCTATAGACCTCTTCTAAGCCAAATTGGTCATTGATACTATTATATTCGTCTAAAATGGCAACCGTTTCAGCAGCACCTTCTCTAACGATTTCCATTACCGTTTTGTCTTCATCTAATTTTGGCTCTTGTTCTAAATAACCAACGGTATAACCTGGTTGAAATGTAACATCACCTTGATAGTTTTTATCAACACCTGCAATAATCTTTAACAATGTAGATTTACCAGAACCATTAAGACCTAAAATTCCAATCTTAGCTCCGTAGAAAAAACTTAAATAAATATTCTTTAATACTGGTGTGTTTGCACCAGAAAAGGCCTTTGTAAGACCAGACATTGCAAAAATTACTTTTTTATCATCACTCATTATACACGTCCTTTTAAAGCGTTAAATACCCATGCAATTGCAAAAAAGCCTATTCCTACAGCTGCAAATCCCCAACCTGCGACATCATCATACCTAAATGCACCTAATGCAATTAATCCTAATCCTACTAAGATCATTACTGTGGTAGCCCATGCTAGCACTGTGTTTTTATTCATCGCCATATTCTTATTCTGTTAGTTTTTGATAATTAATCGAAATACAAATATCGTGAAATAAACCAAAAAAAGCACCCTAAATAAGGATGCTTTTGACACAAATTAGTATTAGCACCCACTAGTACATGGGTACTTCTATGATTATCAATTGAGAATCGTGGGTCGCATTAATTTTAAGACTTTCAAATTCTGAAACACCTAAAGCGTCTCTCTCAAAAAGTAAATGACCTTCTACTTCCACCTCTCCATCTAAAATAAAAATATATAATCCATTTTGTTTAGACTTTAAACTTATATCTATTGATTTATCTCTATCTAAGCTAATTCTATAAATATAGGCTTGTTGACTTATTGGTAAAGCATCACCTTCTAATTTATCTTTTGGAGCCACAACTGTTTGAAGTCGATTTACTTTACCTTCTTCAGAAAAAATACGTTGTTCGTAATTCGGTTTAACACTCATTTCTTCAGGAATAATCCATAACTGAATAAAATTTACTTCATCCGTTTTACTATCGTTAAATTCTGAATGTGACAAACCTGTTCCTGCACTCATCACTTGTACTTCACCAACTTCAATAGCCTTTTTATTACCCATATTATCCTTATGAGATAAAGCACCTTTTAATGGAATAGAAATAATTTCCATATTCTGATGCGGATGTGTTCCAAAACCCATTTTCGGTTGCACAATATCATCGTTTAGGACTCTTAACATTCCAAAATTATTACGCTCTGTGTTTTGATAACTCGCAAAACTAAAGCTATGATACGATTTTAACCAGCCTTGATCTGCATGTCCTCTTGTATTTGCTTTGTGTATTATAGTTTTCATGATATTTAATATATTATATTTAATTCGGTGTAAGAAATCCCATTTTACCCATTTGATAATCTCGCATAGCTTCCATTAGCTCTGTTTGTGTATTCATTACATAAGGCCCATAAGTTTTAACAGGTTCATTGAAGGGTTCGCCAGATAAGAATAACAATAGACTATTATCTTCCGCCTCAATTGAAAATCCTTCTCCATCTTGATTAAACTGAATCATTTGGTTTTTATCCAACTCTAAGATTGTTGCACCGTTAACTTTTACTTTCCCTTTTAAAAGATATAATAGGCCTTGATGCAAATGTGAGAACGTAATAGATTCGCTACCATTAACTTTTGCCTCAATCATAAAAGCATTAACTGGTGTTTGCGTTGCAATTATTCCGTAAGTCTGATTTAACTCACCAGCAACTATTCTAGTTTCTACTTTTTTATCATCTGAGGTTGCAACTCTAAAATCCTCATATTTTGAATGTTGATAATTAGCTTCCATCATCTTTTTCTCTGCTGGAAGATTCAACCATAGTTGAATACCCTCAATGGTTCCTCCTTTTTTAACGAAGTCTTTTGTTGGTCCTTCTGCATGAATAATACCACGACCAGCGGTTGTCCATTGAACATCACCAGCTTTTACAGTGCTTTCATTCCCTAAAGAATCGCGATGTAACTGTTCTCCTTGTACCAAAAATGTTATAGGCTCAAAACCTCTATGTGGATGTGGCCCTAAATCAAATGGATTACTTTTTTCATTGATTTCATAAGGTCCATAATGATGCAGTAATATAAATGGATCTACCATATCTAATTGTTGTGTTGGTAATGGCTGACGCAATCTTATTGGCCCCATGTTTACGAAATCACTTCTCCATATGTCTTTAATTGTATTTAATTTCATCTCTTTTCTTTATTAAAATATTTTCCATGGAAAATATTTAGTTAAAAAAATACCTAGCGCATTTTATCTAATAAATTACTTAAATTTTCTGCCTCGTCTTCATTTAAATTTTTGAGCAACTCTTTATTTAAGCTTTTGGGAATCGTATTTAATAGACGCTTCCCATCTTCTGTAATAATAATCTTAACCACACGCCTATCGTGTTCAGAGGGCAATCGTTCTATATAATCTTTAGCACAAAGCTTATCCATTAATCGGGTAGCATTTGGTGAACGTTCTAACATTCTATCTTTAATAGTTTGAACATTTAAAGCCTCATCTGAGCCATTTAAAATTCTAAGAATATTATACTGTTGCGGCGAAAGACCAAAGTCTTTGAAAAACTCGTTTTGACAACTTGTTATCCAATTCGCTGTATAAATAATATTTAATAACGCCTTAACACGGTTATTTTCGAATTTAGAATTGATATCTTTTGCTAAATCACCCATATTAAATGCTTTCAGCAAGCTGATTTACTTCTTCTAACAATTGATCATTTAGTTCTTTATTCGTAATCTTCCCATCTAGGAAGTTATCACCAAATGATGGTAAGCTAAAACTTCCAACTATGTTTCCACCCATAAAACCAAAACGGCCTTGCGCAATTTGTAATCCTGTAGATCCACCTCTAGCTCCTGGAGATGTAGCCATTAATAACATTGGCTTATTGCTCCATAATTTACCATCAAGTCGAGACATCCAATCAAATAAATTTTTGAATACGGTTGCATATGTTCCGTTATGTTCTGCCAATGATAATACGATACCGTCTGATGACTTAACTCTGTCTAAAAACTTTTGAGCATTATCTGGGATGCCATCAGAAAGCTCTAAATTCATACTGTAAACTGGTAATTTAAAATCATTTAAGTCTAAGACAGTTACATCTGCACCATCTACTAATGACGCTGCATAAGTTGCTAATTGTTTATTGATTGAGGTTTTACTATCACTTCCTGCAAATGCTATTATATGTTTCATATCTTTTTTGTTGTTATTAAGAAATCAAATTTACAATAAAAATATTTATATTCCAAGGAATATAATTCCATGTAATTAATATTTAACATTTCATTTAGATTAATCGTTTAAATTCTCATTATAAACTTTCGTAAATTCGTGCAAAACAATTCTCTATTAATGGATATTAAATTCAATAAAAACGAAGATCATAATAAACTTCTACTCTCTGACCTTAATAGGCGTTTAGCTAAGGTAAAACTTGGTGGTGGCGAAAAGAGCATGGAAAAGCATCGTGGTAAAGGTAAAATGACTGCACGTGAGCGCATCGATTATTTACTAGACACAAAAGCTAAATCTATTGAGATTGGAGCTTTTGCTGGTGATGGTATGTATGAGCAATACGGAGGTTGCCCTTCTGGAGGTGTTGTTATTAAAATCGGATATGTAAAAGGGAAGCAATGTATTGTTGTTGCCAATGATGCCACTGTAAAAGCTGGCGCTTGGTTTCCTATTACGGGTAAAAAGAACTTACGCGCACAAGAAATTGCAATGGAAAACCGATTGCCTATCATTTATTTGGTAGATAGTGCAGGTGTCTTTTTACCAATGCAAGATGAAATTTTTCCAGATAAAGAACATTTTGGTCGGATATTTAGAAACAATGCAAGAATGAGTAGTTTAGGAATAACCCAAATAGCTGCGGTTATGGGGAGTTGTGTTGCAGGTGGAGCTTACTTACCCATAATGAGTGATGAAGCTTTAATAGTTGATAAAACAGGCAGTATTTTCTTAGCAGGAAGTTATTTGGTAAAAGCTGCAATTGGAGAATCTGTAGATAATGAAACTTTAGGTGGCGCAACCACACACTGCGAAATTTCTGGTGTTACAGATTACAAAGCTAAAGATGATGCAGCTGCTTTAGATAAAATTAAAAGTATAGTTGACAAAATTGGTGATTTTGATAAAGCGGGATACAATAGATCTAAAGCTTTAAAACCAAAAGAGAATCCTGAAGATATCTATGGCTTACTTCCTAAAAGTAGAGCTGATCAATACGATATGAAAGAAATTATTAAGCGTATCGTTGATAATTCTGAATTTGATGAATATAAAGAAGATTATGGTAAAACTATAATTACCGCTTATGCTCGTATTGATGGTTGGGCCGTTGGTATAGTTGCTAACCAAAGACAATTAGTTAAAACTGCAAAAGGAGAAATGCAGTTTGGAGGAGTAATTTATAACGACTCTGCAGATAAAGCCACCCGTTTTATTGCAAATTGTAATCAGAAAAAGATTCCATTAGTATTCTTACAAGATGTTACTGGCTTTATGGTTGGTAGTAAGTCTGAACATTCGGGAATTATTAAGGATGGCGCCAAAATGGTAAATGCTGTGAGTAATTCTGTAGTACCAAAATTTACTATTATTCTTGGTAACAGTTATGGAGCCGGAAATTATGCCATGTGCGGAAAAGCATACGACCCAAGGTTAATTGCAGCTTGGCCAAGTGCAGAATTAGCAGTGATGAGTGGAAATTCTGCCGCTAAAGTGTTATTACAAATCGAAACAGCATCACTTAAAAAGAAAGGTGAGACGATTACAAAAGAGAAAGAAGACGAATTATTTAATAAAATTAAGTCGAGATATGACGACCAAGTATCACCTTACTATGCAGCATCTCGTATTTGGACAGATGGTGTTATAGACCCACTAGATACACGAACTTGGATTAGCATGGGTATTGAAGCTGCAAATCATGCACCTATCGATAAACCATTTAATTTAGGCGTGTTGCAAGTTTAATATGCCAAACAAAACAACTAAGAAACAGCCTCTATATGTAATATTATTATTGATATTAGCAGCAGAGGCTGTTTTTATTTTACCCTTTGTTTTACAGCGTATATTCAGAACTACTTTTTTAGAGTCCTTTTCTATTAACCAGACTGAACTTGGAAGTTGCTTTTCTATTTATGGTATTGTTGCTTTATTTTCTTATTTGTTTGGTGGACCACTTGCTGATAGGTTTAAACCAAATATCTTAATGTCAGTAGCATTAATTCTAACAGGTTTAGGTGGCTTATATTTAGCAACTTTTCCTAATCTTTATAATCTTCATATTCTATACGGATTTTGGGGGTTTACAACTATATTTTTGTTTTGGGCAGCAATGATAAAAGCGACTCGAATATGGGGAGGAAGAGATAAACAAGGCATCGCTTTTGGATTTTTAGACGGTGGTCGCGGTTTAGTTGCAGCGCTTTTTGGTTCCGTTGGTGTCATTATCTTTTCACTATTTATAACAAAAGATATCGAATTAACTTCGGTTGAAGAACGACGTATTGCCTTCAAAGAAGTTATCACATATACATCATTTGCTGTTATTACCGTTGGGATTATCGTGTTGTTCTTTTTGAAATTAAATATAGAAAAGACTTTAACGTCACAAAAGCCCTCAAAACTTATTACTATTGAAAATTTTAAAATCGTCATGAAGTTTAAAGCCGTTTGGTTACTTATGATTATTATTCTATGTGCTTACTATAGTTACAAAATGACTAACCTTTTTAGTCAGTATGCTGAACAAGTAATGGGTTACAACAAAATCGAAGGTGCTAAAGTTGGTACGTATTTATTATACATGAGACCCGTTATCGGTGTCATAATTGGACTATTAGCCGATAGAACAAAAGCCAGTCTCTGGATTATTGTAGGCTTCTTTTTAATGGCAATAACAAGTTTAGTTTTTGCGCTTGGCATTATAAGCGACTCAACTTCTTTATTGTTTATTTTATCTATAGGCACTATGGCTATAGGTGTTTATTCAGCAAGGGTTTTATATTTTGCTACTTTAGAAGAGACTAAGATTCCCATAGCAGTTACAGGAACAGCTGTAGGGTTTATTTCTGTTATTGGCTACACACCAGATATTTTTACAGGCTTAGTTAATGGTTATTTTTTAGATAAATACAATGAAGTAATTGGACATCAAATTGTATTTGGAATTATGTTTGGTTTTGCTGTTATTGGGTTTATAGCATCCTGTAAATTGTATAGATATTCTAAACTAAATACCTATTAATTCCCTTGATGCGATTTAACTCTAGGTATTGTCAGCAGCTTTGTTTGACGACCATTAACATACCTAAAACCATCTGAACCCCAAAATCCAGCTTCTTCTAACATAATTCTTATATCGCGTTTCCATTCTGGAATAGTAACTGTAGTATTTAATTCTATAGCGTAAACTGTGTTTTCGTGTACTGGATAGTCACCAGTAACAGGAACTCCTCCTTGTGAATCCCACATACCTAATGTTGCACCAGAAGAATGACCGTAAGTTCCTAAAGGATGTGTGTAAATTGATGGACGTAGCCCTTCAGATTTGGCTTCACTTAAGGATTCTTTTAAAACTTGGTTTCCAGTTTTGCTCGTTTCAAAATTAGATGTAAATATATCTTGAACGCGATTCCCGTCCTTAAGTGCATCAACTAAAAATTTAGGTGGCTTAGTTTCGTTTGGTTTTAAGACATAGGCCAATTCTTGACAATCTGTATTTAATCTTAAATACGTTATTCCGAAATCGCAATGCACTAAATCACCTGGTAAAATTACCATATCTTCTGGACGATCTGAAAATGCATATAAATGATTACCTAATTCTTCTGCTGTGCGTTGCACATCTACTGTTGGATGAAACCATGTTTCTAAACCTAAAGCAGTTACTTTATCTCGCATCCACCACTCCACATCTGTAGTTGTAGTGATACCTGGTGTAATTACTTTTTCTGAAAAAGCTTCTGCAATAATATCGTGTGTAATATCAACGAGTTGATTATAAATTACCATTTCGGTTTTTGTGCGTGTTTCAATCCAACCTATTGCTAATTGCTCCGCAGACTTTACTTTAGACTTATGCTTTTTTGGAAGATATGACATAAAAGCTTCATAATCTGTTTTAACCAAGCCGTCGCAAATATTAAAACTTACCGAGTAATTTAGGCCTATTGATTTAGGATTACGTTCTTCTATAATCTGCATTAATCGTTTCCATTGGTCAGGCTCTTTATCTTTATCCCAAGCCGAAACTATATTTTCTCCAAAATTATATCTGGCGACTGCCAGCTTTTCAATCGTATTTTTTTCTTTATTTCTATAGAATACTAAAATTGTTCTGCGTCTTGCATTTAGCCAAGTTGCAGGTAACATGGTTTTTAAAACAGGATCTTCGTTGTATTCTCTTGAAATTAAAATCCACATATCAAAGCCTGTATCATCCATCAATTTTGGTAATAGATTATTGAATCTATCTTTTAATATATCATCAACGACTTCAGCACGCTGTCGCTCCGGAAGTATTTGTTGACTATAAAGCGATAGAGATATTAAACAAAATATAAACCTTAAAATATGCATTTTTTTTAAAATTACGATTAAAGTAAAATTAAGGAAATTAGAAGATATATTTCAAAAAACATTATCATTAAAAAAACAGATGAAATACTATTAAATAGAATAAAATACATATAAATGTAAGAATTAACTTTATAATTATATACGTTTTATCGAAAAACTGATAATGTATCACAATACCAAGGCGAACGTACATATATTACCACTTACTTAACCTACAAGTAATTATGAAAAAAACTGCATTTACCCAAGCCGCGCTTATTGTATTATTTACAGTTTGCTTTTTATCTACTACTAAAAATTTAATAGAAAAAGTCAGCATAAAGTCTTCATTTACAACAGATTCAGCTCTAAATAATAAAAAAAATAAAACTATTATTTACGACTCTGCAAAAGGACTAAAAACCGATAAACTGATTAAAAACTTAAAACAATTAGATGTTTTTGATAAAAATGGAAGAAAAGTTCTATCTATTAATAAATTTGGTTCTACTATTTTTCTGAATTCACTTAAAACTGGGAGTTACTCTATTAAGGTAGAATCTAAAAAAGGCGAAATAGAATATATGAAACTAATTAAACGTTAAATATTATTAACGATAGTAAATAAAAAAGGAGCGCAATAGCGCTCCTTTTCTTTATATATACTATTAAAACTAGTTTGATGAATCAGCACGCTTTGCTTTCTTCTCTTCTCTAATTTCTTTAAAACGTTCTATAGCTGAACCAGTAACCCAATAAGGAATAACAAAGGTTAAAAGGAATATCATTAACCAAAATCCTATTGTTAATATCGTTAAAAATGCTAAAAATCCTAAATACTGATCAAACTCGAACATAACTTTTTTAATTTTTCTTATAGATAGTACAAAGATATAACCAATTAATAAGTTTTACAATAGCTACATATAGATTTATTAACAGCTTATTAAAAAACTTAAGGCTATAACCCTACTATAAGTTATTAATATGGTAATTCACCAAGCCTTCAATAGGTCTTCTTTCAAAATTACCTACGGTAAACCCAAATTCTTTAGCAACTTCTTTAATTTCTTCCTGAGCGAAAAATGCTATAGAACCTGCAAAATGAACTGGGCAGGTTTTTAATTCTTCTTTAAATTGAAGAATCATGTTTTCTGAAAATAAGCGTATACCTCGTTTTATTAATTCTTTAATATAATCTGAATCTTTATTAATAAACATAAATTCGGCATGACTCGCTAAATAAGCACTTGGATTAACCTGTTTATATAAATTATATTTAATAAAATCTGAATCTAAGTTATGCTTATGAGCAAAAGCAATTTTTATAGTATCTGGCATTTTATTAAAATAGTAATCTCTAATGAGTTGCTTACCAAAATAATTCCCACTAGCATCATCCATTAATGTATATCCAAGGCTATCTACACGTTGATGCAAATTCTTACCGTCATAATAACTACAGTTAGAACCTGTGCCTAAAATACAAACTACTGCAGATTCGTCATTCTGATTTATACATGCTCTTACAGCAGCATATGTATCTTCTCTTACTTCTACAAACGCCTTAGGGAAATATGTTTCTAGTATAGATTTTAATAAAAGTGTTGGCTTTTCAGTTCCGCAACCTGCACCATAGAAAAACACATGAGTTACTTCATTGGCAATAGCCATTAATTCTTTACTCTTTCTTATGGTTTTCCTTAACTTTTTTTCACCAATTATTGCTGGATTCAAACCTTTGGTCCTAATCTTATCAGCTGCTTTTTCACCACTTTTAGCAATAGCTATCCAGTCACATTTTGTTGAACCTCCGTCTGTTATTAAAATCATATTATATGTTATAAAAAAAAATCCGTAGAAAATGAAAAATCATAACCCTACGGAGTTTCATAATTAATATTATTTTTTCTTAAAGGTTATTCACCTTTTGAGCTAAATCTACAAGTTTGTTAGAATATCCAAATTCGTTATCGTACCAAGATATTAATTTAAAGAATTTAGAATTCAACTCAATCGATGCATCAGCATCAAATACACTTGTTCTTTCTTCGCTAACAAAATCTTGCGATACAACTGCATCTTCAGTATAACCTAAAACACCTGCCATAGAACCATTAGCTGCTTTCTTCATTGCTGCTTTAATTTCTTCTAAAGAGGTGTCAGATTTTGTTTTAACAGTTAAATCTACCACAGATACATCGGCAGTTGGTACTCTAAAGGCCATACCAGTTAATTTTCCGTCTAATTCAGGAATTACTTTTCCTACCGCTTTTGCAGCACCAGTTGACGATGGAATAATATTTACAATAGCTGAACGACCTAAACGGTAATTTTTACGTGAAGGTGCATCTACAGTAAATTGTGTAGAAGTTGCAGCATGAATTGTTGTCATTAAAGCCTCTTCAATTCCAAAATTATCCTCAATAACTTTAGCTAAAGGTGCTAGACAGTTAGTCGTACAAGATGCATTAGAAACTATAGTATGATCTGCAGTTAGGGTATCATCGTTAACACCCATTACAAACATAGGTGCATCTTTACTTGGTGCAGAAATTACTACTTTTTTAGCACCACCATCTATATGAAATTGTGCAGTTTCTAAAGTTGTAAATATACCTGTACACTCAGCTACTACCTCAGCACCTGCTTCGTCCCACTTTAGATTCTTAGGATCTCTTTCTGCTGTAACTCTAATTGTCTTTCCGTCTACAACTAAGTGACCATCTTTAACTTCTACTGTTCCGTCAAATCTTCCATGAACAGAATCATATTTTAAAAGATAAGCTAAATGCTCTACATCTAATAAATCATTGATTGCAACGACATCAACATCATCTCTTTTTACTGTTGCTCTGAATACTATTCTTCCTATTCTTCCGAATCCGTTAATACCTAATTTTAAATCTGACATATTACTATTAATTAATTTTATCTATTGTTATTAAACTGACATTATATCTGAAACTCTAAGAAGTTCCATATTTATTTTTGATTTTCCTTTTACTGCTTGATCGAATGGTGTCAGCTGAATCATATCATTCTTAAGGCCTACCATAAAATTACTTTCACCCTCTAAAAGACTTTCAACGGCTTTTACTCCCATTCTACTAGCTAAAACTCTATCGAAACAAGATGGTGAACCTCCACGTTGTAGATGACCAAGAACCGAAACTCTTACCTCATACTCAGACATGTTTTCATCAACATAATCCTTGAGTTCAAAAACACTTTTACCTATTTTGTCGCCTTCTGCAACAACAACAATACTAGATGATTTACCAGATTGTTTACTTCGACGCAATGATTCTAATAAGCGATCTAAACCTAAATCTTCTTCTGGTATAAGAATTTCTTCTGCACCAGCGCCAATACCAACATTTAAGGCTATATGACCAACATCGCGCCCCATAACCTCGATAAAAAACAGTCTGTTGTGAGAACTCGCTGTATCTCTAATTTTATCTATAACTTCTACAACAGTGTTTAAAGCTGTATCGTAGCCTAATGTATGTGTTGTGCCAAAAATATCGTTATCTATGGTTCCAGGAATTCCCATTACCGGGAAATTAAATTCTTGATTAAAAATCATAGCACCAGTAAAACTACCATCACCACCAATAACAACAAAAGCTTCAATACCAGCTTTTGTTAACTGCTCATGAGCTTTAACTCTACCTTCTTTTGTTCTAAACTCTTTAGATCTTGCTGTTTTTAAAATTGTACCGCCTTTGTTAATGATTCCTTTTACGCTACGTGCATCCATTTTTATGAAATCACCTTCAATCATTCCTTCATAACCACGGTAAATTCCGAAGCATTCTATGTTATGATAAGCGCATGCTCTAACAACAGATCTGATAGCTGCATTCATACCTGGAGAATCACCACCAGACGTCATAACTCCTATTTTTTTGATTGTATCAGACATGTATCTTATTTGTTTACAGTAAAATTAAGGAACTAAACAAAAAAAAAAGTGACTATTTTCATAAAATAATCACTGCATTTAAAATTCAAACGTTTTCGTTAATAAGTATTTTGCAAAAGATTGAGAATATCTAATCTTCAGACTTCGTTTTCGTGTTCTTCTTTTTCATTTCAATAAAATTTGGCATCATTTCCGAATCCTCCTTATTATTTTTTTCTTCTTTTTTATCCTTTTTTCTCTTTTTATTTTTACCAGTAAATATAATATCTACTAGCTCTTTAAATGTATTAAAATCTACACTATAAGACAAGCCAATACCTTGAGTAAATCCTATTTCTTCACCAAAATTTCTAATAGTATTTTCTCTATTAAACACCTTAGCTCTTAAAGTACCGTCATCGTTTAATAACCAATCTATTTGCACATCACCAGTAATTGTAGTTTGCTGAGCGCTTCCAAATGGTACACCAACCTTACCGTTAACTAAAATTTTATCGCTAATTTTTGTTTGAAGCGTTACGCCAAAACGATTATTGGTTTGTAGCTCTGGCGTGTCTTGACCTAATTCAAAATCGAAACCTATATCTAAATTACCATTACTACCACCAAATAAATTATTAATGATACCAGATAATCGTTCTGATATGGTGCCTGTAAAATTGGCACCTCTAACTCCGTCAGAAAAGCCACCTGTCATCAAAAATATCAAAGCTTGATTCTCTCGCTCTTCTTTCGATGATAGTCTGTAATCTAATTCAGACTTTACTGTAGAGCTTACGCCTGGGAATCTAAAGTTAAACTCAGGTACTGGTTGTTCTAGTTGACCTGTAAGACCTATTTCTACTTCAACATCTATAGATTGACTTATTGGATTGTCTAATAATACAGATGGGTTTGCTGAACCTTTATATATCGCTTTTAAGTTAATCGCTGCTTTCATAGGATCACCTTCCCAAACGATATCACCTTCCTCTACATTAAACTTCTTTTCTACTAAGCCGCCATATTTAAAATTATAAAACCCTTCGAATACTGTAAAATCTCCCCACATATTAAAAGTTCCGTTTGTATTTATTAAAAACACTAAATTCCCTTCCCCTTTTCCTTTTATGGTGCTACCGGCTTCTTTATCTATTACAATTTCTATAGTTGCATTTTGCTTTACATTAAGATCAAATTTCAATTCTAAACCTTTAACTTTAATTTGCTCCGAAATTTTGCCATTAACTCTAGCTAATTTTTCTTCTGGACTTAAAAAGTGAATAAAAGAATTATCACCAAAACTTTCTGAATCATTTAATGGAATATTAAACACTGTACCATCTGCAGTACTGCCATCAAAATCTATAACTAACTGATCGGTAGGTCCTTTTATTTCAGCAGAACCACTCACAAAACCATCACCGTAATACAAGGCGTCTTCAGACTCTTCAGTATTTAAAACCAATAAGCGGTCTGTAGTTAACTCTAGTCCTAGTTTCCAATCAGAAAAATTATCATGTTCTATAAAACCATTCAAATTACCTTGTGAGAAAAATTTAGAATCTGTCATTGCAACGTTATTAAAAATAAAGCGTTGTCCTTTTAGAGTAACTTTAGAATCAAAGTCAAAACCATAGTCTACATTAAGATATGGTATAGAAAGGCCAGCTCTATCTAATAACAATTCACCATTTATACTTGGTTTTTGGAGACTACCTGTAACTTTAGCATTACCAGATACTAAACCTCTAATGTTATTAATTACACCTTCTCCCAAAGGGTTTAGTGGATCTAATAAAAACTCTTCAAAATCTACATTAAGGTTAATCTTAGGATTGTTTTCTGCTATATCTATAGTTCCATTTGCAGCTAACGATGTTAAATTATCATTTACAAGAGACACATCTACTTTATAATTTGTAATAGAATTGTTGCCTTCTACCTTAGCTGTTAACTCCCCTAAATCATAATCATTTACAAATAAATTGCTCACCACTACATCTGATTTCGGAAGGTAAACACCGTTTGTTTGACGTAAATCTAACTTACCGTTAACAATACCTTTTAGCGCTAAACTATCTATACGTGGCGTAATTTTAACTAACTGAACCTCCTTAAAGTCTATATTTATGTTTTTATTAGACTCTCCCTCAACCGTACCTGATAATAATATTTCTTCATTGCCTTGATTTATCTTAATAGGAAAAACTTCAATGGATTTAAAACCTCTATCAAAACGTATTTTATTGAGCGTATCCTTTTTAGAGTTTATAAACCAATCGTAGCCTTTAAAGGTTACATCAGATTTTCTAAAACCTACAACAGATTTATTAGTTTTATCTATGGTGTAAAATAAATTAAGGTTAAAATTATCAGCATTATTTTTACCACCCTTAAATTCTGATTTTATTAGCAAGGTATCTCGTTTAGTAACATTAATAAGACTAAAATCAGAAGCATTATAAATACCTGCACTAAGACTATCTATTTCTATAAACGTATTAAATAAAGGGTTGCTGTTATCTACGCTTAAGTTAATATTGTTAGCGAAGTAATCTTCAAACTTAATTTCGGGTGAGTTAAATCTAAGGTTAAAGCCTTTCTCATCAGTCTCTATTCTACCTTCTATAAACGTGTTTTTACCTAGCGTTAAATCTTTAAAAAATACAGCTGCTATTTTAGAATAAATATTGAATTTAAAATCGAGATATTGCTCCTCATCAACTTCATTTGGTATATAGTTAGTGTATATACTACCAACGGAATTCTCTATAAGTTTTAAGATATCCCTATATTTAAACTTACCAGAAACAGTACCGTTTATAATATCTGGCGAGTTAACAGAAATATTTCTTTCTCCGTCCTTAAAAAATGAGACAATATCAAAATCTTGAAAATTATAATCACCATCCTGATTTTTATATGTTGTGTTTTTAATGTTTATGGCACCGCTAACATTGTCGTAACTAGAGCCTTTTACAGCCATATTCACTAAACCTTTAAATTCCGATAAACTGTCTCTAATAACAAAATTTAATACTCTTAAATTAGCATAGTCTACGTTCGCTTTAAAATCGAATGTGCTTATTTCTTTAGAAAAATCCAACAGTCCGTTAAAGTCTACCTTAAGATTTGGATCATTTGCTTTAAGAATACCATTATAAATTTTATTTCCTAAATCACCAGATAGATTAATGTCTTGGTATACATAACCATTATAATCTAAATTAAAAATTTCACCTTTAATATCGGTTCTTAAATTATCTAGTGTAAACCCTTTTCCATCGACGTCTACATTTGCAGATACATTTTTAACCAACGGATCATTAATTAGTGTCCCAATATCAAAATCATTAAAAACAACATTACCAACGTAATTAGCATTATCAATATCATCAATATTAGTTAACTCTAAGTCCGAATTAATTAATCCTAAATCTGTATCTATTCTTATTCTCGCTTCTATGCGCTTTGCTGTAATGTATGAGTTTCCTGTTATTCTAAAATTTCCAACTTTAGAAAAGACAGTTGGTATTGACTTTCCAAGAATATTAGGTAGTAGCGCTGTTAAATCATTATAGTTAGATGCTAAATTATTGAATTTTCCCTTTAGAGCAAAACTATCTTCGTCGGTACTAAACAAATTCTTAAAAGTTATATCACCTATAATTCTTGTATTCCTTGTTGTACTTACATTTAAGTTTGTAGCTGTTAAATTATTTAAGGTTCCTGATAAATCTGTATTTAGCGTAGCTCTTTGGTTTATGCCAAATTCATCAAAAAATACATTAAGCTCGGTTAGCGAAATTTCCGAATCCTTAAAACTTGCCGTTACATTAACTTTATCTGTAAAATCCTTTAAATCTTCGCGTTGGTAACCAAAGCGTAGATCACCTTTTAACTCAGAGCCTTGCGTTTTTAAATTTAAATCTCCAAAATTCATGTGATCTAAAGCGTATTCGAAATTTGCCATTAAATTTTTAACAGCAATACCTCTACTATCTTTAAAGCTGAATTTATTTATTCGACAATTAACCTCCGGGCCATTAATTAAAAAATTAGTTGTATTCGCATTTAGATCGCTAAACTCAAATACCTGAGGTATTTCTTTATTCTCATCAATAAGTCTGAATATACCGTCTTCTATAGAAACATCACTCGATGAAAACAAAAACTCACTTGGACCTTCTCTCGGATTATCATCATCAAATTTAGCCACAAAGACATCTAGATTTGTATCTACCTCGCCTTTATATGTTTTTAAATTGAAAACCACATTGTGAATATCAATATCCCCAAAATTGAGTTTACTATTATATAGGTTTTTAAAACTAACAATTGAGCTATTCAACTCACCTATACTTATCAGGGTATCTCTTTTATAATCTCTTATAAGAATTTTTTTTAACTCTATATCACCATTTAACTGAAGACCAACTTTACCAATATTAATGTCTGTCTTAAAATTCCTGTTTAATATACTTGTAGTGTATTTACCGAGCTTAGTCTGAACTGCCGGAATCGAAAGTACCAAAAATAAAATAAGAAATAATAGCAATAATATTGCTGTAATCTTTCCTACTATTTTGAGTATCCGTTTGATAGAAATTATGAGTTTTAATAGATGAAATCTTTATTACCTTTGTCCATACAATACGTTGTTAAATACAGCATTAGACTATTATGGGTAAAATTAACAATTATTGTACCTAATATCGACTATGGAAAAAGAAAATATTTATATCCTTGGTATTGAGTCCTCATGCGATGACACATCTGCCTCTGTATTATGTAACGACAGAATTTTAAGCAATGTTGTTGCAGTCCAAAAAATACATGCAGAATATGGTGGTGTGGTACCAGAATTAGCCTCTAGAGCGCACCAACAAAACATAGTACCTGTTGTAGACCAAGCACTAAAAAAAGCAGGTATTTCTAAAAATCAATTAAGTGCCGTAGCTTTTACACGCGGACCTGGCTTAATGGGTTCTTTATTAGTAGGTACTTCTTTTGCAAAATCTTTGGCTTACGGGTTACACATTCCGCTAATAGATGTTAACCACATGCAAGGTCATATTTTAGCCCACTTTATTGACGAAGAAAATCACTCAAAACCTATTTTTCCGTTTTTAGCGATGACTATTTCTGGCGGACATACGCAAATTGTAAAAGTTTCTAATTATTTTGAAATGGAAGTCTTAGGCGAAACTATTGATGATGCTGTTGGTGAAGCTTATGATAAAAGCGGAAAAGTCTTAGGACTTGGTTATCCTGCTGGTCCTGAAATAGACAGACGTGCTCAACTTGGAAATCCGAAGGCTTACAAATTCACTAAGCCAAAAGTAGCAGGTCTTAATTTTAGTTTTTCTGGACTTAAAACATCTATTTTATATTTTGTACAACGCGAAGTTAAAGCCAATACAAATTTTATTACAGAAAATCTTAATGACATCTGTGCATCTATACAATATACAGTCATTGGTATTTTAATGGATAAACTAAAGTTAGCCGTAAAACAAACTGGGATTACTCATATTGCAATTGGTGGTGGAGTTTCTGCTAATTCTGGTATTAGAAAAGCACTAAAAGATGCTGAACAAAAATTTGGCTGGACAAGTTATATTCCTAAATTTGAATACACCACAGATAATGCTGCAATGATAGCTATTGTTGGTTATTTAAAGTATTTAGAAAAAGATTTTTCAGATTTTGATGTCATGGCTACTTCACGATTGAAGATATAATTGTTAAAATACTGGTTAACATCCTTATAAAAACTTCATCTCAATTGTATCTTAAAATTTAGTTTTTTACTGAAAACCCAAATCGAGAAAAATCATATAAAAATGAAGACATTAAAAGTTTACTTTTATTATTGG
Source organism: Winogradskyella sp. UBA3174 (assembly GCF_002364335.1). Classification (GTDB taxonomy): domain Bacteria; phylum Bacteroidota; class Bacteroidia; order Flavobacteriales; family Flavobacteriaceae; genus Winogradskyella. Next base: position 79,030 of record NZ_DEXW01000062.1, on the reverse strand, counting down.
TTTGCTTCGCTATTTTTTATCCTATTAGTGCTTTATTTTTTTAATAGTGATGACGCAGTTATAGATATAAATATTCATGATACTTATTATGTGATTAAAAATTATGCCCTCTCAGAATCATTAGCAATCTATTTCGCGTTAATTGGTTTTATATATTGGCTTTTCAGCATTGATAAAATACAAATAATTGTTTTTCTAAAAGAAACCCATACTTTATTAACTTTGGGTTTAATACCTATATATTTTATCGGGTATTTTCTTTTGGACAGGGTAATAGAATCTAAATTCCTTTTATTTGATGAAACTTCAAAACTAAATTTATTTATAACGATTTTAGTGATCGTATTTATAGTATCGCAATTGTTATTTATTTTGAATATAATACTAAGTACAGCAAAACATTTTACCAGGAAAAACTAAGCTTCAAATGCAACTATTTTACAATCCCAACATTTCAGAAAACGATTCTACTTTTAACTTTGACAAAGAAGAAAGTCGACACATCGTAAAAGTACTTCGTAAAAACGTTGGTGACCAATTACACATTACCAATGGTAAAGGTTGGCTATTTGAAGCTGAGTTAAGCTTAGCAGGCATTAAGAATTGTTCAGTAAATATTACGTCTAAAACTTTGAAACCTAAACGCAACTACAATTTACACTTAGTAGTCGCACCAACCAAAATGAATGATCGCTATGAGTGGTTTTTAGAGAAAGCTACTGAAATTGGGATTGAAGAAATAACACCAATAATCTGCGATCATAGTGAGCGAAAAGTTCTAAAATTAGAACGCTTCAATAAAATTATACAATCTGCAATGAAGCAATCACTGCACTGCTACTTACCAAAACTTAATGAGCCAAGAGCTTTTAAGGATTTTGTAAATCAAAACTATTATAATAAAAAATTTATTGCACATTGTGAAGAAACAGATAAAAAATCACTTAAATCACAACTGATTGAAAATGAAGATTGCCTCATATTAATTGGACCCGAAGGTGATTTTAGCGTTAAAGAAATCGAAATGGCTTTGCATCATAATTTTATTCCTGTAACTTTGGGTGAGACGAGATTACGCACTGAAACTGCTGCTATTGTAGCTTGTCATTCAGTCGCTTTTATAAATGAATAACTATGAAACTATTTTTTTCTCTTTTCTTTTCGCTTTTTTCTTTAATACTTCTATCTCAAGATGTCGCAGTACTAAAGTATAAAGGTGGTGGTGATTGGTATGGTAATCCAACCGCTTTACCAAATTTGGTAAAATATTGCAATGATAACATTAACACTAATATTAATGAGAATATTCAAACAGTAGAAGCTGGTAGCACGGATATTTTTCAATTTCCATTATTACATATGACAGGTCATGGCAATGTCTTTTTTAGCGATGACGATTCAGAAAATTTAAGAAATTATTTAATCTCTGGCGGATTTCTTCACATAGATGATAATTATGGAATGGAACCTTACATTACAAAAGAGTTAAAGAAAATATTCCCAAATAGCGAATTAATAGAAATCCCAAAAGACCATAAGATTTTTAGTACGGCTTACAGCTTCCCTCTAGGTTTACCTAAAATACATGAGCATGATGGTAAAGCACCACAAGCTTTCGGTATTTTTCACGAAAGCAGATTGGTGTTGTTATTTACTTTTGAAAGTGATTTAGGTGATGGTTGGGAAGACCAAGAAGTACATAGTGACCCAGAAGATGTTAGAGAAAAAGCGCTAAAAATGGGAGCAAATATTATTAAATATGCTTTTGAGAATTAAAACAGACAAAAGAACCAAGAATAAAGACTAAATATAGACATGAAGAAATTTTTAATTAAAGATAAGATCTTTGCGTTAGTCTTAGTGATAGCATTTACATTTCAATCTATGGGTTCAATAAATAGTCACACTTACACAACAGGTATTTCATCGTTTCACGAAAACTGTCCTACAGGAATAACTTGCTGTTTCGGACACTCGTATCATACTATTTATCAATGTGGAACTCCTTCTCATTTTGAACTCTAAATAAACTGAATATATTGCAATTAACCCACCAAAATAGGAATTTCAAACAACAAAAACACTCAATCACTTTAGTCTGTGATAACATTACCAATGCGCCAAATATTGGTAGTTTGTTTAGAATAGCAGATGCTTTCGGCATCGAAGAAGTTGTTTTTTGCGGAGAAAATGTGACATTAGGAAAACGAATGACTAAAACATCGCGATCTACAGAAAACTACATTGACCATAGATTTGAAACCGATATTAATACGGTCGTAGATGAATTAAAATCTAGAGGCAATTATGTAATCGCTTTAGAGATTACCGAGACGAGTACAAATCTTAGCGAATTTGAACTAAAAACCAAACAACCCATAACTTTAATCCTTGGAGATGAAAATTTTGGCGTTTCAGAAACACTCCTCAAACAATGTGATGCCACTGTTCAGATTAACATGTATGGTAATAATAGTAGTATGAATGTTGTGCAAGCTACAAGTATTGCGCTCTACGAGCTTACTAAACAACTAAATTCTTAAATTTGTGGTGCTGAATTTATTTCAGCATCTTTGATTAAATTAATTGAGATGAACTCAAAAATTATTGCAAACGGTATTTTAAGAGCACTTGGCATTCTATTAGCCATTATTTTGGTTGTCTTCTTTTTTTACAAGATTCAATCCGTAATTGTTTACATCGCTGTTGCTGCGGTAATTTCATTAATCGGTCGCCCAATTATATTATTTCTAAGACGAAAATTAAAATTTAATAACACAATTGCAGTAGTTACAACAATGGTTTTGCTCATTGGTGTACTGATAGGTTTAGTAGTTATGTTTATTCCGCTTGTTGCAGAACAAGGTCAGAATTTAGCATTGCTTAATATTGAACAGTTGCAAACAAATGTTGAAGATTTATACAACCAAATTGTGACTTATTTTGAATTTCAGAATATCGATGTAGAGCAATCTCTTAAAGACTCTAACTTACTTTCAAAATTAGATTTTGCCGTTATCCCTAACTTTCTCAATAGTTTTATAAGCGGACTTGGTAGTTTTAGTATAGGCTTATTTTCAGTGTTATTTATTTCATTCTTCTTTTTAAAAGACAGCAAGTTATTTGAAGATGGAATTATGACCTTTATTCCAACAGGAAAAGAAACAGGCACAAAACGGTCTTTCACTAAAATTAAAGATTTACTCTCTCGTTATTTTGTTGGGCTTATTTTTCAAATTCTTATTCTATTTATAATTTACACTATAGTACTTCTCATTTTCGATATTGATAATGCAGTCGTCATTGCCTTTTTATGCGCACTACTAAATTTAGTACCTTACGTAGGTCCTTTAGTTAGTGGTTTTTTAATGTTATTATTAAGTATGTCTAGTAATTTAGGTGAAAGTTTTAGCCAAGTTATTTTACCAAAAACCACGTATGTAATGATAGGTTTTGTGGTAGCACAATTGGTCGATAATTTCTTTAGCCAACCCTATATCTTTTCTAAAAGTGTAAAATCACATCCTTTAGAAATTTTCTTAATTATTATTATCTCAGGAATATTATTCGGTATTGTGGGCATGATTATAGCTATACCAACTTACACCGCTATAAAAGTGATTCTGAAAGAATTTTTATCTGAATATAATTTTGTACAAAAACTCACAAAAGGTTTGTAAAATTAGTTTGAACTTAGACCTACTACATATTGAAATTCAGAAGTTTATAAATTCAAATTTAAAATCAGATATTTCTAGTTTACTGTTTAAGGGTATGCCCTTTGGACATTTAGATTCTAAGTTAATTATAGAACAAATTGAGTCTAAAAAACGTTCTGAAAACAAGTTACCAACTTGGTTTAATACTAAAAATATTTACTATCCAAATAAGCTAAATATAGAACAAACCTCATCTGAAATTACTGCAAAACACAAAGCTCATCTAACTTCAGGAAAATCGTTAATAGATCTTACTGGCGGATTCGGAATTGATGCCTATTATTTTTCAAAACAGATTGAAAATATTACATATTGCGAAATAAATGCTGAACTCTCAGAAATCGTAAAACAAAATTACAAAACTTTAAACTCTAATAATATTGAATGTTTGAATCAGAATGGCATTGATGCACTAAAGTGTATTGACCAACCATTCGATTGGATTTATATAGATCCATCAAGACGAGATGATGCCAAACAAAAAGTTTTCTTACTGTTCGATTGTACTCCTAACATTAAAACCTTTCAAGGCCTGTTTTTAAAGCATGCTAAAAACGTAATGATAAAGACGTCACCATTATTAGATTTATCAGCTACTTTAAAGGATTTAAAACATGTTAAAGACATACACATCGTAGCTTTAAATAATGAAGTTAAAGAATTGCTTTGGATTTTAGAGCGCGACTATCTTGGTGAGGTTTCTATTAAAACAACCAACCTTCAAAAGGAGGCTGCTCAAAATTTTAACTTTCAATATAATAATGAATCTGCATCAGTAGCAGAATATACTCAACCACTCACCTATTTGTACGAACCAAATTCAGTAGTTTTAAAAGCTGGCGCATTTAATTCGGTTAGTTCGGAATTAAACATATCAAAACTTCACAAACATTCTCATTTATATACTTCAGACCTTTTAGTTGACTTTCCAGGAAGACGGTTTAAAATTGAAAAACGACTGCCTTTCAACAAAAAAGCCTTTGCTAAAGAAAAGATTACAAAAGCAAATGTTACTACTCGTAATTTCACATTGTCAGTAGGTGATATTCGTAAGAAACTTAGGATTAAAGATGGTGGTAATATCTACTTATTTTTTACAACTGATTTGAATGATGAGAAAATTATCTTGGTGTGTTCTAAAACTTAAAAATCGAGGTTTCTGTAAAGGCATATGTAACCGTATCTTTTAGCTGAGCTCTAGTATTAAGACCTGTAAATAAACTAAAAGCTGGCAAAATAATTTGATTTGAAGCCACCTGATAACAAGGTAATTTTAGTCTTTGCCTTCCTTTTCCTTTAAGTAAAACACCAGGATGAGTATGTCCAGAAATCGTAAAATTTTCTTTATGAATTTCTAGATGCTCATGAACTAATAAAAAAGGGTCTATTTCTAATTCTATTTCAACTTGAATATTAAAATCTACCATCATCGTTTTTGAAAGTCGATCGTGATTTCCTTTAATCAGTATAATTTTCAAAAATTCAAACTTCAATAACCAATTTTTAAAGGTGGTCATATCCTCGTTAGCTTCTGCATGAAACAAATCACCAACAACGAATAAATATTTAGCTTTAAAGTGAAGAGTCAGAGCTTCTAGCCGTTCTAAATCCTTCTGAAGAATAGCATCTGGCATTGGGATGCCGTGTTTTTTAAAATGCCCAGTTTTTCCAATATGCAAATCTGATAAAATTAGAGCATTCTCTCGTTTCCAGTATATAGCACGCTGATTGGTTAAAACCAATTCTTCATTTCTGATTTTTATAAATTCTTCAGCAATATTCATCTAATCAATTTTAAAGGTTTGTGCTTTTATACGCTGAATACGCTTATCTAAATTTTCGTTACTCATAGTGCCACGCAAACTATCTACCTTAAGCGGAAAACTTAATGGTGTAAACGATTTTGCATGTTTAATAATAATCTTACTCTTAGAAATACGTTCAAAAGCAGCCTGTAATCGTACTTCTTCTAATTGCTGATTAAAAACTTCTGTATACGCTTGGCGAAGCAATAAATTATCTTGTTCGTAATCTTCTAAAACTCTAAATATAAGCCCAGATGACGACTGCAAGCTTTTGTTGCTTTTCCGAGTACCTGGTTGCGACTGAACAACCAAACCTGCAATAACAGCAATATCTCTGAACTTTCGTGATGCCATTTCTGACGCGTTTATACTCGCAACCACGTCATTCATTAAATTTTCTTTACTTAATAATTCGGTAATATTTGCTTCAGAAATCGGAATTGACTGATCGCTCAATAACTCAAAACCATAATCATTCATTGCTATAGTAAACGTAAGTGGTTTAAGCTTACTAATGCGATAAGCAATTAATGCTGAAAAGACCTCATGAACCAATCTCCCTTCAAAAGGATACATAAATACATGGTAACCGTCTTTAGTTTCAATTAACTCTATTAAGAATTCGTCTGCTTTTGGAATATGAGAATATTCAGCTTGTCTCGAAATCAAAGGATTTAGAAATCGTAACTCTTTTTCTAATCGTCCTGGCTCTAAAGCATCCGATAATTTCAATCTTAAAAAATGACTTAAATGTGAGGTTAACGGTAAGCGTCCTCCCATCCAACTTGGTGAAACCGCTTTTTTAGCTTTACTTTTTCTTACCAAAACAGTCATATCTTTAAGTTTTACCAACTCTAAGACACGACCAGCCAAAATAAAACTATCTCCAGGTTTTAATTTCGAAATAAAGAATTCTTCAATCATACCAATATAACCTCCTGATAAGAACTTTACCATTAAGTTGACTTCACTAACAATAGCACCAATATTCATACGATGCAGCATACTTATGCGCCTGCTTTTTACTTTATAAAGTCCATCCTCATCTAGTATAACTTTATGAAACTCTTCATAAGAATGCAATGTTTTCCCACCTTTGGTTATAAAATGCAAACACCATTGCCATTCATCTTCAGTTATATAACTAAAAGCATGTGTTTCTTGTATTTGTTGAAAAAACTTTTCCGAATCAAACCCTATCCCAACTGCGCAAGTCACCATAAATTGTACTAAAACATCAAACGTTAAAACCATTGGGTCTCTCGTTTCAATCTGGTTTTGTTTTACCGCTTCTTTTAAAGCAGCTACTTCTACCAATTCTAATAAATGAGTGGGAATAAAGTAAATCTTAGAACGCTCATAAGGAGAATGCCCACTGCGACCTGCGCGTTGCATAAAACGTGCTATGCCTTTAGCAGACCCTATTTGAATCACACAATCTACAGGTTTAAAATCGACACCTAAATCTAATGATGATGTACAAACCACAGCTTTTAAATAACCACTTGAAATGCTATCTTCAATCCAGTTTCTGAGTTCTTTGCTTATAGAGCCGTGATGTATGGCTAACAAACCTGCTAATTCTGGATTTGCATTTAAAAGTAACTGATACCATAATTCCGCTTGACCTCTTGTATTTGTGAATATTAAAGTTGTTGTGTTTGATTCGATAATTGGTAAAATTTTATCCACCATTTTACCACCTAGGTGTCCTGCCCAAGGCAGAACTTCTATTTCGTTTGGCAAAACCGAGATAATATCTATGTTCTTTTTATCCTTCGTCTTTATCTGCGTGACTTTTAAATTGGAATACGGTAACAAAACTGCTTTTGCTTCTTCTAAATTACCAATCGTAGCCGTTATTCCCCAAATCTGAAGTTTAGGTGAATACTGTCTCAACTGAGAAATTGCCAATTCGGTGAGTACACCTCTTTTATTCCCCAACAATTCATGCCACTCATCAATCGCTACACACTTTACTCCTTTAAAAAAACGCAAATTCTTTTTCATTGAAAACAAAAGATGCATAGTTTCTGGCGTCGTTAATAATACATCTGGCATTAAACGTTCTTGCTTACGACGAATATTTATTGGTGTATCGCCATTACGTACTTGTACCGACCAATCTAAACCAATCTCATCTACAGCTTGGGTCATTGCTTTAGCTAAATCTTTTGCTAAAGATCGTAATGGACTAATCCATAATAATTTTAAACCTTTTGGATACTTTTCTGGATGATTAAGGTAATCGATAACCACTCCAAGAAACACAGAAAATGTTTTACCAAAACCTGTAGGTGCAATCACCATACCGCTGTAACCATTACTATAACGCTGCCATGTTTGGGTTTGAAACGGAAAAGGTGTTTGTCCTTTTTCTGCCATCCAATTATTAATTAACTGTAAGCCAACACTGTCTCTAAAATTACTCAAGTTGCAGTTATTAATTGTTTAACGGTTTCTATAGTATCAATTTCTGAAGCAGGTTTGTCTTTTCTCCAACGTACTATTCTCGGAAAACGGAGGGCGACACCAGATTTATGTCTATTACTAAGCGCAATACCTTCAAAGGCAATTTCAAAAACCAATTCGGGTTTTACGGTTCGTACTGGTCCAAATTTTTCAATGGCATTTTTATTTACCCATTTAGATATTTCTGTAATTTCTTTATCTGTTAATCCGGAGTAAGCCTTTGCAACGGTTACCAATTTATCATCTTTTTTAACAGCAAAGGTGTAATCGGTATATTTAGAACTGCGACGACCACTACCCTTTTGAGCATATATCATAACCACATCAATAGTTAACGGGTCTACTTTCCATTTCCACCAATCTCCCTTTTTTCGACCTGTATGATACGGAGAGGCTTTTTGCTTTAGCATTAAACCTTCACTATTTAGCATTCTTGAATTGGCTCTGACATTGTATAGCTCTTCCCACTTTTCAAAATCTATAATGAAAGATAGCTTTAAATACTCTGGAAGCATAATTGAACCAAATAATTGCTCTAAAATTAAACGCCTTTCTTTCATAGTTTTCTCACGTACATCTTCATTATTAAATTCTAAAAGATCATATGCATAAAAGCCAACAGGTACTTCTTGTAGTAATTTCTTTGTTACATTTTTACGATTGAGACGTTTTTGTAAATCGTTGAATAATAAAATGGTGTTATCTTTCATAGCTAAAATTTCACCATCAATGACAAAATCATCTTTAAAATTAGACATCACCTCTACCAATTCTGGAAACTGTTGTGTGACCAATTCTTCTCCACGAGACCAGATATAAATTTCGCTATTCCGTTTAACAATTTGTCCACGAATTCCGTCCCATTTTTGCTCGACCATCCAATCTTTTGGTTCACCTAGTTCTAGTAATTCTTTTTCTAAAGCATACGCTAAAGAAAATGGATAAGGTTTAGAATTATCATAATTAATATGGGAGCCATTTATTAAATCCTCAAAAGAAATAGAATCAATATCCCAGTTACCAATAATACTATGCATTAATTGGTTGGCATGAATCCCAGTGAGTTTAGCAAGTGCATTTACTAATGTTTTCTTGGATACACCAATTCTAAAACTTCCGCCTATAAGTTTGTTAAAAATAAGACGCTCTTGCTGATGTAAGCCAGACCATGCATTAAGAACATAAGCTTTTTTCTCATCTTCTTCCTTTGGTTTTAAAGTCTTCAACTCAGCCATCCATTCACTTAAAGACCTATCTATTTGACATGATGGTTTTGGTGATAGTAATGCGAGTGTTTCACCCAAATCACCAACTGTGCTATAACTTTCTAAAAACAACCATTCTGGCAATTGGGTAATTTCCATACACCATTGTTTCATCAAAGTGGTTTTTACTGGTCGAGGTGGTCGTTTTCCTGTAAATAATGCGATTAACCAAAGTTTATCTTTTTCGGGAGCTGTTTTAAAATAATCAACCAATGCATCAATTTTAGCATTGGTTTTATTGGTGATTTCTATGGTGCTTATAAGTTCTGAAAACTGCTTCATTGTGCTACAACTTTTTCATATTCTTGTTCTGCTTTTGCCATAACTTCTTCACCATACTCTGTTTTTAGCTCGTCTGCTTTAATACCGATTTCATTTAAATATTTTGCAAATATGGCTTGCGAACCATGTGTTACATAGACTTGTTCTGCCTCGGAATCTTTAACTGCTGAAATTAAACCATTCCAATCGGCATGGTCGCTCACTGTAAAACCTGCATCTACAGCTTGCCAGCGTTTATTACCACGTATTTGCATCCAACCAGAACATATTGCAGTCGCTGCATTTGGAACACGTTTTAATAATCGTGAGCCTAAAAGGCCTGGTGGCATAATGATTATTTTATTTTGAAGTGCTTTCTTATCAAAATCATTGGTTAATAATGTTGTTTCTGGGAGTTGAATACCAGAATTTGAAATCGCTTCGTTTAAATTATGAATAGCACGATGTACATAAATATGGTCAGCTCCTTCTAAAAGCGACATTAAACGCTGAGCTTTTCCTAAAGAATAACCTAAAAATACAGAGGTTCGATTATTCGCTTGGTTATTAATTACCCATTGCTGTAATTCATTTTGAAGCTCTTTTTCTGATTTCCAATGGTAAATGGGTAATCCAAAGGTGCTTTCTGTAATAAACGTATTACACTTAACGGACTCAAAGGGTGTACTTATAAAATCGGGTTGTGTTTTATAATCACCAGAAAAAACGACCACAAAGCCTTTATGTTCTAATCGGATTTGAGCAGAACCGATAACATGACCTGCAGGATAAAAACTAACATTTACGCCATTGATATTTATTGGGTCATTATAGCCTAAACTTTCAATTTTTATATCTGCACCTATTCTGTGTTGTAAAATTGCTTTAGAATCGTGCTGACACAAATAATGTTTCATTCCCCATCTAGCGTGGTCTGCATGTCCATGAGAAATAACAGCATAATCAACAGGAAACCAGGGGTCTAAATAGAATTCACCTTGTGGACAGTAAATTCCTTTTTTAGTGAATTTTATGAGTTGCATTTTTATTTTTTTGAAGCTTGTACAAGCTATTAAAAAAGTAGAACTTTAATTAGTAAAATAACGTTAAATTTTAGTGCTTTTTAGAAAAACCCCTTTTGAAAAATCACCATATCACTTCCCCATAATTTCACTAAAAATGCAATATCAATTGGAAAAAAGGATGAAGAACCGTCTGAATTATATTTAATTGGGCATTCAATTCGATTTCCATCTACTATCTCACATTTATTTTTATTATTATCTGAAATAAATATGGCTTTTGAATCTAGCTTTTCATAAACTTTCTTTAAATCTATAATAGCGAATTTTATAAAACAAGAATCTCTATTAACTTTATTTTTAGCACTATCTATTATACCATAAGTAAAATAATGAGCTTTCATTTTATAATATTCAGACTCGCGACGATTTTCAATCTTATTTTCATCTCTACGATAACGAATCGTAAAATCTGAATAATTCTGATACTTTTCCTCTCTAAAACGCTCTTGAATGGTCATTATAGCATCGTCTTTCCTGAAAATATAGTCAATACCATCAGTCATGTCTATAAATTGAGCATAATCAGTTTTGAGTTTTACTTCTTTCCATTCAATCTTCTTATATATTAAAGGCAACGCAAGATTATTATGAACATAATTTGTAAAGGCTCTATCGTTTTTATATGTAGACATTATTTAATAAATTATTTTGCTATTATAAATTTAAGTAAAATCAGATTAACAACTAAAGTCTCCTATTAAAATAGAAAAATATGGTTGTAACCCTCTAAGATTAAACACTAAAGAATTTGATGATAAAAAACTCGAAAAAATTGTTGCGTTCTTTAATATGAAAACTTACATTTGCAACCGCATTTCAAGGAATGTTCTTTTAATTATTGGAGAGGTGCCAGAGTGGTAATGGAGCAGATTGCTAATCTGTCGACGGGTAACTGTCGCCAGGGTTCGAGTCCCTGTCTCTCCGCAATATTTTTATGATGACCAATTCGGGGTGTAGCGTAGCCCGGTTATCGCGCCACGTTTGGGACGTGGAGGCCGCAGGTTCGAATCCTGCCACCCCGACTTTAAGAGCTAAAACTCTTGAATGGTCGCATAGCTCAGTTGGATAGAGCACCTGCCTTCTAAGCAGGCGGTCCTAGGTTCGAATCCTAGTGCGATCACTTTTAAGCCCGTAAGTAGTTGATTTTCAACTATATATGGGCTTTTTTGTTTTCATTTGTACTACCATTGTTATACCATTCAATTTATTTTTTTGTTTTCACCTAAAAAAATAAATTATTGATAATAAGCAACTTACAATTTACGAGAAAATCAATTAACAAATATAAACACACCTATTTCACCATATTTATATATGTTTTTGGATATAATAAAATCCCGATTCAAACCGACCTAATTTCTAGTTGAAAATATTGAAGAAAATGACTGGAGTAAAGATGAAATTTTCATATTTATTTTTTGGGTTATTGGCACTTGTATTCTATTAGCATTTTCAAATTAAGAATGCAAAAAAACAACATTTGTTAATTACTTAGTTCTTAAAAGTATATAATCAGAAACCTTTCTTTATAACTTTGAGAGTATGAATCTTGACCTACTAAATACTCAGTGCAAAAAAGCTACAAAAAGCGCTTATGATGACTTTAAACACTTTATTGATAATCCATTATTTGAATTAAACGAAAATATTTATGACATTCATTTGAATGACATGAAGATGAAAGCAGGAACTAAGGTTTACAAATGGTATCTGGATAACCACAGTTACTCAGAAGCTCAATTTAGAATCGTAAATCAACTAAAAAATAAGTATATCTATATTGCAGAACGATACGCATATAGTTATAGCAAAAAACAGATGAAATGACTTTATACGAATTTAACCTACTCTCACTAGAAAACAAACAAGCAAAGGTTTGGGAAATAGGCACATTTTTAGACAACTGCGTTACAAAAGACGTTAAAATCAACTGCTATGCAATAGATAGGTTTTTTGTTGAAGTTGTTTATGATGCAGAACATAATACCGTAACGGACGTGACAGCTTTTAAGACTGGTAAGAACTTAGATAAATATTCAAGCCTTAATTTCTAAGATGAAAAGACCATTCAATAAAAGAGAGCAAATTACCATAGCTATATTGTTATCTATAATCATTTTCAACTTTATAATTATTGTTTGGAATATGAATGTATTAAAATTATAGTTTTATAATATAAAACCAATTTAAATGAAGAAATCAAAGGCTATTCACATATTAAAAAATCAAATTAAGAAGCTAGAAAATGAACAAAACTTAAACTATAGTTGGACATTAGAAACTAAAACATATATAGTAAAGTTTTTTGGTAAAGACTCACCTCAAGAATCTTATATAAAATATTTTGATTGGCAACCAACAATAGCTGATAGACCAATTGATAAGAGAGAGGGTATTAAAGCATTTGTTAACGACTGCATTAATACTATTGATAACATTGGAATCAAAAAAGATCCTAAACAGAATATTCTAAATAGGATCCCAGATTGGTCAATAATTCCAATCGTAACAGCTTTAGTTTTTATAGGTGGTGTCTTTGGAAGGTACAATAAGGATATCGCATACATTCGAATGGAAGAAAAAATAGAAATACTCAAAGATTCAATCTCTACTATATCTATATTTAAAAAAGCTTATAATCCCATACAAGTTAAAAAAAAATCAAATATTAAATAAATCTATTTTCAGTGTTTTTTATTTTTTTAGCCCTTTTGAACCTGTGACACGTTTTTATATAGAAGTAACAAATTCAATAATTGATATTATCAGTTTTAAAAAAATGAAGATACTTAGTATTAACTTTACTTAATTAACATCTAAACAAGTATTACATTTCATTAACTCAATTTAAGAATTGGTATAGTTTTTGAGCATTAAATAATAATAATCAAAAAATAAACGCTTTTAATTGTAATAAATTGAATAATTATGCGTCTTACTATTAGAAGATTTAATGGGATATTTCTATTTAGAACCATTATAAATAATAATATACTAAATAGAATATTCAGTAGTTGTTCTAAAAATTGAACTAAAATAAATACATTTGTTATAATTAACCAATGAAAGATCGCAAAAAGATGGCAACAATGTTTGAGAAATTGAAAGAATATTTTCTCTCCCATTCAGAAGAGGAAGTAAATGATTTATGGAAAGCAACATCAAAATTTGATTCCATAAACAGCCCAACAGTGGAAGAATTTTTAAGATTCTCTGGAAGTACCTTTAAAATAAAAAATCCTCCACCAGAAAATAATCAACAAAATTTTGTTAATATAATAGAAAGTCCGAAATTTACTTCGGACTTTTTATTTACAAAATATTCACTTATATAATTATGGAGAAAGCTAGTTTTTCAATTAAGCATTATTACTTTGATTTAGTTAAGATAGATTTAAAAAATTACTCAGATGGTGATTTAATGATTGATTTTAAACCAAAAGGTGTTTTTATAAAAGATGAATCAAAATTTGAATTGACATTTACTTTTTATGCTATGTCAAATTCTAATAAAGGAAAGAACTTCATTAAAATACGCTGTATAGGTGAGTTCATATTCGAAAATGCTAAAACAATAGAAGATATTCCAACATATTTTTATCGTAATAGTATTGCACTACTATTTCCTTATTTAAGAGCTTATGTAAGTTTGGTAACTAATCAAGCTAATATTCCACCACTAATTTTACCAACGATGAATTTAGTTTCATTAGAAGAACCTCTTAAGAATAATACAAAAGAAATATAAAAGTATCTCTTTTGATTAACACTATAATATACCAAACTCTAGCAGATAGAGATAATCCGGATTTTGTGGAAAGTAATGGACCATTCAAATGTACCCATACTAATTCATGGCTTGGTAGTGGCTATTACTTTTGGGACACATTTATAGAAAATGCTAAATGGTGGGGTGAAGTTAGCTTGGCAGATAACTATATGATTTGTAAAGCAACAATAGAATTAAATGATACAAATTGTTTTGATTTAGTTGGAAATACAGCTCATATGCTAGAGTTTGAAGCTGCGCTAAAGCTAATGGAGGAAAATGGATTAATTAATGAAACGACTACAGTTTCTAGAGTTTTAGAATTTATTATAAAATCTGGTTCATTTACATATAATGCTATCAGAATAAATCCAATTAATTCAAAATCTGTTCATATTCAACCAAATTATCAAATGAGCTTCCTTTCAAATACAAAAGCACATTTCGAGTATAAACCTCCTATTCAAATTTGTATTTTTGAGTTATCTAAAGTTACATTCAAAGATTATAAAGTAATATACCCAACATATTACGACAATGATATTGTTATTTGATTTTGATTTTTTTATTGAACTAAACCCTTAAAAATTGATATTTTAATATTGGCTATTTCAAAAGTTAATTAATTAAATATATATCACAAATTTGTTATACCATTGTTATACAATTAGTATATCTATATCACTAAATCTCACTAGCAATATGTATGATTTACACCAAAAAACAAATAAATATGACGTTTTTAGTGTAAATAGGTCGGTTTTTTAGTGATATATCGAATTCTAGTGCGATCACAAAAAGCCTTAACATTTATGTTAAGGCTTTTTTGTTGATTAAATACAGTGAGAATTCTTATTCTGGATACTCTATTCTTAAATGATAGATATTAGCTAACTTATGTTTTAATACCTTTTTAATAGATTGAATTTCTTTAAACGTAATATCAGCATTAAGAAACTGCCCATTTTCCATTTGTTTATTTATAATATTTTCCACAAACTCATTAATCTTTGTAGTTGTAGGCTCCTTTAAACTCTTAGATGCTGCCTCTACACTATCGCACATCATCAATATCGCTGTTTCTTTGCTAAATGGTTTCGGTCCAGGATACATAAAATCTTCAATATTTGCATTCTCATCTTCAGCCTTCTCTTTCATGTAGAAATAATAGACCAAACTAGTCCCATGGTGTGTTCTTATAAAATCTGTGACACGATCAGGTAAATTATTCTTTTTAGCGATTTCAATACCATTTAATGTGTGGCCAATAATAATTTTAGCGCTTTCTTTACTCGACAACTCATCGTGTGGATTAATACCTGTACTCTGATTTTCGGTGAAATATGTTGGATTGGTCATCTTACCAATGTCGTGATATAACGCACCTACTCTTATTAACATTGCGTTAGCACCTATTTCATTTGCAGATGCTTCGGCTAGATTTGCCACATTTAGTGAATGATGAAAAGTACCAGGAGCTCGGTTAGATAACTCTTTAAGTAATTTAGAGTTAGTATCAGAAAGTTCTAATAACGACACATCTGATACTAGACCAAATATCTTTTCATAAATATAAATTAATGGTTGTACGAAAAGCGTGGCTAAACCACAAAGAATAAACAAGCCAAAGGTTTCCCATTTCAACCCTGTTAATTGCCCTTCATGAATAACAAAGAAAGCAAAATAAGCTATGATATAAATAAAAGTTATTTGACCTACAGATATAAATAGATTCGCTCTTTTATATAATTCGGAAACTGTAAGTATAGTCACAATTCCTGCAATAATCTGGAGAAACATATATTCATAGCTATTAGGCACGATAAACCCTAGTAAGAGCACGGTTAATACATGAGCAAAAAGTCCTAACCTAGCATCGAAAAAAGCCTTTAGAACCAGTGGTAAAATACATAACGGTACCACATAAATATATTGCGAATTATAGTTTATAACCAATGTGGTTAAAAATATCATTAGAGCAATGTTGAAAAAGATAAAGGTTACTTTCGTATTGTTAAGAAAGACCTCAATTCTATATTTTCTTAGGAATAACAATAACATTAAAAGAGCTAAAGCTACAAGTAAGGTGTATGCTACAAGTACCCAATTATAATTGGCAGTATTCCATACTTGAGACTCATACTCTGACTTAAGAGAATTTAAAATAGTATACTCTTCGTCACCAACAATTTGCCCTTTAGAAATAATTAATTGCCCCTTTTCTATACTTCCACGTGTTTGTGATACTTGGGAAAGCTGCTCTTCTAGTGATTTTTGCGTTAAGCCTTGATTAATAGTGATATTCGATTTAACAATATCAAAAAACAAGGATATCATTCTATTTCTATTATCAGTTGAAACAGAAACACTGAAATAATCTTCTAATAAAGGCCTTAACTGATTAATCTCAACAAAATCTCCGTATTCCAATTGCTTCTGAATGGTGTTTAAGGATACCAAAATGACTTGTCGATTGACAGAATAATTGTAATCTGAGTCCAAAACTCCATTGTTATAAAGTTCATCTAAAAAAGACTTCCCTTTTTCATAGAGTATTAAGTTTTGCGGCCCTGAACCCAATGTGTCCTTAAAGGCTTGGTTAAAGCGTTTAAGATATTCAGATTTTAACTGTTCATTTATTTTAAGGTTAATTTCAAAATAAATAGATGAGTTATTTTCTATTTCTAGTTGTTCCTCTTTAAGTTCATCTACTGACTTTTTAATAGCAAAATCAAAGGGCGCATATAAAATTTCAGATTGCCAAGGCTTTCCATTTTCAAACGAAAACCTAAACTTTCCTGTCTTAGGAAATAAATAAACAATAAAAAGCGTGGTTGCTATAAACAGAAGTATTTTATATACTAGTGCATGATTCTTATACCATTTATTTAAAAGATTATTCATATACAATCAAATGTAATAAATATTAAAATTTTAGAGCCCTATAATGTATAATTCATTCCTAAATCTATCAAAAATTGATTAAATTCGTCCCAACTAATTTCAAATTTTATAGTAATGAATAAGGAGGTTGTAATCGTATCAGCTGTAAGAACACCTATAGGAAGTTTTTTAGGTGCTTTATCGTCAATACCAGCCCCAAGGCTTGGTGCAGCAGCAATTAAAGGTGCTTTAGATAAAATAAACTTGAAGCCCGAATTGATAGATGAAGTATTGATGGGTAATGTCGTACAAGCAGGTACTGGTCAGGCTCCAGCAAGGCAAGCAGCAATATTTGCTGGTATACCTGACACCGTTCCTTGTACTACAATAAATAAAGTGTGTGCCTCTGGTATGAAAGCCATTATGCAAGCTGCTCAAAGTATTAAACTTGGAGACGCAGAGATTGTTGTTGCGGGTGGAATGGAAAACATGAGCGCTATTCCTCACTATTATCATGCAAGAAGCGGAACTAAATTTGGCCCTGCTACGCTTGAAGATGGTATGCAGAAAGACGGACTTGTTGATGCTTATAATAAAAATGCGATGGGTGTTTCAGCAGACACGTGCGCTACCGAATATAAATTTTCTAGAGAAGACCAAGATAAATTTGCTATTCAATCTTACGAACGTTCAAAAGCAGCATGGGATTCTGGCAAATATGATAACGAAGTTATTCCTATCGAAGTACCTCAGCGCCGTGGTGATGCTATTGTTGTAGATAGAGATGAAGAATACACAAATGTAAAGATGGAAAAAATTCCAGCTTTACGTGCTGCATTTACAAAAGATGGTACCGTAACAGCTGCAAATGCTTCTACAATAAATGATGGTGCTGCTGCTATGGTTTTAATGAGTAGAGAAAAAGCTAATGAACTAGGACTAACCCCTATTGCAATTATAAAAGGTTACGCAGATGCTGCGCAAGAGCCAAAATGGTTTACAACTGCACCGGCAAAAGCCTTACCTAAAGCACTAGCTAAATCTAATATAGATATTAATGATGTTGATTATTTTGAATTTAACGAAGCATTCTCTGTCGTTGGATTAGCAAATATGAAAATTTTAGGATTGAATGATAGTAATGTTAATGTAAACGGAGGTGCTGTTTCATTAGGTCATCCTTTGGGTTGCTCTGGTGCAAGAATAGTGGTAACTCTTATTAATGTGCTGCATCAAAATAATGCTAAAATAGGTGCTGCTGCAATATGTAATGGCGGTGGTGGTGCTTCTGCAATTATAATAGAACGCGCTTAAACACAATTTATGCAATACGGCATTTGCAATTTAGGAATTGTACCTATACGATTAGAGCCTAGCGATACCAGTGAAATGGTAACGCAAGCTTTGTACGGAGATAATTTTAAAGTTTTAGAGCAGCGAAAAAAATGGAGCCGTATTCGTTTTGATTTTGATAATTACGAAGGATGGATAGATAACAAGCAATATCTAGAAATTGATGAATTTAATTATACTGAAATATCAAAGTGTGAAATTAAATTGTCTTCAGATTTAATTGAATTTGTTTCAGATACTTCAAATAATTTATACCCAATTCCAATTGGCTCCAATTTAAACGGGATAGAACTATTAAATCATACTTTTGAGGGAAATATTATTTCTCAGAAAAACAAGAAACCTCAAGTCATTGATACATCTTTTTTATTCCTAAACTCCCCTTATTTGTGGGGAGGAAAAACACCTTTTGGTATTGACTGTTCTGGTTTTACTCAAATGGTATATAAATTGAATGGTTATAAATTACTTAGAGACGCATCTCAACAAGCTAGCCAAGGAGAAGCTTTAAGCTTTATAGAAGAAAGTGAACCAGGTGATTTAGCGTTTTTTGATAATGCAGAAGGGAATATTATACACGTAGGAATTATTATGGAAGATAATTATATTATACATGCACATGGTAAAGTACGAATAGATCGATTAGACCATAGTGGCATTTATAATACTGATAAGAATATTCATACTCACAAACTCCGAGTAATTAAAAAAATCATATAAAAAAAGCGACTTAATATTAAGTCGCTTTTTTTATATAAGTAATATACTACTAGTTATTACCACTTTCAGCAGCTTCAATCTCTTCAACTTTAGCCTTCATTTCTTTATACTTTTCAGTTTCACCAATAGCACTATAAATATTCATCAACGTTTTAGCTGCATTTATATTTGCACTTCTTAGCTCCAAAGATTTCGTTAAATATGGTATAGCCGTTTGATATAATTGAGCACGTTTCTCTTTTAGCTCATCATATTTTTTATTATCAGCAGAGCTATTCCCTAAACCATTCATTTCTTCTACAATTCCAGCTTCTCCTTCTAATATAACTACAGCTAAATTATTATAAGCATCCGTATAACTAGGATTAATAGCAATAGCTTTCTCATAATATTTTATAGACTCTTCCGCATTACCACCATCAGCCGCAAGCACACCTAAGTTATACTGTAACTCAGCATTGTCTGGGTCTTTTTCTGTAGCTTCTTCCATTAAGCTTTTAAACTTTTCGCGATTACCCATTTTAAGATATACATTAGCCTCTGATAATAATAATCCTAAATCATCTGGGTTTTCTGCTCTTGCATCTGCCATTGCACCTAAAGCTTTTTCATTTTTATCCTGAGACACATAAATTAAAGCAATATTTTTTACAATTTCTGATGTTTTAGAATCTCCTCTTTTGTCCTGTGGATTGTTATGAGTTTTAGCAATTTTAACAGTTAAGTCTCTTTCAGATTTATTTGCAAATGGTTCTTCTTCACCATTCTCCTTATTTGTAGCGTAATATTCCATTGAAGCACCAGTATATCCCATGTTTTTTAGCTTTAAATAATAATCTAAAGCATTATCAAAATCCTTACCATTTACCGCAGATGAAGCAGCGTAATAAAGATATATAGTATCTTGTGGTGACATTTTATATACTTTTTCAAAACGTTGTGCTGCTGCTTTAAAATTCTTATTACTAATAGCATTATTAGCCTTAGTTAAGAAAGATTTAGTCATCCTCAACTTCATTGCATTGGCTTGATCAGTGTACTTCAATTTACCCATTGAAGATTCTAAGTCCTTTAGCTTATCTAAAGTCGTAATAGCCTCGTCAATACTCGCATCTGTACCAGCTCCGTTAGCATACAGCGCCTGTGATTTTAGGTAATAAAACTTAGATTTTGTTTTATCATCCATACTGCCTATTAAGGCATCGGCTGTAGAAACTGCTGATTTTGCATCAGCAAAATTTGAATTTTTAAGTGCTTTCTCGATTGCTTTCACTTCGCTCTTCTGTGCAAAAGAGATTGACGAAAGAATCAAGAGTAACACTAATGTTATTAATTTTTTCATATTGTAATAAATATTTTATTGTTAATTTTAGTTCTCAGTTTCATTATTATCAATAGCTGTGCCATCATCATTAGAATCTTGGTTATCAGCAACTTCAGAATCTATATCTTCAGCATCCTCTTCGTCATCTTTCATAACTTTTGCAACTGCAGCAATAGAATCACTACCTTTTAAGTTAATAAGTTTAACACCCTGAGTTGCTCTTCCCATAACTCGTAAATCTGCTACTGCCATGCGAATTGCAATTCCAGATTTATTGATAATCATTAAATCATCTTCGTCTGTTACATTCTTAATAGACACTAAATTACCTGTTTTTTCTGTGATAGAAATGGTTTTTACACCTTTCCCGCCTCTATTGGTAATTCTGTAATCTTCTAAACTTGAACGTTTTCCGTAGCCATTTTCTGAAACCACAAGAATATTACTTTCCATATCATCAACAGCAATCATGCCTATAACTTCATCAGTTTTTTCATCTTGAAGACGAATACCACGAACTCCAGAAGCATTTCTACCCATTGGTCTAGTCTTAGCTTCTTCAAAGCGAATCGCTTTACCAGATTTTAATGCCAGCATCACTTGACTTTCACCTGTAGTTAATTTAGCCTCTAATAAAACATCGTCTTCCTTAATAGTAATAGCATTAATCCCGTTAGATCTTGGTCTAGAGTATTGCTCTAAAGATGTTTTCTTAACCTGACCTTTTTTGGTTGCCATTATTACATAATGACTATTAATATACTCTTCGTCTTTTAAATCTTGAGTACAAATAAAGGCCATCACTTTGTCATCTTGCTCTATATTTATTAGATTCTGTATTGCTCTTCCTTTAGACGTTTTTGATCCTTCAGGGATTTCGTAAACACGCATCCAAAAACATTTTCCTTTTTGGGTAAAGAATAACATATATTGGTGGTTAGTACCAACAAATAAATGCTCTAAGAAATCTTCATTACGTGTCGTTGATGCTTTTTGTCCAACTCCACCTCTGTGCTGAGTTTTGTACTCAGTAAGTGATGTACGCTTAATATATCCAGCATGCGAAATTGTTATTACAACTTTCTCGTCTGGTATCATATCTTCAATACTCAAGTCACCACCTGCATATTCTATAACTGAACGACGCTCATCTCCATACTTATCTCTAACAACTTCTAACTCACCTTTAATAATATCCATACGACGTTCTTTGTTGTCAAGGATGTCTTTAAGATCTATAATTGTCTTCATGATGCCGTCATATTCAGAACGTAATTTGTCTTGCTCTAAACCTGTTAACTGACGTAAACGCATCTCAACAATGGCTTTAGCCTGTATTTCTGAGAGTTTAAATCGCTCAATTAAATTATTTCGAGCCTCGTCTGCATTGGATGATGCACGAATAATCTTAATCACTTCATCAATATTATCCGAAGCAATTATTAAACCTTCTAAGATATGCGCACGTTCTTCCGCTTTGCGCAATTCATAAGTAGTTCGTCTTACAACAACCTCATGTCTGTGTTCAACGAAATAATGAATTAACTCCTTTAAGTTTAATAGTTGTGGGCGACCATTAACAAGTGCTATATTATTTACACTAAAAGATGACTGTAATGCTGTATACTTGTATAACTTATTAAGTACAATATTAGGAATAGCATCACGTTTTAAAATGTAAACGATACGCATTCCGTTTCTATCAGATTCATCTCTAATGGTAGAAATACCCTCCAATTTTTTATCATTAATAATATCAGCAGTCTTTTTAATCATGTCTGCCTTATTGACTTGGTAAGGAATCTCGGTAACTATAATACATTCTCTACCTTGTACTTCTTCGATAATAGCGTTACCACGCATTACAATTCGTCCACGACCTGTGTGAAATGCTTCTTTTACACCATCATAACCATAAATGGTTCCACCTGTTGGAAAATCGGGTGCTTTAACGTGTTGTATTAATTCATCGATTTCAATATCGTTATTCTCAATATATGCTATTGTACCATTTACAACTTCTGTTAAGTTGTGTGGTGGCATATTAGTTGCCATACCTACAGCAATACCAGATGCTCCATTTACTAAAAGCCCTGGGATACGAGTTGGTAAAACCGTTGGCTCTTGAAGAGTATCATCAAAATTTAATTTATGATCTACAGTCTCCTTGTCAATATCTGCTAGCATGTCTTCAGATATCTTACGCATACGCGCTTCTGTATAACGCATTGCGGCCGGACTATCACCATCTACTGAACCAAAGTTACCTTGCCCATCAACCAACATGTAACGCAAACTCCATTCTTGAGCCATACGAACCATAGCATCATAAACAGATGTATCTCCATGTGGGTGATATTTACCTAAAACTTCACCGACTATTCTTGCTGATTTTTTATGTGCACCACTTGCTCTAATGCCTAGCTCGTGCATACCATAAAGTACACGTCTATGAACTGGCTTTAAACCATCTCTTACATCTGGTAAAGCACGTGACACAATGACCGACATTGAATAATCAATGTAAGCCGATTTCATTTCATCTTCAATGTTAATTGGAATGAGTTTTTCTCCTTCTGCCATATATAAATTAATTAGTTTTTTTGTAGGTTTTCATAACGTGCTAATATAACCAATTCATAAGCGTTTGCAGGTAGTTTAAATATGATATTTGGGAGTTTTTATTAACAATCTTTAATATCTTTTTCGTTAATAAGTAAATGCTAATTTACTTTGAATTATAATGCTTTTTTAGTCTATTCGTTTAAAGGTTATAAAAAGGTATAGTTTTTGACTTACTAATAATATGTTTTTATTACTTTTAATGCAGAAAGGATTTTACTATGGATGATAATTTTTCCCCAAGAGTTAAGGATGTAATTGCTTACAGTAAAGAAGAAGCTCTAAGATTGGGCCACGACTTTATTGGGACAGAACATTTAATGCTCGGTTTACTAAGAGATGGTGATGGCAAAGCTATTGATATTTTGAGTGCTTTAGATGTAGATCTTAATCATCTAAGGCGCAAAGTTGAGATTTTAAGTCCTGCAAACCCAAATATTATTACTAGTTCTAATGAAAAAAAGAACTTGCACTTAACAAGACAAGCTGAGCGCGCTTTAAAAACAACGTTTTTAGAAGCAAAACTATTTCAAAGCACCTCTATAAATACTGCACATTTGTTATTGTGCATTTTAAGAAATGAAAACGATCCTACAACTAAGCTTTTAAATAAGTTAAAAGTGGGCTATGATAACGTAAAAGAAGAATTTAAATCTATGATTACTAGCGAAGATGATTACCTAGATACTCCTAAAGCAGAGTCGTTCTCTGATGATGATGATACAAATGAAGAGGATAACGATGCAAAACAAAGTCCATTTGGTGGCAAACAGTCTGGTAAAACCAATAAAAAATCTAAGACACCTGTTTTAGATAATTTTGGTAGAGACTTAACTGTTCTTGCTGAAGAAGGGAAATTAGATCCAGTTGTTGGGAGAGAAAAAGAAATACAACGTGTTTCTCAAATTTTAAGTCGAAGAAAGAAAAACAATCCTCTATTAATAGGAGAACCAGGTGTGGGTAAATCTGCAATTGCAGAAGGCCTCGCCTTACGTATTATAAAACGTAAAGTTTCACGCACATTATTTAATAAGCGTGTTGTAACCTTAGACTTAGCGAGCTTGGTCGCTGGCACCAAATATAGAGGCCAGTTTGAAGAGCGAATGAAAGCTGTTATGAATGAGCTAGAAAAGAATGATGATATTATTCTTTTTATTGATGAGATTCACACCATAGTTGGAGCAGGTGGAGCTACAGGAAGTTTAGACGCTTCAAACATGTTTAAACCAGCGTTAGCAAGAGGTGAAATACAATGTATTGGAGCAACTACTTTAGATGAGTACAGACAATATATCGAAAAAGATGGGGCTTTAGAACGTCGTTTTCAGAAGGTGATAGTTGAACCAACTACTGTTGAAGAAACGATTGAAATTCTTAATAATATTAAAGGTAAATACGAAGAACATCATAATGTAAATTATACTGATGAAGCGATTGAGGCTTGTGTTAAGTTAACAAACCGCTATATGACAGAACGTTTTCTTCCAGACAAAGCCATTGATGCTTTGGATGAAGCAGGATCTCGCGTGCATATTACAAATATCGATGTACCTAAGCAAATACTAGAATTAGAACAAAAGCTTGAAGAGGTTAAAGAAACTAAGAATAGTGTTGTTAAAAAGCAGAAATATGAAGAGGCTGCAAGGCTTCGTGATGACGAAAAACGTATTGAGAAAGAGCTAGCTACAGCTCAAGAAAAGTGGGAAGAGGACACCAAACAACATAGAGAATTAGTAACAGAAGATAACGTTGCAGACGTCGTTTCAATGATGACAGGAATTCCTGTAAATAAAATAGCACAAAAAGAAATTACCAAGCTGTCTCAATTACCAGATCTTATAAAAGGTAAAGTGATTGGACAAGATGAAGCTGTAACTAAAGTCGTAAGGGCTATACAAAGAAACAGAGCTGGTCTAAAAGATCCTAATAAGCCGATTGGCTCATTTATATTTTTAGGTCAAACAGGTGTTGGTAAAACGCAGTTAGCTAAAGTTTTAGCACGTGAGCTATTTGAAAGTGATGATTCTTTGGTTAGAATAGACATGAGTGAATACATGGAGAAATTTGCAATCTCTCGCCTTATTGGTGCACCTCCAGGATATGTTGGCTACGAAGAAGGTGGTCAGTTGACTGAGAAAATTAGACGCAAGCCTTACGCTGTTGTACTTTTAGATGAAATTGAAAAAGCGCATCCAGACGTGTTTAATATGCTATTACAAGTATTAGACGACGGCTACCTAACAGATAGCTTAGGTCGTAAAATTGATTTTAGAAATACAATAATTATTATGACGTCTAATATAGGTGCTCGTAAACTTAAAGATTTTGGTGCTGGTGTTGGCTTTGGTACTTCTGCAAGAGAAGCACAAGAAACAGATTATGCTAAAGCTGTAATCGAAAATGCACTTAAAAAAGCTTTTGCCCCTGAGTTTTTAAATAGAATAGATGATGTTATTGTATTTAATGCTTTAGAGAAAGAAGACATTCATAAAATCATTGATATAGAATTAGCAAAACTATTCACAAGAATAAAAGATTTAGGTTACGAATTAAAGCTTACTGATAAAGCTAAGGACTATATAGCAGAAAAAGGTTTTGATAAGCAATATGGAGCTAGACCTTTAAATAGAGCTATTCAGAAGTATGTAGAAGACGTATTAGCAGAACAAATAATTAATGCTAAAATCCACGAAGGTGATGTAATTACAATGGATTTAGACACTAAAGCTGATGAATTAAAAATTAAGATAAAATCACCAGGTAAAACTACCAAATCTTAACTTGTTTTAAATAATTTATACAAACTCCTCTATTTTAGGGGAGTTTTTTTGTACCTTAACTGTTCTATAACAGCTATTTAACTATGAAAGAATCCCTTCAGTTTGATTTTTGTGATATGACGATTTATGATAATTATCTGGTCGTTGTCATAAAAGAAGGAGTAAATATCACACCAAATCACAATAATGTGCTTTTGGAAGTTGCTGATAAATATTTCTCGGAAAAACCATTTGTTTATATAACTCATAGAATAAATTCATATTCTGTAGATCCTAAAATATATTATGAAACGTCTCAAATAGAAACCTTAAAGGGTTTTGCTGTAGTATCCAGCAATTATAAAGCTAAGATTAATGCTCAGATTGAAAAAATGTTTTTTAATAAGCCTTTTGAAATATTTACAGATTTAGACAATGCTATTTCTTGGGCTGATACTATTTTAAAAATTGATTC
This sequence comes from Winogradskyella sp. UBA3174, assembly GCF_002364335.1. Classification (GTDB taxonomy): domain Bacteria; phylum Bacteroidota; class Bacteroidia; order Flavobacteriales; family Flavobacteriaceae; genus Winogradskyella. Next base: position 52,518 of record NZ_DEXW01000062.1, on the reverse strand, counting down.
TTAATCTATTTTAAATCATAATGATTTAGAAATAACTCTTCAATTTCAATATCTACATCTTTTAAAAACTGAATAGACGCTTCTATATCGTAATGTAATACTCTATCTATTTTAACAAAAGGTACAACACTTCGGTATTGCTGTAAAAAAGATTCTAAAAAAGGAGATGTTTTTAGAGGTCTTCTAAACTCTAATGCCTGTGATGCATTCATCAATTCAATAGCAACAACACGTTCTACATTTCTAATTAATGTATAAGCTTGTGTTGCAGCATTTGCTCCCATACTTACGTGATCTTCTTGTCCGTTACTAGAAACAATGCTATCTATACTCGCTGGTGATGCTAATTGTTTATTAGCACTTACTATGCTAGCTGCTGTATATTGAGGTATCATAAAACCCGAATTTAATCCAGGATTATCCACCAAAAATGCAGGTAAACCTCTTAAACCAGAAACCAATTGAAAAACGCGTCGTTCAGAAATATTTCCAATCTCTGCCATGGCTATCTTTAAATAATCTAAAGCTAAAGCCAAAGGTTGCCCATGAAAATTTCCGCCAGAAATAATTAAATCTTCTTCATGAAAAATATTAGGATTATCAGTAACCGAATTAATCTCAGTTAAAATGACCTTCTCCACAAAATCTAAAGTATCTTTTGTTGCACCATGAACTTGCGGAATACAACGAAAAGAATATGGGTCTTGTACATGTTCTTTTTCGCGTTTAATAAGTTCACTTCCTTTTAAAAACTCATTAAAACGTCTCGCTACTTTTCTTTGACCTGGATGAGGTCTTACCTGATGAACTAAATCATGAAAAGGATCTAATCTTCCATCAAAAGCATCTAAAGATATACTTGCTATTATATCTGCTAAATATGATGTTTTATGAGACATTAATAACAAATAAACGCCATAAGCACTCATAAACTGAGTACCGTTTAATAAGGCTAAACCTTCTTTAGCTTCAAGTTTTATTGGAACCCAATTAAACTCCTTTAATATATCTGCTGAGTTATATTCTTTCTCATTATGTACTACTTCTCCTTTTCCTAAAAGTGGTAAAGCTAAATGTGCCAAAGGCGCTAAATCGCCAGATGCACCTAAAGAGCCTTGAGTATAAACAAATGGGAAAATATCATTATTAAAAAAGTCTATAAGTCTATTAATTGTATCTAACTGCACACCACTGTGTCCATAACTTAGAGACTGAATTTTCAAAAGCAACATTACTTTTACTACAGACTCTGGCACACGTTCACCAGTGCCACAAGCATGAGACATTACTAAGTTTTCTTGCAATTGGGATAAATCATTATCTGATATTTTGACATTATATAATGATCCAAAACCTGTATTAATACCATACATTGGCTTTTTGTTATCCGCTAATTTAGTGTCTAAATATGTTTTACAAGCAATCACTTTCTGCTTAGACTTATCAGAGAGTTTTAATTTTTTGTTGTCTTCAAAAATATTGTAAATCGTTACAATGTCTAAAGCTTCTGAAGATATGATATGATATGATGACATGCCTTATAGTTTATATTCTTTCAAAAATGAGAATATTTTTGGGTTTTACGGCAAAATATTCATAAATCATTTAAATGCAATCAAAATAAACTGTAATCATCCGAAGGCTTTCTGCTTTAATAAACATCGCCATAATTAAAATGTTTATTTTTGATTTTTGAAAAATTAAAATATATGAAAAGATTAATAACACTTAGCATCGTAATCACCCTTATCGCATGTAAAGAGAAAGCACCCAAAGATTATGTTACACTTTCTGGAAAAATTGAAAACCCCCATGAAAATAAAACTCTAAGAGTTTTTAAAGGAAAAGTCTTTGAAAAAATAATTACGCTTGGTGATGACGGCATTTTTAAAGATACTTTAAAAGTTGATGAAGGTGATTATAGCCTTCAACATGGTGATAAATATGGTATTATGTATTTAAAAAATAACAACGAATCTACTTTAAATACTAATTACGGAGATTTTGATAAAGCTATGGTTTTTGGTGGTGATGCATCAGATATGAATAACTTTTCTGTTCAATCTTATTTAATTTCTAGAAATTATTTTACAGATGAACTGATATCTAACGGAACTCAAAAAGATTTAGACAGCGCTATTGAAAATTACAGATCTGCGTACGAAGGACTAAAAACAAAATATACAGAAGTAGATTCCGCTCAAGTCGTGGCTATGGATAATAATATTGTTGGCACAATACAACAAATGCGTAAATTTTTATCTCCTAAAATTGCTATGCGCACCTTATTTGCTAAAGGTCAAACATCACCTACTTTTAGGGAATATGAAAATTTTTCGGGAGGTAATATGTCTCTTGAAGATTTAAGAGGAAAATATATTTATATAGATGTTTGGGCAACATGGTGTGGTCCGTGTATTAGAGAAATTCCATCTCTTCAAAAATTAGAGAAACAATTTGAAGGTAAAAATATAACTTTTGTTAGTATTTCTGTAGATGAAGGAAGAGGTTATAAAGGAAATTCTGCTGAAGCCTACAAAGGATGGAAAAAAATGATTGCAGATAAAAACTTAGGTGGTATTCAACTAATAGCTGATAACGGTTTTAGATCTCAATTTATACAAGATTATAAAATTAATAGCATACCAAGATTTTTACTCATAGATCCCGATGGGAATATTGTTAATGCAGATGCACCAAGACCATCAAGCTCTCAATTAGTAGCTTTATTTAATGATTTAAATATCTAACATAAATCTTTAGTAATAAAAAAAGCCTTCAATAATTGAAGGCTTTTTTTATTACTACCGTTGTTCTTCCTCAAGCTCTTGCTGATGCTCTTCAACTTCTATCTCTTTTTCTGGCTGCTTAAATAAATCTAGATAAGCATGTCCAATAGTCGCTATAATATGACTAGCTATCAAACTCTGATAACCGTAATCTTCTAAAGCAATATCTGCTGCTTTGCCATGTAAATAAGTACCCAGTAACGTTGCAGCTAATGGTTCATAAGTTTGCGCAATTAGACCAGATATAATTCCTGTTAAAACATCACCACAACCAGCTGTTGCCATACCAGGATTTCCTGTGGTATTTATATATAGCTTTTCATTATATACCGTTATAGAGTTGGCTCCTTTTATTAATACAATAACATCGTGCTTTTTTGAAAATGCTTTAACCTTCTTTAATTTATCAAAATCATCTGACCACTTCCCTACTAATCGTTCTAATTCTCCAAGATGTGGTGTTAAAACAGTTTGCTTTGGTAATCGTTTTAATAATGATTTCTTTTTAGATAAAAGGTTTAATGCATCAGCATCTATGACTAAAGGTCTTTTATTATTATTTAAAAAATCTTCAAATGTTTTAGCTGTTTTTTCATCAGTACCAAGACCTACACCAACACCAATAACTGTTGGATCAATATCAAAATTAATATTAGAAATAGTCGTTTCATTTTCATCACTAATCACCATTATTTCTGGTAATGCTGCTTGCATACTGTGGTAACCACATTTAGGAATGTAAGCTGTGACTAAACCTGCACCAGAACTTAATGCTGAACTACTCGCTAAATTTACAGCTCCTATTTTACTATAGCTTCCACCTAAAATTAAAACATGACCAAAATCACCTTTATGGGCAAATTTATCTCTTGGTTTATACAATGGTAACGCTTCTAATTTTGAAATTAATTCAACTTCTGTTTCAGTCTGCATTAAATAATCGCGATCTATACCAATATCTAAAACTTCCCACTGAATGCTATATTTTGCAGTTTCTGGTAAGAAAAACACCAACTTAGGAGATTGAAAACTCAACGTATAATTTGCGTGCACAATAGAATCTTCATCTTCTACATGTTTATCTGTGTGTAAACCTGAAGGAATATCTATGGCTAGCGTAAATGCTTTAGAAGCTCTGAATCTTGTAAATAACTCTTTTATCCAATCATTTGGTGGTCTGTTTAGACCAATACCAAAAACAGCATCTACAATAATATCTTTTTCTTCAATTATAATTTCAGAAAAATCATTTTTGCAACTCAACATCTTTGGCCACTCTTTTGTCACATTTTTAATACGATCGTAATTAATTAAGAAGTCTTTAGAGCGCTTATCACTGCAGTTTATAATATAAGTCACTACATTATAACCATGTGTAATTAAATGACGTGCTAAAACCAAACCGTCTCCTCCATTATTACCTATACCACAAAAAACATGAATAGGCACTTGCGCACCTTGCATACGCGTATGAATCCAATTAAAAATTTGAGTTCCTGCACGCTCCATTAAATCAGTTGACGCTATTTTTTGACGCTCAGTCGTTAATTTATCTCCTTCGTAAATTTGTTCTTTCGAAAATACTTTCATGTAATGATTCTTGTTGTATATATTGTAGCACCGTAAAAATAATACTTTTATAAAGTTACGACTAAAAATAAATTACCTTTAAAATGTTTTTACACTATAAATCTAGAGAATAGCTACATTTATACTTTCTAATTTTTTATTATGAAATTTATAGCTGTTAATATACTTATTGCCTGCTCTTTCTTAATTAGTTCTGCGCAACAGCTAATACTAGAGACTAATCTCGACGCTACTGTTAATGAAACCTCAGGGTTATTATTTATAAACAACACGCTAATAACACATAATGATTCTGGCACAACTAATCAATTATTTGATGTTAGCATCACTACTGGTAATGTAACTAGAACCGTTACAATAACGAATGCTACAAATATAGACTGGGAAGATCTCACACAAGATGGCACTTACATATACATTGGTGATTTTGGCAATTTTGAAGGAGATAGAACAGACCTAAAAATATATCGTATTTTAATTTCTGACTATTTCAATAGTACATCTATTACTGCAGAAGTTATTAATTACACTTATAATGATCAAACAGATTTTTCAACAAATCCATTTGTAACAAATTTTGATGCTGAAGCTTTATTATATTTTAATAATCAGCTTTATATATTTAGTAAGAATTGGATAGATGGAAGAACTAACATCTATGAACTATCTAAAGAACCTGGAACACAAACAGCGACGTTAATTGATAATTTTGATAGTCAAGGGCTAATTACAAGTGGATCTTACAATACTATTGCTAATGAAATTCTACTTTGTGGCTATGATTTAAACGGAGCTTTTATCGTTCAGTTAGATACATTTAGTAGTGGTCTATTTTCTAATGGAACTATTACGAAAACAGCGGTAACTGTTCCTGCCAATAGTTCTTCACAGATAGAAGCTGTAATACCAATTAATGCTACGGAATATTATATTTCTGGCGAAGAAAATGGTTCTGACACACAAGCCTTATACAGCTTTAATGTTTCTACATTAAATATTCAGCAAGAGGATGAGGCTTCATTTTCTTTTTATCCAAACCCGGCAAATAACACTATCATCTTAAGTCATACTAATTGTAAAACAGAGTTTTATACAATTACCGGACAATTGGTAAAAACATCAACAGACAAACATATTGATATTTCTGATCTGAATTCTGGAATTCATTTGATTAAGATTCAAGGAAAAAGTACTAGTGAATTTATAACCAAGCGATTGATTATAAATCATTAATTGGGGTTATGAAACAAGTTTATAATTTAGTTATAAGAACTATTCCATTATCCTAACTAACAATTCTTTTAACAAGTCACGTTCTGGCATTGCCTTAGAGCCAACACCTTTACTTTTAACATCAAACTCGCGAAGTAAACCAATAACTTGGCTCACTTTTTTCATAGGGTAATTTCTAGCAGCAGTAATATATTCATTTACAAAATATGGACTTACTCTTATAGCAGACGCAACAGATCTTGGTGACTTATCATTCATACCATGAATATGTAATATCTGTGAGAAAAAATTAAAAAGTAATGCAACCGTTACCACCATAGGATTGTCCTTTGGGTTATCTGCAAAATACTTTGCTATTTGAAAAACCTTAACAATATTTTTTTCACCAACAGCTTTTCGTAATTCGAAATTATTAAAATCTTTACTAATACCTATATTTTCCTCAATATGCTCTGGTGTAATGAGTGTACCTTTGGGTAAAACTATTTTCAATTTATTAAGTTCGTTATTTACTTTACCTAAATCTGTTCCTAAAAATTCCACAAGCATTTGTGCAGCCTTTGGCGAGATATCATAATCTTGCCCCTTTAATACGCGTCTAATCCAATCTGGAACTTGGTTCTCGTAAAGTTTTTTACTTTCAAAAACGAGACCTCCATTTTTAGTTATGGCCTTATATAACGCTTTACGCTTATCTAATTTTTTGTATTTATAATTTAAGACTAAGACAGTTGATGGCTGCGGATTTTCAGCATATTGCACCAACTTTTCTATAGTTCTGCTTAAGTCTTGGGCTTCTTTTACAATAATAACTTGACGTTCTGCCATCATTGGGTAACGCTTGGCATTACCTACAATATCATCAATAGTTACATCTCTTCCATAAAGCACCATTTGGTTGAAACCTTTCTCTGCTTCATCCAAAACATTTGCTTCAATAAAGTCTGAAATCTTATCAATATAATAAGCCTCCTCACCCATTAAAAAATAGATAGGTTTAAGATCACCTTTTTTTATCGCTGTAACTAATTGTTTTACGTCGTCCACTATATGCTCTGTTTGTGAGTTCGAGTTTTAAATTATATTAAAGTATCTAGAGATTCTCGATAAAATTTTACACGAAAATCACTCAAAGTGACATTATAATTATAATTTTGTGTAGTGCAAAAACTCAACTTTCCTAAGTTTGAATACCGTTTCAAAAGTACAGAAAATAAAGTTTCTATTTTTGATGTCATTCGGAAAAAATTCATCATTCTTCAGCCCGAAGAATGGGTACGACAGCATTGTGTTCATTATTTAATAAATGAAAAGAAGTATCCTAAATCATTAATAAATGTTGAAAAGGAATTAACTATTAATGGACTTAAGAAACGTTATGACATCGTCATTTTTAATTCTGATGGAAGTATTCATCTCATAGTAGAGTGTAAATCACATAAAATAAAAATAGATCAAACTACTTTTGATCAAATCGCACGTTACAATTTAGTCTTAAATGCATCTTACTTAATGGTAACTAACGGTTTAAATCACTATTATTGTGAAATGGACTTAGACGAAGAACGGTATGCGTTTTTAGAAAACATTCCTCATTACAAGAGTAAATAAATGCTAGAAATAAAGGACATAGCTATTGTTATATTAAACTGGAATGGTAAAGCACTCTTAGAACAGTTTTTACCTTCAGTTATACAACATTCGCAAAATGCTAAAATCTATGTTGCTGATAATGCATCAACCGATGATTCTGTTGCTTTTGTTTCTGAACATTTTCCAATAGTAAAAATAATTCAGAATTCAGAAAATGGAGGCTATGCTAAAGGTTATAATGATGCTTTAAAACAGATTGAAGAACCACTACTCTGCTTATTGAATAGTGATATTGAAGTTACCGAAAATTGGCTTCAATCAATATTAGATGAATTTAACGAAGACGTAAACACAGCAATTATTCAACCTAAAATATTAGACTTTAAAAACAAGTCTTACTTTGAATATGCTGGTGCAGCAGGTGGTTTTATAGATAAATATGGCTATCCATATTGTCGTGGTCGTATTTTTGAAACTATTGAAAAAGACGAAGGGCAATACAACGATACAAAAGATATTTTTTGGGCTTCTGGTGCTTGCTTATTTATTAGAAACGACGTTTTTAAAACCTTAAATGGTTTTGATGAATCTTACTTTGCGCACATGGAAGAAATTGATTTGTGTTGGCGTGCTTTTAATACAAATTATAAAACAAAGTATATCGGAACTTCTACAGTATACCATGTAGGTGGTGCAACTTTAAGCAACTCGAATCCTAAAAAAACATATCTAAATTTTAGAAATAGTCTATTCACTTTAGTAAAAAACACTGATAAACAGGTCTTTATAAGGACTATTATAAGAATGAGTTTAGATGGTATTACTGCGCTACGATTTTTACTACAACTAAAACCTAACTATTTTCTTGCCATATTTAAAGCACACATCTCTTTTTACGCTAATTTAAGGCGTGTATTACAGCACCGTAAACAACTCAGTAAACGTTCTAATTATCAAGAGTCTAACTCAATAGTATGGTCTTATTTTATTAAAAAGCAAACTAAATTTTAATTGTTTATAAAAGTGTTAAAATTTTTGTTAATCACTGTTATACCCTCTAAACTTTTGTATAATTTTGATTTGTTATAATTAACAATGTAAAATCAGATTTCAATTATGAAAAAATTAATGTTATTAAGTGTTTGCTCAATGCTGTTGTTCGCCTCGTGCGTATCGAAGAAGGACTATTTAGCACTTGAAGCAAAACAAGAATCTACTGAAGATTTATTAAATACAGCCACTGTAAAGTTAAACAAGTGTCTTTCTGATGCAGCTGCTTCTAACGCTAGAGTAGAAACAATGAGAGATCAGTTATCGGATATGCGAAGAAGCAATGAAGCCTTGATAAAAAACTCTCAAGATATGACAGAGCTTACCAGTCAAGGTGCAAAAAACATAGAGGCTTCTTTAGAGAGTCTGAAAGAGAGTAACCTAAAAATAACGCGCTTACAAGACGCATTAACACGTAAAGACAGTGTGACATTAGCAATTGTTACAAGTCTTAAGAAAGAAGTTGGTATTAACGATCCAGATATTGAAGTAAACGTTGAGAAAGGTGTTGTATTCATATCTATCGCTGATAAACTATTATTTAAAAGTGGAAGTTATAATGTAACGGACAGAGCTAATGAAGTATTAGCTAAAGTCGCTAAAGTTATTAATGGCAAGCCAAATTTTGAAGCTATGGTAGAGTCTCATACAGATAATGTATCTTACAGTAAGCCTCCATTAATAGACAACTGGGATTTAAGTGTAAAACGTGCAACTTCTATTGTAAGAGTTTTAGAAAGCCTAGGTGTAAATCCTCAAAAATTAATTGCCGCTGGTCGTAGTTCTTATGTACCATTAGTAGAAAACGATACTGCTGAAAACAAATCAAAAAATAGACGTACACGTATTGTTGTCTTACCTAAAATTGATGAGTTTTATGAAATGATTGAAGAAGAAATGAAAAATTTATCTGAAGGGAATTAATTCTTTTAGATTTTAAAATATTAAAACCCAATGCAACTGCATTGGGTTTTTTGTTTATATCTAATCTTTAATAATAGCAATCAACTCTGGTAATAATGCAATTGCTGTTAATACAACTGCATTACTTTTGGGCTTGGTTTTAGTGTTGGTATCTGCTATTTCCGTTTTTGCGAACCTAGGTTTACGATTAGGCATACGTATCATTACGACAGAATTTTCAGAATCTTCTACAAAATTCTCATTTGTAAACTGATAAGCAAGCTCTATACCGTCTTCTTCAAATGTTTTAACGCTAGATTTCGGATGCTCTATAACATAAAGTAATTTTTTTATATCTGTTGCTTCTGCTTTATTAAGTGCAATACCGTTAAAATTTGAATAGGTAACAATACTTATTATATCGTCTGATGTAACTCGTTTAGTTAGTAGTTTGAAAGCTTGTTTAAGTATTACACTATCTTCAGTATTAAAATTATCAGCATAGGTTTCTATAAGAAATATGATGTTTTTTGTTTTAGTAGAATCAGTTTTAGTATTGTAATGTTCTACAATAAATGTTATGAGATTATCTATAGTAACAGATTCAGTTTCTATGTTTTTTTCTTGCGCGTTACTTGCTACTGATAGCATCAATACAAGTACAATTATGACTAGTGTTTTCATGGTATGGTGTTTTTAGTTATTATAAAACTAATAAGCTTACCAAGAATATAAAACTGATAATGAGTGAAGTATAACTTTGAGCGAGTAAACTACCCCAATACCTTTTTTAAGCTTTTACTACGTTGAATTTTACCTGAATCTGTTTCAACAAAAGCATCTAAACAATAAATAGCTTTTGGAATTTCAAACTTATGAAGTGTTTTAAGTTTATGAATTTTAGCAGTTATAGTGTCTATAGTATCGGAAGGGTTCTCAACTATAAGTACCAATTTTTCGCCAAGTATTTTGTCTTTAATTCTTACTACTATAAAACGGTCCTTAAATATAGGCTGTAACTTCTGCTCTATTTGTTCAGGGAAAAGTTTTACTCCTCCAGAGTTAATGACGTTGTCGTAACGTCCTAACCATTCGAAACTGTGAGTAGAAATTAAATTAATAATATCGTTAGTTACTAAAGCTTCATTTATAATTTTTGGAGCATTAATAACCAAACATTGTCGTTCATCTTGTGAGAAGTTAACCTTAGGCATTGCGTTAAAATATACATCTGCTTTTCCATACAGAGATTTGAGTTGTCGTACAGCAACATGTGTTACTGTTTCTGTCATTCCATAAGTTTCATAGAACTTAGACGAACTCATTTTTAATTCTTCTTGTAATGATTGTGATACTTTAGAGCCTCCAATAATAAGTGTTTCAATATTTTGAATTGCATCAAGGCTATTACTTAACTGTAAAGGCACCATAGCACAAAACTGATACTGTTTCTCTTGATTTATGAAAGGCCTAGCACTAGGCTTTACAAAGTCTAATTCTAAACCTAAAATCATAGCGCGAACCAACATCATTTTACCTGCAATATATTCGCTAGGTAAACAATGTAGTGCTGAATCGGTTGGTTTTAAATTGAAAAAATCACCTGTTGCTATAGCAGAATTCACCATGGCTTGCTTTTTTAATTCTACAGACTTTGGTTTGCCTGTAGAACCCGATGTGTTAACTGAAACAAAATCTTTATCATCTAACCAATCTATTAGAAAGTTACCTATAACAGATTCATAAGGCTGACCTTCTTTTATAAAACTATAAGCTACTTCCTCTAAATATTTACGATTAAAATGAGTTCCATTTAACTTAAAGCTATTGTGTATATGGTTATATGAAGGTGTCACTTATTCTATAATTTTATAATCTTCTTTTGGCGGTGCTGTTACTTTTCCTAATAATTTCTCTCTCCAATTGTTCCAACCATATATTTTTGAAAGTATTAAAAGTATAATGGGAAATATTACAAACACAGGCACCACAATATCTACTAAAGCAGCAGCGGAAGGATCTGATGTGTCTTTTAATATTGAATAGGTTTGAAAAGCGGTCCAATCTGCAGTTACCAAAAGTGCTGTAAATAAATTGTTTGCCGCATGAAAGCCTAAGGCTAATTCTAAACCGTCATCCATTAGTGTCATTATACCTAGAAAGAAACCTGTGCCTATATAATAAATCATAATAACGTAACCCAATTTATCTACCTCTGGATTGGCAATATGGAGCATTCCGAAGATGACAGATGTTACAATAAGTGGTACCCAACGATTTTTTGCCACAATACCAATTCCTTGCATCAAATACCCTCTAAATAAATATTCTTCGCAACTAGTTTGTAATGGCACTAGGGCTAAGGCTATTACTGCTAGGATAAGAAAATTAGTGAGATCAAAATTCCAAACATAATCTTCGGGTGACATGTAATAATCTAGTAAAACTAAACCCGAAGACAATATGCCCCAACCAAAAAATATAAGCCAAAAACGTTGCCAATCTATTTTCTCTCTGGCAGTAGTTAAATTCTTTATAGATAATTTATGCAAAAACTTACTCACTAAGAATATACCTAATAGGCCTACTGCAAATGACAAAAGCATTAAAAACAGATTTAAGTTAGGCTCTAAAAGAGACATAATGGTGCTCTCATCTAATCCAAGCATATTCATCCCTTGGTTTTTAGCTTCTAGCAAAGCTACCACCGTAAATGGTATTTGACCTGCAAATACAAAGAGTATAATGATAACAGTACCTGCTAAATATCTCCATCCTTCATGCAGACCTTTGTATGCTTGTTGTATATAATTCATAGTTATAAATTAAAATTCCAGTTTTGGTTTATATCGTAGTGTAAAGTACCATTTTTTACAATTAATGGCGAATCAAAATTATTAGTAAAAAGGCTCCCAGTACCTAGGCCTTGTGGCATTTTATTATTTAAAGTATAGGTCCATTGTGCTATAGCACTAAGACCTACATTACTTTCTAATGCGCTAGTAATCCACCATTTGACACTTAGCGCTTCAGCCAAATCAATCCACTCCTTACTGCCTTTAAAACCACCTACAAGACTAGGTTTTAATATAATATATTGTGGGTTTATGGTTTTAAGGATATGTGCTTTCTCTTTTAAATAGAATACACCAATTAATTCTTCATCTAGTGCAATTGGTAAAGGAGTAGCTTCACAAAGCTGAGCCATAATCTCAAATTGCTTAGGTTTTATAGGTTGCTCTATAGAATGTAATTGGTACTCTGAAAGTTGTTTTAATTTTTCTAAAGCAGTGTCTGGTGTAAAAGCCCCATTGGCATCAACGCGCAATTCAATATCTGATATTGAAAATTCTTTCCGGATTGATTTTAGAATATTCAGTTCTGTTTGAAAATCAATAGCGCCGATTTTTAGTTTAATACAATCAAAACCTGCTTTTATCTTTTCTTTAATTTGCTTTCGCATAAAAGCTTCACTTCCCATCCAAACCAAACCATTAATAGAAATAGGATTATACTCTTGGGTAAAAGCTGAAGGAAATAACACAAACTCGTCTTTACTTTCTAAAGACTTAAAAGCAGTTTCTATTCCAAATTGAATACTAGGGAATTCAATTAAATATTCTAATAATTTATCTAAACCTAGACTAATATTCGCACAAGTCCACTTCAATTTATCTTCGTAACTAGGTATATCATCAATAGATAAACCTCTTAAAATACCACACTCACCAAGACCTCTTTTCCCCTCTTTTTCTATAATGATAAACCAAGTCTCTTTCATAGACATGACTCCTCTAGAAGTACCACTAGGCTGTTTAAAATTGAGAATATATTTTTGATAATTTGCTTTCATAATCAGTACACAAAACTACAATTATTAAAAACAACATTGGCATCATTTTCATGATGCCAACGTCTCTAACCAATCAATCAAAATTTATGCAACAACCAATTACATAAACTTTACTTTACTTGTAGCCATGTTATATACAGCGGCTACAATTTTAATTTTACCTTCTTTTTCTAAGGCTGCCATTTTTGGTGATGTTTTACGAATATCTTCAACAGATTCTTTAAGTTCGCTAGATTATTCTTTTACCGCTCCTTCACACGCAATAAGACCAACTGTTAATACTGAAATACCTAATAATTTAAATACATTTTTCATATTATAATTATTTATTACTTGTTATTTTAAAATTGTGATGCATACTTATTTGCCACTGACTTTTCCCCCAATTATCTGTTTTTTGGTTCATCCAACCCAATTGAAAACGAATCGTAGAGTTTAGAACATAACCCATTCCTAAATAAGTTCTATTTCTATCAAATAATTCAACAGTTCTGTTATCACCTATTTGTGTTTCACCATTTATAAAAAGTTCGTTATAAAAGGCTGCAAATATGGCTTTTGGTGCTAATTCTTTTTTATTTATAGGCACATTCAAAAATAGATTATAACGATATCTAGTTCTAAAATCTTGACTTTCTACAAATCTTTGCTCATATCTAAACCTGTGTGTTAAATAAAAACGACTCCCTAATTTTTGAGGAATTAAAGCTTCTTGATAAATTCTATTTTCACCAAATGTTTCATCACTATCATTAAACTGACCTGATGTTATATTGGCATATCCAAGGGTAAACATAACACCACTATCTTTTGGTGTAAAAGTAAGACCAGAACGTAAAATTACCTGTTCCATATCTCCTACTCCTTGCCAATCACGATACTGAAAATCCCCTTGAATTCCCCATTGGCTATCTTCAAATTGGTGGTTGTAAAAATACATGTACCAAGCACCTGTTTGTGACTCATCAATTTGAGCAAACACACTTTTAAAAGAGACTACAATCACAAGTGTTAAAAGTTTTAGTTTCAGATATAGTCAATTTGATTGCAAATATAATAGTAATACTTTCATTTTTTATATTCCTATAAATTTTTTAACTAATAATTAACTAAGCATATATTTATAAAAAAAGCCTATTTTTAAAGAAAAAAAATGCCAGATTTTCCAAATATCATTCTCTATGCTATTCCGTTTTTTGTATTAGCAATGCTATTGGAATTATATATAACTGCAAAACAACACATTAAAGCCTATGAAGCTAAGGATGCATTTTCATCTATTGCAATGGGTTTAGGAAATGTGTTATTAGGGTTTGCTAGTAAAGCACTCGTTTTAATGGTCTTCTTTTGGGTTTATAATAACTTTAGACTGTTTACTGTTCCTATAGTTTGGTGGTCTTTTGTGCTTTTATTCTTTGCGGATGACTTTGCTTATTATTGTTTTCATCGTGTTTCGCATGAGTGTCGTATATTTTGGGCATCTCACGTTGTGCATCATTCTTCTAAACATTATAATTTAAGCACTGCCTTACGCCAATCATGGTCTGGCGGATTTTATACGTTTATTTTTTGGTTGTGGTTACCATTATTAGGCTTTCATCCTGCTATGATATTATTACAAATGTCTGTAAGTCTATTGTATCAATTTTGGATTCATACTGAAGCCATAAACAAAACGCCAAAATGGTTTGAAGCCATTTTTAATACTCCATCTCACCATCGCGTGCATCACGGTAGTAATCCAATATATTTAGATCGTAATCATGCTGGGATTTTAATTATTTGGGACCGACTATTTGGCACCTTTCAACCTGAATTAAAAGAGGAAAAGGTGAAATATGGTTTGGTGGCTAACATCGAAACTTATAACCCTATTAAAATTGCATTTATAGAATGGTGGCTGATGTTTAAAGACGCACTTTTAGGACGGAAGTCATTAAGAAATAGAATTCTTTATCTATTTAAACCACCTGGTTGGAAACATGATGGTAGCGGAGAAGTTAGTGATGATTTAAGAAATAAATGGTTAAAAAATAATACGATTAAATAATTAAATATCCGCAGTCCTTACTGAAGAGCACTAACTTTTTTTTTGTAAAAAAACCTCAATATTCAGTTTTATAACGATTATAATTACGATTAAAGGGATTTTAGCACCAAGTAATCAAATTAAATATATCTTTCTGTATAACAGAATATTAAAATTATTTAAGCCAATAAAGCAAACTTTTATTTTAAAGATTTTTAGCACCTAATAGTATTTACAAGTTAGAACTATGTTTGACTTGTAGTTATATCAGTTTGCAATTAATCTAACCAAAATGCATTATAAACTTAAGCATAAGAAATGGGAATTAAAAGATGAATATGTAGAAGTTATTCCTCAAGAAATAGTTCAAAAAAAATATATAGGCAAAGGTCGTTCTGCAAAAGTATACCTTTCTTATTCTGGTAATGAAGGCATCGCTACAAAAACTTTCACTGGTGAGCCTGTAAGTAAATTAATTCTTTTTATTCTAACAGGATCTGCAAACCCATATACTTGGTGTGAAGATGCTATTGAATGTGCCATGATAAGACGAAGAATTTTGTCGTCTCTATGTCAAATTTGGTTTAAAGACAAATTAAGATTACCCAAAACATTCGGTTACCGTTGGAATGAAGAGCATAAAGCATTTGAAATTGATGCAGAGTATATTCCTGGTAAGCATGCGCCTTTATTTAATCCATTAGATATAGACCAGGTGAATTATATGTCTGAGTTAAAAAATGAGATTATGAAACCTCTGAAGGATAAATTAATTGAATCTGGATTTGACGGATTGGTATGGCAAGCAGGTAAAGGAAATCCTGTAGCAGTTAGTAACTTTATGATGCTTAATAAAGAGAACGGTACAAGACAATGGATTTGGATTGATTTAGAATCTGGTCTTCCTGCGCTGTTTGCAATGAACCCATTATCAACGTTATTCTATTATATTCCGAAGTGCATTAAACATAGAGATTGGCTTTTTGATCATGTAGATTCTACAAAACTTAGTGATTATCTTAAAAAGTATAAAGATATAATTACTTCAGAATTAGGAAAAAAAACTTATCAAAACCTATGTGATGATGTAGACATATTATCGAAAAAGCAAAAGAATTGGAAAGGTTTATCAAGACATCAAAAAAGTTTATACTATGCAGCTTCGCAAAAAAAGATTACTGAAGAATCGAAATTATATTATGAAAACAAACCTCTACCCTGGTTTTTAAAAAACAGTATGAACTTTTTAAAAAGAGCTATTCAAAGTGTAAAAAATAATGTCGTTAAACTTTTAAAAAAAATATATAATTTTCGATATCAAAAATTTATTAAACGCGTATACCGCTATTTTTCAAGTGTCAGCTATCGCTGGAGATTGGTACGATGGTATCTAAAAAAAGAAATTGATAAGTGGCATTCTAGAAAGTTTTTAACGGAATCAGAGTCAAAATTTCTCAAAGGCGAGTTGCAAAATGATGATAAAAGTTCTTATTTAACCGACTTCAGTATTCATA
Organism: Winogradskyella sp. UBA3174; assembly: GCF_002364335.1. Classification (GTDB taxonomy): domain Bacteria; phylum Bacteroidota; class Bacteroidia; order Flavobacteriales; family Flavobacteriaceae; genus Winogradskyella. Next base: position 35,964 of record NZ_DEXW01000062.1, on the reverse strand, counting down.
TTGGTATAAAACCATTTGTAAAAGTTTTTAGTTTTATAATAATGCCAATTTTAATTGCTAGTGGTGTCTTCAGCATACAAAATGGTGCAATTATCATTCTAGCGGCAGGTCCTTTAGCAAGAACATTATATACCGTTTGGAGAATGTCTAATAGTCTTATTAGTTCTAAACCTCAGTTCCCAATTATAGCACTAATAGTTGGTTTGTTTCCAGTTATAGGAAACCTAGCTTACCCTGCCGAATTAATTTACCAAAGTAAAGGTCGAAGAAATAAATTATCTAAATTTATAATTTATTCATTTAGCGCCAAGGCTGGTTCTAAAGTACCTATTTGGGGTGGTAAAGACAGTGAAATTGAACATATCTTTAATAGAATATGCCATTTTATGTTAAAATAATTTTTTTTGTGATAGTGTCAACTTTAATGACTAATATAAGATCAAGCTAAAAAAATACACCAACTTTTTTAACCAGTTTTTTAGCATGTTGGGAGTTTTAGCAAAGTAACTTATAACTAGAGTAAATGATGGCTACATTAGTAATCAGTATTCTACAAATAAGAAAGATGAATTTTTAGTAACAAAATAATTTTGGATAACAGGCGCGTATAAAGCTATTGGGAAAGCACTAGCTTTAAAATTATCTAAACAGAACTACAAATTGGTTGTATCTTCTCGAAGAGAACAGGCTTTATTAGACGTTAAAAATGAATGTTCACATCCTGAAAACAGAGAAGTATTGCCTTTTGATTTAGCAGAGTACTTTAAGATAAAAGGTAATCTAAAAACATTAATGGGTTTAAAGCTTATTTGTTTTCGTTTTACGGAATAATCTTTTTAGTTGATAAATTAAAAATTGAATAAATAGAATTATAAAAACTAGTACCGTGTAGAGTATTATTAGCACTGGTAATTTTTTAATAGTATCCTTTCCTAAATCATAAGCGAGATTTAATCCAAATATGCCACTCAACTTATTTTCTACAGCTGCCACTCCACTAAAAGGGGTATTAATAAAGTTACCTTCTTTATCAAATAATAAATATGTAGGATAAGAAGTAATACCTAGTTGTTTTACATAACTATAATCGCTCATATTGTCATTATAGAAGGTCCAATTTTCATTGTCAGCCTCAAGAAAATCCCAAGGTTTTGGTTTGTTTTCTAGCAAGAATTTTGTTCTTTTTTCAGGGTCTATACTAATACTCATTATAGCCAACTCAGAATCATATTTCTTTAAAAGCTCAGGAAAATATTTCATTTCCTCTAAACAAGGTTGGCAACCTTGAAACCAAAAATCTACCAAGAGTACTTTACCTTTATAATCACTAAATGTCTTTGATTCGCCTAAATGATTTTCTAAAACGAGTTGTGGAATTTCTTCATTATAATCTATATTGCTCACTTTAGTTAACATGATATAAGCAGTAATAGCTAACAATAGGTATAAAACTATTAAACCTAACAAGTAGCGTTTAAAAAATCGGATTATTTTTTTTTTAGTCATACAAGTGAATTGAATTAGGCTTTTATTTATCTATAAATTAATACTCTCACCTATATCCAACAACATCAAATCTTTGTCTTTATCAAAGAATTTGCGCTTAGCGACTTCGTGATCTATTTCAATATAGCCAAATGTATCAAAGTGATAGCCTAAGATTTTATCGCATTCTACAAAATCACTCGCTAAAATAGCATCGTTTATTCCCATTGTAAAATTATCGCCAATTGGCAAAATGGCTAAATCTAGTTTGGTCTGCATTGGTATAAGTTTCATATCTATAGTCAAAGCTGTATCTCCTGCTATGTAGATGTTTTTATGTTCACCTTCTATTATGAATCCTCCTGGTTGACCACCATAACTACCATCTGGAAAAGAAGACGAGTGGATTGCATTTACATATTTTAATTTCCCAAATTCAAAATCCCAAGATCCACCATGATTCATTGGGTGACCTTCTAAACCTAAACTTTTATAGTGTGCTACGATTTCATAATTAGAGACAATTATAGCCCCTGTACGTTTTGCTATAGCTTCAACGTCTAAAGTATGATCTTGGTGTGCATGTGTAACTAGTATATAATCTGCTTTTAGACTCTCTATATCAATGCTAGAAGCTTTTTCGTTACCACTTATAAAAGTATCAACTAAAATATGAATATCTTTAATTTGTATGCCTAAACATGCGTGACCGTAGAATGTGATTTTCATTTTATAAAAATTTATAAACCAAAGTTAGCCATAAATTTAATATAAAATATAGCCAATACCTAGAAGCAGTGCGAAGAGAAATGTTGATAGAGCTAAGACTTTTAATTGACTATCAAAATCGTTTGGTAATGTTGCAGCTTTTATCTTTTTAACATGAATTATTAGTGGTACAAATGCAATAAAATACATTAAATTATAAGGCTCTACATAATAGAGAATTGAGAAAATCACGGCAATAACCATAGCTCCAATAATCAAAAAGAAATGATATTGCTTTGCACGACTCAAACCTAATTTTACGGCTAAAGTGATTTTACCTGCATTGGTATCAGATTCTATATCTCGCATATTATTTAAGTTTAATACTCCAACACTTAATAAGCCAAGTGCAATTGCAGGAAGTATAACAACATGATCTATAGTATGCATATAAAGCAAATAACTTCCTACAGTACTCATAAGACCAAAGAAGATAAAAACAAAAACATCACCTAAAGCTCTATAGCCATAAGGTGAATCTCCCATAGTATAATTTAATGCTGCATAAACAGATAAACCACCAAGAAAAACGAAAAGTAATAGAAATAGAAAATTAGTTGGTCCGAAGGCTGCCCATATTAGAGCTAAAGTTAAAATAATGACAATAATAATATTAAATTTAATAGCATCAAACATTTCATCTGGTGTAATCTCTCCACTTTGAATAGCACGCATTGGCCCTACTCTTTCATCATTATCAGTGCCTTTTACACCATCACCATAATCATTAGCTAAGTTAGATAATATCTGTAAACTTATGGTTGTTAGAATTGCTAAGCTTAAAACCCATGGACTAAAATGACCATTATAATACGCAAAGCAAGTACCCAATATAATACCAGAAACAGAAAGTGGTAAGGTTCTTAACCTCATGGCTGAAAGCCACGGTTTAATTTTTTTCATTTATATAAACTTCGATTAAGGAATCCATTTTTTAGGAAAGTTAGGCTTCCTTTTTTCTAAAAAGGCATCTCTACCTTCTTTTGCTTCATCTGTCATGTATGCTAAACGGGTTGCCTCACCAGCAAATACTTGCTGACCAACCATACCATCATCTGTAAGATTCATTGCGAATTTTAGCATTTTTATAGATGTTGGTGATTTAGCTAATATTTCTTGAGCCCATTCATAAGCTGTAGTCTCTAAGTCAGCATGTGGAATTACTGCATTTACCATTCCCATATCGTAAGCCTCTTGTGCAGAATAATTTCTACCTAGAAAAAAGATTTCTCTTGCTCTTTTTTGCCCTACCATTTTTGCTAAATAAGCAGAACCATAGCCTCCATCAAAACTAGTTACGTCTGCATCTGTTTGCTTAAAAATAGCATGCTCTTTACTCGCTATAGTTAAATCGCAAACAACATGTAAACTGTGACCTCCACCAACTGCCCAGCCTGGTACAACAGCTATTACTGCTTTTGGCATAAACCTAATTAAACGCTGAACTTCTAAAATATTTAAACGATGATACCCATCTTCACCAACATAACCTTGCTTGCCTCTTGCTGTTTGATCTCCTCCCGAGCAAAAGCTCCAAATCCCATCTTTAGTTGACGGTCCTTCTGCACTTAAAAGTACCACTCCGATATTAACATCTTCATTGGCGTTGTATAAGGCATCGTAAAGCTCTGATGTTGTTTTTGGTCTAAATGCATTTCTAATGTCTGGTCTATTAAAAGCAATTCTTGCTACTCCATCACACTTATGATATGTTATATCTTCGTAAGACTTGGCAACTTTCCAGTCAATTTGGCTCATTTATTTAATATTTTGGAAACAAAAATAAGGAATTAATAATAATGCCTTAAGTGTAATTTTTATTAGTTTTTACTATGCAAGCATAGTACATTTAGAACCCTTTTATAATACAAATGAAAAATAACCCTAACTTTAATAGAAAAGAACTTACTCTCCTTAAAGTAAACCTAGGGAGTTTGTATCTTTTTGATGATTATGTAGTTGTAGAACTTAAAGAAAGAGTAGATATTAACTTTGATATCTTTAGTGAAGTCACTGAGATTATCAAAAAACAATTTATTGATAAACCTTTTGGTTTTATTGCAAATCGTTTAAAATCCTACTCTATTAATATTATGGATGCTCCAAAATTCAATGCCTATTTCGCAAATTTAGTAGCTTATACTATAGTAGCTTATACTGAGATGACACAACGTATTTTTGAATTAGAGAATCACTTATTTACATTTAATAGAGAAGCATTTAAAAACCTTGAACATGCGGTCCAATGGGTAGAGAAAACTCTTTCTATTAATAGCTAGTTTTATTTAAGATGAATACCATCTTCTTTTATTTCAATCTGACGCTCTTTATAAAGCGACCCTATTGCTTTTTTGAAGCTTTTTTTACTCATCTGAAGTAAATCTTTAATCTGCTCTGGGTCTGATTTGTCATTCACAGGCAGAAAACCACTATTATCATGCAATTCATTGAGGATATGTTCTGCATTTGGCTCAATATTTCTATAGCCTATTTGATTTAATAAGATATCTAATTTATTATCATCACGAACTTTTTTGACAATACCTTTAAGTCTATCACCAACACTAAGGTCTTTATAAATATCATCTCTAAAGATTAAACCTAAGTGTATTTTATTAACAATGACATTCATTCCTAAATCCGAAGGATGTGATACTATTAAGTCTACTTCATCAAATTGTGCTACAAACAATTCTTTGTTATCTAAAAAACGATTGGTTTTACTCGATGCTACAAGACGCTGTGTTTCATCATCTAAGTAGCAGTGCACTAAATACCAACCTCCTTTTGTCATTTTAAAAGCTTGCTCTCTAAATGGACAAAATAATTCTTTAACTAATCCCCAATCTAAAAATGCTCCAAAATCAGTTACCTGATTACATCGCAGTAGCGCAAAATCTCCGTTTTTAATAAAAGGCCTGTCTGTAGTTGCTACTGGTCGTTCTTCATTATCTAAATAGACAAATACCTCTAATTTATCACCAATCTCAAATACCTCTGGCACATAACGGTTGGGTAATAAAACTTCCCCTTCATCACCATCTCCTAAGAATAATCCTGGTTCTGTGTCTCTTAAAATTTCGAGTGTATTGTATTCGCCTAAATTTATCATGCTGCAAAGATATTGATATTTTAATCAGATACTAAAACAATTTAAGACAAAGAAAAAGCGCTATAACTGTATACATTATAACGCTTTTTTATGTTTGAAATCTATATACTAGTATATAGATGATTTTTTAAAATGTACACATAACAAATAATATACAACTGCTCTATATTTACTTCTGTTAGATCGGCCGTACAAATCCATCACAGAATCTATAGCTTTATCTAAGTCAGCATTATCACTTAATCCTAATTTTTTGATTAAATAATTGTTCTTTACTGTAGCTAACTCCTTATCATCAGAACCAGAAACTGTAGAAGAGTCTGCATTGTAAATTGAAGGACCTAAACCTACTGTAACTTTAGTTAATAAATCCATATCTGGGTTAACGCCACACTTATCTTTTAAATCTGCCGCATACTTTGCGATTAAGTCGTCTCTTTTACTCATTGTTTTGTTTTTATATGATTAAAATTTATTTACTTCCTAAAGGTAATTATTTTTTAGACACATAAAAACTGAGTAGGTCACATTTTAAGAATCACTTTATTTTATAAAGTTGAAGTAATTTAAAAGAATTTCGTCATTTAATGTAGATGGAGTAAACACTTCTAGAAGTTTTGGTCGCTTAGATGCATTAAAGAAGCTATCTAAAGTATTATCTAAAGACTCGATATTAGATGCTTTTTGATATTCAAAATCATACATTTCTGCCAATTGCACAGCTGTTAGATGATGTTTGGTTTCAAAATAAGTATCGAAATTTTCTGTGTTTTTATGACCTGGTAAAATTCTAAAAATTCCACCACCTCCATTATTAAGAACTATAATTCTGAAGTTTTTAGGAATGTAATTATTCCAAAGTGCATTACTATCATAAAAGAAACTCAAATCACCAGTAATAAAAGTTACACGTTCTTTAGAAACTACTGAAGCACCAATTGCTGTACTTGTACTTCCATCAATTCCACTGGTTCCTCTATTACAAAATACTTTTATATCTTTTCTTAACTGAAATAATTGTGTGTAACGAATAGCAGAACTATTACCAACTTGCAATTGACTTTGTTTAGGTATACTTTTTATTACTAAACTAAACGCTATAAAATCTGAAAAAGGAATCGTTTTTAAATAATCTTCGTGGAGCTTACGACGTTTCTGTCTAACCGCTAACCACGTTGTTTTATAAACACTCTTCGCATGATGCGTTACTTGAGGCAGAAACGCACTAAAAAATGTATTTGGCGTGAGTTTAAAATGTTTGCTTAAGCAAAAAAACGTGTCATTTGCTCTATGTAAATCAATATGCCAATGTTGCTTTGGTTGGAAATTGCGAAGAAAAACTTTGATTTTTTTAGAGACTATTAAACCCCCAAAAGTTAATAGAATATCTGGCTTAAGATCATTCAAATCTTCCTCATTCAAAGGAGCAATAATTTTATCTATACCTGGTAAAAAATCTTGGTGATGTAAATTAGAAGTGGTTTCTGTAAATACTAAAACACTATCGTCATCTGCCAGTTCTTGTAGCCACTTTTCTTCTATAGAATTTGGTTGAAGTGCACCAACAAGAATCATTTTTCGTTTTGCACTTTGCCAAACATCAATGCCGCTTTTTATTTCAAAATTATCTATCTTTTCTATTCTTTTCTGAATTTTGAAAGGTTTCGGGTTAATCGTTAACTCTTCTACCCTTTCATACAAAGGTTCATCAAATGGAATATTTAAATGAACTGGTCCTGAATTTAGGTGAGACAAGGTTAAAGCATCATGTATTTCTGATTCGTTATACGACTGAATATCTTTTTGAATTCCTAAAAGGCGTTCAAATTTCTGTTCTAAATTTTTAAAAATTGGTAATTCCTCATCAGACGACAACTTTTGCTCATCCTTTAAATCTAATTTTAAATTTGTACTATAAATTACATGGTCCCCATAAACATTCTTCTGTTTTATGGTTTGTCCGTCACCAATATCTATTAGGTGTTTTGGTCTATCTGCAGATAAAACCACAACCGGAACATGACTGTAATAAGCCTCAGAAATCGCAGGATAATAATTAAGCAATGCACTACCAGATGTGCAAACCACAGCCACTGGCTGTTTTAATTGTTGGGCAATTCCAAGTGCAAAAAAAGCAGCGCAACGCTCGTCGACAATGCTATAACAATTAAAAAAATCATCGTGAGAAAAACCTATTGTTAAAGGTGCGTTTCTACTCCCTGGAGAAATTACAATATGCCTAATATTATGCGCTTTGCATAACATTACTACGGTTTGTGATAAGGGAATTTTGGAATGATTCATCTAAAGACAAAGATAAGAAATCTCTTTCTTTCTAATTGAGGATACTACCAATAGTTTTTGTTTTGTTAACCGTCTCTTCCCATTCATTTTCTGCAATAGAATCTTTGGTAATACCGCCTCCTACATATATTAAAGCCTTATTATCCTTTAATTGTGTACAACGTAAATTAACATAAAAGTTAGATTGTGTTTTTACAACTGCATATGCATTGTTTTCTACATTACGTCTATTCGTATTTCTTGTCTTGGCTTGTTTTAGATTAAGCTCACCTAGAAACCCTGTATAATACTCGCGATTGTAGTTTTCACTTTTTAGAATAAAATCCTTAGCCTCTTGCTTTGGGAAACCGCAAACAGCTGGAGTTGGGTGCAACGCTTCTATTACGGCTCTTAAAGTTGTGCTATCATCTATTACACTTATAATACGCGACTTTAAGTGCAAGAGATTACCTGCTCTAATAGTTTCAACCTTAGAAATAGTGACTTGTTTGGTACACGGTTCTATTTGTTTGGTAATATAATCTGTAACAATTTGCTGTTCTTCAATTTCTTTGTTTGTCCAAACTACATCTTTATGTTCTTGATAGGGTTGTGTGCCTGCTAAAGAGATTGTCGTTAATCGTTTGCCTTCAACTTTAAATAACAGCTCTGGTGTAGCTCCTAACCAAAGTCCAACTTTTGGATGGTACCAACAATAGACCATGGCATTTTCATAGGTGTTAAATAGTCTTTTAAAAGTGTCTAACGGAGATGTCACATCTGTTGATTTCTCAACCTTTCGTGATAATACAACTTTTTCTAATTGCCCTTTATTTATGCTATCTATACCTTTTTCAACAAGGTTAATATGCTCATCTCTATCTTTTGTATCTATTTCAAAATGGCTATTAAGCTCTGTAACCTCTAACTTATTAGTCTCTAAAATATAATGCTCACATTTGTCTTGAGGCAAAAGAATACTTTTATCACTTAAATTAAAAGGAGCAAACACGAAGCCGCTTTCAGAAAAAGCATCTGTGGTATGCATCGCATCATTTTGTTGCAACCAGCATTTAATAATAGAATTAATAGGTCTGCTATACACCACAAAAGGTAATTTATTGGCATATTGTTTTTCTAAAGCCTCAAAAAATGAATTAAGATCCATTCTCTATTTAGTTTTAGGAAGTGAAATAGTAGATAATCTACAAATAGAAATCAAATTATCTGCCTCGTCAGTAACTCTTATATCTAAAAGTTGTGTTGTACGTCCTTTATGTAAAAAAGTAGCTTTAGCATATACAAAACCATCTTTTACGCTTTTTAAATGATTTGCTGTAATCTCTAATCCTCTAACAAATAATTTTTCGGTATCAATAAAAATATGTGAAGCAAAACTCCCAACGCTTTCTGCCAAAGCGGCAGTAGCTCCTCCATGTAAAACACCATCTGGCTGATGGACTCTTGGTGTTACTGGCATTCTTGCAATTAAAAAATCGTCACCAAAGTCTATTATTTCTATATCCAAGGTTTCCATCAATGTATTTTTACTAGCTGCGTTCGCTTTTAGTAGAAATTCTTCTTTAGTCATTTGCATAGAAAAACAGTAGTTTTATGGTTTCATACAAAGATACTGAAACGACCTAGAATAATGAATTCACAAGAAAAAGAAATCACATACCATACTAATAACTCCTACTCTACTTTAAATACACTTACAAATAATACTAAAACTGTTTGGTTTGTGTGCCATGGTATGGGCTATTTAAGTCAGTATTTTTTGAGATATTTTAAATCATTAAATTCTGAAGAAAACTACATCATAGCACCACAAGCACCTAGTAAATATTATATACAACCAAAAATGCATGTTGGAGCCAATTGGTTAACTAGAAATAACACTGATGCCGGAATGGCAAATATTCTAAATTATTTTGATGCTATTCTAGATGCAGAGCAGATTCCTAAATCTGTTAATCTTATTGTTTTTGGGTATTCGCAAGGTGTTAGTGTAGCGATGCGATACTTGGCTAAACGACAATTACAATGCAGTCAGTTGGTTATACATTCTGGTGGAATCCCTAAAGAATTAAGTGCTAATGATTTTAGTTATTTAGATGCCAACACTAAAGTGAAATTGATTTATGGTACTGAAGATGAGTATTTAGATAATACTCGAGTTTTAGCAGAATCTGAGAGAGCAACAGCCTTATTTGGTAATAGATTGACTGTGCTTCCTTTTAAAGGTAAGCATGTTGTTAATGTAGGTTATATAAATGATTTGGTTAAGTAATAACGACAGTTCGAGTGATTTCGAAGTCCGAGAAATAGTATCGAGAACTAATTAAACTGAAATTCTTGTTCTCGATACAAATTTTACTCATTTCAATCGTAAAATTCACTCGAACTGACAAATTCTATAAACTCTTAACTTGTCTGCTGTAGCGTTTTGTTTTTTTCTTTAAGAATTGCTAATTGCTTTTCTATAAACGTAATGGCTTGCTCTGTTTTATAACTTGTTTTAGAGGCAATATCCTTAAGTTCTACTTTTAGTTTTTCTTTAGCAGACTTGGTAGCTTTAGACACGTCATCTTTAACTTCTGCAAAATCAGTTACTAATTGATCTTTTATGTCTTTACCTTCTTTTTTAAGATTATCTCTAGTTCTGCTGCCTTTTTCTGGCGCTAATAATACTCCAACTCCTGCTCCTATAATTAAACCTAGCACTATGGCTCCTTTGTGAATCATAACTTTTTATTTTTTTTTAATTAAACGTATTCTATTTATGTGTCGTAAAACTTGCTGATTTGTTACAAACAAAGGCAGTACCAAATATGTGTATTTTACAATTATTGTAAAATTAATTACTAAATCAAAGCTTACTAATTTACAGGTTTTCTTATAAAACAATGCTTTTTTTAAATTGAGCTATTTCATTTTTCATAAAATAACTGTTTTAAAAAATGTCGTCTTTATTAAGGATGGTAGACTTTAATTAGAAATCATTGGCAGTCTTATTTGTGATGTAAATTTTGAAGAATGATGCACCTTATTATGAGCGGTTACTCCTTCTTTTTCATCATAATTATCACCTCCAGTATTCAAATTACGAGCAAACCGAGGGAAATTACTGCTAGATATTTCAATACGTATACGATGTCCTTTCTTAAAGTAATTACTGGTTGACATCGGAGTTAGATCTACTTTATAGACCTGACCTTTCTCCATAAATACTTCTTTATCATAACCTTCGCGATATCTTACACGTTGTATCGTTTCATCTAAATTATAGGCTTCACCATTAGGATATACATCAATTAATTTAATGGTAAAATCAGTGTCTTTTACATCTGATGACACATATAATGTAGATTCAATAAAACCTGAAATTTCTACGCCTTCTTTTAAGACATCTGTGGTGTACACCAAAATATCATTTCTGGTTTCCATTTGTTGCTGATCGAAAGCACCACCTTTAACTGCATTGCCAGTACAACACACATTACCTCCATAAGATGGTACTGGTTTCATTGGGTCATAAGTAAAACTATCTGCATTATCAGAATTTGCTTTTGCTGTTGTTAATTCTCCATCTCCAAAATAGCTATTAGCATCACCATTACTATTAAAATAATAGGTTGTTAATTTAGCTTCTTTTGGAGGCCAACTTTCTGAGGCTTGCCATTTGTTACTTCCCATAGTATAATATTGCACTCTAGGTGTTTTCTCTTTAAAATCGTTTTTTTCTCCCTTCAGCCAAAAGTCAAACCAAGCATAAATTTGCTCCTCATAGTTAAGCCTCGCATCACCAACACTGCGCTCACCGACAATAGTATTTTCGCTTGCTCGTGTATACGCACAATGCAACGTTGGTGCAATGACCAAGTATTGATTATCTCTAATGTTGGCATCTTTAGAGTTATTTCTCACATGATTAAATAAAGCTAAATTCGGAGTTATAGACACATCATACCACGAGGTAAACCAAAAACTTGGAACTCCAATTTCCATATTATCATGATAAATACCTCCTTCAAACCAAGCCTCATCATTTGGCTTACGACGTATCATTTTATCAAAAATCTCATTTTTACCATTGATGTTTTTTAGGATATCCTGAATAGGTAAATGCTTCAATGCTTCAGCCATATCTACTCGTGGATTTTCGGGTGCTAAATCGTAAAATCTTGAAATTCTTATTAAATCTTCTTGGGTAGCACCAGCCGGAATTCGAGGTTTAAATTTATCATGCTCAACACCATATAACCAAGAAAAAAATAACATTTGCTCAACACCACCACGATACCAATTGCCTTGTTCATTAATTTTGCCAATCCTACCAACACCAGCACCATACCCTTGAGGCACCATTGCTGCATGAGACGGATGATCTAAAGCTGCAACAGCCATTTGCCATTCTGCAGTAGAAGAACAACCTAAAGTCCCAATTTTACCATTAGACCACGTTTGTTCTTTTAACCAACTAAAGGCATCGTAGCCATCGGTTAGTGGCACTCCTAAAATATCCCACTCACCTTCTGAAAAATAGCGTCCGCGTTCATTTTGAACCACATAAGCATACCCTCTTTTAACGGCTTCTAAAGCTCTTTGCGCGGTTCTTGTTCTTTGTTTTCCATCTCCCCAAGAATTGAAATTATAAGGAGTACGAGAAAAAATAATAGGCACTTTTTTATCTGTTTTAGGACGGTAAATATCAGTTGCTAAACGAATCCCATCGCGCATTGGCATCATTATTTTTTGATCTACAATCGCAATGTCTTCTTGTTCTTGAAGGGTTTTTTCTTGTGCATGAAGGCTAAAACTACTTACAAAGATATAAGCAAGTACAAACGAAATTAAAATAGTGCGTTTTTTCATTTTGTTAGAGTTATTAGTTTTAATAAATTTATTATAAATCGAAAAATACTTTAGGGTACTTCTGAAGAATTTTATTATTTGTTAGTCATTATTAAGGATAACGTGATGTGCATGGTTAATTGGGTGGTTAAGCAACTAAATTAGTGAACAAATACGGACTAGCCAAAGCAATTAATTATATACCGTGTTGTATTTAGTTTTTAATCTGTAATTGTGTCAGTATTTGCTTTAAGAGGGTCATATTTTTGAATTTCAATGTAAACCACATCTTTAAATCGAAAGAAAAAAACTCCATTTTCTATGTCATCTGAATAATCATGTACTTTTTGATCGTCATCTAGGTAACGTCCATCAGTTAATTCAAACAAACCTTTTGAAGTGCTTTGAGATTTTATTTTATCCAGATCACTTTGGTGAATTTTACCATAATTATAATGAGCTGTTGTATCATTTTTTATGATATTATGTGACTCAAGATAAACCCAAACTTTTTTATTCGGTTTATCTTGATTATTACAACCAATAATTAACATTGATATGAATATGATGAATGCATATTTTTTCATTATCAGACTTAATTTTTAAATTGCATATAACGTCTCCGTATATGAAACGTAGCGTGTAAAAAGACGCTATCGTTTCGGATTATACACGAGCTGAATTTTTTAATTTTCTTTTAATTTTATTTTCTTAAAAAGCCAAATTAAAAAATTTGGCGGTCTTGGGAAATACACAAAAACCTCTCGGAAATCCAGTAACAGCTACGTTTTATATACATTGTTGTGCAACGTACTTTAGCGCAAATATGCAAATGACTGTGGTGGATTCAATCCATAATTCTGTTTTATACAAAGATTCGTCTTATATTTTTTTGGATTCTTAACTTCTATTGCATATCCATTTTCTTTACCATTAAAATATTGCATATAATAATCTTCCGTTATTCCAGAAAATTTAGAAGTTTGGTTCCATAGTAATTCCAATTCTTCGTGAAAAATTCTATCAATTTCAAATTCGCCAATTACCTTACTTATGGGTGCAGACGCATAAACAATAATCATTTTAACCTCTTTGTTTTTAAACAAGGTTCTACGAAATTCAAACTTCTTCGTTCCATTAAAAATCTTATTTGCAAATTCAGGTTTAATCGATAATATAACTTTCATTAGCTCTTGCTTGTTTTAGTATTTGTTCAAATTTTACATCACTTATCGGTTCAAACCCTCGTGGTGCGTTTTGTATGATATTTAAATCCCTCAATTTCTTTAGATTAACCTTTGGCATTGGGAATGAGTCAATGTATAAAAAATTAACAATAAATGGTCTATTATTTTTGTTCCAATTCCAATATTTTTTTAATTCTTTATCGTCAAATACGCTACGCTTACGACAGAGTTCAATAAAATGGCTTTCGTCCCGAATATCAGTTACTATGTTTTCAACGACTCCAATCGTTGATATCACACCAGCGTAATGTCCTCCTGTTCTATAAAAAAGTACTAAATCGCCACCATTCAAACCTCGGTTATAAGAACGTGATATATAGACCTTTTTAATAGCATTTCTGTAAGGCTCGTTTTCGGTAAAATCTTGTGGTGATTCATTATTTAAGATTGAATCAGGAAATAGTTCGGTATGATATTCTGGATAAATTGGTACAATCCATTTGGTTGTGCTTTTTGAAACTGCCGGAAAGGATAATTTTGGTTGCTTAAGGTTAGGTGTTGGTCTACATTGTCTAACAAAGACTTGTTCAATTCCATTGTCTGTAGTTTTAGTTCCCCAATGTTTAAAACCCCAATCTTCAAGTAAATAAATTAGTCTTAATTGTTCATCTCTTTTGTCAAAAATTGTCACATAAATTTCTTCAACATCATATTGTAAAGCATTGTCGAATATTACTTTTATAAATCTTTCTCCTAATTTGTAACCAGTTGAAGTAACTTTAAAAGTTCCTATTTTAAGCCTTTTCTTTTGAGAAAACGAAGGTTCGATGTCATTATAAATTTCATCGGTGTTCTCTTGTTTTAAATATAGAAATGCTTTTACGTCTCCGTCTGTAATACACACATAAGAAATGTTGTCAGCTTTTTTATTGAACCAGTTTCCAAATTCGTCGTAGTCTTGTTTAAAAGAGTCGAAAAATGTATCATCTATGTTAATATTACCGAAGTACTCTTTCTTTACTGCTAATACCTGATAATTCTTTAATTCGGGATTTTCAGCGATACATTTTTCCAAAAATGCATCGATTTTGAAAACCTTTTCCGAACAACCTAAATAGTTGGCTTTTCTATGAATTCCTCTATCTTCAGTTATTAAATAATCAACACGATTATTGTAGACTTCATTTAATATACTCGTATCTATAAAATCGTTATGTGATTTATCAGATTGTCGAATTTGCGTTATTAATTGGTCATCGGCTGATTCAGTTTTCAATAGATTGTAGTTGGCAATCTTAATTTTCATTGTTTTAACAACTTCCTCATCCTGATAACCTGATATTTCTTCAATTGAAAGTGGATGAACGCATTTATTAAATTTTAGTTTATCAAGCCAGTTAAAAAGTAGCCCTATATCTTCGTTGAAAACACGATTTGCCTCACGATGAATTATTATGTTAGTGTCAATAAGTATTCTCATAATTTTTCTAAATATTCAAAAATTGAAGTTGTGTCTCCGTCGATAACTGTAAATAAGGGTATATCTAATTTTCGTGAAATGTATTTGGCGTGTTCGATTTCCATTGTTTGCATTTTTTCAAGAACATCTAATTTGTATGTAGAGTTATCTCTCTTTTTTAATCTTTCGAAGATTATTTTAGGCTCGCAAGTAAGTAGTATTATTGATTTTGGTTGGATTCCAACAAATGTAGATTCATCAATTTTTTCAGGCTCTCCTTTTGAGTTTAGTAATGTAAAATGTCCGTCAAGCAAATACCTTTTATTTGGCTGTGTAATTTTATCTAAATTAGTTAGTAATCTGTCTTGTGTTGTATTGAAATTTTCAACTTTTTTATTCTTTAGATCGCTTATCTCATTCCATTTGAGAACTTGACTTGCGGATAAGTGCTCAAAATTGAATTTTTGAGTTATTTTTTCGCAAACAGTACCTTTTCCAACTGCGTGTATTCCTCCGATAAATATTATATTCCTATCTTTCATAACGTTGGTTCAGTATGTTGCACAACATTTAAATATAGTCATTAACTATATCCACGTTATAACTGTAGTAACAAATCTAGCGTTAAAATGAGTCTTATCTATACGTGTAATCACGTATATTTTAGTTAATTAAACCTATACTGTGCTATTGTATGCAGGTATTTTATATTACCTAGTATGGCTTTAAAATGAAAGCGCATTGTAGGTTAAAAGAAGGCAAATTACAGTATTTTAGAAGCGTTTTGTTATGTTTTACCGTAATGGCTTAAATAATGTTCATTATTAGGGTTTACTTTAATGTTTTAGAACGTGATGTGTCTGTTAGTTGCGTTGTAAAGTAAACAAATCACAGATAGAAAGTGTGCGAGGACTTATGTAAGTAGGCTATGACTAGCAATAAATTATATACGGTGTTGTAACCCGTATTTATTTCGCTAATTCTATTTGAAACTTTGTAGCATTAAAAGCTGCTTTTAAACCTCTCAAATTAGATTCAGACTTATTTTTTTCAAATAATTCATTTAAGTATTCAGTTTGCTTCTCCACGTTGTCACTCTCTTTTTTAAAAATTCGATATTTTAATAGAATTAAATTTGCCATTATTTTATCTGAAATAATTAAATTGCTTTGGTTTAGATATTCCTCTATTGTTTTTTTAATCTCGGAATCGTTATCTGTTAATTCATCAAATAGGTAAGAGTTAGCCAAGTCAGATTTATTCATAGTTGAATAATCATTTTCATTGGACATATCTTTTCTATAAGTCATTTTGTTTCCATTAAGAAAATACCATCTCGTGTAGGAATCATTTTCTGTTTTAATTTCCTTTTCAAATTTCTTTTTCTTTACACTCCAATTTGTGAAAGCAATTAAGAGTTCAGTTCCGTCATCTTTCTTTAAAATTGTAAATCGAATTAAATAATTTCTTTTTCCAGGTTTTTCAATTTCAACATCTAGTTTGTTTTCTACTGAAACATACTTTTTAAGAGCTATGATAATTGATGAAACATCTTTTGGGCTTGCTTCAGGAAACAGGTTTTCTCTTAAAAACAAGTCGATATATAAATAATGAGTTAAATAAAAATCATCCATTTTTAGATAATTTGCCTCTATCAAATGGTCTGTTTTAATGTTAATTTTTCCCGATTGTGCATATCCAGAATTTATGAACATTGCTATTAATAAAAGTGTAATTATTTTTCTTTGCATTCTCTTGGGTTATATTGTGTACAACGTTTGGTGCATGGCTAATTGGGTGGTTAAGCAACTAAATTAGT
>NZ_DEXW01000062.1:13817-18868 GCF_002364335.1 Winogradskyella sp. UBA3174 | reverse complement strand
GTAAGTCGGCAGTGACCAAGCAATTAATTATACACGGTGTTGCCAGTAGTTATTTTATCAGTTTCATTACTTTTTCCAATAAAGGTGCAAGTCCGTTTTCTGTTATTGTGTCGTTATTCCAAAAGCTCAAAACGCAACTAACATAATTACCTCTTACTTCAGTCGCAACATAGTAAATAGTTAATGTTTTTCCTCCAGACATACTTGCCAAAACAGAAGTCATTCCTGTAAAGTCATAAATTACTTTTTTGGCTTTAGTTTCTGTTCCCTCAAATTCTATATCAACTGTTTCTTCCGAAATTACTTTTCCGCTTTTTCTTGATTCCGTTATCGCAAACTGTTGCTCAACTGTATTTTTTGCATCTTCTAAATCTTTATGAACTGACCAATTCATTTCTCCATAATATGGACATTGAACTGTATTTACGTTTGTCCAATTACAACTCGTACCCAATTTGATTTTCCTGCCAGCAAAATTGATACTATCAATTGTCATTGAAGCATAATTTTCCTTTGGTATCGTATTTTCAATTATTGGTTTTATGATTGTTTGTTCAAATTCTTTATCTCTTTTATTAATAGAACTGAATTGAATAATTGTGATTCGTTTCTCTTGATTTTCTATGAAATAATATGAGTTGTTTTGAACTAAATTCTCGGTAATTTCTTTGTCATTGGTGACGTAATAATTATTAAAAGGTAATTGTTGGTCTGTTGTTTTCAGTTCGTCTTTTTTGATAGAATATTTACGATAAACTTTTTTTAAACCTTTTTCAGTAAAAGGATAGTTAAATGTTTCGCTGGTTATAGTGTATCCATCGATATTATAAAAAGTCAATCCATTATTACTGATTGCTTGTAACCTGTTAAAAATATTGTCGTTTTGAGCAAATGAAATTGCAAATACAAAAAACAATAAATTAGAAAATATTTTCTTCATAATTTATTCGGCAATTAAGAATGTGTAGATTAATCTTCCTTTGCTATCAATCCCTTTTCTCCAATTTTCAGCTTTATTTGGATCAAATGTTTTAACGTTATCATTTGGGAATATCTTAAATTCAAGAAACCACTTTTGTGGTTCTGCATCTTTTTTGAAATCCACTTGTCTTGCTAGAATACTATCTTTTGGTTGAACAGAAAAATTCCTTGTTAATGGACCTCTTGACATTGGAAAGACTACAACTGTTGAACTGAAATTTATAGTTTCGTTCGAGTTGTTTTTTACGTAAAATGTTGTTGTAGGATGGCTTGCAGAGCCTAATGCTCCACAAGAGGTAATTAGAATACTTGATATTATAATTATTAGTGCTTTTTTCATTCAGTGTTCTGTTTTTTTAATTAATGGCAACGGTATTGTGTATGAAACGTAGCGTCTAAAAAGAGACTAACTTTTCGGATTATACACGAGCCGAATTTTTAATTTTTATGTTTACTTTTTCTTTTTTAAATATAACCAAATTAAAAATTTGGCGGACTTAGTAAATATACAAAAACCTCTCGAAAAGCCTATATTAGCTATGTTTTATACACGTTGTTAGCCACTGGCATTTATTACTATTCTTCTTCTTCAGTTAATTCAATTGTGTATTTATCGATTGCTGATTTATACATTAAATTCACACTGTCTTGAAACCTAGTTTTATTACTTAAAAGTTCGGTGAATTTCCCATAAATATTCTTGTAAATTATATTATGAGCAGGATTTTGAAGAAGCTCATCTTTGTATTCATCCATTTCGAATTCTTCTGTTGTCGCTTTTTCCAATAATATTAGCAAATCATCTTTACTAATTTGGTCTAATTCAGTCCATTCTTCGGTTGTCCCTTCAACTCTATAATGTCCTTTATTATTGTCAATTTTTAAGTATGTCATATGCTTGTTCTTTTCTTTCGTTATATGCATCGAGACCTGCCTCTAAACAGCTAAGTAAAGTTTTATAATTTTCAATTTTGTTTCCATCTGGACTTACCAATTCTTTATCAGATGGGTAACCTGTATAAATGCGATAAATAAATTCACCATCTTCTATGTTTTTTTGGGTTATCGCTAAAAAGTTTGGTTTTATCGAAGCGCCAACTGTGCTATTGTGAGTTACAACAACTACTGGCATCAATGTGGAAATATGCTTAATTATTGAGTTAATTTCCTTATTAAGAAAATTGTTGTCAAAAGAAGATTCTGGTTCATCTATTAGCAATAAATCATATTTTGTAGCGTCTTGAATTTCGTGAATTAGATTAAATTCAGAACGTTCTCCTCCAGAAACTATAAAACCATCTTTATTCAAGGTAACTGATTCAATTTTGATGAAAAAATTAAATAAACTAGCATCTTCAACACCTAATTCTTTAAGTTTTAGTAAATATTGATAAGCCGTTACATTATAATGACTAAAAGCAGTACTATAAGTTTTTTTATCTCTACCAATTTTTTGAAGGTCTGCAGCTCCATCAATTTTGTTTGTTGAAGTTACAACTGAGAATTTGCCTAACTCTTCTCTATGTATATTTCTGCTTATTTTGAGTTCGGATGTTACAGTATTGAATTTGTTTACTTTCACTTCATCCAAAGCTATCTTGTAAAAATCTAAATCCTCAATTACCGAACCAGTAGTTTTAATTCTTAATTCTCTTGTAATATCACTCGTCAAAGAATTAACCCAATTTTTTTTATTATTGTCAACATTCGAATCAAAAGCCTTTTGATTTAGTTCAATTGCTAAACTTTTTAATTTTTTAGTTTCTAAATGTTTTTGAATAATATCTTGGTATTCGTTATTTTTAATTAAGGTCTCAACCGCTTTTATAACTTTGTCTAAATTGCTTAAGTCATTGATTATAAAGGCGTTTTCGCTGAATATTACACATTTAGAATATAAGTCTTTTTTCTCATTTTCGGATGCGAATATTTTTAGTGAATCAAGATAATTCTCAATTTCTATATGATTTTGTTCTAAGTCTACTTGAACAATTTTTTCAACTACTTTTCTAAATTCCCCTAAAAAATTATGACGAACTAAACTAAGTCTAGCATTATTAGTTTCGTTGAATTGTTGTTCATCATTATGCAATAATGAAAACTGTTTAATATATTTTGCATTTCCTGACGAAGCAGATATTTTATTTAGTGTTACAGATTTACCAGACGACCTTTCTCCCAATATAATTGTTAAACCTGTTGATAAGACGAGTCCATCGTCAGTTGCTTGAAAAAAATCATTTCCACTTTCTTTGGTCAATGATATTTTACTTCTATCAAATAAACAAGATTTTATTCCTGAAAGTGATATGTCATTTAAGTCAATATATGTTTGGCGTGATGGGAAATTAGTTAGCTGAACCTTAAAACGAACATCACTGAATATGACTGGAACTAAGCCATCGTCATCTTTTAATGCACGTTTAAATTTAGAGACACTTGCAACTTCTCCAGAAGTAATATGAGGCTTTAAAAAATCAATTGTTTCTTGTTTGATATTTGGTTTCTTATCGGTATGTGGTATTAGGATATATTTTGATAAATCTAGGAAAATTTCGTTGAATTGTTCGATTGATAAAGTGTCTTCATTTGTTCGAATGATACTAGAAACTCTATTACACCTTAGTTCAAAATCAGAAATTTCAAAATCATCTGTGTCGGTAATTAAGAGAATATGACCACCTTCTAAGTCAATTTCTATTCCTGGAAAAACTGTAATTGATAAGCTATTCCGAATTTCGAAATACTGCTTTGAATCAAACGTATTATGATTGGTTATTGCAATAGCATCAAGTTCTAACCTTTCCACATATTCCTTGACTTTTGGTAAGCTAAATTCAAAGTCGCTATCGCTTACAGTTGGTATTGTATGTGTATGAAGGTCAATCTTTTTCATCAATGTTTCTCTTGCTTGTTGCCAACATTTAAATATAGTCATTAACTATATCCACGTTATAACTGTAGTAACAAATCTAGCGTTAAAATGAGTCTTATCTATACGTATAATCACGTATATTTTAGTTAATTAAACCTATACTGTGCTATTGTATGCGGTTATTTTATATTACCTAGTATGGCTTTAAAATGAAAGCGCATTGTAGGTTAAAAGAAGGGAAATTACAGTATTTTAGAAGCGTTTTGTTATGGTTTACCGTAATGGCTTAAATATTGTTCATTATTAGGGTTTACTTTAATGTTTTAGAACGTTGTTGTGTCTGTTAGTTGCGTGGTAAAGTAAACAAATCTCAGATAGAAAGTGTGCGAGGACTTATGTAAGTAGGCTATGACTAGCAATAAATTATACCCATTTTTGTGCCTATTTTTTATTTGAAGAATTAATCTTTATTGACAAAAAATGATTGTCGAAATCTGAGACTAGCAGGTTCTGCGAACACTACCAGCAAGATTTAAGAAAGCTTTGTCTATATTCACTATTAGTGTGTTACACAACTG
This sequence comes from Winogradskyella sp. UBA3174, assembly GCF_002364335.1. GTDB lineage: Bacteria > Bacteroidota > Bacteroidia > Flavobacteriales > Flavobacteriaceae > Winogradskyella. The sequence continues at coordinate 14,434 of NZ_DEXW01000062.1, read as the reverse complement.
TCATATAACTGTCATATCAGCGTCTCATTGCTTTCAATAGTAAAGAAAAGGTAATACTTATCTTTGTTCAATAATTAATATTAAATACATAGAAAAATTATGAATCCTGATACAATTAATTTAAGAGATACTAAAAAAATGAGATTGGAGCGTCATTGGTCACAAGATCAATTGGCCGAAATGAGTGGATTAAGTATAAGAACTATTCAGAGAATTGAAAATGGAGAGAATGCAGGTTTAGAATCTTTGAAATCTTTAGCAGCAGTTTTTGAAATCAATATTACGGATTCAGATAAGACACAGGAAATGGAACAGATCAGAAAAGAAGAAGAGTACCTTCAAAATGTTAAGGGGTTTTATAAACTTCTTGCAATTGCAATTCTAAGTTTGTTAGCTCCATTTATTATGGCAGTTAATGATTCATCTAATTGGAGTGTTTTTTTATGGATACTGCTTTCTTGGGGAGTAATATTGGGAATCTATTCTCTTAATGTTTTTGACTTCTTTGGAGAAGAATGGAAAAGAAAAATGATTGATAAGAAATTCAAAAAGAAGTAAGGATTTTTTAAATAGACACAACGTGATGTGTATGGGTAGTTGCGTGGTTAAGCAACTAA
>NZ_DEXW01000062.1:0-13645 GCF_002364335.1 Winogradskyella sp. UBA3174 | reverse complement strand
CAGTGACCTAGCAATTAATTATACACCGTGTTAGGTGTTGGCTTTTGTTCTAATGAAACTTATGACTGTTTATGCTTATTGAATAAAATACACCTTTTTAATTTTATTGTTTTCGATATGATAAATTGCAACAGCTTCAATTATTTTATCTCCAAATTGAACGCGCTCTTTATCTATAACAATATTACCTTGAACAATTCGGGCAACTAATTCACAATGTAGATTAGGCGTGTTTTTGAACATAAGTGAATAGCTTTTCCTCATAGCTTCTTTTCCTTTGAATTGTAATTTGTTGGGGTAGTTGTAGACTTCAATATTCTCGTCATAAGGCTCTAAAAATGCCTCAATATTTCTAAAGTTATAAGCATTTAATTGTCGTTGTGCTAGATCTGCAGGTGAGTCTTTCAATAATTCATTTGGCTTAAATACAACACCTTTATTAATAACAGTATTAATTTCCGAAAGGTTTTCTATATTTTCAATTGGATTGGCATCTAGTAGGATGAGATTAGCTTTTTTACCGATTCCAACTGTTCCAAATTCATTTTCTTTATTAAATATTTTTGCACCATTTATTGTTGATGCTTGAACAATTTGCCAATTATTCATGCCACTTTTATGCATTGCTCGTAGTTCCGCTAAATATGATGAAGCATGTAAAGTACCAATATTACCTGCATCTGTACCTGTTGTAATTAAAACTCCAGCATCTGACAAAATTTTGAGATTAGCCATCATCGTCGACTTCTTTTTGTTAAAACGTGTCATTCCCGCTTTTGAGTTTGAACTATTTTTATAATTATTGATAAGTAAAGTGTCAGGCAGATGTTTTAAATCTAATAAAGTACCCAATTGATAAGGATCCGCTTTTTGCAATTCATGATTGCTCATTTCTATATTTTGACCGAATGTATTCTGATAGCCATCATATACAATTAATGTTGGGCAAATAATGGTTTTGTTTTTTTTCATTAATTGTACAAAGTCATCCTTTAAAATTTCATCATCTACACTATGGACTAAAAAATCGCAGCCATTTTCGACTGCCAATTGAGCCGTAATTCTTTGTGATGCATGTACAGCAACTTTTAAATTATTTTTGTGGGCTTCATCTATAATGGCTTTTACTATGGGCAGGTTTTTTCGAGCACTTTCTTCAATACTTAAGCCGTCTGCTCCTGCGATGTACCAGATTTTGATAAAATCGGGATTATATTGCAATTGTTTCTTTACACCGTCAATACCATCTTCAATGGTTTTTGTTAAGGTGAAAGGTTCATCTTCTCCTAAATTTTTATAGACTTCGGGTTCAAAGGTGGTCAATAATGGACCAGTTATAAAAATTGTAGGTGAAAAAGATTTATCTGTAAAATCTTTACGCTGTTTAAGGAATTGATAATTAGCACCCACATCAATCACTGTAGTAATTCCGTTTTGAAGATATCTTCTTAATTTATTCTCCATATCGATTTTTGCTAACGCAATTTCTTGGTCATAATCCCTGTCTTTTCGTAAATCAATAGCATCTGGACGAGTATATAAGCCTCCATTTTGGAAGAAATGTATATGTGCATCGACTAAACCAGGGACAAGATATTTTTCTGTTCCATCAATTATAGTTGCATTTTCAGGAATCTTTATTTTGTTACTTTTTTGAATGTTCGAAATAAAATCGTTAGTAATTACAACAGTTTGATTAGGTACTAATTTTTGTTTTTCTACATCCGCTACTGTTACATTGGTGATATAGGTTTGTGCAAAAAGAGAAAAGGAAGAAATTAGAAATGCGAATGCTAAAAAATATTTATTTTTCATTTTCATTTTTATTTTATTTTATTAGTCTTGTTGTTTTAATATTTGATTCGTTTATGCAGCTTGCACCTAACAATTAAATATACTTATTGATGATATCCATATTATAACGGCCATCAAACAAAGTTATAATTTTGAAGTTTAAAAATAAAGAAGTTATTATGATGACTTATAAACAGTTATAAACAATAACCGGTTATTTAGAGCAGCTATTACCATTAAAAAATATGCTGATACTAGAAATTAGTGATTTATGATTTGTATTGTAGATGTCAAATCATCTAAAAAGTTGCGTCAAAAGTGAGTGGTTTCTACCTTTAATCGTAAAAATTAAGGTTCAATCGGTAATAGGCTACTCCATAAACATAATAAGCATACTTTTCTGACGACCAAAAAAACCAATGAAGATTATTATTACAATTTTTGCTTTAGCATTTATAAATCTAAGTTCTGCACAAGTTATATCTGATGATGACAAATTACATTTTGCTGCTGGTGCATTAATTTCTGGCACAACATACGCTATAGTATACTCAAAAACAAAAAATAAAAAGAAAGCATTTTGGTATAGCCTAGGTGCATCTGCCTTAGTTGGACTCGCTAAAGAAGTGTATGATGGCTATATTATTAGCGGACGTTTTGATACTGGCGAGTTAGCTGCTACGACAACAGGTGGCCTTTTTGTTAGTACTAGCTTTAGTATATTTACTGGTAAGCGAAAAAAGAAACAAAAAATTGCTTTTAATTACTAACTAATTTTTTAATTATTTCTTCTGTAGGTAATATAGCTTTGGTATGCTCTATACTTGGACCTGCAACCCAAACAGTTTTGTAAGTTGCTTTTTTAGCTGCTTTTTCGGTTGCTTTCATCCCAATAGAAAAACGAACCATTTTTACCCATTTTTTAAGGCTTTTATTTTTGTTCAGTAGGTTTTCTATCCAAGTAGCTTTAGTTCCTATTTTCTGAACATAAGGTGTGTTAATTACAGTACACGGTGTACCAGATATACGCTCTGTCATTATTATATCTTCTGCACCGTAATCTACGCAAGCTTGTTTATAGTCGTCTGTAACACCTGCTTCAATAGAAGCTATAAACGGACTACCAACAGAAACACCTTCTGCACCGTAACTTAGCATTTTATCAATATCTGCTTTACAACCTACACCACCTGCTGAGATTACCGGAATAGATAATTCTGTACTTAATAAGTTGGTTAATTCTTCTGGTGATAAATTTCCTCTGTGCCCACCAGCTTCGCTATTTACTGCTATAGCAGCGTCTGCTCCAAGTAGTTCTACTTTTTTAGCAAACTTTAAATCGGTAACATCACAAAATACTTTGACACCAACAGCGTGGGCTTGCCTTATCGTTTCTTCTGGACTTCCTAAAGAGGTTATAATAAAATCACAACCTTCTTGGCAAATTACTTCGAGTTGTCCTTTATATTTAATATTAGATTTATTTACAATTAAGTTAAACCCATAAGAACCACCTTCAACCTTATTAGCCTTTAATTGTTTGATAGCGTCTCTTAGTTCGTCGAGTGTTCTGTAATTTAATGCAGGAATACAACCAGCAATACCACCTTTCATAGCTTCTGTTACCATGGCAACGTTAGATACCAAGAACATTGGTGCTTGTATGATTGGGTGTTTTATATGAAGGAGTTGAGTTAATTTGGTTTGCATGGCTTAAAATTATTTGTTCAAATATACTGAATTTATTATGCGTGCATAATAGTTGTTATTCTAAAAAACGATAATAACCACACTTTAAATAAGCACCTTCTGAAAAGCTAATAGGATGATCACTATCATGTTTTGTTTTTAGCATAGTCTCATATAATCGCGATTGAGAATTAAGTGCTTGCACATTTAAATCGAAAAATGCTTGTGCCAAAACTCTAGAAGAACACGATGCTAAAACTAATAAGCCTTTTTTAGCCGTAAGCTTAGCACCTAAATCTGCTAATTGTGCGTATTTCTTTTTTGCAAGTTCTATCTCGGATTGTTGTTTTGCAAAACTTGGAGGATCGATAACTACAACATCATAGGTTTTTCCTTTTTCTATTAGGCTTTTCATTTCTTTAAAAGCATCACCAGAAATGGTTTTATGTTTGCCATAATAGTCATTTAACTTCCCGTTTTCTCTAGCCAAATCTAAGGCTTGCTTACTTATATCTAAACTCGTCACTTCATCTGCGCCTTTAGCTAAAGCATGTACCGAGAATCCACCAGCATAAGAAAACACATCTAAAACGGTTTTACCTTCACTTAATTCTCCTACACGTCTTCTATTGTCTCTATGGTCTAAAAAATAGCCTGTTTTATGACCTTTAATAACATTTGCAGAAAACTTAACTCCATGTTCTATAAACCCTACAACCTCATCTTCTAGAATACCATAGACCACTTCTCCATCTCTTAACTTATGGTTACTGCTGTTTTGTAAGCCTCTACTAAGTCTTATAACAATAGTTTTTGCTTTTGAAACTTCTTTTAAGCTATTTAAAATGGGTTCTAAATACGGCAACCAAATCTCTGAATACAATTTAACCACCAAAACTGAATTATATACATCTGCAATAAGCCCAGGAAAACCATCATTTTCACCAAATAATAAGCGATAACTATCAGTATTAGTCTGTAATAATTCTTTACGAATCGTAAAAGCATATTGAATCTTTTTAAGGAAAAACTCAGTATTAATTGCTGCTTTAGTTTCTGCATTATGAATAATCTTTATTCGTATAGGGGAATCTGCATCATATAATCCCAATCCTATGACTTTATTCTTATTCTTACTAAATACTATCGCTAAATCACCTGTTGTAGCATCCTTATTAATTTTAACAATACTATTAGAAAATATCCATGGATGTCCTTTTACAACAAATTGCTCTCCTTTAGCATTAAGTTTTACAGCTAATCGTTTTGGTGAATAATTAGTCTTTATATTTTTAGAAAAATGCATGTATTTATTCTTTGTAGGCAAAAATATGAGTAATAAATATACTTTATCTATCTATATTAACCTTTTGTAGATTTACACACCATAAATCTTACAAAAAGCGTAAATCATCGTAATAAATGATAAAATTGATTCTCAAAGTATATCTTTGATTTGTTAACCCTTAATTAACGACAGCGTATGCTGTTTTTTGAAGTAGTAATAGCGCCCTTATGAAAAATGTTTTAATCAGTGGAGCATCAGGTCATTCAAAAATGATAATTGATATTCTCCACAAAACGAAAACCTATAACATCATAGGTTTTATTGACTCTTTTAAAGAAGACGGCAGAAACATCTCTGGTTATGACATTATTGGAAGTATTGATGACTTAAAACGGATCAAGGAAGAACATAATATTTACGGAATTATTATTGGAGTTGGTGACAACTTTACCCGTAAAGAAATGAAAGAACGAATTGATAATCTTTCATTAGTTTTAAAATTTCCTTCAGTAATTCATCCAAGTGCTGTTATAGCTGAAGATGTTACAATATCTGAGGGCTCTGTAATTATGGCTTCTGTAGTAGTAAATGCGAATGCTAAGATTGGTGAATTTTGTATTTTAAACACCGCAACTTCCTTAGGTCATGATTCTGTAATGGCTGATTTTTCAAGTTTAGCATCTGGCGCTACAATAGGCGGTAATGTTAAAATTGGTTTTTGCTCTGCGATTTGCTTAAAAGCATCTGTAATTCAAAACATAACTATAGGGAATTATACCGTTATTGGAGCTGCATCATTGGTTTTAAAATCTATTGGAAATTTAAAGCAAGCCTTTGGTGTTCCTATTAATACTATAAAAGATAGAGAACCTAATTCTAAATATTTAGGCTAAAAAAATATTATGATTCTAAATAGATTAAGACATAAGTTCTTTTGGATTTTAGACAGTGCTAAAGGTGGAAAAGTAAAAAATAAGTTAGAGGAGATTCAGCTTTGTATCGAAAATTCGAATTCAGACAAAGCTATACAAATAAGGTCCACCAACCTTGAACGTCTACTTAAACATGCTGTAAAAACAACACCTTTTTACAGTGCTTTAAAAACCGTAAATACAGTTTCTGATTTTCCTGTTATTAGAAAAACGACAATTCAGAACGATTTTGAAAGTTTTGAGTCTAGTGAATTCAAGGATAAAGATAATTTCAGAGTCTCTACTAGTGGCTCTACTGGTGTTCCATTTTTTCTGTTTCAAAATCAAGAAAAGAGAAATAGAAATCACGCGGATGTAATTTACTTTTTTAATCAGTCGGGTTTTAATGTTGGTAATAGACTATATGAACTTGAAGTATGGCGAGGGCATAACCAAAAGGGGAAACTAAAATCGTTTATTCAGAATGCGGTTCAGTTTGATATTTCTAGGTTAACAGATGAGCGTATTAAGACTTTTTTAGATTTGCTAAAATCAGACAAACAGTCTAAAAAAACAATGCTTGGTTTTGCGTCTTCTTATGAGATGATTGCGCAGTATTTAGAGAGAAAAAATATTATACTAAAAGACTTAGGTATTACTTCTGCTATTGCAAATTCAGAATATCTTAATCCCTATACTAAATCTAAATTAGGAAAACATCTCAATACAACAGTACTCTCTCGATATTCGAGCGAAGAAATAGGGATTATAGCTCAACAAACCATAAACTCACCAAATAATTTTGTGATTAATCACGCAAGTTATCATGTTGAATTATTGAATTTAGAAAACGATACTCCTGTAAAACCAGGTGAATTTGGTAGAATTGTAGTTACTGATTTATTTAACTATGCAATGCCTATTATAAGATACGACACAGGTGATATTGCTAAATTAGGATTAAGTGACAACGGATCAATGGCATTAGAACAAATAGAAGGTCGTAAAATGGATCTTATATATGACTCTGAAGGCAACATAATTTCATCTTTTGTTATTTATACTAAATTTTATAAGTACTACAAACTACTTAAACAGTACCAATTCCTTCAACAAGGTGAAAAAGACTATGAGATAAAATTAAACCTTCAAGATGATGTGTTTGAGTTTGAAAACGATTTGATAACTGATGTTAAATCGGATTTTGGTACAGATGCTAACGTCACAATCTCATATGTTGATGAAATCCCGGCATTAGCCTCTGGTAAGCGTAAAAAAGTTATTAATAATTTTAAGAAAGATTAATACGGTTTTAAGCCCATATCCAAAATTTCATCAGCAAACTTTCCGAATAATGGTCCACTAGCCATTTGAAGGTCAATCCCTTGTTTATAGGTATTATATTCTATTAAAACTGGCATATTACTTTTATTAATAGCAATATCCCAAGAAATTATTTTGAAATACGGTACTTTAAAATGCATCGATTTCGTCATCTCTTGCACCTTATCATAATTAGGTATCTTACAATCCTTTAATATAATGCCTGTGGAGGTTTTAGTAAATTGAGTTCCCTTTGGGTTAAAACCTTTATCTTTTAATTGTCCATCTTCTAATACTCCGCAGAAAATACCACCAGTAGAGAAGTTATCTGTAGAATTGCCTGGCTTACCTATTCTTAAGACAGAAGCTAATATATGAACGCCTTCTTTATTTAAATAAGACACCACACGAAGTGTATTTACACTCGATGGGTTAAGTGAATTCAATAGATCACTTTGTTCTAAAAATTCTTGAACTATAAAATCCTTATGATATAATTTAAACAGCTCTAATAAACTAAGATTCTTATATGAGGTCATAGAATCCTTAACCGTAAAAGCATTAACCATTCGTCCTTGTCCAGATCCTACAGTAGGTTTAATTATAAAGTGATTACTATTTGAGTTACAAGCTTTAATTGCATCAGTTACATCAACAATTTGATTATTAACGTAATAAAACCCATTAATATTCTGCACCACATGTATTGGCTGTTTAAAATCCTTAAATATATTATAGAGCATATTTTTATCTAACAACGCTGGATATTGTCTTTGTTGATTTAATCTAGGACTAATTATTGATTTAAAAATATCAAAAGGAACATAATCCTTGTGGAACTCGCCATTCATTGCTTTGTAATACCTATGCCAATAGGTGTTACTCAATTTATACCCTTTCGTTTTATAATAAGACTTGGCCTGCTTTACTTCTTCAGTAGTTAATTTTGGTAAATTTCTTTTACGAATAAGAGATTTCATATACTGCCTAGAGCTTCTTTTAAGATAGACCTCGTCAATTCGTTTTTGAAAAAAAATTATACGCTTAGTTAATAATTTCTTTAAGTATTGATACATATATAAAGTGTTGTGTTTAAAATTATAGCAATCTTTTAAAAATCTTAGTAGGATTCTAATCCTTTTGCAAGGATTTCGTCTGCAAATTTTCCAAAAAGTGGTCCAGTAAACATTTGCATATTCAGATTTTGATAAAACGTATTATATTCTATTAAAATGGGCATATCATTAATATCAATACCTATATCCCATGAAATTATCTTAAATAAAGGCACTATAGGATGCATCTCTTTTACCATTTTAATAACACCAGAATAATTAGGGATTTGGTAATCATTTAATGCGACTCCGGATGGTGTTTCCGTCAAAGCAACTTTTCCACCTCCTACTCTGTTAGTATAACCTTTGGGATGAAGAAAACCATCATCTCTAATAGCACATGCAATGCCTCCAATAGAAATATTATCTGTATCACTTCCTGGCTTACCAATTCTTAAGTAAGTTTTTAGTATGCATACTCCTCCATCCTTGTTTAAGTAAGACACCACTCTAATTGTATTTAAAGTTGAAGCATTTAAAGCACTCAGTTTAGCACTTTGCTCTACAACTTGCTGAACAATAAAATCATTTTTATATAATTTGAAGACATCAATTAATTTTAAATTATCAATAGAGGTTTCTCCATTTTCCATGGTAAACTTTTTTACCATTTTTCCTTTGCCAGAATCTACTGTTGGTTTTATTATAAAGGCACTTTGAGTTTCATTGCACGTTTCAATAGCTAAAGCTTCAGTTTCTAGTTTATCATTGATATAATAGAATCCATTAATATTCTTTATTAGAGTTTTAGGTTGATTAAATTCCTTAAATAAGTTAGACGTTAAATTCTTATCTAATAATGCTGGCCAATAAATTCTTCTGTTTAAGTTAGGCTCTATCAAAGGTCTAAAGATATCTAATGGAATATAGTCCTTGTGAAATTCGCCAGTCGCAGATTTAAAAAACCGATGCCAATAGGTGTTCTTCAATTTATAACCTCTGGACTTAAAAAAAGACTTCGCTTCCTTTACTTCATGAGGTTTCAACTTAGGTATTTTACTATTTCTAATAACGTGTTTTATTTCTCTTCTCGCATTCATGGTCAAATTAAATGCTACCAAACGTTTTTGAGAATTTAAAACGGAAGTCGTCAATAATCGCTTTATCTTGTGATACATAGACATCAATTCTAATTAATAGTAATTCTATTTTAATACATCGTTTATTATACATTTTTTAAGAAGGACCAAAAACTTATAAAAACTCTTAATTATGCTTCTAAACCAAGCGCTAAAATTTCATCTGTATAGTCTCGAAGAAGCGGACCATTAAACATCTGTAAATCAACATTTTGATAAAAAGTGTTGTACTCAACTAAAATCGGCGTATTATTTATATCTATACCTATGTCCCATGAAATTATCTTAAATAATGGCACCAAGACATGCATCTCTTTAACCATTTCATTGACAGCAGAATAATTAGGGATTTGATAACCTTCTAATACTATTCCTGTAGGTGTTTTTAATAAAATTCCCTTTCCGTTCCCTTGTCCTTTTTTAGTATACCCATTTTTTTGAAGTAATCCATCTTCATCAACTCCGCAGGCAATACCACCAATCGAAACATTATCTGTATCACAACCTGGTTTCCCTATTCTCATATATGTATTCAAAATACATACAACCCCTTCCTTATTTAGATAAGATACAACTCTCAGCGTGTTTAATGTTGAAGGATTTAATGCACTTAATTGAGTGCTTTGCTCCACAACCTTTTGAATAATAAAATCTTTCTTATAGAGCTTGAATAAATCGATCACTTTTAAATTATCAATAGATGTTTTACCATTATCTATTGTAAATTTTTTAACCATTCTCCCTCTACCAGATTCTACAGTTGGTTTTATAATAAATGCAGTTTTTTGTTGATTGCACTTCTCTGCAGCAAATGCTCCACTTACAATTTTATCATCACTATAATAGAATCCATTAATATTACTTATTACGGTTTTAGGTTGATTAAATTCTTTAAATAAATTTGACGTTAGATTTTTATCTAACAACGCTGGCCAATAAATTTTTCTGTTTAATTTGGGTTCAATCAAAGGTCTAAATATATCTAACGGAATATAATCCTTATGAAATTCCCCATTCATATATTTATAGAACCGATGCCAATACGTGTTATTTAATTTGTAACCTTTTGATTTAAAAAAAGCTTTAGCTTCCTTTATTTCGTGAGGTTTTAATTTAGGTATGTCACTATTTTTAAAAACTTGCTTTATCTCTTTACGAGCATTCATAGTTAAATTAAATGCTACCAAACGTTTTTGAAAATTTACTACATAACCTGTAAATAAACCTTTAAGAAAATGATATATCGACATTAGTGTTTTTTTTTATTAAATAAATTATCAATTTTTTCAAGAACTTACTCACCTAAGCTCTAATTAAACTGACTTAAGGTATCGTATAAATTTAATTATGGATGTTTACAATAATTTCTGAAACTATATTTCATTTACAGAGACAGAACTGTGAGGTATGATTGCTTTTGTTAGAATCATTCCTAAATTATAAAAATTAATTATTATTTTAATGTTAGAGTAATGTGACTCCCGAATTTATGCTAATTATCTTAATAATAAGTAATTATTTCGACGAAGTGTAAATCAATCGCTTTGTCTAGTGTTAGACAACTTTCCTATTCTTAATATTTCATCTGTAAATTCACCAAACATTGGACCATTAGTTATTTGATGTAATTCTAAAGATTGATTGTAAACGTTGTATTCTATAAAAATAGGGTCATCTTTTATGTCAATACCAATATCCCAGGAGATAATTCTGAAATAGGGCACTTTAATATGTAATGCTTTTACTACCTTTTTAACAGATTGATAATTGGGAACACTGCATGCACTAAAAGATATGCCAGAAGGACTCGCTTGTATTTTTTTACCTTTAGTATATGCTACATCTTTAAAGTCACCATTCTCTTTTATGCCGCATATAATACCCTCTAGAGAATAATTATCAGTACTAGAATTTGGATTGCCAATCCTAGAAACTGTCGATAGTATATGAACACTACCATCTTGTCTTAAATAACTGGCAACCCTAAGTGTATTTAGAGACGAAGGGTTTAGCGCTTTCATTGTTTCGCTTTGGCTCACCACCTCTTGAACAATAAAATCCTTCTTATAAACCACAAAAAGTTTTTGTAATCTAATTTGTTCTTCTTTCTTATTTTTAGTGTTTAGAGTAACCTTCTGAACTAATTTACCTTTACCGCTTTCAACTGTTGGTTTTATGATAAAAGAATCCTTATGTTTTAAACAAGCCATTATCGCATTATACTCATCTACAATCTCATTATTAACATAATAGAAACCGTTTATATTGTGTACTATTACCTTAGGTTGGTTAAACTCACTAAATAAATTATAAGTTAAGTTCTTATCTATTAGTGCTGGCCAATGTGTCATTTGATTTAACTTTGGATCTATAAGGGGTCTATAAATATCTTCAGGTATGTAATTCGCATAAAACTCGCCACTTACAGCTTTGAGATGCATATGCCAATGCACATTATTTAATTTATAACCACGTGTCTTAAAAAATGAGTGTGCCAATCTTTCTTCTTCTTGGGTTAGCCTTGGTGTGTTTCTAGACGCTATAATTAGTTTAATCTTTCTCTTAGCGTTTAATTTAGTATTAAACTGAATAAGTTTTTGCTTGCCTTCTAATATGCGTTTAGTTAATAACATTTTAAAAAAGTGGTACATCAATTTTTATATTTTTTTAAAGTAAAGTTCATAGTACATTTTCTAAAAAGGATTACACTAAGGTACAAGGCTACAATTTTAGCATTTGACTTTTTCTGCATTCTTATCGCAGATTTATTAAAATACTCACTTATTGAATGATGGTATAAAACGCCTTCTTTTTCTAATAACTCGAAACGTTGATATTTTAAATATGGAACAATATTTTTACCTCTATATTTTTCAAAACATAAGTGCTATGAGCATAAATATCTTTATAACCTAAATTAAAATAGCGCTTCCTAATATAAAAAGGTTTTTTCTTTACAAATGAATAAGCAACGATATTATTATTTTGCTTTAAACCTACACAGATTTCACCATTTTTTAAATCGTTAAGTAAATCTTTATGTTCAATCCCAATAATTGTAGATTTAATAAGATTAATTTCTGAATCACCGAAAACAGAAGTTTTTAAATCTAGTTATTCTCCTTTAATAGTTTGCGGTTTAGACAACTCTTTTGTGCCTGTGAACCAATAATAAGGCATAATATCAATACCAATTTTTGCAAGATTATTACGTACACCTGTAAAAACAATCCATGCCTAGTTAATGTATAAATCCATTTAAATCTGCTGATAACACCTTTCTTATAACCTTCCATACATATTAAGTATATATTAACCAGAACAGTTTATATCACTTTAGTCACATAAAAAAGTAGTACTATTTCTTGTGCCACTGAGAGACAAACGTTTAGTGACTTTTTAAAGTAAAATTCATAGTCCACTTTTTAAATAACACCAAACTCAAATATAATTTTACAGGCTTAGAATTAAGCTTTTTCTTAAACTTTATAGTCGATTTATTAAAGTACTCACTAACACTAAAATAACTAGTTACACCTTCTTTTTCTAACAACTTATAACTGTGGTATCTTAAATATGGTGCCATGCTTTTTCCTCTATAAGCTTCAAAAGTATACATACTATGCAAATAGCTCTCCGAAGGTTTTAAATTAAACTGACGCTTTCTAAATATAAAAGGCTTTTGCTTTATAAACATATATGCCGCAATAGTTCCTTTATTTTTTAGACCTACACAGATTTCACCATTCTTAAGGTTAGTTAATAAATCTTTTTCACCAATACCTATAATGGTGCTTTTTACATAATTAATTTCTTCTTCTCCAAAAATTGAGATTTTAAAATCCTTATCCTCTCCTCTTATTTCTGGTGGCTTAATTGTACTTGTAGCTTCTTCTACCCAATAATAGGGCATAAAATCTAACCCAACTTTAGCTAAATTATTACGTACGCCGTGAAGAAAAAGACCATGCTTTATAATATTAGAAATCCATTTGATACGATACGATAATCCTTTTTTGTCTCCTTCCATATCTATAAATTAATTATAAATACGTCCGTAACGACCATAACCTGGTTCCATTTGCATTTGAGCACGGAATTCTGTTGGTGTCATTACGTCTCTATTATTAGCTTTAGCTATAACATGTATACGTTCAATTAGCTCTTTATTAGTAGCAAGTCTAGTGCGCTCTGCATCGTACCAAATATTATCTTCTAAACCAACACGTACACCTTTACCTATAGCTATTGCCATAGAATTCATCATTAATTGACCATGTCCTATACCAGCAATACTCACTAGAGCATCTTCTTGAATATCATTTAACATTACACCTGTATGTAATAAATTAGTCTGAGCACATGCTATGTTTCCAAATAAAAGGTTGTAATATAAAGGGGGTCTGATAAAATCTTTTTTAACTAAAAATTTACCAAAATTTATCA
>NZ_DEXW01000056.1:4504-5780 GCF_002364335.1 Winogradskyella sp. UBA3174 | reverse complement strand
AAACAAATCACAGATAGAAAATTGCAGCGGAATTTTCGTAAGTAGGCGAGGACTAGCAATAAATTATACACGGTGTTAGCTGTAGTTTTATTTATAAGATATTGCAGCACTTGTTGGTCCTTCTAAAGGTAGAATTGTAGTTGATTTAAAACCAATTTGTTTAGCCCACTTACTAAAATCAGCTAGTGTATAATCAAATCCAGTTCCAGTTTCTATCAACATGTTAAGACTCATCATTAAACCGAATACGTTTTTATTCCTGTCTTCGTCAATAATTCCTTCAATAGCTATTAATGTGCCACCTTCTGGTAAAGCATCATAGGCCTTTTTGATAAGCATTATTTTAGTTTCTTCATCCCAATCGTGTAAAATATTACCCATAGTAATAATATCTGCTTTTGGAAATTGGTCTTTAAAGAAGTCACCTGCTTCCGCTTTAACTCGATCTTGTAGTTGAAATTGTTGAATGGTTTCAATTGCGATAGGTGTGACAGGAGGTAAATCCCAAGTAGTACAATTCATATGTGGTTGGTGTTTGGCAACCATCAAAGAAAGTAACCCAGCAGATCCGCCAATATCTACTAATGTTTTAGCATTAGAAAAATCAAATTTTTGAGCAAATGCCATAAAACTCCCCATTTGTATTCCACTCATTGCATGAATAAATTCTTTTAATCTATCTGGATCTGCATAAATTTTCTCAAAAAGATTATCTCCTTTTTTGGCTTCATTTTGAGGTTGTCCTGTAAGTAAACCGTCTTCAAGATTACCCCAAAAACCGTATAACCTGTTGTTTAACATTTCAAGCATTCCGCCAATATATGAGGGTTTGTTTTTATCCAAAAAGAAGTCAGTATTAAGACTGTTTGTATACTTTGCAGTTTCTAAAAGACCTTCACGATTTAAAAAACCAAAAGTGGTTAAAGCATCCAAATAGTCAAATACATGTCTATCGGTACATTCAAAACCTAAATGTGATTTTATTTGCGCAGCTGTCATTGTTTTTTGTTCTGCAAGTATTGTGAAAACTTGAAATTTTACTGCGCTTAATAGAATTTTTGAAGCCCAAAATCCGGTACCAATTTGCATTATTGTTTCGGGAGTCGGTTGGTTATGTTGGTGTTCCATTTTATTAGTTTTATTGTTTATTAAAGTAAGTATACAAGGTCACTCAAATTACAGCTAACGGTTTTGTGTATGGTTAGTTGCGTGTTTAAGCAACTAAATTAGCAATTAAATTAGCAAATAAATCACAGATAGAATATTCCGCAGGAAT
>NZ_DEXW01000056.1:0-4386 GCF_002364335.1 Winogradskyella sp. UBA3174 | reverse complement strand
ACAGATAGAATATTCCGCAGGAATATTCGTAAGTCGGCAGTGACCTAGAAATTAATTATACACCGTATTGTAAGTCGTGTTTTCTGGAGGATTTCATCCATATAGAAGTTGGTCAATTTCAGATTTTTAAACGCTTTAAATACCTTTCTTTTATTCGTCGTGATAAAAATTATTCCGCAATTCGCACTTGTTCCATATAAAACTTATCTGTAATCATCAGTCCAAACTTCTACAGCACAAATATTATTCTTAGTTATCAGTTCCGAAACTAAATTTGTCAATTCAGAACTCAATAGATTTTCTATTTGGAAAGCAATTTGTTTGGTTTTATATTTAACAACATAAAGTGGTTTACAAAATTCCTGAGTTCTAACTTTACGGATAGAATCCAATTTAGGTATTCTTTGAATTGTAATTCCATCTGGAAATCCCCATTTAATGTAAACATTCATATCCTCAATTAAACGTTGATTTATTAAATTAATTTTTTCAGATAATTCAGTACTCTTATTTAGAGACTGAAACCATAATTCGTTCGCTTTTTTAGTCAAAATTAACTCTTCATTTTGAGCTAAACTGCAAATTGAATTTTAAATTAAAAATGTGAGCAAAATGTGTTTCATAATATTCTGACTAACGTTTTTATATCGTTTCTGAAAATCAGTAGTTAGTGATTCTTGTTTTCAGCCGTGGTTTTTTCTGATTACCTAAACGTTAGCTTAGAGTAATTATTTTTTTTCGTAAAAGTGGTAATTACTTACAAAGTGTTGTGTTTTCGTTATTTTATTTCTTTTCAAGTACTTTCGTTAATCTTTGGTGTAATGCCAAGCAGTTGGTTTTTAGGTTTTTAAACGATATCGGTGTCAGTAACGGAAGTGAAAAGCTAACTTTTTAGCAATAAAAATTGGCTACTTTTTTACGTTTACCAGAGGATAAAGATGGTATTTCATTAACAAGAGAAATCTTAACGTTGGCATCTTTACCAAAATCTTCCTGTATACTTTCTATAAGGTTTTGTTCATATTCAAAACGACCGGTATATGTGTTTAACTTTATTAGATATTCTTTTTTACCAGTTTGAATAAATTGATGTTGTTTTAATAAGGGATAGTATTTATAAAAATAAAAGTAAACCACAAAAGAGGAAATAATTTTTCCTTTAGTATCGTATACACTATCCATTTTTCTTCCTTCAATTTTTTTTAAAGTCGGAAAAGGATTGCTTTTTGTAGGAAGATTTTCAAACATACCAATATCACCCGTATCATATCGAATCATGGGCATAGAATAGTTAAATAAATCTGTTATTACAATTCTACCCAACACTCCTAATTCTGCAGGTATGTCACTACCCATTTTTAATATTTCAACATGATAACTTGCCCAGTTTATATTAAATTCTTCTTTCCCTTGGAGAGGAAGTTGTTGAGCAATAAGACCCAATTCTGCATTAGAATATCTGGACACTACTGGAGTATTAAAATATTTTTCCATAGACCTTTTTGTATAACTATTTAAATATTCAGAATTAGCTATGACAGAATTAATTTTGATATGAGAAAGTGACTTTGAGCCTATTTTATCCAAATAGATGCAAATACTTTCAAAAGTAGAAGCAAAACCTAAGAGATTAATTGGTGATGTATTAGTCTCTAGTCTTTTAATTAAAGCTTTTATATGAGAATCATCAAACAGTATAACATCTACATATACTTTATTTTGCATCCAAATTTTTATTGGATTATTCATATTTAGGCTTCTATATACACCAAAATGATACAATTTTTCACCCAAATAATAATTTGCTTTGTTTAAAAAATAGATGCTGTCGGCACTATTACGAAGTTTTTTATTGGCATCTTGATAAATAAAAAAGGGAACCCCTGTAGAACCGCTTGTTGCAACTCTATTTTTATTTTTTTTTATGCAAATATTCGACTTAAAATGGTTAAAATTTTCTTTAACAATGTTTTTGTTTATAACTGGAAAATTTTCTATTTCTTTAAAGCCTTTAAATTTATTATAAAAAGGAGTGGTTTCAGTTGCATGATTTAAAAAGGTATTGATATGCTTTTCTCTTCTTTTCTTTGTTGCTTTAATATTGTCATTTAGATTTATAAATGCAATGTCATCATAATGTGTTTTAATTTTAGAACCTTTTATGAAATCTAAAATCCAAAAGGCTTTTGCACGTATTGTCTTCATTGTAAATTCATCAATTATATTAGTTTAAATGCAGCCTTTATTCAGGACGTGTCATAATAAACACAACTTTTGGTATAAGATTAGTTGCGTTGTTTAAGTGCCTAATTTAGCAAATACAAACGGAATATAAAATTCGCTTAGATTTTATAAAGTAAGCTTGCAGCGGCAATTAATTTTATACAGTGTTAGCCTTTCGTTATTTTTACTATAGTATTTATTCATTTCTTTTTGAAGGCTTAATTAACCTCAAATTTCTTTTTGAGATATACGGAATACCGTATTTAAAACTTCTAACTTCTTTTATGAGATTGCTCTCTCTCTCTCTCTCTCTCTCTCTCTCTCTCTGCATTTTAAGCTACCTCAACAAAGAACTTGTTATTACTTAAAGAATACTTTTAGAATTAATTTCTACCATATTTTTGATAAAAAGACTTTAAGGAAATTCTAAGTTCTCTCAACTTCAAAAAAGAAATTATCTTTTCTATTAGACCAACACCTATGATTGTCATTATTTTTCGTCTTAATTTGGATGCAAAAGGCATCCAAGAACTAGAAAAATGATGAATTGTATAAGTGTTTTTTGTTGTTGAAATCTTCCCAGTTTCATAGTCTTTGGGACTAAAATACTCGAAAGGAAATAAGAAAAAGAAATCCTCATTTTTGAGTAAAAAGTCCACCTCTTGCACTTGAGAGACTTCCATTAATGTAATATTTTTTATCAATTCAATCTTCGATTCCATAATCTGAGGCAATACCAAATAATCAAAATTGCCGTCTTCCTTTACGAAAGACCTGTTGTTATAATGTTCCATGCAAATTAAAAGCCATTTGCCGTTTTTTTCAGAACCAAAAACAGCCGCTTCCATTCTCTTACTAATATTATATTCTGTACCTATAAAGTATGGTAGGTTAAGAAGATCATCAAAACTTTTTAAGACCTCGACATCAGAATCTAAATAAATACCTCCATAGGTGTAAACGGCATAAAGTCTAATGAAATCTGCAGCAAATGCGTACTTTTTATTTTCCAAAGCTTGTCGTATCCAAACACAATTAAGTGTTTGCGACCTTTCCCAATCCCATAACATAAATTCATAATCTGGCAGTATGGCTTTCCAAGAAGCAATGTTGTTTTTTACGTCTTGTGGATATTCTTGACCACTTAACCAGCAATAATGGATTATTTTAGGTATCATTTATTATTAATTCTTGTTGATTGATTTTTCTATGCTTATTACAATTATTAAGGTGTTGAGCAATCAATACGCCAATAACAACTAGTATAATTTCTTCGATAATATATATCAAGATACTTGCTAAACTTGTTTTCTGATAATAAATCTTGGCAGATTTTTATAAAGAATTTTATCATTGGTTATTGGTTTGATTTAATGAAGGCTAACGTGATGTGTATCTTTAATTGCGTGGTTAAGCACCTAATTTAGCAAATAAATCACAGATAGAATATTCCGCAGGAATGTTCGTAAGTCGGCAGTGACCTAGCAATTAATTATACACCGTGTTGTGCTTTCGTTATTTTTTTTTATTCAATTCATTTTCAATCACACGGATTAATTTCGCATTTTGCTTTATTAATATTTTTAAAACATCAATGTTATTTACAATTTTTAGAGAGGCTTCAAAAAGTATTTGCTGGAATTCAGCGTCCTTTGAAAGTACTTTTAGTTCTGCGCTATCAATAAAATCGTAAGATAAGTCCTTTACGGCTGTATTTTTGTATTTATTTTCAAACCAATTGGTAAGCTTGTACATTTTTTTATTTCCTAAATATATGCGCATTTTTGTTTTTATAACGTCGTCTAGATCAGAGTAGATATCGTCCATATCTTTCATTTTCCTGAAATAGATTAATATTTCTTTTCTAATGCTTTCATTGGTGATTTTTGTCGCTAAAAAGGGATCATTTTCTTTAGTTATTGGATTGTAATAAGGTAAAAATCTAATAATGCTAGGGTTCTCTATGACAATTGTGCTATCATTTTTTACGCCTATTTTATATAACTGTTCCTGTAAAAAATCGACGTCTTTAAGTTCTTTAAGATTTATGCTATAGGAAACGGAATCTGATTTGATGTCCAGCATTAGATTGCTATAAACATCACGAAGATTTCGGTTTTGTTTTCGTTGTTCGTTCCAATTATTTATTTGCAATGCAATCAA
>NZ_DEXW01000061.1 GCF_002364335.1 Winogradskyella sp. UBA3174 | reverse complement strand
AATTAACGTGATTCATCAATCAATCAATCAATCAATCAATCAAAAATCAAACAATTATGAGAACCTTATCTAAAATTATGGATACATCTAATAGCTTAGATGACGACTTAGAAACAATAAAATAATAAGAACTCTTTTATCTTATTAAAAACAAAAAAAGTCAGTTACATTAATTTGTAACTGACTTTTTTATTTATTGAAATGAAATCTTATTTCTTTACAACTTTCTTTGTTATACTATTAGATTGTGTACTTAGTTTAATAAAATAAATCCCACTTTCTTGTTGAGTCATGTTAATAACATACTCACTGTTAGAACTTAAGTTACCACTAGATACTTTCTGACCTAATGTATTATAAATTGTATAACTAACGTCTTGACCTATATTAGAAAGAACAACGTTTAAATTATCATTTACTGGGTTTGGATATAGATTAATTAAGCGCTCTAAACCAAACTCATCTACACTTAGAGGATCTTGTGCTTTGAATGTAACAGATTCACCACTACCATAATCACCACCAGTTATTATTACATTCCCACTATCGTCTTGCAAATTGTAAGTTCCATTTCCTTGAGTACAGCATATACCATCACCAAAAGAATCTAACATACTAAATGTATAACAATCATCAAAAGCTGGTATTGTAATCGTTTCTTGAAATGCTGTTGCGTTAGCATAAGCAATTGTTGGCCCACTAGCAACAACAGTACCTCCACTATTACTTAGTTGCCATGTAACTTCATTACCAAAATTATCTGTTGTAAGATTTAAAATTACCTCATTCGTAGAAAACTCAGGTGAAACTGTAAAAGTAAAAGCAAAAACATCATTTACTGTATTTTCATCTGTTGTAGCATTAGGGTTTGTTACAGATACAGTAAATGTATGCGATCCTGGACTCAAGTTACTATAAACTGGTGAAGCTAAAACGACATCTTCATCAGATAATAAAGAACCCGTAAAGTTTATTACAGTATCAGGCTCAGAATCTATACTATAAGATACATCAGCCGATGTTAATGTTAAAAGACCACGATTAATTAATGTGACTTGTGGTGTAAAATCGTCATTACAAATCAAATCTTCGTTACTAGCACCTGCACTTACAGTAGCATCTACTTCAAATTGTTGTAATAATGGAAATATATCTAAAGTCGTTACACCTGTATTACCTGGATCTAACCAATCTCTTAATCTAGAAGCTGCAGTCGTTCCGAAGTCCCAACCAACACCAAAACGGCCATAAACATCAAATCCTCCATTGTCGTTAGTACCAACACATTGGGCACTACCACCAGATAACATACCAATTAAATGACCATCTTCATTGAAAAGACCAGATCCAGAAGAACCACCTTCAGTAACCCCTAAATCCCAATCATTTATTCTCCACATCTCTGTAGTTGGGTTACCGTTAAAACTTGTAACATTACGAAAAGCACCACCATCATCTCTACATGCTTTTTGTATGTCACCACTTGGGTGGTGTACTCCAAAATTAATTTGTGGTGTTTGTGTCGTAGATCTATTCCAACCAGACCAAACGACATCCGGATTATTATTAAAAAAACTTGTATCCGTAATTTCTACAAGTTTCATATCAGACTCTGAACTGGCAGCTCTTCTAATAGAACCACTTACGGTTTGATTAAAAGAACCATTCGTACTATTGGTCGTTGTTCCACAAGAAGGGTTAGGGCTTCTCCAATTAAATCTAAACGCCCATGCACCTTCACCACCACCACAATGATTGGCAGTTAAAAAATATGGTGTACCGTCATTGTTAGTGTTATTGACTAAACTTCCAGTACATAGACCACCACTTGTTAGCAACATTGCTACAGCTTTTTTAACTTCTTCTTTTCTTGTATTTATATCAAAAGGGTCTGTTGTTGGTGCTATATCACAATCCACATCTTGGTTACAAGACCCTGAATCATTCAATGCTTTTTGATATGTTTCTGCAGTACGATAACCATGTACAACAGAACCTACTGTTAATTTAGCTTCGCCTCTTACATTAGCTGGTTGATAATATTCAATCCAAGCTTGGTCACCTTTAACGAACCATGTTCCTAAAATTTCTTCAGGGTTGTTGTTATGATGTGTAAAAGGTCTTATTAAATCATTTTTCTCATTATTATAAACATAAAGCGTAGCTCCTTCTGGGATCCAAAAAATATCAAACATAAAGTTTAATGTATGTGCTCCTTCAGATTTATAAGTCATTCTCCAAATACGATCTCCGTTTGGTAATGTTGTCCATTCACCTACATCATTAGCACTATGGTCAACATATATTTCGTGACCAAAACGCCAAGGCTTAGACTTATCCTTATCATTTATTAAATCTTCATCCATTAATGATTTAACATCAAAAGATGATAGTTTATGAGGTCTTATAGCCTCTAAGTTTTCTAATGACCAGCTTGGTGGTTTAATATCATCTGGTATTTGCTGTGCAAATGACAATGTCGTAAACAATGCCAATACATAAAGTAATTTTAATTTCATAAGGATTTTTTTTTTAATGATATGGTTTAAAAATAATACTTTAAATGAGATTGCCATATTATAGATTTAACTATTTCTTAACAATCGACTAAACGCGTATTAAATCGGCAAGATACGATTCAACCTCTAATAGAATTTTCAACATTTTGATAACACTAAAAATCTATTTACATTTAAGAAACTAAATTATTATGTGTAATAAAAACTTTATAAACTTATTAATCTTTTTAGTATTAATTATGAGCTGTAAATCAGAAATATCTAAAGAAGATAAATTATTAGCTGATGCAAAAGCAATACATGAGCGTGTTATTACTTTAGATACGCATTGCGATATCAATGTAAAAAACTTTACAGATGAGCTAAACTACACGCAAGATTTAGATACACAAATCACATTACCTAAAATGAAAGAAGGTGGACTAGATGTTGCTTGGTTCATTGTTTATACTGGTCAAGACTCACTAACGGACTCCGGATACGAAAATGCCTATAAAAATGCGATGTCTAAATTTAGTGCGATACATAAATTAGTAGAAGATATTGCACCAAATGATATTGAGCTAGCTTTAACATCAGATGATGTTAGGCGTATTGATGCCAAAGGAAAAAAGGTAGCTATGATAGGTATAGAAAATGGTTATCCTGTAGGTTTAGATATTAGTAATGTAGAAAAATTCTATAAACGTGGCGCACGTTATATGTCCTTATCACACAATGGCCACAGTCAACTTTGCGATAGCAATACTGGCGAAAGCGATAACATTTGGTTGCATAACGGATTGAGTGATTTAGGAAAACAAGTAGTGACAGAAATGAATCGTGTAGGGATGATGATCGATGTCTCACATCCTTCAAAAGAATCTATGCGACAAATGATAGCATTGAGTAAAGCACCAATAATAGCATCGCACTCTTCTGCCAGAGCGCTTTGTAATCACAGCAGAAATTTAGATGATGAGCAATTAGTTTGGTTAAAAGAAAACGGAGGCGTTGTACAGACCGTTGCATTCACATCGTATTTAAATACTGAAAAATTCGAAAAACGAGTAGGAATTGAAGTTGAAATTGCAAAGCAAATTTTAGACTCAATGGGTGTACAATGGGCAGAACGCGATGCTCAGAAATTAATGACAGCCGATGAACGAAACACCTATTACGGTCATTTAGGAACTATGGTGCCTATTCGGAAAAATAAATTGGCAACACTAAAAGACTTACCGCCTGCTGTAGATGTTTCTGACTTTGTCAACCATATTGATTACTTAGTTGAAAAAATGGGTATAGACCATGTCGGTATTAGTAGTGATTTTGATGGTGGTGGAGGAATTGCTGGTTGGTCTGATGCTTCAGAAACCTTTAATGTTACCTTAGAATTAGTAAAACGTGGTTACACTGAAGCACAAATAGAACAACTTTGGAGTGGGAATTTATTAAGAGTTTTGGATGAAGTTGAGGCTGTGGCAAAAACTTTGAATTGATTTTTCAACTACTTATATACTATATCTGACATAGAAATTATATTTAAGAATCAAAAAAGCCAGTAAATAAATATTTACTGGCTTTTTTGATTCTAATCCTTTTTTACTCTGAAATATTTTCCAAATCTAACATAAACGCATAGTAGAGTGCAGTATTCTTATAGCGTTCAAAACGGCCTGAAGCACCACCATGACCAGTTTCCATATTACAATCCATAATTAATAAATTGTCATCTGTTTTTAGTGCTCTTAACTTTGCTATCCATTTTGCTGGCTCCCAATATTGTACTTGACTATCCCAATACCCTGTAGTAATCAAAATATTTGGATAATCTTTAGCTTCTACATTATCGTAAGGCGAATAAGACTTCATATAATCGTAATAGGTTTTATCTTTAGGATTACCCCATTCATCAAATTCAAAAGTCGTCAAAGGAATGGTTTCATCTAACATCGTAGATATTACATCTACAAATGGTACAGCTGCTACAACACCATTCCATAATTCTGGTTTCATATTTACAATGGCTCCCATTAACAAACCACCTGCACTTCCGCCAAGCGCATATAAATGATCGCTACTTGTGAAACCATCGTTAACCAAATACTCAGCACAATCTATAAAATCTGTAAATGTATTTTTCTTTTTAAGAAGTTTCCCATCTTCGTACCAATCTCTACCCATTTCTTGTCCACCACGAATGTGAGCAATAGCGTATATAAAACCTCTATCTAGTAAACTTAACCTATCAGACTTAAACGTAGGTTCTGAACTACTTCCGTAAGAACCATATGAATATAATAACATTGGTGTGCTACTATTTTTAATCATTCCCTTTTTATAAACTAAAGAAATAGGAACTTTTGCGCCATCTCTAGCTGTTGCATATAAACGTTTAGATACATAGTTATCTGATGAAAAATTAGCACCTAGTACTTCTTCTTGTTTTAACAATAGTTGTTCTTTGGTATTCATGTTGTAATCATAAGTACTACTTGGTGTTGTTAGCGACGTATAACCATAACGTAAGGTATCAGTGTTAAAATCTAAATTTGAAGTAGTATATGCCAAATACGCAGGATCATTAAATGTCATTTGATGTTCCCCTCCACTCCAATTAATAATACGGATGCCTCTTAGTCCATTTTCACGTTCCTGAACTACTAAGTGGTTACTAAAAAGATCGAAACCTTGCAAATATACTCCGTCTCTATGAGGAATAACATCAACCCAATTCTCTTTTGAAGTTGCATTAATAGGGGTTTTTACTAAACGGAAATTTTTAGCATCTAGATTGGTTCTTATATAAAAATAATCACCATAATGATCTACACTATATTCTAGGTTTTTTTCTCGTGGCTGTATTATTTTCCATTCTCCATTTGGATTGTTAGCATCTAAAACTCTAAATTCTGTAGACAACGTTTGTGAACTGTAAATAGCTAAAAAAGCTTTAGATTTTGATTTTCTAACACCAATATTAAAAGTTTCATCTGTTTCATGAAAAACTAAAACATCATCAGATTGGTCTGTGCCTAAAACATGCTTATAAATTTTGTTAGCTCTTAATGTTGCTGGATCTTTAGTTGTGTAAAAAACAGTTTTATTATCATTTGCCCAGGTTGCACTTCCACTTGTATTGCTTAAATTATCTGATAATAATTCTCCAGTTTCTAAATTTTTGAACTGAATAGAGTAACGTCTTCTAGAAACAGTATCTACTGCAAAAGCCATTAACTTATTATCTTCGCTTATAGTACGATTACCAATGCCATAGTATGCAAAACCTTTGGCCATCTCAGGACCGTTAAAAATAATTTCCTCTTTGCTATTTTCATCAACTTTTTTTCTGCAGTATAAGGCATAGTCATCACCTACTTCATAACGTGTATAGTAAAAGTAACCGTTAGATTTTACTGGTACAGATTGATCGTCTTTTTTAATACGGCCAACAATCTCATCATACAGTTTAGTTTGTAGCTCTTTTGTGTGATTCATAGCTTTATTTAAATACTCATTTTCAGCACCTAAATAATCTAATACATCTTGTGTTTGCGCATCTGGAGTCTCTGCGTTTTTTTGTTCATCACTTAATCTCATCCAGAAATAATCGTCTGTTCTTGTATCGTTGTGAATCGTTAATTCTTTAGTAACCTTTTTAGCTAAGGGTATTTCTATAGATTTATAAGTCACCTCTTTTTGTTCTTGCTTACAGCTGGTTAGAATACTAATCAGTGCCAATAATGAATAAATATTTCTTTTCATTGTCATATTAGTTTAAGTAATACTCGTAGGTAAATAATAATTTGGGTTTTATTAATAAGCCAATAATTTGATTAAATCAGCTTCAAATTTATCACGTGATAAATACTGATCTTCCAACTGACCAATAAAAGGTATAGGTGTTTCCATACTCGCTACACGTTTTACAGGCGCATCTAAATATTCAAAACACTCCTCCATTAATAGTGCAGAAATATCGCTAGCAATACCACCAAACATAGAGTCTTCTTGTAAAATAATGGCTTTACCGGTCTTTTTAACTGAATTAAAAATGGCTTCTTTATCTAAAGGTTGCAATGTTCTTAAATCAATTAAATCAGCTGAGATATCAGAATTATTTTCTAAAGTATTTAAAGCCCAATGAACACCTGCTCCGTAAGTAATTATTGTAATAGCTTCACCTTCTTTTAAAAGTGCAGCTTTACCAAATGGTATGGTAAAATAATCTGTTGGCACCTCTTGTCTTATACTTCTATATAATGCCTTATGCTCAAAGAAAAGCACAGGATTTGGATCATTTATTGAAGTAGCTAATAATCCTTTAGCATCGTAAGGAAATGCAGGGTAAACCACCTTTAAACCTGGTGTTTTAGTAAACCAAGCTTCATTAGTTTGCGAATGAAATGGACCTGCAGCAACGCCTGCACCACAAGGCATTCTAATCACCACATCTGCTTCTTGTCCCCATCTGTAATGCGATTTTGCTAAATAATTAACAATAGGGTTAAAACCAGAAGTTGCAAAATCTGCAAACTGCATTTCTACAACAGATTTTATTCCAGAAATAGATAATCCCATTGCTGTTTCAATAATTGCAGATTCACAAATAGGTGTATTCCTAACACGATCTTTTCCAAAGGCTTCTAAAAAGCCTTCAGTCATTTTAAAAACACCACCATATTCTGCAATATCTTGTCCCATAATAACAAGATCTTTATGTTTTTGCATGGACTGTTTTAAACCTTCAGAAATCGCATCAATTAATCGTAGTTCTTTTATTTCTTTATTTGGTGTAAATTCTTTATAATCGAAGTACTTATAAACATCACTTAATTCTTTAGTTTCATCAGCTACCACATCCTCTTCGGCATAAGCTGACTCCAAAGAGGTATTAATATCTGCCTTTATTTCAGCAGTATACTGTTCGTCAATTTCTTGATTTAAAATCTTTCGGCTAAATAAATAACTTCTGAAATTTTCTATAGGATCTTTTGCTTCCCATTCTTGCATTAAGGCTTCAGGAACATATTTTGTACCACTAGCCTCTTCATGCCCACGTCTCCTAAATGTTTTAAATTCTATTAAAATTGGCCTAGGGCGTTTTCTAATGCTTTCAGCTAATTTTTTAACTTTAGTATAGGTTTCAATAACATTATTTCCATCTAAAATAAAAGACTCAATACCGTAACCCTTACCTCTATCTGCTAAATGTTTACAATTATATTGCTCTTTTGTAGGAGTAGATAACCCGTAACCATTATTTTCAATGCAGAAGATTACGGGCAATTGCCAAACAGAAGCTACATTAAGTGCTTCATGAAAATCACCTTCACTTGTACCACCTTCACCAGTAAAAACAGCAGTAACTTGTCCGTTTTTCTTTAATAAATTTGCCAAAGCTATACCATCTGCGACACCAAGTTGTGGGCCAAGATGGGATATCATACCCACTATATTAAACTCTTGAGTACCAAAATGAAAAGAGCGATCTCTACCATTAGTAAACCCACTAGTTTTACCTTGCCACTGACAAAATAAACGATGTAACGGAATATCTCGCGTTGTAAATACACCAAGATTTCTATGCATTGGCAATATGTATTCACTTGGTTTTAATGCCATAGTAACACCTACAGAAATAGCTTCTTGCCCAATACCAGAAAACCATTTTGAAATTTTGCCTTGTCGCAGCAAGATCAACATCTTTTCTTCTATTAATCTTGGCTTAAGCATATTGTAATAAAGCTTTAGTAAAACTTTATCACTTAAATTACGCTTATCGTAATCTATATTACTTTTTGTAATTGTCGGCATCTAATTAAAATTTCAAAATCGTACCTCAAAAGTAAATAAAATTGCCTCAATATCGCAGTATGGACATCAATTTATCAATAATTTACACCTAATTTTTTAGCACTATTTTAGTTACATTTGTATATTGTGTAATATTTAAACAAAAACCTAATGGATAGAATACCTAGCGTAGATTTAAAGGATTTCATATCTGATAATCCAAATAGAAAAGAAAAGTTTATTAAGGAAATCGGAAAAGCTTATGAAGATATTGGATTCGTTGCTTTAAAAGGTCACTTCTTAGACGACAAATTAGTAGACAATTTATATGGTGAAATAAAGAATTTCTTTGATTTACCAATAGATACCAAAGAAAGCTACGAAATACCTGGAATTGGTGGTCAACGCGGATATGTTTCGTTTGGTAAAGAAAGTGCTAAAGGCAAAAAAGAAGGTGATTTAAAAGAATTTTGGCACTTTGGGCAATATGTAGATGATGATGATGAGCGCAGAAAAGAATACCCAGAAAATGTTGATGTTAAAGAGTTATCGGAATTCAATAGAATAGGCAAAAAAACCTATGAAATGCTAGAAAAAACAGCTAAGTATGTGCTACGTGCTCTAGCTTTGCACCTAGATCTTGAAGAAACGTATTTTGATAATTACATACACAACGGAAATTCTATTTTAAGACCAATTCACTATCCTCCAATAACACAGGAACCAAAAAACGCTGTTAGAGCAGCTGCCCACGGAGATATTAATTTAATAACTTTGTTAATGGGAGCCCAAGGAAGAGGACTACAAGTGCAAAAACATGATGGCGAATGGATCGATGCTATTGCAGAACCAGATGAATTAATGATTAATGTTGGTGATATGTTATCGCGTCACACCAACAATAAATTAAAATCTACAGTTCATCGTGTTATAAATCCTCCAAGAGAACTTTGGGGAACCTCTCGCTACTCTATTCCATTTTTTATGCATCCTATAAGCGAAATGAAATTAGATGTTTTAGATAGCTGTGTAGATGATAATAATCCAAAACAATTTGAAGACATTACTGCAGGTGAATTTTTAAATGAGCGTTTAATTGAACTTGGACTGATTAAAAAGTAATGGATTTAAAAGACCAATTAAAAAATCTATTTCCAGAGCATACACAAGAACTTACGGATGCTTCTGACAATTCTAAAAACAAGGTGTGGTTGCAAGATGCTCCTATTCTTTGTAAATATGAAAAACGAAAAGGAAAACCTATTACAATTCTCGAAGGTTATACAGGAGCTACAGAAGACTTTAAAAAATTAACTAAAGAGCTTAAGACTAAACTAAGTGTTGGTGGCAGTTTTAAGAACGATAAAATTATTATTCAGGGTGATTATAGAGATAAGATCATGGCAATGTTAAAAGATAAAGGATTTAATGTTAAACGTGTTGGAGGTTAATTTTTATGGAAAAAAAAATCCTACATATTACAAATGGTAATCATCTTACCGATTATTTAAGAGAATTAGATTTTACTGAAGATATTCTAACTTGGCAAGAAATGCTCTGCGAAGGTCCAACGATTCCTGCAATAAATTCTGACGCTTTTTTTGAGCTTCGTGCTGATTTTCTTAAATCTAATTATGATATCGAAGTTAATACCGATGAACTTAAAAGTGAATTGTCAAAATTAGATACTATTGAAAATTATACAGAAATAAACTTATGGTTTGAGTATGATTTGTTTTGCCACATTAATCTACTAGGAGTGATTAATTTATTACATCAAAAAGAAATTGACAAACCCTTATATCTTATATGCAGTGGACGTGTAGAAGGGGAAAAGCAGTTAAAAGCTTTAGGTGAATTGAATGCAGATCAATTAAAATCGCACTATAAAGATAAAGTGCTTTTAACACAAGAAGATATTGATTTAGCAATTGCCTTGTGGCGCACATATTGTGGTACTGATCACAATATATTAAAACCCTATATTGTTACAACGTCTAACTTTAAATACATGAGTAATTGCCTTAAAGCACATTTAAAACGTTTTCCGCATCAACAAAGCGGATTAAATGTTTTGGAAGACAATATTCTTAGACTATTAAGGGATTACCCAATAAAATCTAGACATCATCTTTTAGGTTATAGCCTCAATTACCAAGGTTATTACGGATTTGGAGACTTACAATTACAGCGCATTATTGATAAACTATCTCTGTTTTTTGATGAAACCGATAATGAACTTAAACTAAATAGAAAAGGGCATGAAGCGTTATTGAGGCACCATAATTTTAAATCAGAAATAAACAATGATATGGTATATGGAGGTGTAACACGTCTTAATTATCAATTTAATGTAGAACAGAATAAACTTATAAAAACCACATTACATGTCAATTAAAGACTCAGAGCTTATATTAAATCCGGATGGTAGTGTTTACCATTTAAACTTGAAGCCTGAAGATATTTCAGATACTATCATTTTTGTTGGAGATCAAGATCGTGTAGAAAAAATAACAAAACACTTCGATAGCATTGAATTTAGTACCCAAAAACGTGAATTCAAAACACAAACTGGTTATTACCAAGACCGAAGAATAACAGTTATATCTACTGGTATTGGACCAGATAATATAGATATTGTTTTAAACGAATTAGATGCATTAGTTAATATAGATTTAAAAACGCGTAAGCCCAAAACAGAACTTACGAGCTTAAATATTATAAGAATTGGAACTTCTGGCTCTTTACAAGCAGATATTCCGGTAGACTCGTTTCTTATGAGTACACATGCGCTCGATGTTAATGGTATGCTGCACTTTTATCAAATTGATGGCATTAGCAATCCTGAAATTGAAGATGCATTTATAAAGCACACAGATTGGGATAAGAATAAAGCACGACCAATTATTATAAACAACAGCAAATATTTAGAGAAGTATTTTGAAAGTGATTTGATTTTTAAAGGTATGACTGGTACTGCTGGCGGTTTTTATGGGCCTCAAGGACGTGTATTGCGTTTACCATTACATGATCATGGCTTAAATAATAAACTAGATAGCTTCAGTTATAAAGATTTCAGAATTACAAATTTTGAAATGGAAACATCTGTTATTTATGGACTTTCAAAATTATTAGGACACGAAGCATTATCGCTAAACGCTATTATAGCTAATAGAGCTACAGGTGGATTTAGTAAGAACCCAAAGAAAACAGTAGAAAGATTAATTAAATATGCTTTAGAGCGTATTGTGAATATATAAAAGTTCCCTTTTCTATGGAAAAGGCTAGGTATAGTAATGAAAAAAGTAAATATTGGTGGTGTTCCAGAACATTTTAATTTAGCCTGGTACCTAACACTAAAAAAGGGAGAATACAAGGACAAAGGTATTAACCTAAGGTGGCATGATTATTACGGTGGTACAGGAGCAATGTGCAAAGGCTTACGTTCTGGCGACATTGATATTGCAGTAATCTTAACCGAAGGTATTATTAAGGATATCATAGATGGTAACCCAAGTAAGATTGTGCAAACTTTTATAGAAACTCCTTTAATATGGGGAATTCATGTGGCAGCAGATTCAAAATTTAATTCAATTAAAGATATAAAAGGAACAAAAGCTGCAATTAGCAGATATGGTTCAGGGTCTCATTTAATGGCCTATATAAATGCAAAAAAACATAATTGGGATTTAGAAAATGATTTAAACTTTGAAGTCATAAAAAATTTAGATGGTGCAGTAAAAGGACTTACTGAAGGTGACGCAGATTACTTTATGTGGGAGAAATTTACAACCAAGCCATTAGTAGATGATGGCACATTTAGAAGAATTGACAATTGCCCTTCTCCTTGGCCTTGTTTTGTAATCGCAGTAAGAGAGGATTTTATTGAAAACCATAATGACGATTTAAAAACTATTTTGAATATTATAAATGAAACTACAAGAGAATTTAAGTCCATACCGAGCATAGATAAAACGATAGCTAATCGTTATGAACAAGAATTAGAAGATGTAAAGGAATGGTTGTCTTTAACAGAATGGTCTCAAAATTTAATGGATGAAGAAGAAATAACTAAAGTACAGAATCAGTTACTTGAACTTAATATTATTACTGAAAAAGCAAAATATTCACATTTAGTTTACAATATTGACAAATAAATCATTAAATATTGTTTTTTTAATTAATATAAAAACCGACAAAACACCACTAATCACCGACTAAACACACGTCTATTTGATACTTCAAAATGTAAATTCTTACACAAAAAAGCATGTAAACCTCAGAATTTCAATTTTTTAGTTATATTTGCCCAACCAAATCTATACTATTAACAACAAATAACAGACTAATATGATTTTAACAATTACTCTGATTTTTTCTTTTCTTGTGGCAATTAACTTTTTGCTATTAATTTTTAGTTGTAATAAATCAGCTAAACAAATAAAAAGCAACAAACCGCGAGTTATAAGAAATTTAAGACCTACAATTTCTACCACTCAATTACAGACTGGCCAACTTGCTGCAACAGGAAGTTAGTTTTACTGAAATTCTTATTACCAAACCAATAGCCTCTATTAGCACTTAATGGAGAAGGGTGTCCCGTTTCTAATATGAAATGTTTATCCTCACTAATAAGTTTCTTTTTCTTTCTAGCAAAGCCTCCCCAAAGTAAAAAAATCACATTTTCTTTATCCCTATTTATAGTTTTAATTACAGCATCTGTAAAGTCTTCCCACCCTTTTTTTTGATGACTACCTGCTTGGTGAGCTCTAACAGTTAAAGTTGCGTTTAAAAGTAACACACCTTGATCTGCCCACGCTACTAAATTTCCACTTTCAGGATAAGAAATACCAACATCATTTACTAACTCTTTAAAAATATTTGTAAGTGATGGTGGATGTTTAATATCATCATTAACAGAAAAGCATAAACCATTTGCTTGCCCAACACCATGATAAGGATCTTGGCCAATAATAACCACTTTCAACTTATTAAACGGACAATGATAAAAAGCGTTAAAAATATCAGACTTCTTAGGGAAACATTTGTGCGCTTCATACTCACAATTAACAAAATCTGTTAGTTCTTTAAAATAGGGTTTTTCAAATTCTGATTGCAAATAAGGTTTCCAACTTTTGTGTATGTTAATGTCCATAAATCAATGTTTATATTCAAAAATAAGAATAACTTAATGATATATTGTTATTAGGCATATCAAGCTAATTAAACTAAATTTGCAATTCTTAAATTGAAATTAAATTAATGATACGCATACATGAAAAAACCTTAAATGACCTTGAGTTTTTTACGGTTTTAGGACAAGTAAGTGAACTTACCATAACTGCACTAGGAAAAGAAGCTGCTTTGGCTATTCTCCCCTTCGAAGATGAGGAAACACTTATGCAAGAACTAGATTATGTAAACGAATACTTATCGTCATATGATAATGACAATCGGATTCCTAATCACGGATTCGATACCATTTCAAAAGAACTGAAGCTTTTAAAAATTGAAAACACCTATTTAGAGGTAAAAAGTTTACAGCGCATAGTAAGTACTTCACTTACAGTTAATATTATTTTAAAATTTCTAGTAAAGTTTAAGGATTACTATCCTAATCTTCATCATTACAGCCTGCATGTAGAATTAAATACAACAATGATTGAGCAGATTGATGCCGTTGTAAATAGGTTTGGTGATATTAAAGATGATGCCTCTCCTCTACTATCAGAACTTCGAAAATCCATTAATAAGCTAAAGGGGAAAATTAATAGTAGTTTTTCTTCGGCCTTAAACACCTATCATAATCTCGATTATTTAGATGATATTAGAGAATCTGTAGTAGAAAACAAGCGTGTTCTTGCTGTTAAAGCTATGTATCGTAAAAAAGTAAGAGGTGCTATAATGGGAGGTAGTAAAACAGGTAGTATTGTTTACATAGAACCTGAAACGACCTTACAATACTCTAGAGAACTTAATAATTTAGAATACGAAGAAAAAGAGGAGGTCGTTAAAATTCTAAAAGAACTTACCGATTATATACGTTTATTCTTACCGCTCTTAAAGAATTACCAAGCGTTCTTAACTAAAATAGATCTCATTTCTGCTAAAGCAAAGTATGCGCAAAGCATGAATGCTATTTTACCAGAAATATCAAAAGAACGTACAATGCACTTTCGTGATGCGTACCATCCCATACTTTATCTTAATAATAAAGAAAAAGGTGAAACTACTTTTCCGCAAACTATTGGCTTAAGTGAAGAGAGTAGAATTATTGTGATTTCGGGACCTAACGCTGGTGGAAAAAGTATTACACTCAAAACAGTAGGCTTGCTTCAAACCATGATACAAAGTGGTATGCTTATTCCTGTTCACGAGCGCAGCAAAGTTTGTTTGTTTGATAGCATTCTTAGTGATATTGGCGATAACCAATCTATAGAAAACCATTTAAGTACTTATAGCTACAGGCTAAAACAAATGAATTACTTTTTAAGAAAGTGTAATAAAAATACCCTCTTTTTAATTGATGAATTTGGTACAGGTAGTGACCCAGAGCTTGGTGGTGCCTTAGCAGAAACATTTTTAGAAGTTTTCTATGACAGAAAAGCATACGGTATTATAACAACACACTATTCTAATTTAAAGCTTTTAGCTAACGAATTACAGTACATGGAAAATGCTAATATGCTTTTTAATGAAAAGACCTTAGAGCCTATGTATAAATTGGTAGTAGGACAGGCTGGTAGTTCATTTACATTTGAAGTCGCACAAAAAAACGGAATACCATATAGTTTAATCAACAAATCAAAAAAGAAGATTGAACGCGGCAAAGTTCGCTTTGATGCTACAATTGCCAAACTTCAGAAAGAACGAAGCAAGCTAGAGCGTACTGAACGTGCTTTAAAAGAAAACGAAAAGAAGAAACTATCTGAAGCTGATAAACTTGAAGAAATAAATGGGAAGGTTCAAAAGAAGTTAGAAAACTTTCAAGAATTGTATGACTCTAACCAACGCTTAATATACTTAGGGCAAAAGGTGAATGATATTTCAGAAAAATACTTTGACACTAAAAAGAAAAGTGAGTTAATGGCTGACTTGTTTAAGCTTGTTCAAATTGAAAATTCAAAACGCAAAAAAGTTTCTGCAAAACAAAAACGTACCGAAAAGCATAAAGAAACTCAAATAAAGCAAGAAGCTGAGAAGAAAGTTGACGTTATCCGCAAAAAGAAAAAAGCTGCCAAACAAAAAGAAGTTAATGTAGAAAAACCAAAGCCTATTTTAAAAATTGATGATCGTGTAAGAATGCATGATGGAAGAGCAATTGGCACTATTGACAGCATTGAAAAAGGAAAAGCAAATGTTAATTATGGCATGTTTACTACTAATATAAGCTTAGATTTATTGGAATTGGTTGAAGCCGTTAAGAAGAAAAAGTAAAAAAGCGATAGTTTAGACTACCACCATCGCTTCTTAGAATTGCTAGCAATTATTAGTCGCAATTCACTGAAACGTCTTATATATCAGTCTATGTCTATATAATATTATCTAAAATCGTTGCACCTCTTACTGTTAGCTCTACATAATCCGCCCTGTAAAAGTTATAACACCACTAAAATTTGTGATTTTTAATTGTGTTGCAATAGCACCACCACTCATGTTAGCTACAAGTGCATTGTTATTTGTTGGGTCTAGCTGTAATGCTTTAATTCTTAACCGTTTTACAAATGGCATCTTAACGTTTGAATAGGTCTAGTATGTGTCGTAGACTAATGAGGCTGATCCAAATGGCACTGTAACTATTCTATTAGAGAAATAATCAAATGAGCTTACAGTGAAAATCCTGAACTGTAAGTTGACGATTGTTAAGCCTAAGTTGAAATTTCTAGACTTGTAGATACTTCTCCTGTAATAGAATCTCCAGTTCCAAAATAGCTAACTTCTATTGATGCTGTTGTAAGACTACTTAATCCAATAGTTTCTTTGTATTCAGATGTATATGTGGTCGTTATATTTTGTATGATACTAATTTCCTGAGATAAAGGACCATTACCTCAATTTACTAGAGTACTATTAAACCCAAAAGACGTATCTATAGCTGGTAAAATTGGTGCTAGGCTTTGTGTATCTAAAGCTACGATTCTAAAATATTGTGTTGTGCCACCTTCAGCATTCCAATAGGTTTCTGTATTATTAGAATTCTTAGTTAGCATTATATTAGCACTAAACTTTCTAAACCATTAGACTCTCTAACAATTCTAATTTTTTATTGACTATCAAGAGTTTAGTCTATCTACGATAAATCTGGCACTAGGAAAGATGTATTATAGTGAGAAAAGCTATACTGAAGCTTTAACTAAAACGAAAGGTGATTTTGTGAGCGCATTACAATACCAAGAAACCAACAAAATAATAGCAGGATAGTCTTTATAATAAATAAAAGGGAACTAAGTTTGATGAGTTACAAACCAAATTTGACATCGCAAAAAAAAGTATCCGAGATTGCCTTACAAGACGAAGAAATAAAAACATTAAACGCTAAAGCAGAAAACTAGAAACTTACCAAGACCCTTTATGATATAGGCATGTTTTCATTTCTAAGTATTGCATCACTACTCTATTTCGGTTTTAAACAACGAATAAAAAAGAATAAAACTGAACGCGAAAAACAAGAGATAGCTTTTAAATAGAAATAGATGACCTATAAGACTTTACACTTAGTTCAGAAAAGTAGCTTCATTCAATAATTGAAAGATAATTTAGAAAAGATAAAAAAATATCCAGAATTATTTATAATAGAATTT
This sequence comes from Winogradskyella sp. UBA3174, assembly GCF_002364335.1. Taxonomy (GTDB): domain Bacteria; phylum Bacteroidota; class Bacteroidia; order Flavobacteriales; family Flavobacteriaceae; genus Winogradskyella. The sequence goes on along the minus strand of NZ_DEXW01000061.1, from coordinate 56,061 downwards.
AGACATTTAGTATTGCACCTAAAAAAGGAAAGCGCGGAAGACAAAGGTTGGGAAGTTTTTAAATCTTATTTCACAGAAGTACATAATAACTTTGATAATAAAACAAAAGCCATAGCCGACGGTATTTCTGAAAAGGAATACATCTAGCATCATTTTTAAGAATGAATCTTTCTACGAAGGAAATCGCTTCAATACTAAATATAGACTAAAGAAAAAGCTAACTTTAAACAAAGAAGACAATTTAACTCAATTTTTAAATTCATTATAATCATAAGACTTATCTTTGCAATGTGATATATAATATACCTAAAGATAAGCTATTAATACTGTTTGACGGAGTCTGTAATCTTTGCAATTCTAGTGTTTTGTATGTTATAAAACGAGATAAAAAAAATAGATTTTTATTTGCACCGCTTCAAAGTGAAATAGGACAATCTGTTTTAAATGAATTTAATATAGATAGGTCTAAAACAGATTCTATACTACTTTATAACCCTATTAATAATTCAATTATATATAAATCTTCAGCTGCATTACATATTTCTAAACATTTAAGTTTCCCTACTAATTTAATGGTTGTGTTCTTTATAATACCAACTTTTATTAGAAATTGGGTTTACAGTTATATAGCAAAAAACCGCTACAAATGGTATGGAAAAAAAGATGCTTGTATGATACCTACACCAGAATTAAAATCTAAATTTATTGCATAAAAAAAGCCTTTCAGCATACATTCTGAAAGGCTTTTTTAAATTAACAATTTACTTAAAACTAATTTAATCTAAACAAAAATTAAATTTCAATTCAATTCAATTCAATTCAATTATAATGAGGGAAAATAATGAATTGATTATTAGCACATTATTTTGTTGGTTCAAAGATATAAGAACAACTAATCTAGTTGCAAAAAACTCGTTATATGAACATTTTAATTGTTTAAAATTAAAGTTGTGCAAAAATCATCTACAAGTTGTACAGTTAAGAACAACAAACTCATTGAAAAGTTCCTTTTACTTCATATTAGTATTGCCTTACTCATTTTAGATTTATTAAACTGCTTATTAGCTCTAGTTTTGACTTAAACAAAATAAAAGCTATCATGAAAAAACTAGTACAAATTATGCTTATTGTATTGAGCATACAATACATAAATGCACAGCAAGAAAGTAAAATAACAGATGTCACCGTTTATTTAGATGGTGCTGAAATTAACAGAACGACTAAATTAAGTTTAAAACCAGGAACTACAGCGCATACCCTTAATGGTTTATCTCCTTACATTGAAGAAAGTAGTATTCAAATTTCTGGACTAAAAAACACATCTATACTATCTATTAATTATGGTATCAATTATTTGTCTAAACAAAAGCAAAGTGATTCTATTTTAGGTCTACAAGATGAGTTGAAAAGCTTTGATAACAAAACTCAATATGAGTACGATTTAATCGCTGGTTATAACGAAGAGTTGAGTCTAATTCAGAATAATAAACGCTTAGGTAATGAAACAGAAGTCGTGAGTTTGGAAAAACTAAAAACCTTTGCCGCTTATTACAGAACACGTATTACTGAATTAAAAGTGGCCATTAATAAATCTAATTCTGAGATTAGAAGTCATCAAGAAAAACAAGTTGATATTAAAAGGCAATTGGCAGAGTTTAATGTTGATAATAAAGTGCAAACTGGTGAGATTAAACTAAAATTGAATAGTGATATCTCAACATTATTAGATTTAAAAATCACTTACAATATTAAAAATGCAGGTTGGTTTCCTATTTACGATTTAAAAGCAGATAAGATTAATAGCCCAATAAACCTAGAATATAAAGCGCATGTCTTTCAAAATTCTGGTTGCGATTGGTCTGATGTTAACTTGGCATTATCTACTAGTGATCCAAACACAAATAATGAAAAACCAATTATAAACGCAAAATATTTAAACTTTATAAACGCCTATAGTAATTACGAATCTCAACGTGCCACAAGAAGTTACAATTATAAACACAATCCTTTGGTGAAAATGGTTTCTGGTATCGTTACCACATCTAGCGATGGTTTGCCATTACCAGGTGCAAGTGTTATTGAAAAAGGAACTTCTAATGGCGCACAAACAGATTTTGATGGTCGTTATACGTTAAGAACAACTAATGGTAATACATTAATTTATTCTTATGTTGGTATGAATACTGAAGAATTACCTATTCACTCGAGCCTTATGAATGTAACATTAGATGAAGGAGCACAATTAGACGAAGTCGTTGTTTTTGGTTATGGTACCTCGCCCAAGCAATCTTATTCGGGTGTGTCACAATCTTTAGCAGGTGAAGCTGCTGGTATAACATATAGTAATTCATCTGGTCAGCCTGGTTCTAGTTCTTCTATAAGAATTAGAGGATTTGGGTCTATAAACGGAAACAGATCTCCTCTTTATATAGTTGATGGTGTTCCCTTAGTAAATACTAGTAGTTTAAATAATCTAAAAGCAGGTGATATAAAAAACACAACTATCTTAAAAGATGCTGAAGCAACAGCAATATATGGAGCTAGAGCTGCTAATGGTGTAGTTTTAATAACTCTAAAAAGTGGTTCTGAAAGCAAAAAGAATAATTTAGGAATTACGATTGAAACTGGCATTACCAATACACGTTTCGAAATTGACAAAAAGTACAGCATACCTTCAGACGGAGATGTAACCGTTATAGAAATAGACCAATTTAGTGTACCAGCTACTTACGATTATTTTGCTGCACCTGTTTTAAATGAAAATGTATTCTTAACTGCTAAAATTGGAAACTGGGAACAATACAACCTATTGCCTGCAGAAGCCAATGTTTACTTTGAGGGCAGTTATTCTGGTAAAACAAATATAAACCCAAGTGCTATATCAGATAGTTTAACCATTTCACTTGGTGTAGATCCCAATATTATTGTAAAACGTACACAACTAAAAGACTTTAAAAAAACCACATTTATTGGCAGTAATAAAATTGTATATAAAGGTTTTGATATTGAAATTAAAAACAACAAACAATCCGATATTCGATTAACACTTATAGATAGAATTCCTATCACCCAAAACAAAGCCATTAAGTTAGACGATATAGAAACCGGAACTTCTGTATACGACAAAGACAAAGGGCTACTTACTTGGACTCTGAATTTAAAAAGCGGAGAATCAGACAAAGTAAAACATTCTTATTCTGTAAAATATCCGAAAGGAAAACGCGTTAACCTTTAACTCAGTGAAAAGAAGAGTTTACGAATCAAAAAAGCCAAATACACTCCGTATTGGTTTTTTTATTCTATTAATGAGCATAACTTAGTTCTAAGCTTTTTAAGATATTAGTTTTAAGCTTAGTAATTAGAAACCTCAAAGCAAGATGATGTTGGTCTGCCCCTTACTTCAGTTAGTAAGGAATGAGTCAGATTCTATTTAGAGACGTGTCTAACCTCTTATTAGTGTCAGTGAAAATGATAGACAGAAACATTTAGCTTTGGGGTTTATTCTATTGAATGCTAGATAAAAAAGCAATAGATACTAATACGAGAAAATTATTAACTGCATGGAATACAAACCCTACAAATAAGCCTTCAGATTTTTTTACCATATAACCTGTTATAAGCCCAAAAATAAAATAGTACAAGAACAGTTGAAAACTCATGTGTACCAATGAAAATAAAGAGGCTTGTATAATATTTGCACCTAAAAAACCTATATGCTTTTCAATACTACTAAGTATAATTCCTCTAAAAATGATTTCTTCATATAATGGTACAATTACAGCAACTGAAAAGAAAGCAACGCTGAAACCATATTGAGAAAGTACATTATCTATTTCTGCTCTAGAATTTAGAGTTTGCATTACAGCAATAGTATCCTCCGCACCAAACAAATTAGTAACTATTCTAATCACTATGGCGTTTACAATAACAAAACCTATAGCATATAGAATGATTTTTCCGAGGCCAAAAGTGGTGTTGAAAACAAATTTAATTCGTCTTTTATTTAAAAATAACGCTGTAAAACAAAGCATTAGAAAAAAGAAAAATAAATTAGAATTGGCAGAGATAACTTCAATTTCATTAAAGGTCTCTACTCCATATAAATAAGCAACCTCCAAATAAGCATTAATAAAATCTTGATAGTAAAAACACAAAATTAAAATAAATTGAGAAATCAAATACACAAAACTAATAAGCCAAAAGTGTCTTAAATTCCAATCTACATCAATTAACTTTTTGTTCAGTTTAATTCTGAAAAACTTCTTCGCACTATAAACTGGTAAAATCCATAAGTATGGCACAACAAAGAGCGTAAATACGGCTAAAACTAGCAAGAGTATATGAGTTATTTCATTCCATGTCCATAATTGAAATGGGGATTTAAAAAACAAACGTATACGTTTTACACCAAAAAAATCATCATTATAACTTAGATCTTGCATACGTCTATAGCTTATAATAGAAGTATCAAATGATGAATAAGAAATATCGTGATTTAATAACTTCTGAATCTTACCAGCTTTCTCCCATTCTTCTATCGTGTCCTTTACGAGGTAATTACGTGCTTCATCAATCTTATTACGCTCAAGAAATATCTTATATAAACTTTCGTTATTTGTGAGCGTTGAATCTTTAATACTAGCGCGTTCAAACATTTTTACAGCCTCATCAATTTCTTCAAAATCGACCAATAAGTCGCCTTTACGTTTTAGCACCCATCCGTATTTACTGTCATAAAACAAGGCATTCATTAAAGCATCTTTAGCCTTTTTAGTTTTACCTAATCGTAAATAAGCTTCCGAAATTTCGACTGATAAGTCTAGACTGTCACTAAATCTTTCAGCTCTTTTTGCATACATTATAGCTAAATCATCATTATCTTCTATATGGTAATTAAAAGCAAACTCATACAATCTACTCTGATGATTATAGGTCCAATTATCCTTGTTCTTCTCTAAACTAATTAAAGCATCAGCAATTAAATTTTTACGCTCGTCGCTCCAAGTGTATTCTAACTTGTAAAGTAAAACCTCTGGATTTTCCGGATAACGATTAATTAGATTATCAATACAATCTATCATCTCATCATAGTTAGGGTTGTAATCTTCATAAACATCATAACTAGAGTTTCCTATGAATTTACAACGCTCTATTTGGCTTATAATTTGTTCTGGGTTTTTTTCAATATATGTATTATAAGTTTCAAGAATTTCTGAATACTTTAAGTTTTTAGAATCTTGTAAAATTTCGATAAAGTATTCTGAACTACCTGATTCATTGATAGATTTGACTTGAGCCGTAACATGAGACAAAACAAAAAATAAGATCAAAAAAACTAAATGTTTACGCATAAGGCCTTACTTCAAACTTCGCAGTATAAAATCTAAATTAGTATTCTTGTTATTGTTTGTAACATAGGCATCTGTAAAATGCTTTGGAGGTGTTGCTAAACCTAGACTTTGCATTTTTTCTATGGTTGGTATATACTCTTCACTAACTTTTCCTGTAAGCAAAATACCTAAATCTTTACCGTTTTGAGCATATTTATAGGTATTACGTAAACCAGAAAGGTATAAGTGATCTTTAGTAAAACCACCACCTCTGTGTACTCTAAGTGTAATACCGAAGGCTTTATCTCTGTTTAGTTTATGTTGATTATGTAATAAATGAAAGGTGTCTGAGAAATCATAACCTTTATTTAAACTATCTACAGCAATGACTCTAAAAGCCAATTCCTTTAAACGATCCATAGTTAAACAACCACTCATAAATTCTGAATAGACTGCTAAACCTTCTTGAGTTTCTACATTATTTGGCAAGCCATTAGAAAATACTTTAAGTGGGTGTGAAAGTCCATTAAAAGTCGTAACCATATGCACACCAATCTCATGATTAGTTAATACTTTAAGCTGGTTTAAACTAAACTTATGACTTTTACGTAACACCAATGTTTGAGTGCTATTTAACACCATAGCTACAGCAGAAAGGTTATTTGAGATTCTTATATTATAATCAAAATCATAACGCTTAGAGTAGTCTTCAAAATAGTGTTTTGCTTCGTCTACATTATAAAGCGGCAGCATTTCTTGGTCAAATTCAGCATCATCAAAACGCAAAATAAACTTAGCATTTTCAATATCTTTTTCGGTTGGAGTGCCAAAACTTTTTAAACTATTAAAATAAAATTTTCGTCCTTTCCCAATCGTTTCAATACATTCTATTAAACCAGAGTACTCATAAATAATATCTTCATATAATTGTCTAATGTCCTCATCTTCTATCCGCTCTAAACGTTGAGAGAAAAATAAGCGATGTAGTTTATAACCGTTGAATTTAATTTTTGGATACTTAAACTGAGGTTCGTAGTTGTATTTTGAGGAATAAAATTTCTTCTTTTCTGACGCAATATTTAAAGGATTAACATAGTTCAGCAATTCAATATTTTTAACCAATCTATTAAGATTGCTATCAATATCAAATAAATCTTGAAATTCTTCTGTTATTTTTATTTGGGACATTAGTTTCTAAAGCTATTGTAAAATTGGTTGGCATGTTTTGGTAGTAGTGTTTGTAATTGCTTTTCTACAGCAAATACTACTTCCGGATAATTAATTTGATGGTATTCGTCGCAATATACTTTTGCAATTTCCGTTGCCAAAACTAAAGTATTATTAAAGTTATTGGTAATATATTTTAGAAAATAACCGTTCCCTTGAAACGTATCATTAATTTTTGCAGTTTGTTTAATACTATGAGGTAATTCAATATGTTCTAAAGCTTCTCTCCACAATTCTACTTGGTTACCAAAACGCTTATTATCTATGTTAGATGTTCCTAAATTCCAAGTTGGCACTTCCCTATCCCATCGTTGCCAATTATAACTATGCATATCGTAAATTATAGCAACACCAAACTTTTCTTCAAGCTTAGAGATTAGCGCATGTACCACTTTATAAAATTTAGTATGTTTCTTTAGACTCTCTGTTTTTTGGGCATCGGATAACGGGGTTTTCCAAAGTTGCTTTCCCCAAGCGGTTTCAAAAACAGCTTCTTCTGGTACACGATTCAAATCATATTCGAAACGCGAATCACAACTTGCAATTAAAATTGGATGCGAAATCACCATATTTTTAGTTTCTGGATCTTCCTCGTACCACCTATCGTATTCGCTATGTAAACAATTGCTCCAAAGTTCTTTTCTAAATTGGTGACCATCATGCACTGCTGCGCAAGCATATGCTACATAGTTATCTATTTTTAAGGTAAATGAATAGTCCTCTGAAATTGCGTGAAAGGTTTCTTCAGATTCTATTTTAGCTATAATGGAATCAACGGAAAGTCTTTGCATTACGAGTTCTTTAGAAGTTTTTCTAAAAAACGAAACATAATCTGTTCGTTGATACTAAAATCATCATCAATATAAAAAAGAACTTTTATATCTTCTAACAATACATCTATATCATCTTCACTGTAATTGTGCTGTTCTAGACTAATAGTTATTTTTTTGATACTACGGTAATCATTATCCGTATGAAATTCATCATAAATCTCTTGGAAGGTATTTTTATCTACCAAAGCGAGAATCATCTCTTTTTCTTTTGGATCTTCTTTAAAATCTGAATTTGCCGCAAACAGTAAAATGTATGCTACGAGTTCATCTCTTGTCCAGTCTATTGTTTTCATTATTTTATTTTGTTAAACTTCCATATTCAGTCCACGAACCATCATAGACTGTTAAATTATTATAATTACAAAGTGTTGCTGCTAAGGCTAAAATACAAGCCGTAATACCTGAGCCACAACTAAACACCAACTCAGTTTTATCTTCTACTAAATTATTAAAGATTTCTGAAAGTTCTGTTTTAGATTTCAATTTATTTCCATTTAATAATTCGGTGTACGGTAAGTTTTCAGAATTAGGTATTGTACCACGTCGCAAACCAGCTTTTGGTTCATCTACTAAACATTTAAAACGTACTTCTGAACGTGCATCTATAATTAAAGAATCTGGCTTATTAGAAAAAGTATTGATACCATTAAAATCTGTCATTAATTCTAGATTTAACTTAGCTTCAAAATTACCTATTGGATATGTTTCATCTTTATAATGTTCGACTTCAAAATTATTATTTAACCATTCTGGTATGCCTCCATCTAAAACAGCAATATTTTTAAATCCAAATGTTTTAAATAACCACCAAGCTCTGGCACTTGAGTAAATGCCTTTGTCATCATAAACTATAACAGCGGAATCTTCATTAATACCTAACAATCTTGCTTCTTCTTGAAATTGTTCTGCTGTTGGTAACGTACTAGGAAATGGAGCACTTATAGTACTAAATTTCTTTTTAATATCGAAAAAACGTGCATTCGGAATACGTTCAGCCGTATTACTAATAGCTTTATTAATTGTTGCGTCTAGTACAATTAAGCTTGTGGTATTAAGGTTTGCATTCAACCATTTAACCGAAACTAACGAAGAATTAATATGCGTTGGGTTCATTTATAAAACTCTTATTGATATACTAGCTAATTTTGAACTAGGACTTAAAACTGTTTTAAGCATCATCTACTGCTTTACGTAATCTTGTGCGTCTGTCAAAAGCCTGAAGTTGATCTACAACTTTACTTTCTAAAAAGTCAATAACCTTCTCCTCTACTTTAGTTTTATTCTTATACACTTTATTAATGTATGTAATACCACCAGGAGACATTACGTTTACTTCAACTAGCTTTCCTCCAATAACATCAATACCAACAAAATAAAGACCATCTTTAACTAATTTAGGTCCAATTTGCTTACACAACGCCTTTTCCGTTTTAGTTAACGAATGTTTTGCAATACTTCCTCCTGCTGATACATTAGATCGATGATCGTCAGTACCAGGAATACGTTTCATTGCGCCTACTGGTTCTCCGTTTAAAAGTAGAATTCTAACATCTCCTTGATCTGCTCCTTCAATATAATCTTGAAGAATTACATAATTAGAATCACCATCTCCTGCGCTGATATAAAAGTCTAAAAGTGAATTTATATTATTCATCGCAGATTTTTCTATAAGAATTACACCAGATCCTCCAAAACCATTCAATGGTTTCAAAATCATCTTATCGGCTTTAGATTCTTTAATCTGTTGTACCAAATAGGCTTTGTTCTTAGACACATGCGTATTCGGTATAATATTACTATGGGCATCACCGAAAGCAGCTGTGTAAAGCTTATTATTAGCTTCGCGCATACCTTGCAACGAATTAATGATAAATACATCATCTTTAACTGAGTCCAAGAAATTTAGCATTATCGGATCTAAAGGCGGGTTTGCTCTAAAGAAAATAGCATCAAAACCAGCCAATGGTAACATTTCTTCTCTTAATTTGACTTTATTATAAAATGATTTTAATGTTGTTGGTACTTTATCCATGCGACTAATAACATTACAAAATGCATTAGTAACACTATCTCTAATGGTTAAATTAGCTGGTGTACACATAGCAACACCGTGACCTCGTTTTGCACATTCTTTTATCAAAGCTAAACTTGTATCATTTTCTGGGTCTATGTCTTCCCAAGGGTACATTATAAAGCAAACATTCATTTTAATATAGTTTTAGTTGATTAAATGTATTCACTAAAGTTAATGACTTTTAATGAGGATGAAAAATTATTTTACAGCCTCATAATTATCATCCCATTCTTTTGGTTTAGGATTATCGTGAAGCTTACCTAGTGATTTTGCTACCATCATAGAAACTGTTGCGTCTCCTGTAACGTTAACCACAGTTCTACACATATCTAAAGGTCTGTCTACTGCAAAGATTAATGCCAATCCAATCGGTAATAATTCTGGTGGAAAACCAATAGATTCTAATACAATAACGAGCATAACCATTCCTGCACTTGGCACTGCTGCGCTTCCTATTGAGGCTAATAATGCAGTTAACACAATGACCAATTGGTTGGTAAATGTTAAACCTTCTGGCCAAATTACCTGCATAATAAAAACAGCTGCAATACCTTGGTATAAACTCGTACCATCCATATTTACTGTAGCTCCTACTGGTAATACAAATCCAGAAACTTCTTTATCTACGCCAAGATGTTCTTCTACACGTTCCATAGTTACAGGCAACGTTGCCGCACTACTACTAGTAGAAAATGCTAATAATTGCGCTGGACTAATTTGTTTTAAAAACCATAATGGTGATTTTTTAGTATAGAATTTTATCAATAACATGTAAAATCCAATCATAAGAATTAATCCACCTACAACGCAAAAAGCATATTGTAAAAGTTTGACTAATATTTCGGTGTCATCAAAAGCAATAATAACATTTGCCATAAGTGCAAAAACAGCATATGGTGCAAAAAGCATAATTAGATCTACCATTTTCATGACGACTTCATTAAGCGCATCGAAAATATCTATCATTGGCTTGGCCTTCTTTTCTGGAATAAGCAATAAACAAATCCCTACAAAAAGTGCGAAAAATATAATCTGAAGCATTTTTGCATCTCCCATTGCCTGAAATATATTACTTGGAAAGATATCTACCAAAGCCTGTAATGGTCCTGTATCTTGTTGTGCGCTCGCTTTCGCTAATTTATCTGTAACACCAGCATCGTTCTCATACTTCAGTTTAATCTTTTCGATAGTTTCTTGAGGCATTCCAGCACCTGGCTTTACCAAATTAACAATTGACAGTCCAATTATTATGGCAATTAAAGTGGTGCCTATATAAATCGATATGGTTCTTAATCCCATACTCTTAATCTTAGAAATATCTTTAAGATCTGATATGCCTTTAATTAAAGACGCCAAGATTAGTGGTACTGCAATAAGCTTAAGAAGGTTAATAAATATGGTGCCAAAAGGTGAAATCCAATCGGTCACAAATTGCTGACCGTCTACTGAATTCATTATAAAACCAAAAATGATTCCGAGAACCATTCCTATAATAATCTTCCAATGTAATGCTAGTTTTTTCATAAGCTATATACCTGCGAAAGCAGGAATCTCATAATTAATGATTAGAATCTTTTACTTAAGTCAATGACTTAACAAATAGTTTTTTATAGTTTTCACAAGAAGCAAACTTCTTGTAAATAAATATTATTAGATTCCTGCTTTCGCAAGAATTTGTTTACCAATTTTGGGTCTCTTGCCTACGCAAGAGTAAATAATCTGCTAAAACTAATGCTGCCATAGCTTCAACAATAGGTACTGCTCTTGGCACAACACAAGGGTCGTGTCTGCCTTTTCCTTGCATTTCTACTGTTTCACCTGCGCTATTAATTGTTTCCTGTTTCTGAAGTGTTGTTGCTACAGGTTTAAAAGCGACTCTAAAGTAAATATCCATACCATTACTTATACCGCCTTGTACTCCACCAGATAAATTGGTTTGTGTACTTCCGTCAGCATTGAACTTATCATTATGTTCACTTCCTTTCATTTTTGCACCACAAAAACCACTTCCATATTCAAAGCCTTTTACCGCATTTATAGACAACATAGCTTTACCTAGTTCTGCATGTAATTTATCAAAAACAGGTTCTCCTAATCCGGCAGGAACGTTTTGCAAAACACAAGTAATTGTTCCTCCGATAGTATCCCCTTGCTTTTTAACCTCTTGAACTTTCGCTATCATTTTCTTAGCAGTAACTTCATCAGGACAACGGATCATATTAGATTCAATTTTACTAAAATCTAAATCTTGATAAGGTTTATCTAAAAAAATAGCACCAACAGAAGATGTAAAGGCGTTTATACTGATTGAAGCTAGCATTTGTTTTGCAATAGCACCAGCTACAACACGAGACGCTGTTTCGCGAGCAGAACTTCTACCTCCACCTCTATAATCTCTTACACCATATTTTTTATCATACGTATAATCTGCATGACTTGGACGATAGACATTCTTAATATGTGAATAGTCTTTAGATTTTTGATTGGTATTTTTTATCACAAATCCGATTGGTGTACCTGTAGTAAGCCCTTCAAAAATACCTGAATAGAATTCTACTGTATCTGGTTCTTTACGTTGTGTCACAATTTTAGATTGACCTGGCTTACGACGATCCATTTCATTTTGAATAGCATCAAAATCTAGTTGTAACCCTGAAGGACAACCATCAATAATTCCGCCAATTGCAACACCATGAGATTCACCAAAAGTGGTGAGTTTAAATAATTTTCCGAAGGAATTTCCCGCCATTAAAATATATTTTATGCTAAAGTAAATGTATTATCACAGAAACAAAAATACACCGACTGTTTTTAGCATGTTATTACTACGTTAAGCACTTTTAGATACACTAACTTTCAATAACATTTTAATAACAGTTTACTGATATTTTATTGATTTTTACTTTACACCTAATTAACAACTGATATAGTTCTTTGTATATAATTAATATATAGCATTGAATTTAAAACGCAAAGTTGAAATCGCCGTCATTTCTGATGTTCATTTAGGGACTTATGGTTGCCACGCAAAGCAACTATTAACCTATTTAAACAGTATTGAGCCTAAGACCTTAATTCTTAATGGTGACATTATTGATATTTGGCAATTTAAGAAGCGTTACTTCCCTAAATCTCATTTAAAGGTCATTAAAAAAATCATGGATTTTGCTGCAAATGGCACTAAAGTCATCTACATTACTGGAAACCATGATGAAATGCTTCGTAAATTTACAAATACTGAAATAGGTAATATTTCTATAGTCAATAAATTAGTTCTCGATTTAGACGGAAAAAAAGCTTGGTTTTTTCACGGTGATGTTTTTGATATATCCATCCAAAATGCAAAATGGTTAGCAAAACTTGGTAGCTATGGTTACGATACCTTAATCCTTTTAAACAGATGTACAAATTGGTGTTTAGATAAATTGGGGAAAGAGCGTTATTCATTATCTAAAAAAATAAAGGACAGTGTAAAAGGTGCTATTAATTATGTTAATGACTTTGAAAAAATCACTACTGATTTAGCTATTAAAAACGGTTATGATTATGTGATTTGTGGACATATTCACCAACCAAAAATACTGATTAAAGAGACTAAATATGGACAGACAACCTATTTGAACTCTGGAGATTGGGTTGAAAATTTCACAGCATTAGAATATCAATTTAAGCGTTGGAAAATCTACAATTATAATAAAGACAAACTCTCTCCTTTTTTTGCTGACGAAGATATAAAGGAAATGAATACCCAAGATTTAATCGCTGCTATTACAATTTTTGAGCAACCTAAGCGTAAAAAAAAATCTAAATAAAAACTCTTATTATTATAGTGAATTTAGGCAGAGATAAACTTTGTGCCTTTGCGAGAAAAAATCAGACCAAAGCTTCCTTCAAAATAGTAATAGGATGCTTGGCTAAACGACCTGTACCATCTTTAATCTGATGTCTACAACTCGTCCCATTAGCTGCAATAATAGTATCCTCTGAAGCATTTCGTATAGCTGGAAACAAGGTTTGCTCTCCAATCTGCATACTAATATTATAATGGTTCTTTTCGTAACCAAAACTACCTGCCATACCACAACAACCACTAGGAATTATAGTAACCTTATAATTCTCAGGAAGATTTAACATATCGAAACTCGATTTCTGATTCGCTAATGCCTTTTGGTGACAATGTCCATGAAACTTTAAAGACTTCTCTTCTTTTGTAAATTTACTAGATGTTATGTTACCTAATTCAATTTCTTGTTGAATAAATTCTTCAATTAAAAATGTCCGTTTTGCTATGGATTTGGCGACCTCTTTATCGTCAGCTAATTTTATGTATTCATCTTTAAAAGTTAATATAGCAGAAGGCTCAATTCCTAATAAATAAAAATCATCATTCAAAGCGTCTTTAAAGTACGCTATATTTTTATTAGCTAATACTTTAGCTTCTTCTAAAAACCCTTTAGATAAAAACGATCTTCCACTTTCTAAATGACTAACTAACAATACTTTGTAATCCAATGATTCAAGTAATAATTTAGCATCATTAGCAATAGGTGATTCGAGGTAATTAGTGAATTCATCTACGTAAAGAACTACTGTTTTTAATGGATTATCTAAAACCAAAGTACGCTCAGAACTTTCAATTTGGGTCTGTATTTTTGTAAATGATTTTGTGATTTCTGGAAGACTTCTATTAGGATGAATGCCCAAGAAAATTTTAATAAAACCTGAAATAGATTTAGAATTAAACAATACATTAGATAAACTCGGAATTCGAGAAGCTAACTTATTATAACGTGTTGAATTCGCAAAGAATTTATCTTTAAATTTAAAACCATTGGCTTTTTGGTATTGGTATTGAAATTCTGCTTTTAAACTCGCCACATCGACACTACTTGGGCATTCGCTTGCACAAGCTTTGCAGCTTAAACATAAATCGAAAACCTCTTTAAGTTCGGTGTGATTAAACTTATTAGCTTTTTCTGAATTGGTTAAATAGTCGCGTAAAGCATTTGCTCTAGCTCGTGTTGTATCCTTTTCATTACGTGTTGCTCTGTAACTTGGGCACATAGTACCACCAAATTCTGGTAATTTTCTACAATCACCAGATCCATTACATTTTTCTGCTTCTCGTAAAATACCTTGAGAGCTAGAAAAATCTAATAGGGTTTCAATTTTTGGTTCTACTCTATCTGCCTCATAACGTAAACTTTTATCCATAGGATAAGCGTCTACGATTTTCCCTGGATTAAAAATATTACTTGGATCAAAAGCAGATTTAATTTGTTTTAAAATTTTATAATTCTCTTCACCAATCATAACAGGAATAAACTCGCCTCTCACAATTCCATCTCCATGCTCTCCTGACATAGAACCCTTATATTTCTTAACTAATTTAGCAACTTCAGTTGTAATTTCTCTAAACAGTTTAACGTCTTCAGATTGCTTTAAATCTAAAATTGGTCGTAAATGCAACTCACCAGCACCAGCATGAGCGTAATACACTACCTTTTGTTGGTATGACGTCATTAAAGCCGTAAATTCAGTAATATAATCTTCTAAATCATCTAATGCCACAGCTGTATCTTCGATACATGCCACTGCTTTTTTATCTCCAATAATATTACCCAATAAACCTAACCCAGCTTTTCTTAATTCTAAAGCTTTATCAATGTCTTTTCCTTTTAATATGGGTGCTGCATAACTCAAATTGAGTTTGTTAACGCTTTCTAACAAATTACCAATACCTATTTGAAGTGCTTCAGAAGTATCTGCTTTTAATTCGCACATTAAAATAGCCACAGGATTACCATCAATAAATTGTCTGTTTTTTTCTTGAGTTTTATTCTGTTTTGTGAGATTTAAAATAGTATCATCTATCATCTCGCAAGTATGCAAATTATACTGCATTGCTGGTTTTACCGCTTTCATGCATTGCGAAACACTTTCAAAATGAAATGCAATCATGGCACTTTCTATAGGTGGCAAATCATCTAATTTTAAAGTAATTTCTGTTGTAAATGCTAAAGTCCCTTCACTACCAGACAAGAGTTGACACATATTAAAACTTGAATTTGAATCTGAAAAAACTTCAGATTTAATCAATGCATCAATAGCGTAACCTGTATTTCTTCTATGTATTTCTGGCTTTGGAAAATTATCTTGAATCTGCTTCTGAATCGTTTCAGATTTCAACTGATTGTAAATCGTTTTATAAATATGGCCTTCAAGATTTTCTAATTTTAATTTTTCTTGAAATTCTTCGACTTTAATATTAGAAAATTCAGCCTCACTTCTATCGCTTAATATTGTTTTTAAACTTAAAACCTTGTCGCGTGTGACACCATATTGAATTGAGGTTGAACCAGAAGAGTTGTTCCCAACCATACCACCTAACATACAACGATTAGATGTAGATGTATTTGGCCCAAAAAATAAGCCAAAAGGTTTTAGGTAATTGTTAAGCTCATCTCTAACAACACCAGGTTGAACAGTTACTGTTTTATTAGTTTCGTTAATATCTAAAATACGTGTGAAATATTTTGAAACATCTACCACAATGCCATCACCGACACATTGACCTGCCAAAGAAGTTCCTGCCGTTCTTGGTATTAAAGACGTCTTTTCATCTTTTGCAAATGCAATAAGTAGTTTTAGGTCTGCTTTATGTTTTGGTAACGCAACAGCTAATGGTAATTTTCTATATGCAGAGGCATCTGTAGCGTATAATTTCCGCATTAAATCATCATAATAAAGCTCTCCTTCAAATTGTTTTTTTAGATATTCTAAAGCTTTTTTATGTTTCATTAATTTGTATAATAATGTTAAGAATTCTAATATAAAAATAGTTTTGGCGTTATTTTTGTAAAGATAAGTTCAATCAATAAAAAACGTAATATAATGAAGAAATTAATTTTAACAACATTCGCGATTTTCACATGCTTGGCATTTGTAAACGCACAAGAAATCGCAGATAACGCTATTGGTCTGAGATTAGGAGCTGGTGACGGCTTTGGTACAGAAATAACATATCAACGTGCTTTAGGCGGTAACAATAGATTAGAGCTTGATTTGGGCTGGAGAACTGGTGATGATTTTAATGGTTTTAAATTAGCAGGCTTATACCAATGGATATGGCAATTAGAAGGTGATTTTAACTGGTATGCTGGTGTTGGTGGCGGATTAGGTTCTTACAGTATTGATGACGTCCCGAATGGTTTTGATGACAGTGAAACTTTTGTATTTGCGGCAGGTAATGTTGGAATTGAATATAGTTTTGATATTCCTTTATTATTGTCATTAGATTTTAGACCAGAATTTGGTTTTGGAGATTTTAATGATGATTTAGATTTTGATATTGCTCTAAGCATAAGGTATCAATTCTAATTAAATAGAAATAATAATAAAAACCATCTCAATTGAGGTGGTTTTTTTGAGATTATTTTTTAAATAACAAGCCATAAAATTTGTGTAATTTTGCACATTCAAAAATTGTAAACTAACATAAAATGAAAGACACTGCACTATCCTCTACTCACATAGCTCTTGGAGCAAAAATGGTTCCTTTTGCTGGTTATAATATGCCTGTACAATATGAAGGAGTTAACGCAGAACACGAAACTGTAAGAAAAGCTGTTGGTGTTTTTGATGTATCACATATGGGAGAGTTTTTAATTGAAGGCCCAAATGCTTTAGCTTTAATCCAAAAAGCATCAAGTAACGATGCCTCTAAATTAGAAATTGGAAAAGCACAATACAGTTGTTTACCAAACGATGATGGCGGTGTTGTAGATGATCTACTTATTTATAAAATTGAAGAAGAAACTTATCTACTCGTCGTTAATGCTAGTAATATTGAAAAAGATTGGAATTGGATTTCATCTAAAAATGATGTTGGAGCAACAATGCGCGATTTAAGTAAAGACTATTCATTACTTGCCATACAAGGGCCAAAAGCTGTTGAAGCAATGCAATCTTTATCTAGCCATGATTTATCTGCTATTAAATTTTACAATTTTGTAGTTGGTGATTTTGCAGGTATTGAGAATGTTATTATTTCTGCTACAGGCTATACTGGTAGTGGCGGCTTTGAGATTTACTGTAAAAATTCTGAAGTAAAACAAGTTTGGGATAACGTATTTAAAGCAGGAGCTGATTATGGTATTAAGCCTATTGGCTTAGCAGCAAGAGATACGCTTCGTTTAGAAATGGGTTATTGTTTATATGGTAACGATATTGATGATACGACTTCACCTATAGAAGCCGGTTTAAGTTGGGTATGTAAATTCAATAAAGACTTTACAAATAGTAAAGCTTTACAAGCCGAAAAAGAACGCACGCCAGAACGTAAATTAGTCGCATTTAAATTAGACGAACGCGGAGTGCCTCGCCAAGGTTACGATATTGTTGATAGCAGCGGTAAAACAATTGGTAATGTAACATCTGGTACAATGAGTCCTAGTTTAGGTATTGGTATTGGCTTAGGTTACGTACCAAAAGTCTTTTCTAAAGTAGATAGTAAAATAAATATACAAGTTCGTAAAAAAGCTATTCCTGCAACTGTTATAAAACTGCCCTTCTACAAAGGGTAAAATACTGAATTGGAGACTGATTGATTAATGAAGAAGACCGAACAAAAACATCGTGTTTTAATACTTGGAGCTAGTGGTTACATTGGTAATGCTATTTATAAAGAATTAAGCCCTTATTTCAGGACCTTCGGAACGTATAATACCCCAAAAAAAGAATTTGAATCTAACAAGCAATTCTTTCAATATAACGTTGAGCAAGATGACGTTTACGAAGTTTTAGAAGTGTGTAAACCGTCTATTATAATTTCGGCATTGCGTGGAGATTTTAATGCGCAGACTATCGCTCACCAACATATAGCAGAATATGCCTTGGCATTTGGGAGTAAAATAATCTTTTTATCTTCTGCCAACGCCTTTGATGCTTACAGTCAATACCCTAGTTATGAGTTAGATAAAACCCTTAGCCATAGTGTTTATGGACATTTCAAAATAAAGATAGAAAACATGCTGTTGCGCTTGCCTAAAAAACAAGCTGCAATTTTAAGGTTACCTATGGTTTTCGGGCCAAATTGCCCAAGAATACAAGAAATTAAACAACTGATTTCAGATAAAGAATCCGTTGAAATATTTCCAAATTTAATAATGAATGTAACACTCGATAAAAAAATCACACAGCAAATTCATTATATAATTAATAGAGACAAATCTGGCGTTTTTCATTTAGGCAGTACAGATTTAGTACACCACGATGAATTTATTAAAGATATAGTTACCTCAATAACAGAAGGTGAAGTTTTACTAAAACACGTATTTACGACTAATGAAGATCGGTACCTGGCCGTTTTACCAAAATTTAATAAGCTACCAAAGCATCTTCAAATTACGAGTGAGAAAGTTTTAGAAGAACTTCAGAAATAGTTTTGTCACCTCGCTAATAATTTCTTAAATTACCATTAAAATTATATTATGAAATTAGACGATGCTACAATAGAAAAAAAAATACTTCAATTTCCTGATTGGGATTATTATGATAATGCCATTAACGCAGAGTTTGAATTCGATAATTTTAAAGATTGCTTTAGTGCTATGAGCAGAATTGCTTTTGAATGTGAAGCACAAGGCCACCATCCTAATTGGAGTAATGTCTATAATGTGTTAAAAATATCTTTATCTACGCACGATGTTGGTGGTGTAACTAATAAAGATTTCAAACTTGCAGAAGCAATAGAAGCTATTGTAGAAGTTGAAGAGTAAATCAATATCTAATAGTTATTAATGCCGAAATTTTTAATTACAACCCTTTTATGTGCTTTTTTTTGGGTTTCAATAGCTCAAAAAACAACGTTTTGTAATGAATTAAAAGCTATCACCACTATAGTAAACAAATCACATTATAGACCAAAGCCTTTAAACGACTCACTCTCTAAAGGTGTGTTTAAACTATTTCTAAAAGCTATAGACGATAACAACAAGTTCTTTACACAAAAAGATATTGATCACTTTAAAAAGGATGAATATCTATTAGACGATTACATTAAAACTAAAAAATGTGATTTTTTAATCCCGTATGCTAAAACTTTTGAGAATCGTATTGGTGATTCAAAACGTATTATTGAATCTTTACGTAACCAAGCTTTAGATTATTCTGGTACTGATAGTCTATACTACAACGCAGATAAAAGCTATTCCTATTTTAAAGATGAACCAGCTATTTCAAAATATTGGAATAAAAAGATACGCTTCAAAATTTTACAAAGAATTGTAGAAAATGATTCTATTCTTTCTGATATAAAGGTCAATTTTAAAACTTTAGAAAAAGACATAAAACAAAAAATCATTGATAATGAAATTTGTTTACTAGACGAAATATTAAATAGTAAAGGTTCTATTCTTGAGCTTTTAGAGGTGTCATTTTTAGATGTCTTTCTTAAATACCAAGACCCAAATTCAGCCTATTTTAGTGCTTCCGATAAAAATTTATTTGAGCAATCGGTATCAAATTCTCAATTATCATTTGGGATAAGTACAGAAAAGAAAAAGAATGGCGACATTGTTATTTCTAATATAGCGCCTGGTAGTGCCGCTTTTAAGCAAGGTGAATTTGAAGTTAATGATACCATTTTAACGTTACAAAACTCAAAGGGAACCTTAGAAACCTATTGTACATCTAATGCAACCATATTGAGCTTTATTAATAATGCAAATACAAATAGGATAACGTTTAAAATAAAGAAACAGGATGGTAACGTTAAATCTATTGAGCTGATCAAAACGTCTATAACTATTGAAAGTAATTCTATTACTGGTTATATTATTGAAGGACAAACGAGAATTGGCTACATTAATATTCCTAGTTTCTATACCAATTTAGAATATAGTAATGGCCTTGGATTATCTAATGACGTCGCAAAGCAGGTTTATAAGCTCCAAAAAGAAACTATAGATGGACTTATTATAGATCTTAGATTTAATGGCGGTGGTTCTATGAAAGAAGCTGCAGACTTGTCTGGAATGTTTATAGATCGTGGACCTGTCGCAATTACTAAAATACGAAATGAGGAAAACTATACAATTAGAGATCCTAATAGAGGTACCATATTTACAAAACCAATTATTGTTTTGGTTAATCAATTTAGCGCTTCCGCTTCCGAGTTTTTTGCAGGTGCTCTACAAGATTATAATCGTGCTATTATCTTGGGTTCTCCTACCCATGGCAAAGCAACATCACAGATGATTTTACCTGTTCAAAATACAAAAAATTCAAATTTCATAAAGTTAACTGTTGGGCAATTTTTTAGAGTTACTGGGCAAAGTCATCAGCAAATTGGTGTAGTGCCAGACATAATTTTACCTAATATTTATGATGATTTTGAAACCCAAGAATCTTATAAATCATTCGCTGTTTCAGCCAATACAACAGATGTCTCACTAAAACACAAAGCTAAACCTAAACAGAATATAGACGCTTTAAAATCAGCAAGTGAAACACGCACTGCTAATGATATAGTATTTAAATCGATAATAAAATTCAACCATGTTTTTGTTACTGATTATATTAAACGCGAAGGTAGATATCCACTAAATTTAGATTGGCTTTTTAAAGACATTACAAATTACACTACAACTTGGAATAAGTATTCTGCTATCTTAGACCAGAATGAAGCAGTGTATACAATAAACAATACCGCCTCAACAGAACGTGTTTTAGAATACAATACAGAAGATAAATCTATAAACACAAAGTACAGAGAACAACTAACAAAAGATCCATACATAGAAGAGGCTTATAATATTATTAACGACATTATTAAACTTTAAGAACACATACTACTTATGAGAAAAATTATTACTATCTGCATTTTTCTATTTACAGTTTCATTATCTGCTCAAAAGTTTGACACCGCTTTAGACTATTTAGAATTTGTAAGCGAGCAACAAGAAGGGATTACCAAAAAAATGTGGACATACACCAAAGCTATTGCACATGGAAAAAGTGATAGAAACGTAAACAATAAGCGAAAAAGCCTTCTGAAAACTTTAGATCGCTCTATTGAAAAAATTAAAAAAGCACCAGGTTTTGATGGAGTAGAATTTAAAAATCAGCTTTTAAAACGACTTCAATTTAACAAAGACCTACTAAACGATGAATACGCCAAGATTATAGATATGAAAGCTGTTGCAGAACAATCTTACGATGCCATGGAAGCTTATATGATGGCACAAGAATTAGCGGATAAACGGATGGAGGAAATACAAGAAGAATACGAAGTTAATTATTATGCATTTGCAAATAAAAACAAAATAAACATCGTTGAAAGTGAAACCGATTTAAGTAAAAATATGTCGATTTCTAACGAAGTTTTTAGCTATTACAAAAACATGTATCTCATCTATTTTAAGGTTTACATCAATGAAATTTATCTAATGGATGCTTTAAATAGTAATGACGCAAATGCTATTCAACAAAATGCCAATGCCCTTAGCGAAAGCGCCAAAGAGGGTTTACAGGTTTTAAAGTCAATTGAGCACTACAAAAATGATAAATCTTTGTCCATAGCAACCAAAAAAGCATTTGAATTTTTTATTGACGAGGCCGAAAATAAAGTTCCAGTATTAACTGATTTTTTAGTCTTAAGTGAAGATTTAGAAAAGACCAAAGCAACCATAGAAAAAACAGCTGAGCGTAAACGTACCAAAGAGCAAATAGATGGTTATAATGCCATGATTTCTAAGTTCAATAAAGGCGTAAAGCAATATAATAATACCAACACAGCACTCAATAAAAAGCGTCAAGTTGTTATTAATGTCTTAAATACGACGAATCAAAAATTTTTAAGCAAACATATTCCGAACGATTAATAGAATTTTTAAATTTGTAGTGTCTTCAAAATATTAACTTTAGGCACTTTAAAATACATATTAACTTTTAACTTAAAATTATGGGAAGAGCTTTCGAATTTAGAAAAGCAAGAAAAATGAAACGTTGGTCTGCCATGAGTAAAGCTTTTACTCGTATTGGTAAAGACATCGTCATGGCTGTTAAGGAAGGAGGCCCAGACCCAAACAGTAACTCACGTCTTAGAGCAGTAATACAGAATGCTAAATCTGTAAATATGCCAAAAGATAACGTTGAGCGTGCCATAAAAAAAGCAAGTGAAAAAGGTCAAGGAGATTATAAAGAAGTGATTTTTGAAGGTTATGCTCAACATGGAATCGCAGTACTTATTGAAACAGCAACAGATAACAATACACGTACAGTTGCTAATGTACGCTCTTACTTTAACAAGACAGACGGAAGTTTAGGCACCTCTGGCTCAGTTGTTTTTATGTTTGACCATACTTGTAATTTTAAAATTATAGGAGACGATTTAGATTTAGAAGAACTAGAGTTAGAGCTCATAGATTTTGGTGCCGAAGAAATTTTTGAAGATACAGACGAAGATGAAAACGGAGAAGAACAAATGAGCGTAATGATTTATGCACCCTTTGAAAGCTTTGGGAACATACAGTCTTATTTAGAAGAAAACAACTTAGAAATTATCTCTTCTGGCTTTGAGCGTATACCACAAGTCACAAATAAAATAACACCAGAGCAAGCTGAAGATGTAGAAAAACTTCTAGAAAAACTTGAAGAAGATGATGATGTACAGAATGTATACCATACTATGGATGAAGGAGGTGAATAATATTATTCTTCCATAAAAATCTTTACTGAATAGTAGAATTAAATACTGAAAATAAGTAAACATTATTAAAAAAACCTACTCATCAAATACATCTTAAAATAGTAAGTATACTAGACGATTTTAATAAAATCTAATTATCCAAATAAATACCATACCTTTGCAACTTGAAAAAATTCGTTTTATGAGTTTTTAAATTCCTCAGAGTGAGGATGTGTTACCTAGAAGTTTAAGTGTTTAGTATGTCGATTCGCTTCTTTTGTAACACCAACAGAAAATAATCGAATACATAACACTCAACAATGAGCACATTCCAAGAACTAGGTCTAAATGAAGACCTTCTCAAAGCTATTACAGATTTAGGTTTTGAAAAACCAAGTGAAGTCCAAGAAAAAGCAATTCCAATTTTATTAGAAGAAGATAAAGACTTAGTGGCTTTGGCGCAAACTGGTACTGGTAAAACAGCAGCTTTCGGATTTCCGATGTTGCAAAAAATAGATGTAAACAGTAGAACCACACAAGGTTTAATCTTATCTCCTACTCGCGAGCTTTGTTTACAAATAACTAATGAACTTAAACTTTACGGTAAATACTGTAAAGGTTTAAACGTTACTGCTATTTATGGTGGTGCAAGTATTAGTGACCAAGCAAGAGAAGTAAAACGTGGGGCACAAATTATTGTAGCAACTCCAGGTCGTATGAAAGATATGATTAGCCGAAAAATGGTTGATATTTCTAAAATACAGTATAGCGTTTTAGATGAGGCAGATGAAATGCTAAATATGGGATTCAAAGAAGATATTACTGATATCCTTTCTCATACACCCGACGATAAAAACACATGGCTATTCTCTGCAACAATGCCTAGAGAGGTTGCAACTATTGCTAAAAAATTTATGCTTGACCCTATTGAAATTACAGTAGGTAACAAAAATGAAAGTACAAATAACGTCTCACACGAATACTATTTAGTAAACGCAAGAGATCGTTACCAAGCTTTAAAACGTTTAGCAGATGCTAATCCAGATATTTTCTCTGTGATTTTCTGTAGAACAAAACGCGATACTCAAAAAGTAGCCGAACTTTTAATTGAAGATGGTTACTCAGCAGGAGCTTTACATGGAGATTTAAGTCAAAATCAACGTGATTTAGTAATGAAATCCTTCAGAAACAGACAAATACAAATGTTAGTTGCAACAGATGTTGCTGCTCGTGGTATAGATGTAGATGACATTACACACGTTATTAACTATCAATTACCTGATGAGCCTGAAATCTATACGCACAGATCTGGTCGTACAGGACGTGCTGGTAAAACTGGTATCTCAATGGTTATCGTTTCTAAAAGTGAAGTTAGAAAGATAAAGAGCATAGAGCGTATCATTAAAAAGCAATTCGAAAAGAAGGAAATTCCTTCAGGAATGGCTATTGTAGAAGTACAGTTAATGTCTTTAGCTAATAAAATTCATACCACTGAAACAAATAACGAGATTGATAAGTATCTAGATAGCATTAATGAATTATTCGCAGACACTGAAAAAGACGATTTAATCAAAAAATTCTTTTCGGTAGAATTTAACCGCTTCTTTAATTATTACCAAAAATCTAAAGATTTAGGATCTGTACAGTCTAGAGATTCTGACAGAGATAGTGGTCGCGATTACGGAAAACAATCTAATGATTCACGTTACTTTATCAATGTAGGTAGCAAAGATGGTTTTGATTGGATGAGAATGAAAGATTTCTTAAAAGAACAGTTAGACCTTGGACGTGATGATGTATTTAAAGTAGATGTTAAGGAAAGTTTCTCTTTCTTTAATACCGAAAAAGCATTACAAGAAAAAGTAATAGCATTTTTTACAGACTTTAAATATGAAGGTCGTTTTGTAAATGTTGAAGTCAGCGAAGACAAAGGCAGAAGCGGTGGCGGAAGACGAGACAGAGGACGTGGAGGAAATGACAGACGCTCTGGTGGTGGAGGTCGTAGACGCGATGATAAACCAAGAGGTGATAGACGCTCTAGTGACAGAGGAGATAGAAGATCTAGTGATTCTACTGATAGACGTTCTTCTGGTTCTGGTTCTGGAAACAGAAGCGATAGACGTTCTTCTGATTCTAGTAATAGAAGCGATAGAAGATCTAGCGATTCGCGCGGAGATAGAAGCTCTACTGAAAGTAGTGGTTCTTCAGAAAGACCAAGACGTTCTCGCAGAAGAGATTAATATAGAATTAAAAAAAAGCCTCTTAATTGAGGCTTTTTTTTGTATAAAATTTAGATAATTTACACAAAAAAGACCCATCAACAAATGGGTCTTTTTATTCCATTTCTTTAATACTAACTAACAAAATTAAGAGATAATGGATAGCTTGGTAATTCACCATTACTAGCTTTAATTGCATTTATAATTGGCATAACAAAAGCCAATATTCCTACTAATATTAAGATTAAAAACCCTAATCCAAAAACAAGAATTAAAGGGATACTTAAAATAGAGTATATAATGATACTTATTTGAAAATTAAGAATCGCCTTACCATGAGTATCCATTTGGTCTACTCTATCTTTTTGTGTCGCCCAAATAACTAAAGGCACTATAAACCCACCAAAACCAGTAACATAAGTTAATAATTGCGAGAGATGCGTAATTACTAATAATTGATTATCTGTACGTTTAAGTGTGTGGTAATTAGATTCCATTATTATTTTATGTTTATACTTATAGGACGCATACGTCACAAAAAAGTTACAGAATAATCAAAATATTCTTTGTTAAAGAAAAAATAATTTCACTTTTTTATGACTATTCAGTATCATTTTTTTTATTCTCACTATTCATTAAATTAATAATTATACCAATTAAAATGATGCAAACTAAAGCGAATATTCCAATCATTACAACACCCATTGTCCAATCGTACACTAAAGATATAAATTTATTGACAATCATAATTTGTTTTAATTTAATGGTATAAAATTACAGCTACTAATTATAAAAAAACATGACAAATGTTAGTTATCTAATCAATAGATCTGCTCTATTGAAGACCATCTATCTATTCTTTAGTAAACGCCATAAAAACAAGATTTTATTATCATTACAAGTTTTAGATTTTTTTTAAAAATATAAATTTGCTTAACATAAACTTTAGACCTTTAGTTTTCAAAGGCTATTTTTGTATGTATTATGGATTCACTCACACAAATCGTATTAGGCGCTGCGGTTGGCGAAGTTATTTTAGGCAAAAAAGTAGGTAACAAAGCCATGTTATATGGTGCTATTGCAGGTACAATACCAGATTTAGATATTTTTGCTTCGTATTTTACAGACACGGTTTCTGCTTTAGCGATTCATCGTGGCTTTACCCACTCCATAATGTTTTCTCTTCTTTTTGCTCCAGTCTTTGGTTGGTTAGTCTCCAGATATGAAAAACATAAAGTTTTTAAAGATTGGTCTTGGCTATTTTTCTGGGCTTTTGTAACACATCCTATTTTAGATGCACATACCACTTGGGGAACCCAACTGTTTTGGCCGTTAGATTTAAGATTGGCATTTAAAACCATCTTCGTTGTAGATCCTCTATATACTTTACCATTTTTAGTGTTTCTGATTTTAGCGATGTTTCAAAAAAGAACTTCAGACAAACGACGTTATTACAATAAGCTTGGATTAACATTAAGCACAGCTTATTTAGCCTTAACCTTTATATTAAAAAGCTTTGCATTTACTAAGTTTGAAAACGCTTTAAAAACCCAAAATATCGCTTATGAGCAAATAGATACGAGACCATCTCCACTAAATACGGTTTTATGGAGCGCAAATATTAAAACTAAAGATGCTTATCTATTGGCAAATTATTCCTTCTTTGATACCCAAAATATAACGTTTGAAACCTATCCTAAAAATCACAAATTGCTAGGAAGTCTCATCGGAAATAAAAAAGTGAAACGAATGATTGGGATTTCTGAAGGTTGGTACACCATTACCAAAACAGACGATAAATTATACTATAATGATTTACGTTTTGGCTTATTGAATCTAGAATCACAATCTCAAGAATTTGTGTTTAAATATGAAATTAACGTCGATGCTTCAGGACAGGTGACTTTTACAGAACAAAAGAAAACGCCACGTGATGCTAAAAAATTGATGTTTAGTTTGTGGGAGAGAATAAAGGGAAATTAAGTTACTTTCCGATACATAAAGTTTAATATACTTTAGCGTGCTATTTGCCAATACAGAAATTAGCAAAAATATTACCAAGTAAATCATCATTAGTAATTTCACCAGTAATCTCACCGAAGTGATATAAGGCTTGACGAATATCAATAGCTAATAAATCACCAGAAAGGCCTGTCTCTAATCCATGTTGTACTTTCTGAACTTCTTCAAAAGCTTTTAATAGCGCATCATAATGACGAGAGTTAGTGACTATAGTCTCGTTATTTTTAAGTGCTCCAGTGTTTATTAAGTTAAGAAGTGAATCAGTTAATTGTTCTACACCAAAACCAGACTTCGCGGATAATAAATGAATACCTTCGATTTCAGTATTCATTTTTGCTAATTGGATATCGTCTAACTGATCAATCTTATTTGCAATAATCAATAATCTTTTTTGTGGATGTTTATTTTTAATCTTTTCAATTTCAAGTTTTACAGCATTCAAATTATTTATACTAGCACCACTATCAAACAAATAAATTACTACTTGAGACTGCTCAATTTTTTCAAAAGTTTTTTTTATACCGATACTTTCAACGACATCTTCGGTTTCTCTAATTCCTGCTGTATCTATAAATCTAAAACCAATACCACCTATTGAAATTTCGTCTTCAATGGTATCTCTTGTTGTTCCGGCAATTTCTGAAACTATGGCTCTGTCTTCATTTAATAAAGCATTTAACAATGTCGACTTTCCAACATTAGGTTCTCCTACAATTGCTACCGGAATTCCATTTTTAATAACATTCCCAACCGCAAAAGAATCTA
This sequence comes from Winogradskyella sp. UBA3174, assembly GCF_002364335.1. Taxonomy (GTDB): domain Bacteria; phylum Bacteroidota; class Bacteroidia; order Flavobacteriales; family Flavobacteriaceae; genus Winogradskyella. Next base: position 27,901 of record NZ_DEXW01000061.1, on the reverse strand, counting down.
TTAAGCGTTTCAAAACAAAATTAATACGCACTATTAGTTCTTTAAATTGCGTTCTATCTGCAAACTCTACGTCTTCTTCTGCAAAGTCAAGTTCTAATTCAATTAACGACGCAAAATTTAGTAGTTCTTCGCGAAGCTTAGAAATTTCGGAAGAAAAACCTCCACGCATTTGTTGCATCGCTATTTGATGCGATGCTTCATTATCACTAGCTATTAAATCAGCTACAGCTTCTGCCTGACTTAAGTCTAACTTACCATTTAAAAATGCACGTAACGTAAACTCACCTGCGCTAGCCATTCTGCAACCCTTCTGTAAAAACAATTGAATAATTTCTTGTTGTATATATAAAGAGCCATGGCAAGATATTTCAACTACATTTTCGCCAGTATAAGAATTAGGGTTTTTAAAAATTGAAACTAAAACCTCATCTATAGTTCTTTTGCCATCAACAATATGTCCTAAATGTATTGTGTGAGTAGACTGTTTATTGAGTTGTTTACCAGAAATAGACTTAAATTGCGTTTCAGCAATACTAATAGCGTTTTCCCCAGATAAGCGGATTATAGCTATAGCACCATTACCAGAAGGTGTAGCCAATGCTACAATAGTATCATTATAAATCTGTGAACTCATAGCTTCAAAAATAGGTCAAAATTAATAACCATTAACATTAGATAATTAAATATTTTAAGATATAATTTAGATTCGTAATCACTTTAATTTAAGATCACAGTTTATATATTTGTAGAACAATTATAATTTCTGAAACAAAATCATTTAACATGAAAAAATTTATAGTCGCTTGTTTATCTATTACCCTCTTTTTTAATTGTAATGGTGATCAATTCAAAATAAATGGAACAGCCGAAGGTTTTGCTGATGGCACTCAGGTTATGCTCCAATCCGTTGGTGAAAAAGGAAACGAAGTTATTAAAGATACTGTATTGGTGAAAAATGAAAAGTTTACAATGCAGGGTAGTGTTGAATATCCTGAAGTAAACTTCCTGTCACTAAGTGGTTCCTCAGGTAATCTTATTTTTATGTTAGAGAATAGTCATATTAGCATTGAAATAAACAAAGAAAATATAATGCAGTCTACGGTAACTGGATCTGATACTCAAAATGATATGAATAAACTCCAAAACGGCTTTAGAGATATAATGGATCTTAATAGAAAAGTTGTTATGGATTATAGAAAAACTGATTATAGAACAGAACCAAAAAAAAGAGATTCTTTAGCACAAATTATAAAGGAATATGGTGATCAAATACTAGCGCTACCTTTAAACTTTGTTAAAAAACATAATGATTCGTATTTCAGTTTAAATTTAATAGGATTAGAAGCAACCAAACCAAAGTTTGATGTTAAAAATTTTATTGAAGCTTACAATAATTTAACGCCCTCTTTAAAAATATCACCAAGAGGAGTAAATGTTAAGAAAACTTTAGATAGCTTATATATTGAATATAAAAAAACTGCGTACTTAGACATTGGCAGCATAGCACCAAATTTTGAAGCACCTAGCGTAGATGGCAAAATGATAAGTTTAAAAGACATTAAAGGAAAAGTAACTATTATAGATTTTTGGGCGGCTTGGTGTGGTCCTTGTCGTAAGGCAAATCCAAACATTGTTAGAATATATAATGAATATCACGATAAAGGTTTAGAAATAATAAGTATTTCTTTAGATGGTTCTCAAAATCAAAAAAACCCAAAAGAAGCTTGGCTAGAGGCTATTGAAAAAGATAAACTAACATGGAATCATGTTTCTAATCTAAACTACTTTAGTGGACCTGTTGCTAAACTGTATAACATTAATTCTATACCAGCGACTTATCTTTTAGATAAAGATGGTAAAATTATTGCTAAAAATTTACGTAATTACGCTTTAGAAGGGAAGGTTAAAGAATTACTTAATAACTAAATTTTTATTTAAGCTTACCTGTTTTATACAAAACATAAAGTACAATAATTGGTAACGCTAATAAGCCTATATGCCACAGATCTGTTTTAAATAAGCTTGGATATAAAATTAGAGTAACAGCATATCCTCCTACGGCTCCACCAAAATGAGCATCGTGGCCAATATTACCAATTCTGTTTTTCATTCCATATATCGAATATGCTAGATAGCCTATTCCGAAAATATAGCCAGGAATAGGTATAGGCACAAAAAACATATATAAACTCATATCTGGTTGAAGCAAAATAGCTGCATACAATACTCCTGTAACAGCACCACTAGCTCCAATAGCACTATACCAATACTCATTTTTATGAAAGTAAAGTGATAACAAATTACCAAATATCAGACTCGCTATATAAATAAGTATAAAGTTAAATGTACCTGTTTCTTCTATAACATAACCTGCAAAAAAATAGAGCGTAACCATATTAAAAAGGAGATGAGTTGTATCTGCATGGAGAAAAGCAGAACTAAACATTCTAATATGCTCACCACGTCTTATACTACCTACATTAAATTTAAAACGTTCAAAAAAGATACGATCATCAAATCCCTTTATGGATACTAAAACATTTAGAGCTATTAGAACTCCTGTTGCTATGTCTAAATTGTTCATATATGCTCAACTATTAAATCAAATATAATATATTTGTACCTCAAAGTTAACATAGTTTAATGCAACTTATTGCCTATATTCTTATCTATCCGATTTTGTGGCTAATATCAATTTTGCCATTTAGATTACTCTATGCTTTTTCCGATTTTTTGTACCTGTTTATATATAAGATTTTTGGATACAGAAAGTCTACTGTAAAGACTAATCTACGATTAGTATTTCCAAATAAATCAGAAACAGAAATCTCAACAATTACTGGTAAATTCTACCATCATCTTTGCGATATGATTGTGGAGTCTATAAAATCGTTGACGATCAGTAAATCTGCTATGCAAGAGCGCTATAAGTTTACTAATGTTGAACTTATTAATGATCTCGAAAAAAAACAACGTAGTATTATTTTAATGTGTGCGCATTATGGGAGTTGGGAATGGATTTTTATTTTACAAACCTATGTAAAACATAAAGGTTACGCCGTATATAAACGTTTAGCAAACAAGTATTTTGATCGTTTAGTTAAACGCATTAGAGCAAAATATAACTCTCATTTAATTACGACTAAAGAAACGCTCTCAGTACTAGGTGAGTTGAAGAAAAAAGGCGAATTAACTATTAACGGCTTTGTCTCTGACCAATCACCGAAAGCTAGAAAAGCATTTTATTGGAACGAATTTATGGGTATTAAAGTACCAATGTACACAGGTGCAGAAATGTTAGCTAAAAAGCTAGATATGGCAGTCGTGTTTTTTAGTGTTAAACGTATAAAACGCGGTTACTACGAAACAACTTTTAAAACCATAACAGAAACACCTAACGATTTTGATAATTATGAAATTACAGATATCTTTTTTAAACTCGTTGAAGATCAAATATTAGAGGATCCTCAGTATTATCTTTGGACACACAAACGCTGGAAACATAAAGATAGAGTTCCAGAGAAATTTAAATAATTTCCACACCAGTTTTATAAATCAAACCAAGCATCAACATTCGTAACAGTGCAAGGTTTACCAATTAATGATTTATGAACAAATTCATTATTGGAGCTTGAGTAGTCATAATCTAAAGCCCAAGTTTTATGGTTTTGAGCTAAGTCTATAATACTATCACAAACAAAATTTATTTCAGTATTTGTGGTTGTTGGGTGAATAGACATACGCATCCAACCTGGTTTGCGTACTAAATCGCCAATAGAAATTTCATTCGTTAGTTCATTAGACATTTTATGATCTACATGGAGCAAGAAATGACCATAAGTGCCTGCACAACTGCAACCACCTCTGGTTTGAATTCCGAATTTATCATTCAATAATTTCACACCTAAATTAAAATGTAAATCGTCTATGTAGAATGAAATAACTCCTAACCTATCTTTATGCTGACTAGCAAGAATATTAATATTAGAAATTGGATCTAATTTTTTGAAGATAATGTCTACCAATTCATGCTCACGTTTCAATATATTATCAACTCCCATCTGTTCTTTTAGCTTAACAGATAAAGCTGTTTTTATAGTTTGAAGAAAACCAGGTGTACCACCATCTTCTCTATCTTCAATATTATCGATGTACTTGTGTTCTCCCCAAGGATTCGTCCAACTAACAGTTCCACCACCTGGACAATCTGGTACCATGTTTTTATACAGCTTCTTATTAAAAACCAAAACACCAGAAGTACCTGGTCCTCCTAGAAACTTGTGAGGTGAAAAGAAAATAGCATCTAATTGTGCATCTTCCTCTTCAGGATGCATATCTATGGCAACATAAGGTGCAGAACATGCAAAATCTACAAAACAAACACCATCATGTTGGTGCATCAGTTTTGCAACCTCGTGATAAGGAGTCTGAATACCTGTAACATTAGAACCTCCAATAATAGAGGCTATCTTAATCGTACAGTCTTTATATTGATGTAGTAGTTTTTCTAAATTTTCTAAACAAAATAAGCCATTGTCATTTGGTGGAACAACTTCAACCTTAGCCATAGTTTCTAACCATGAAGTCTGATTAGAGTGATGTTCCATATGAGATACAAAAACCACAGGTCGCATTTCATCTGGGATACTTGTATAGTCTTTTAAGTTTTCAGGGATTTTTAAACCTAGTATACGCTGAAACTTATTAACCACTCCTGTCATACCATTACCAGAAACAATTAAAACATCGTCTTCATTAGCGTTAACATGATCTTTAATGATCTGTTTTGCTTTGTGGTATGCTTTAGTCATCGCTGTACCAGAAACTGTAGTTTCTGTATGCGTATTAGCTACAAAAGGCCCAAAGTCATTTGTTAATTTATCTTCTATTGGTCTGTATAAACGACCAGAAGCTGTCCAATCTGTATATATTATTTTTTGCTCACCATAAGGTGAAATAAACGTTTGATTCTGACCAATAATATGGTTTCTAAACTGATTGAAGTAAGTCTCTAAATCAGATAATTCTGTATGTATAGTTTCAGAAATCAAAGTCATAACTAAAAGATTATATTAATTTCAAAGATACTAAATATTAGCGATAGCTTTTATTTCACCAATGATTCTATCTGCTAACGTATCAGCCACATCTTGTGATGGTGCTTCTGTGTATATTCTAATAATTGGTTCTGTATTACTTTTACGTAAATGCACCCAACTGTCAGCAAAGTCAATTTTCACCCCATCTATCGTCGTTAATTTTTCATGACTATAATTAGATGCCATAGTACTTAAAATACCATCAACGTCTAATCCTGGAGTGAGCTGTATTTTCTTCTTACTCATAAAGTAACTTGGATAAGAGGCTCTAAGTGCACTAACCTTCATTTGTTTTTCTGCCAAAAGACTTAAAAACAAAGCCACACCAACTAAAGCATCGCGTCCGTAATGTGAGTCAGGATAAATAATACCACCATTACCCTCACCACCAATAACAACATTATTTTTCTTCATTAATGTCACCACGTTTACCTCACCTACTGCACTAGCTTCATAAGTACCTCCATACTTTTCTGTAACATCGCGTAAAGCTCTTGTAGAACTCATATTACTTACCGTATTCCCAGGGTTCTTGCTTAAGACATAATCAGCACAAGCAACCAATGTGTACTCTTCACCAAACATTTCACCAGTTTCATCCATAAATGCTAAACGATCTACATCAGGATCTACAACTATGCCAAAATCAGCACGCTCGTCAACTACGGCTTTAGCTAAATCACCTAAGTGCTCTTTAAGTGGTTCTGGATTATGAGGAAACTCACCTGTAGGGTCACAATATAATTTAACAGCTTCAACGCCTAAGCGTTCTAATAACAATGGAATAGCAATACCACCTGTAGAATTTACGCCATCGACAACAACTTTAAAATTAGCAGCTTCTATAGCTTTTTTATTCACTAAAGGCAATGCTAAAACCTCATCAATATGCATATCTATATAAGCATCATTTTTAGTTATTCTACCTAAATCGTCAACCTCTGCAAAAATCATAGCACTAGATTCAGCAATCTCTAAAATTTTCTGACCTTCAGATCCGTTCAAAAACTCACCTTTAGCATTTAAAAGTTTTAAAGCATTCCATTGTTTTGGATTATGACTTGCAGTTAGTATAATTCCACCATCGGCATGTTCCATTGGTACAGCAATCTCAACAGTTGGTGTTGTAGATAAACCTAAATCAATAACATGAATTCCTAAACCTACTAAAGTATTCATCACTAAATTCTGAATCATTTCCCCAGAAATACGTGCATCACGACCAACTACAACTCTATAATTTTCTTTATTACGTTGTTGTTTTAGCCAAGTACCATAAGCTGCTGCAAATTTCACAGCATCAATAGGAGTTAAATTTTCCTCAACTTTACCTCCTATAGTTCCTCGAATTCCTGAAATAGATTTTATTAATGTCATAGATGTTTCATTTTTAGCAAATATAATATCTTAATCCAAGTTTGTGATAGCAGTAACCTTTACTTTTTTCACTTCACCTAAAAAACAGCATTTTTAATAGCTGTCAGTGTCATTTTTAAGGAAATTATAAAAAATTAGGATGAGTCCATTACGAATTTGTAAATTCGACCTATGAACTTTCTAGCACATATTTACCTCTCTGGAGGTAACGAATTACTCACTATCGGAAACTTCGTTGCTGATGGCGTAAGAGGCAATAAATACACATCCTACCCTATCGAAATACAAGCAGGTATTCAATTACACCAAGAAATAGATACATTTACAGATGCACATCCATTATTTAGAAGATGTACCAAACGCCTTCATAAAGGTTATGGCCATTATAGTGGAGTTATCGTAGATATATTCTTTGATCACTTTTTAGCCAAAAACTGGAATGTTTATTCCGATATTCCACTAAAAGATTATATAAATGATTTTTACGCAAGTCTAAATAATCATTTAGAAATTCTTCCGCCACGATTTAAAAACCTAACACCAATTATGATTGAAGGCAACTGGTTGTTAAGTTATGCTGAACTTGACGGTATTCAATTAGTACTAAATGGAATGAATACAAGAACAAAGGGTCTATCTAAAATGAATGAAGCCACAAAAGAATTAAAATTACACTATAACGCTTTTGAAAAAGATTTTAGCCAGTTTTTTGAAGAACTAAAAACGTTCAGCACGAAAAAGCGTTTAGAAATTGAAAAAAAGTTTGATTTATGAATCGATTACTCACTCTATTTATTCTTGTACTAATCAATTTTACAAGTTGTAAAAATGAAACTAAAACCACTATTTCTGAAACAAAAAATAGAGGTCTAATTGCTAGAAAAGTAATGGTCGTTAGCGCCAGGGAAGAAGCTTCTAAAATTGGTGTAGACATTTTAAAACAAGGTGGCAATGCGTTTGATGCTATGATGGCGACGGAAATGGCACTAGCTGTAGCTTACCCTTATGCAGGTAATCTTGGTGGAGGCGGATTTCTAGTCTATCGCATGGCAGATGGTAAAAAAGGTACTCTAGATTATAGAGAAAAAGCACCATTAGCATCAACAAAAGACATGTATTTAGATGAAAATGGCGCTGTTATAAAAAATCTAAGCACAGTTGGCGGAATGGCTGTAGGTATTCCTGGGACTATCGCAGGCATATTTAAAGCACAAGAACGCTTTGGAAAACTAGATGTGGCTACCATCTTAAAACCAGTAATTGAGTTAGCAAAAAACGGATATATAATTACTAGAAAGCAAGAAACTAGAATCGCTCACTACGACAGCATGATTAGAGCCGTAAACGAAAAAGAAATTCTCTATAACAACAATCTCAAAGCAGACGATAAAATTATGAATCTAGCGCTAGCTGAAACGCTGCAACGTATTTCAGATAATGGACGAGATGAATTTTATAAAGGTGAAACTGCTAAAAAGTTAGTTGCGTTTCTTAAAACTAAAGGCAGTATTATAACACTTGAAGATTTAGCAAAATATGAAGCAAAGTGGCGCGATCCCATTACGTTTCAATATAATGATTTAACAATTACCTCAATAGCACCTCCAAGCTCTGGTGGTGTTTGCTTAACTCAGATTATGAAAATGATTGAACCTTTTGATTTAAAAGATTTTGGACATAATTCATTAAAGACGATTCAAGTAGTGGTTGAAGCTGAAAAGCGAGCTTACGCAGATCGAAGTTTTTACCTTGGTGATCCTGATTTTGTTGATATTTCACTTAAAACTTTAACTAGTGATGTTTATCTTCAAAATAGAATGAAGAATTTTTCATTCGAAAATCCAACTCCTGTAGATTCTATCTCACATGGTAATGTTGCTGGGTACGAAAGTGATGAGACGACCCACTACTCTATCGTAGATCAGTTCGGTAATGCTATTGCAGTAACCACGACTTTAAATGGCGGTTATGGCTCTAAACTATTTGTTGACGAACTTGGTTTCTTTTTAAATAACGAAATGGATGACTTTAGTAGCAAACCGGGAGAACCAAATTATTACGGTTTAATTGGTGCAGATGCAAATAGTATTGCGCCAGAAAAACGAATGTTAAGCTCAATGACTCCTACTATTATTGAAAAAGATGGAGAATTCTACATGTCTGTTGGTACACCTGGTGGGTCAACAATAATAACGTCTGTTTTACAAACCATATTGAATGTCCATGAATTTGAATTAACCATGCAAGAAGCTATAAATGCTCCAAGATTTCATAACCAATGGTTACCAGATGAAATCCTTATGGAGCCGAATGCATTCGATATAAATATTATAAAACAACTCGAAGCTTTAGGCTACACAATTAACGAGTCACGTTCACCAATCATAGGAATTGTTGACGGTATTTTAATGCTAGAAAACGGCACACTTGAAGGTGGTGCAGACAAACGTGGGGACGATACTGCTGTTGGTTTTTAAATACTTCTCCATACAATTTTTCATACTTCGAAATCACTCGAAGTGACTGAACAATTGACGTCAGTTCTAGTGAAATTACTTTTTTGCGATTTTGTATCGAGAACCTTTGTAACACCTAAAACCTTTTAACATAAGTTTTTAACACCATTTTACAATATCGACAAACACTATATCGTATATTTATAGTCACCAAATTATTCAACTAACTTACGTCTTAAAACCAACCAACACGGAACATTCATCATCAATAGTTTAATTTTAAGTAAAGACTATTTTTGAATGTACCATGTGACCAATTTATTAATTTAAAGACAAACACATGAAACAATTTATCGTTGCTATAGCATTATGCTATTCTTTTTTCAGCTTTTCTCAAGGCACACAATTATTAAGACAACCAACATTACATGGCAATGATGTCGTATTTGTATACGCTAACGATTTATGGAAAGCATCAGTAAATGGAGGAACTGCAATTAGACTAACCAGCGATGATGGTTACGAATCAAGTCCACACTTTTCAAATGATGGAAAGATGATAGCTTTTACGGCACAATACGATGGTAATGTAGATGTTTTTATTATGCCTTCGGAAGGAGGAGAGCCAAAACGCCTCACCTATCACCCAACCGGAGATTTTGTGCAAGGGTGGACACCAGATGGAGATGTAGTGTTTCGTTCAGGTCGAGAAAGTCAACCTACAATGACTAGTAAATTCTTTACCATTTCCATCAAAGGTGGCTTACCTAAGGCTCTAGATATACAAAGAGCTGCTTATGGTGAGATATCGTCAGACGGAAAACATATCGCTTATACACCAATTACAGGTTGGGATGCTGAATGGAGAAACTATAGAGGCGGACAAGCCATGCCAATTTGGGTGGTTGATATGGAGACGAAAGGCTTAGTAAGAACTAAGCAACCAACAGGCGAACGTCATTTAGATCCTATTTGGTTAAATGGTATCGTTTACTTTATGTCTGAACGTGATTACACCATGAATATCTGGTCTTTTAATCCTGATACCAAAGAAGAAAAGCAAATTACGTTTCATAAAAAATTCGATGTTAAAAGTTTAGATGCTAGTGCTTCAAAAATTATTTATGAGCAAGGTGGTTACCTTCATCTTTACAATCCGACGTCTACAGATACTAAACAATTAAATATTGAAGTTAAAGCAGACTTAAATTTCTACCGAACAAAGTGGGATAATGTTTTGGCTTCCAACTTATCAAATCCAAATGTATCGCCAAAAGGGAAACGTGCTATTTTTGAACATCGTGGTGAAATATTTACAGTACCTAAAGAAAATGGAACTTGGATGAATGTCACCAATTCTCCTGGTGTTGCAGATCGTAATCCAATTTGGTCTCCAAAAGGTGATAAAATTGCTTGGTTTTCAGATAAAAGGGGTGAATATCAATTAATGCTGGCAGATCAAAATGGCCAGAATGCAGAAGCTATTAAACTACCTAATCCGACGTTCTATTTTCAACCAGATTGGTCACCGGACAGCAAACATATTGCCTATACAGATACGCATTATAATATATGGATAATAAATCTAGACACTAAAAAAATAAGTAAAGTCGCCACAGACCGTTATGCACATCCTAACCGAACTATGAATCCTGTTTGGTCACCAGACAGTAAGTGGATTGCATTTGCTAAGCAGCAAGACAGTCATTTCAAAGCCATTTTTGCATATAATGTAGATTCTAAAAAAACAATGCAACTTACAGACCCGCTTGCTGATGCTATTTCGCCTGTTTGGGATATTTCAGGCAAATATTTATTTACATTGGTGAGCACTAACTATGGACTACAATCGGGTTGGCTAGACATGAGTAATTTTGATTCAGCAGCTACTTTAACACGAAGTTTATATGCTGTAGTGTTAAATACTGAAGATGAAGCACCAAATCTTCCAAAAAATGATAGCGAGGATATTAAAAAGGCCGATAGTGATACTGATAAAAAGGATGACAACAAGAATAAAGATAGTGATAAAAAAGAGTCTAAAGATGTTAAAGTTACGATTACAGAAAACGGTATTTACGATAGAGCTGTCGCTTTAGATTTACCTGCAAGAAATTATGTGGCACTACTAAAAGGACCTAAGAATAAGGTGTTTATTGCTGAAGCTATTCAGAATGTAGAGGGCTTAAAAGTTCATTCTTATGATGTTGAAAAAGGGAAAGCAACAGATTATGCAGATGGTGTATCGCAAATGGTCGCTTCCGAAGATAGAAATTCAATTTTATTATTTCAAAATAGAAGTTGGGTATTAGCTAGTGCTGCTACACCTCCAAAACCTGGAAAGGATAATTTAAAGACGAACTTAAAAATAAAACTAGATCCAAAAGCCGAAGCACATCAAATTTTTAAAGAAGGTTGGAGATATATGCGCGATTTCTTATATGTAGATAATGTACACGGAGCTCCTTGGGAGGATGTTTATAAGTGGTATGCACCTTGGATTGATCATGTACGTCATAGAACCGATTTAAATTATGTGGTAGATATTATGAGTGGTGAGGTTGCAGTAGGACATTCTTATGTATCTGGTGGTGATTTCCCTAATGTCGATCGTGTGCCTGTTGGTTTGTTAGGATGCGATATTGAATTGGTAAACGGTAATTTTAAGATTTCTAAAATTTTTAATGGAGAACGCTGGAACCCTAATTTAAAAGCTCCACTAGCGCAACCAGGAATTAACGTTAATGTGGGAGATTATATTTTAGCTATTAATGGCAAACTACTTTCAGCAGATGTAAATCCATACAACCTGTTAGAGCAGACCTCTGGACGCGAAATCAACATAACCGTAAACTCAAAACCATCAATGACAGATGCTAGAACCGTTTTAGTTAAACCAGTAGGCAGTGAACGTGGTTTAAGAACTATAGATTGGGTCGAAAGTAATCGAAGAAAAGTAGATGAACTCTCTAATGGTAAATTAGCTTATGTATATGTACCTAATACAGGTGGTGGAGGTTTTACATCGTTTAACCGCTACTATTTCTCTCAACAAGATAAAAAAGGTGCTGTGATAGATGAACGTAACAATGGAGGTGGTTCAGCTGCAGATTATATGATAGATATAATGTCTCGTGAGTTATTCGGATACTTTAATAGTAAAGCTGGTGACAATAGACCTTGGACCACACCAATGGCAGGTATTTGGGGACCGAAAGTTATGATCATTAACGAGCGCGCAGGTTCAGGTGGAGATCTATTGCCATATATGTTTAAGATGAAAAGCATAGGTCCAATGATTGGCACAAAAACTTGGGGTGGTTTAGTTGGAACTTGGGATACACCTGCGTTTATTGATGGTGGACGAATGGTAGCACCAAGAGGTGGTTTTTATGATGTGAATGGTGAATGGGCTGTTGAAGGGGAAGGTGTCGCACCAGATATTGAAGTGATTCAAGAACCAAGATTAACATCTAAAGGTATTGATCCGCAATTAGAACGTGCTGTGCAAGAAGCCATGAAATTATTAAAAGGTAACGAGTTTAAATTACAACCAGAACCAAAAGCACCTTTGCGTTGGAAACGACCTGCTGGTTATAAGTCTGATAATTAATTATAACGTCAGTTCGAGTCTTTCGAGTCAGCGAGAATTGTATCGAGAACAACATCTAAATGACAGATCAGACTTCTCGATAAAGTTTTCTCAAGTTTTGAAAATCACTCCAAGTGACGACATAAGTAGTGATATTACTGATTCCCTATTATTGTTTTTTAAACGTATTCAAAAATGCTTTGCATTTGCTTTGTTTCTCGCAATAACGTTCGAATATTTATATTAATTTTGAAAAAATAATTTGTGTATTCATGGCAAAGCAATCAAAACTTAAAAAAGCACTAAAAATAATTGGTGGAGTAATCATCTTCTTCACATTACCAACCCTCTTACTCTTCGGTTTCATGTACCTAAAATACAATGAAGACTTGCCTGAAGGGAAACAAGGACCTGCGGCAGATTTACTAGCCTTAGAGTTGTTACAAAGCTTAGACGAAGCAGCTTATTTAAATACCGATTATTTAGAATGGACCTTCAAAGACAGACACCATTATAAATGGTACAAATCTGATAATACTTGTGAAGTATACTGGGACAATTTCACAGTCTTATTAGATTTTGAAAACAAAGCTAATTCTAAAGTATTTGTTGCAGAACAAGAGTATAATGGTATTGAAAAACAAGATTACATAAATAAAGCCGAAGCTTATTTTAATAATGATTCCTTTTGGTTAGTAGCTCCATACAAAGTATTTGATAATGGTGTAGAACGCCGTTTGGTTAAAACAGAAGATAATAAAGATGCACTATTAGTCACTTACATATCTGGTGGTACAACACCAGGAGACTCATACCTATGGCATTTAGACGAAAATGGAAAGCCAAAAAGCTACCAAATGTGGGTCGCTATTTTACCAATAGATGGTTTAGAAGCGACTTGGGAGAATTGGATCACTACAGAAAGTGGTGCACAACTTCCAACCTTTCATAAATTGTTGTTTTTAGGATTGGAGCTTGATGGTGTAAAAGGACTTAATTTTTAATATAATTTAATTCTCTAAGCGCACAATAACAAACCTATTATTTACTACGCTGCCCAACAAACTGTTGCGTCTTTAACTTAAACAACACATTAAAGCTCGTTAAACTTCCGTAGCTTCTCGTAATATATTGCTGTAAGTCAATCTTTTCTTGTTCATCTAAGTTACTAGAATTAATCTTTTGCTCCATAACACGTAAGCGATCGCGTACCATTATAATTTTATGAAAAAAGGCATCTATAGGTACTTCACTAGATTTTAGATTTATATCTCCTGGTTGCATTATGAGTTTCCCTCCTTTCCATTTATCTGCAATCGTAATAACTTCAGACACATCTGACCATTTTTTTAAGACCGATTTTAAAGTACGTTCTACTTCATAAAAACTAACCGTGTCTACTTCATCTTCAGCAGCTTCAATAACTTGGAATTCAGAATCTAAATCTATAGTTTCTAAACCATTATCTATAAACGTAACCCAATAGTGTTTTGAGGTGACATTCGTCACTACACCTTTTCCGTGTTCTGCGTGATCTATTCTTGAGCCTATTCCTAGTAATTTCATGTTTATTATTTAAAATTTATATTACAATTATATGAATTTACGGCTAAACCTTCACGTCATTTTTAACATCTAAAATTTGTACCTTTGCAACTTTCCAAAACATTCGGAGGATTTTATATTATTTATGAGCCAATTTAACGATTCTATTAAAGTACAAGGTGCTAGAGTTCACAACCTTAAAAACATTGATGTTACTATCCCTAGAGAGAAACTAGTCGTAATTACTGGGCTTTCTGGTAGTGGGAAATCATCGTTAGCTTTTGATACAATTTATGCCGAAGGTCAACGTCGTTATATTGAAACTTTTTCGGCTTATGCACGTCAGTTTTTAGGTAGTTTAGAACGACCAGATGTTGATAAAATTGATGGTCTATCTCCAGTAATTGCCATTGAGCAGAAAACTACGAGTAAATCACCACGGTCTACCGTGGGTACAATCACAGAGATTTACGATTTTTTACGTTTACTATTCGCAAGAGCAGCAGATGCTTACAGTTTTAATACTGGCGAAAAAATGGTGAGTTACAATGATGAACAGATAAAAGGATTAATATTAGAATCGTTTAAAGGGAAACGCATTAGTATTCTTTCTCCAGTAATACGCTCTCGTAAAGGGCACTATCGTGAACTATTTGAGCAAATTGCTAAGCAAGGTTTTGTCAAAGTAAGAACAGATGGTAACATAGTAGATATTGAAAAAGGTATGAAACTAGATCGTTACAAAACTCACGATGTTGAGATTGTCATCGATCGCTTAAAAATTGATGATTCTAAAGATAACGAAAAGCGGCTCATGGAATCCATAAATACAGCTATGTATCATGGAGATGATGTCTTAATTGTTATTGACCAAGACACAAATGAACCTCGATATTTTAGCCGAAATTTAATGTGTCCGTCCTCTGGGATATCCTATCCAAATCCAGAGCCTAATAATTTTTCATTTAATTCACCGAAAGGAGCTTGTAAAAACTGTAATGGTATAGGAGAACTGTATGTGGTGAATCCAAAAAAACTAGTACCAGATGAATCATTATCTATAAGTAATGGTGCATTAGCGCCTCATGGTCCGCAAAAGAAAAGTTGGATTTTTAAACAGTTTGAAACGATTGCACAACGTTTTGATTTTTCACTTAATACCCCTTGGAAAGCTATTCCCGAAGAAGCTAAACAAATTATTTTATTTGGCGGAAAAGATAAATTCACAGTAGAAAGTAAAATGCTTGGTGTAACTAGAGATTATAATATAGATTTTGAAGGTGTTGCGAATTTTATTGATAACCAATACAAATCTAACTCAACATCTTTAGTCCGTTGGGCAAAAGAATATATGGATAATATAGAATGTCCTGTTTGTGATGGTTCTCGACTCCAAAAAGAATCCTTATACTTTAAAGTAGATGGTAAAAACATCGCAGATTTAGTAAAGATGGATATCATTGAACTTAGTGAATGGCTAAAAGGTTTAAATGAACGCTTGTCTCGTAAGCAACAACAAATTTCTGAAGAAATAATAAAAGAAATCAGAAATAGGGTTCAGTTTTTATTAGATGTAGGACTCACCTATTTATCCTTAAACCGAAGTTCTAAATCACTCTCTGGTGGTGAAGCACAACGTATTCGCTTGGCCACTCAAATTGGTTCTCAATTAGTTGGCGTACTTTATATATTAGATGAACCGAGTATTGGTTTGCACCAGCGCGATAATGAAAAACTAATCAATTCGCTTGAATCCTTAAGAGATATAGGTAATTCTGTTATTGTAGTAGAACATGATAAGGATATGATAGAGCGTGCCGACCACGTTATTGATATTGGACCGTTTGCAGGTAAACATGGTGGCCAAATTATAAGCGAAGGAACACCAAAAGAATTACTAACGCATAATACGTTGACTGCAGATTATCTTAACGGTAAAAAAGAAATTGAAATCCCTAAAACGAGACGAAAAGGCAACGGTAAAAAAATGGTTCTTAAAGGTTGTACTGGTAACAATTTAAAAAATGTAGATATTGAGCTTCCTTTAGGTAAAATGATTGGTGTGACCGGAGTTTCAGGAAGTGGTAAATCGACTTTAATTAATGAAACGCTCTACCCTATTCTTAATGCCTATTACTTTAATGGAGTCAAAAAACCAATGCCGTACAAAAGCATTAAAGGTTTAGAACATGCGGATAAAGTAATAGATATTAACCAATCGCCAATTGGAAGAACTCCACGAAGTAATCCAGCAACTTATACCAAAACCTTTGATGAGATAAGAAGCTTGTTTTCTAAAATACCTGAAGCCTTAATTCGTGGTTACAAACCAGGCCGTTTTAGTTTTAACGTTAAAGGTGGTCGTTGCGAAACCTGCCAAGGTGGTGGTTTGCGTGTTATAGAAATGAACTTTTTACCAGATGTTTATGTAGAATGTGAAACCTGCCAAGGCAAACGTTTTAATCGCGAAACACTAGAAATTAGATATAAAGGAAAGTCCATAAGTGATGTATTGAATATGACTATTGAAGACGCTGTAGGTTTCTTTGAACATATTCCTAAAATTTACCGAAAGTTAAAAACGATTAAAGATGTTGGTTTAGGTTATATTACATTAGGACAACAAAGCACAACACTCTCTGGTGGAGAAGCACAACGTATTAAATTAGCGACTGAACTAAGTAAGCGCGATACTGGAAACACCTTTTATATATTAGATGAACCTACGACAGGCTTACATTTTGAAGATATAAGAGTACTAATGAAAGTTCTAAATAAATTAGTGGATAAAGGCAATACTGTGTTAATTATTGAACATAATTTAGATGTCATAAAAACTGTAGATTATATTATAGATATTGGTTACGAAGGCGGTAACGCTGGCGGAGAAGTTGTTGCTAAAGGGACACCAGAACAAATAATTAAAGATAAAAAGAGCTATACAGCCAAGTTTTTAAAAAAAGAATTGAATTAATACTATATTGGTATTTAGACTCTAAGATTATAAAACACTTATATTAGCAAGTTATCTCTAATTAAAACTGAATACTGAATCTATGGAAAACAAACATAAACGTTGGAATGAAATAAAAACAAACGACTCATGGGCGATTTTTAAAATCATGGGTGAGTTTGTTAATGGCTATGAAAAGCTAAGTAAAATTGGTCCTTGCGTATCTATATTTGGTTCTGCTAGAACAAAACCAGATCATAAATATTATAAGTTAGCTGAAGAAGTTGCTAGTAAAATAGTAAATCAAGGTTACGGAGTTATTACTGGAGGTGGACCAGGTATAATGGAAGCTGGTAACAAAGGAGCGCATATTGCAGGCGGAACTTCTGTAGGCTTAAATATTGAGCTACCATTTGAACAACATGATAACCCATATATAGATAATGATAAAAGTTTAGACTTTGATTACTTCTTTGTTCGCAAGGTGATGTTTGTAAAATACTCTCAAGGCTTTGTAGTAATGCCTGGTGGTTTTGGGACGTTAGACGAGTTATTTGAAGCCATTACATTGATTCAAACACATAAAATTGAAGTATTCCCAATTATATTAGTCGGAAAAGAATTTTGGGGAGGTTTAATGGATTGGGTTAAAACAACTCTATTAGACGCAGGTAATATTAGTCCTAAAGACTTAGATTTAATTCACCTTGTAGACTCTGGTGATGAAGTTATAGAAATACTTAACGCTTTTTATAGAGAATCTGGTTTAAGTCCAAATTTCTAAAAATATCTACTATTATTTCACTGCTATGAAAAAGAAGGTATTTGGATTATTTGTAGTCGGATTATTAACTATTCTAAATGTTTCTGCGCAAGAAACTTTTAAAGTGATGTTTTATAATCTGTTAAATTATCCTTTAGAAGATGCAGTTCCTAATCGCGAAGATGATTTAGAATTTATTCTTTCAGATTATCAACCAGATTTATTTTTAGTTTGCGAATTAAATAACAGTACTGGTGCTAATAACGTTTTAAACATAACCAAATCAGCCATAAATTCAAACTTTGAAATGGCTACTTATGTTTCTAACACGTCTGACGATTTTGGTAGTAATCAAAATGATTTACAGAATTTATTGTACTACGATAGCTCTAAATTTATTTTAGAGGAAGAAATTATAGTACCTACTAATTTAAGAGATTTTAATGTTTATAAAGTTCAACTCAACACAACCGACCAAGCTACAAACCCAATAGAAATTTATATTATTGTTTGTCACCTTAAAGCGTCTAGCGGAACAGTTAATGCACAACGACGCTTTAATATGGTTCTAGAATTAGACAATTATTTAAATACATTACCATCTAGTAGTAACATTCTTTTAGGTGGTGATTTAAATGTATATACAGCTTCAGAGCCTGCTTTTCAGGAATTACTACAAGACAATAATAACATTACGTTTACAGATCCTGTAAATCGTATAGGAAGTTGGAATAATAATACAAACTTTGTAGATGTTTTTACGCAATCTACACGAACAGAAACTGGTTTAGGAGGAACAACAGGTGGTTTTGATGATCGCTTTGATTTTATTCTAACATCAGAAAATATGCTAGGTTCAACCACGATCAACTATGTAGCAGATTCTTATCAAGTCTATGGTAATAATGGTTTATTAAGCTGTTATAATAGACGAATTAATTCAACAGATTGTGGTTTACCAAATTCACAGTTTACTTTTGAAACTAGAGATGCATTGCACAATTTCAGTGACCATCTTCCCGTTACTATATCTTTGGAAGCTAATGTAACTTTATTACATACAGAGTCTGTAGCAACATTAGAAAACTTTCTATTAGAAAAAACCGTAAATAATAGCTCGCTAACGCTTTATATAAATTCTTTTGAATTATATAACCAAGATTTAATAATTTATAATAATATTGGACAACAGGTTAAGTCATTTAAATCTAATACTGATAGTCTCCAAAAATTCGATATATCAGATTTAGAAGATGGACTGTATTTTATAGGCTTTTCAAATGTAAGTCTCAAACCAATTAAATTCATAATAACTCATTGATTAAAAAAATACAAATACTTATAGTTTTTATCTTGTTTTATTCATCTGTATTCGGACAAAACCAAATGGATATAGATGCTGTTGTAAATATAGATGAGCATTCTATAACTATATCGCAAACTATAATTTATACGAACGACTCTAGTACAAGCTGGTCAGAGATATATTTAAATGATTGGAATCATAGCTACTCCTCAAAATCTACCCCTTTAGCTAAACGATTTGAAGAAGAATTTACAACTAAATTTCATTTAGCTAAAGACCGACAACGCGGTTACACTAAAATTTCTTCTCTTAAAGATAGTAAGAGTCAAAGTTTAGAATATAATTATCTAGACAAACACCCAGACGTTATTAAAGTTGAATTAAAAACTAAAATAAGACCAGGTGATTCTTATACACTGGTTCTAAATTATACGCTTATCTTACCAGATGCTGCATTTACAGATTATGGTATTACAGATACAGATGATCTAAAATTAAAATACTGGTACATTACACCAACTGTAAACGATGGTAAATGGAATTATTATAGCAATAAAAACTTAGATGATTTATTTGTACCACTTTCTGACATCAATTTAAGTATTACACACCCAATAAATTACAAAACCACATCAGAACTAAATTTAATTTCTATTGGTCCGGTAGAAAATAATAAAATGTTAAAAACAATATTAACAGGTAAAAATAGGATGGACACATTTTTATCTATTTCTAAATTTCCTAGTTATAGTTTTGTGCAAACGGACGACTTTGTTCTGTTAACAGATATTTATGAAAAAAAACTAAATAGCCCACAGAAAGCTATTATAACAGATAAAATTACAAGCTTTTTAACTGAGAATTTAGGTGAGTATCCTCACAAGCAATTATTGGTAACCAACATAGATTACAATAAAAATCCGCTTTATGGTCTTAATCAGCTTCCAGATTTTTTAAGACCATTTCCTGATGAATTTCAATTTGAGTTAAAACTTCTAAAAACAGCTACAAAAAAATACTTAGACAATATCCTTTTATTTAATCCACGTAAAGATTATTGGTTTAATGAAGGGCTTCAAATTTATCTCTTAATTAAATATGCCGAAGAAAATTACCCAGATATGAAACTATTGGGAACACTTTCTGATGTTTGGGGAATTAGAGCGTTTCATGCCGCTGATCTAAATTTTAATTTTCAGTATTTCTTGTATTCAATGGAAATTGCGAGAAAAAACAAAGACCAACCACTTACTACCTCTAAAGATTCTTTATTAAAATTTAACGCTAACATTGCCGGAAAGTATAAAGCTGGTGTAGGTTTAAAATATTTAAATGATTTTACTGAGGACACAAACTTAGACCAAACCTTAACTGAATTTGTAAAACTTTATAAGCTAAAACCTGTAAAAACAACTAATCTCGAAACTTTTATTAAAGCTAGGACTACTAAAAATATAGATTGGTTTTTTGATGATTATATAAGTACTCGAAAAAAAATAGATTTTAAAATTAAATCTGTCGAAACTTTAGATGACTCTATTAAAGTAACTATAAAAAACAAGCGCGATAATAAAATGCCAGTGTCTTTGTTTATGGTTAAAAACGATAGTGTACTAAGTAAACTATGGGTAGAGGGTGTATTAGACACTAAAACTATTACTATACCAAAAGGTGATACTGAAAAACTGGTTTTAGACTTTGATAATGTAATACCAGAATTTAACCAACGTGACAATTATAAAGCTGTTAATGGATCATTCTTTACTAATAAACCTTTACAATTTAGATTATTTAAAGATATAGAAGACCCTTACTACAATCAGATATTTTTGATGCCTTTAGTAGAATTTAATAATATCTATGATGGTTTAACTTTGGGTACAAAATTTTATAATAAAACGATTTTAAGAAAACGCTTAAATTATAGATTCTCACCTCAATATGCTACAAAATCTAGAGCAGTTACTGGAAGTGTTAGTGCTTTTTACACACACAATATAGAAAACAGAAACCTTTTTGATATTACTTACGGTATTTCTGCTGGCTACCAATCTTTTGCCCAAGATGCATTTGTAACAAGAGTACGTCCATCTATATCCTTTTCATTTAGAGATAATAGTAATTTTAGAAAAGACCAAGTAGATCGTATTACCGCACGCTATGTAAGTATTAGTAGAAAACTAGGTAATAATGCTATTATTGAAGAATTAGACGAGCCAGATTACGGAGTTTTAAATTTAAGATATACCCATTCTAACCCTGGAATTATTAACTTTTCAAGATTCACTTCAGATTTACAATTTGCTGATAAATTCAGTAAATTGTCTTTAAGTTATGAGTTTAGAAAATTAACTAAAAGTAACAGAAACATTAACTTTAGATTCTATACAGGCTTGTTTTTAGATAATAACACAGATCCAAACTCTAATTTTTTTAGCTTTGCTTTAGACAGACCAACCGATTATTTATTCGATCTTAATTACTTGGGTCGCTCAGAGGCTGCAGGTATATTTAGTCAACAGATTATAATTGCAGAAGGTGGTTTTAAATCGCAACTAGAAACAGCCTTTGCTAATCAATGGATAACAACTGCTAATTTTAGTACATCTATTTGGCGCTATATCCAAGCCTACGGAGATATTGGATTAGTTAAAAATAAATTTAGTAGTGCTAATTTTGTTTATGATTCTGGTATTAGACTAAATCTTGTAGAAGACTATTTAGAGCTCTACTTTCCTATTTATTCTAATCGTGGTTGGGAGATAGCACAACCAAATTATGACCAAAGTATTCGCTTTATAGTATCTGTTGATCCTCAAGTCTTATTGGGATTATTTAGACGCAAGTGGTATTAGAAGATTCTTATTGAAAAGTTAATTTTTACACTTTATTTATATTATTCTTTATATTATAGCGTATTTGCTAAAAATACTTCAATATTATAACACTTTTAGCTATTGCACAAAATTTCAAAATTTAGTAATTTCGCTATCTCAATTTCTCACACTATGAAGCCTAACACTGATACAAAAACTGAAATCACTTTCGAAGATTTTAAAACTGAAGTTTTAAATGATTATAAACTCGCTGTTACTAGTCGAGAATGTAGTTTATTGGGACGTAGAGAAGTTTTAACTGGTAAGGCGAAATTTGGCATTTTTGGTGATGGTAAAGAAATACCTCAAATTGCTTGGGCTAAAGCTTTTGAAAATGGTGATTTTAGAAGTGGTTATTATCGTGACCAAACGTTTATGATGGCAATTGGTGAGCTAAGCATAGAGCAATTCTTTGCTGGCTTGTATGGAAATACAGACTTAAAGGACGAACCAATGTCTGCTGGTCGCCAAATGGGAGGTCACTTTGCAACACATAGTTTAGATGAAAACGGAAATTGGAAAAACCTTACTAAACAAAAGAACTCTAGTGCGGACATTTCCCCTACTGCTGGACAAATGCCAAGATTACTCGGCTTAGCACAAGCGTCTAAAATATATAGAAATGTAAATGGCATAGATACCACTAAATTCTCTAAAGAAGGTAATGAAATTGCTTGGGGAACTATAGGTAACGCTAGTACAAGTGAAGGTTTGTTTTTTGAAACTATTAATGCTGCAGGTGTTTTACAAGTACCAATGGTTATTAGTGTTTGGGATGATGAATATGGAATTTCTGTACACGCAAGACACCAAACAACTAAAGAAAATATTTCTGAAATCTTAAAAGGTTTTCAAAGAGATAAAGATAATAATGGCTATGAAATCTTTAGAGTAAATGGCTGGAATTACCCAGAACTCATGGATACCTATCAACGTGCTGCACAAGTATCTCGTAAAGAGCACGTACCAGTAATGATCCACGTTCAAGAATTAACTCAACCACAAGGTCATTCTACATCTGGTTCTCACGAGCGTTATAAAAATGTAGAGCGTTTGGCTTGGGAAGCTGAGTATGATTGTAATGTTCAAATGCGTAAGTGGGTAATTGAAAATAATATTGCCACAGATAATGAGTTAGTAGCCTTAGAAAAAGAAATTAAAAAAGCGGTTAGAGATGGTAAAAAAGCGGCATGGTCTGCTTTCATCGATCCTATAAAGTCAGAAAAACAAGAAGTTATTTCACTATTAAATAAAGTAGCAGCTTCAAGTTCAAATAGTGCCTTTATTTCTAAATTGAAAAATGATTTAGATAGCATTGATGAGCCTTTACGCAAAGATTTACTGTCTGCTACTCGTAAATCATTACGCTACGTGGTTTCAGAAAATACTTCAGAAAAAACTGAGCTACAAAATTGGATTAACGCATATATCGAAAAAATACAACCTAAATACAGTTCTCATTTACATAGCGAATCTAACCTTAGAGCCCAAAACCATACTGAAATAGCACCAACTTATAATGCCAATGCAGAAGAGGTTGATGGTCGTGTTATTTTAAGAGATAATTTCGATGCAATATTTAGTGCATACCCAGAAGCCTTAATTTTCGGAGAAGATGTTGGTCATATTGGTGATGTAAATCAAGGCTTAGAAGCGCTTCAGGCTAAATTTGGTGAGTTAAGGATATCAGATACTGGTATTAGAGAAGCTACAATTCTTGGTCAAGGAATTGGAATGGCCATGCGTGGTTTAAGACCCATTGCAGAAATACAATACCTAGATTATATCTTGTATGCACTACAAATAATGAGTGATGATTTAGCAACACTTCAGTACAGAACTAAAGGACGTCAAAAAGCACCATTAATTATAAGAACTCGTGGTCATAGACTAGAAGGCATCTGGCATTCTGGCTCTCAAATGGGAGGTGTATTAAATCTTATTAGAGGTATTCATTTATTGGTGCCGAGAAATATGACCAAAGCTGCTGGTTTTTATAACACGTTATTACAGAGTGATGAACCTGCTTTAATTGTTGAGTGCCTAAATGGTTATAGACTAAAAGAAAAGATGCCAAGTAATATTGGTGAATTTAAAACACCTCTTGGAGTAGTAGAAACTATAAGAGAAGGTGATGATATTACTTTAGTCTCTTATGGATCTACATTACGTCTTGTTGAGCAATCTGCTAAAGAATTGTTAGAAGTTGGTATTGATGCCGAAATTATTGATATTCAATCCTTATTACCTTTTGATTTGAATCATGATATCGTTAAAAGTATTGCCAAAACTAATCGTGTAATGGTCATTGATGAAGATGTAAAAGGAGGAGCTTCAGCTTATATTTTAGATCAAATATTGAATGAGCAAAATGCATTTCAGTATTTAGATAGCCAACCAAAAACATTGGCAGCTAAACCACATAGACCAGCTTATGGAACAGATGGAGATTACTTTTCTAAACCATCATCAGAAGATATTTTTGAAGCTGTTTATAATGTAATGCATGAAGTGAGTCCTGTTGATTTTCCGAAATTGAGATAGTATCTCAACTTTAAATATAAAAAAAGACTTGAAAACACAGATTATTATCCGCAATTATTCAATTTAGTTTATGGTGATAACATCATAAATGAAACTAAAATACAAAATGCCTTAGCTCAGTTTTTTGAAGCATTCAATCCTTTGATAGTAAGCATGATAAAGGTCGTTTATTAACAAATAATGACAACCAACCCTTTACAAACTTCACACAACAAGAAAATTTAGGAAAGCAATTGTTCTCACAACTACCAAATTTCAATAATCAAGGTGCACGATTAAATGGGGGTTTAGAATGTGTTGACTGTCATCAAGCTCCAAAACTTAGTAAGCATCCTAATTCTCTAAATAACGGTGTTATAGGTATCGCAAATCAAACAGGAACAGATCTTACGGTAACAAGGTCACCGTGTTTACGTGACGTTGTAAAAGCAGATGGCACTAGTAACGGACAATTTATGCATATTGGTGCTAGTAATGATTTAGCAACAATAATGAATCGCTACGATCACATAAACTTAGCTGGTAATACCAACTTAGACCCAAGGCTCAGTACAAATGGAATAGGTCAGCAATTAAATATTACTGATGAAGAACGAAATGCAGTAATTGCATTTCTTAGAACTTTAGCTGGTAGTGACATTTATACAAACAGTAAATGGAGTAATTCATTAATTAGAGTAAAACAATTTTAGTCTAAAAGCACTTAATTAACTAAGTGCTTTTTTTATATCTTTAAGTCAAACTTAAAGCATGCTTACTAAATCAGATAAATCAAAACTAAGAAGTACCATATTTCGTCATTTAGATGGTATTGCGGTAGCTACTTCAGCTTTTACACTTCATAAAAAAGGAGTTTTAGAACATATTCTAGAAAAAAAACAGGTTTATCTAAAAGATCTAACACGTCAATTTGAAGCAAACGAAGGCTATCTCAATGTAGCACTACGTGTTTTGTGTTCTCAAGGTTGGCTAGAACAGCAATTAGATAACAAAACAAATACAACAATTTATAACACAAATAAAAACTCTGAAACAGCTTTTAATCAAATTCATTTATATGAAGATGTTGTTAATCTTCTAAAATATTCTGACCGTTTCGCCAATGAAAAAATGATTGGTACTGATGCTTTTATAGTTTTAGAACGTATTTTTAAAAAGTTCGAAGTCAACTATGGTCTAGATATAGCAGATGAAAATTCTATAGACTACCAAATCCTTAAACATATTGAAGGAGTTATTGCTGGTCCTATTATTGTGCTTTTGGGAGTTAATGGCTTGTTCCACAAATATTTTATGGATGCTTCATTTACAGCCGAAGAATATCATAAAGATCCGGAAAGTTTCAAGAAAATTTTAGATTATTTATCGCACTTAGGTTGGTTCAACAAAAAGAAAAACACCTATCAGTTTACAGACAAGGGTCTATTCTTTGCTAAACGTGCGAGTGCCTATGGAGTTACTGTATCTTATATTCCAACATTTTTACAATTAGATGAACTTCTTTTTGGCAATCCTTTAGTGTTAAAAACAGAATCACCTAACGATACTGAAAAGCATGTACATAGAGAAATGAATGTTTGGGGAAGTGGTGGTGCTCATACCACCTACTTTAAAGTTATAGATGAAGTTATTATCGATTTATTTAATAGGCCAATAGACGAACAACCAAAAGGCATATTAGATATGGGTTGTGGAAATGGAGCGTTTATTGAACATATTTTTAACGTTATAGAGAAACAAACATTAAGAGGTAAATTGTTAGATGACTATCCTTTATTCCTAGTTGGTGCAGACTTTAATAAAGCCGCTTTACGCGTAACACGAGCCAACTTAATAAAAGCAGATATTTGGGCAAAGGTCATTTGGGGAGATATTGGCCGACCAGATTTGTTGGCTAATGATTTAAAAGAAGATTATAATATTGAATTGCACGATTTACTAAATGTCCGAACTTTTTTAGACCATAATCGTATTTGGGATGCTCCAAAGAAAGATTATGATTTTATAAGCCAATCTTCTGGAGCATATGTATATAAAGGTAATCGTTTAAATAATAATAACGTAGAGGCTTCGCTATTAGAACATCTTACCAAATGGAAACCATACGTTGAAAAATTTGGATTATTAATCATAGAGTTGCATACTATAAATTCAAAATTAACAGCTAATAATCTAGGCAAAACAGCAGCAACAGCTTATGATGCAACTCATGGTTATAGCGACCAATATATTTTGGAAGTCGATGTGTTTAGAGATACAGCCAAGAAAGCTGGTTTAATACCAGACGATAGACATTTTGCTAAATTTCCAGATAGTGAATTAGCCACAGTAAGTATTAATCTTTTAAAAGGAATTCATTAATGTCCGAGACATCAAAACAAAAAGAGACTAATGGTCTTATTACAAGAGATTGGTTAGCTATTGAGCGAACTAAACTTGCTAACGAACGTACGTTTTTAGCTTATTTCAGAACCTTTTTAGTCGTCCTTGGCACTGGTGTAACAATATTAAAACTTGAGTTCTTTTCTGACTTAAAATCTTTTGGCAGTATATTAATTGTTACTGCTGCCATACTTCTAATCATAGGCGTTTTTAGACTATTTAGGGTTAAAAGAACCATCCGAAAACACTATAAAGTGTAAACTAAATTCACCAAAAAATTTAGAGTATTTAAATTTATAATTTATACTCTAAATTGTTTGGCAGTAGTTGCCTTTTGTTTGTCGAAATTTATTGTAGCTGAAAACAAATAGTAAGAGTTTAGCTAAAACTTTTAAAACCTATATTATGAAAACTAAAGGAATAATTTTAATCTTAACCCTTTTACTCTTTAGCTCTTGTATTGTAAAATCGCTTCAACCGTTTTATACAAAAGATAGTTTAAGCTTTAATGAAAAGCTTTTAGGAAGCTGGACCGACAATAAAAAAGGTGAATGGACTGTAGAGTCTATGAAATCAAAAATTGAAGAAGAGAAAAAAGAAGCCAAAGCGTTATCTAAAGAAGATCTAATTATTTTTGAGACTTATAAAGAGGGCTACTTTATTACGCATCTAAAAGACGATAAAGAAGCTGGTTTTATAGCGATGCCTTTCAAAATAGAAAATCAATATTTTTTAGACTTCATTCCAATTGAAATTGAAGAAGAGGAAATTAACAGTTTAGCAGCAGAACATCTTTTAAAAACCCATTCGGTAAGTAAACTCGATATAAATTCGGATAATGAATTAGCGCTCTCATGGTTAAGTGAAGAACGTCTCAACGAATTATTTAATGGGAATAAAATGCGTCTGAAACACGAAAAAATAGGGCTTGAAGAAACACTTTTGCTAACAGCTTCATCTGAAGAATTATACGCTTTTTTAACCAAATACACTAAGGCTGACTTATTC
>NZ_DEXW01000029.1 GCF_002364335.1 Winogradskyella sp. UBA3174 | reverse complement strand
CGTTGTAACCAATTTAAGAAAAATCCTGTTAAATTGAAATTTGAAAACATAATAAAAACGATTTCTTTGACTTCATATTCTCTCATAATTTTAATGGGACAAATGATTGGAATTCCATTTATAGCTTGGTTATTTTGGACAAGTTTTGAATTTGGTAATAATGACCAGATTTTTGCGATTATTGGATTAATTGGACTTATTTCGTTTTTCACAAAATATTTTAAAAGGAGAGTTTTTAGAATCTTAATTTTTGGGTTAATGCTAACACCATTAATTAGAAGATTAACAGAAATACCAATTGAGAAATTTAACTATTTGGCGTTTCAGATACCTTTAATTATTTTCATTACGACCTTTATGATTTTGATTTTTAAACCTAATTCTAAATGAAACGCATCCTAATTGGAATTGGAATAATTTTATTCATCGGAATTTTAGTTTTAAAGTGTGACATTCCTATGACGAAAAATTCTGTTGTCGGAGTTTATGCAAATACGAATTACGGGAATGAAGTTTGCTGTTTAGAATCACCTCATAAATCAGACACTCTAATTTTAAAGTCTAACGGAACATTTTCGAGCGAATATTATGGAAATGGAACTTATAAAGTAAGTTATGGAATTATGACAACTGAAATTGACTGGACTTACAAATATGAAATGGGAACAGCTGGACACAGTACATATTTTATAAATAAGATTTTTGAAAAGCCGAAAATTGTATTGAATTACGACTTGAATCATTACTATGAAAAAACGGAATAAAAAACTGGTTACAACACCGTATATAATTTATTGCTGGCTTATCGCCTACTTACGAAAGTCCTCGCGGACTTTTTTGGTCGGTAATTATTTACTAAATTAGTTGCTTAAAACACGCAACAAACCATATACATAAACGTTGTACACAATTTTGACCCGTCCTGAAATAAGGCTACATAATTTTAAACATTATGTACAAAAATGACAAAGTAATTAGACGTTACAGTGAACCTTTTAAATTAAAAATCTTAGCAGAACTCAGTACAGGAAAGCACACAAAAAGTGAGCTTTGTAAACTCTATTCCATAGCACCTACAACAGTGAATGTATGGATTAAAAAGTACAATCGTACAGACTTAATGAACACCAGAGTAAAAGTGGAAACCAAAGACGAAATATCTCGAATTAAAGCACTTCAAAAAGAGATTGAACAGCTTAAAAAACTAGTGTTGAAAAAGGATCTCGATGCTATGGTAGAAGAATCCTATCTAGAAGTAGCAGCAGAAGATCTAGGCTACAAATCTATTGCTGAACTAAAAAAAAAGTTAAGTATAAAGCCTTAATCAAAGCCAAAGAGAAATCTAAGGGATTTGCTACTTTGGTAACTATAACTGGTTGTTTTGGACTAAAACGTGATGCCTATTACAAGTTTAAAAATAGGGCTGACAGACGTTTGGAACGTGAACAACAGATTATAAAAATAGTTAGGCAAAGACGCAAATCCCTTCCTAGAGAAGGTGTTAGAAAACTTATAAGATCATTAGGTAACGAGTTTAATAAAGCCAATCTAAAAGTTGGTAGAGACACTTTGTTTAATGTGCTTAGAAAGCATAAAATGCTAACCCTTAGAAAGAAATATAGGATGAGGACAACAAACTCTCATCATCGCTTTTATAAGTATAGTAACATCATAAAAGACATGGAAATCAACAGACCTAATCAAGTTTGGGCTTCGGATATCACATACATCAGAACTGTAAAAGGGTTTTGCTACCTGGCTCTTATTACAGATATGTATTCTCGAAAAATTGTTGGGTATGACCTGAGTGATAGCCTGGAACTAAATGGATGCGTGAGAGCGCTTAATAAGGCCGTATATCAAGCCAAAAATATTAAAGGACTCATACACCACTCTGACAGAGGAATACAGTATTGCAGTAATGTATACACACAAATACTTAAAAGAAAAAAGATAGATATTAGTATGACTGAAGAAAATCATTGTTATGAAAACGCAATGGCAGAACGTGTAAATGGCATCTTAAAAGACGAGTTTTATCTCGACCAGACCTTTACAAATGTGGTGCACGCAAAGAGAGCTGCAAAAAATGCAATTAATCTATACAACGAAATAAGATTACATTTATCTTTAGACTATAAAACACCTAATATGGTATATTTAAAAACAGCGTAAATCAATTTTAACCTGTAGCCGTATTTCAGGACAAGACATATCACGAAAACCTATAAAAAAACCAACAGTCAGACAAAAAATGAACGAAATTGACATTAAAAGGCTTCCGAGACTGACTGCAATCTTAAACCAATTGCATACCAAAAAACTCTTTACCGCATCAGAACTTGCTATAAAATTCTTTGTTAGTAAAAGGACAATTTACCGAGATATTAAGGCATTGGAACAATCAGGAGTTCCAATTATAACGGAGGAAGGAAAAGGATATACATTAATGGAAGGTTACAGAATACCACCAATAATGTTTTCCGAAAGTGAAGCCAACGCTTTGATTACAGCCGAACAATTAGTTTTAAAAAATAAGGATTCCTCATTTGTAAAAGAATACACCGAAGCTATTGGTAAAATTAAATCTGTTTTGAGAAGTAACACGAAAGACAAAGCTAATTTACTTTCAAATCGGGTTGTATTTGGACAAAATGACAACTTCGTTCGCACAAGTAGTTATTTATCGACACTTCAGTTAGCATTGACCAATTTTAATCTTGTTAAAATAAGTTATTACTCGCCGAACAATGACCAATCAACTGAAAGAACAATTGAACCATTTGCTATTTACACCACTCAAGAAAATTGGTTGCTCATAGCATTTTGTAGATTAAGAAATGATTATAGAGCTTTTCGTTTAGACCGAATAGAAAATTTATCTGTATTAAACCAAGCGTTTGAACCACACAAAATCACCTTTGAAGAATATTTTGACATTAGTCTAAAAAAATGTTCAATACCCTTGCCATAGGGTTGTCACAAATGTATTTTATATTTGTGGTCAAACAAATGAATATAATACAATGAAAAGATTTCAATTTTTTTTACTTACGGCATCTTTGCTATTCTCAATTAAAGCAATATCACAAACAAAAAACTCTAAAACTATGAACAATCAAATAATTGAAAAATTTAGTGTAATCGGAATTTCCGTAAGAACAACAAATGAAAATGGACAATCTGCTAAAGATATTGAGGCACTTTGGGGGAAATTTTGGGGCGAAGAAATTCAAAATCAAATTCCGAACAAAATAAAAGATGATATTTATGCAGTTTACACGGACTATGAAACAGATTTCAATGGACCTTATACATTAATTATCGGATTGACAGTAAACACATTAGAAAATATTCCCGAAGATTTTGTGGGAATTACAATTAAAAAAAATACATATCAAAAATACGTTTCAAAAGGCAAGATGCCAAAAGCAGTTCTTGCTACTTGGATGGAAATTTGGCAAAATAAAGACTTAAACCGAACTTACAACGCTGATTTTACAGTTCACGGAAAAAAATATTATGATGGAGAAAATGCCGAAGTTGAAACGTTTATATCAGTTAAAGAATAAAAATTAGTGAACAAAACAGAACAATTAGCAAGTAGAATTCGAGAAGTAATCCTTAGTGGAACTTGGATAGCAGATACCAATTATAAAGAACTATTGGAAAGTATCGATTGGAAAATTACGAACACAAAATTTCTATCACTAAATACTATTTCAGAACTAGCACAACACAATCACTACTATATTAATGGAATAAAAAATGTGTTTTTAAGTGGAAAACTTGAAATAAGTGATAAAAAAAGTTTTGACTTTCCACCAATAGAATCGCAAAATGAATGGAAAACGTTTTTAAATAAGTTTTGGAAAGACACAGAAAAGTTATGTGTTTTAATAGAAAAAATGTCAGAGGAAAAATTAAAACAAATATTTATTGAGGAAAAATACGGGAATTATAAAAGAAATATAGATGGAATGATTGAACATAGTTATTATCATCTTGCACAAATAATATTGATTAGAAAAATAATATCGAGCAAATAATACTGCATACAACACCGTGTATAATTAATTGCTTGGTTCTCGCCTATTTACGAAAGTCCAAACGGACTTTCTTGGCTGGTGTTTTATTTAGTAAATTGGTCTCTTAAAACACGCAACTAACCATACACAAACGCGTTGTGCGTCATAATCTCATAGCAAAATTAAATAGTAAAAACAAAATATAAAATAGTGATTAAAATGAAATTAAAGAGTTTTTTAATACTTATAGGTTTACTGATTTTTTCTGCTAATATTTCAGCACAATCATTTGACGTAGGTCATACCTCAATTACTTTCTATGACAGTAATAGAAACAGAAATATCGAAACTGAAATATATTATCCTGCTGATAATCCAGGTGAAAATGTCCCAATCGCTTCAGGAAATTTTCCTGTTATTGTTTTTGGTCATGGATTTTTAATGAGCTGGGAATCTTATGAAAATTTTTGGACGGAATTAGTTCCCAATGGTTACGTAATTTGTTTTCCAACAACTGAAATGACCTTTACTCCAAGTCATGAAAATTTCGGACTTGACTTAAAGTTTGCGGCTACTCAAATGCAAAATGAAAATAATGATAACTCTTCATTGTTCTTTAACTCTTTGGCTCCTAAAACGGGGCTTCTTGGTCATTCTATGGGTGGAGGTGCATCCTTTCTAGCTGCAGAAAATAATTCGATTATAAGTACATTAGTGACTTTCGCTGCCGCAGAAACTAATCCATCTGCCATTTCGGCTTCACAAAACATTACTGTCCCAACACTTATCTATTCCGGAGATGATGATTGTGTAACACCTCCCGATGAAAACCAAACCCTCATGTATAATGAATTGGCCTCAAATTGTAAAACTCATATCAGCATAATAAATGGTGGTCATTGTTATTTTGCTGATGATAATTTCAATTGTTCTCTAGGTGAATCATTCTGCAACCCAACTCTAGGTATTACAAGAGAGGAACAGCAATTAATAACTTTCAATTTTTTGAAACTATGGCTGGATTATTCCTTATATGATGATCTAAATTCTTTCAATGATTTTGATAATTTATTACAATCTTCAACACAAACAAATTTCACTCAGTTCTGCAACGTACTTGCAGTCCAAGATATTAGTGAGCAGAAATCCATTGAAATATATCCTAATCCTGTAATTGATAAATTAAATCTGCATATACCAATTGAACATACAGATGGTATACTAACAATTTACAACTTGGTTGGGCAACAAGTATATCAAAGCTTAATACCTAATATCATTAATCAAATAGATATATCAAATTATCCGAACGGACCTTATTTTATTGCGTACAATAAAAATTTAATAATGCAGTACTATAAAATTATTAAAATAGATCGTTAGTTAGCATAATTACAACGCACAACACCGTGTATAATTAATTGCTAGTTTTAGCTCACTTGCGAAATTCCTTCGGAATATAGCCGTTCGTGCTTAATTTAGTAAATTGGTTGCATAAATCACGCAACTAATCATACACCAACCGTTGTGTGTCATTAGACCGAACAGAA
>NZ_DEXW01000037.1:175165-190648 GCF_002364335.1 Winogradskyella sp. UBA3174 | reverse complement strand
GCAATTAATTATACACTGTGTTGCCATTTCGTTATTTTTTCCAATTCATTTCACGATATGCTTTGTTACTAATATTTGCAATCCGTTTTTCAAATTCAGAAATTAAGTTTTTAATCAGCTCAATAGTTGGCTCTACGACTTGTGTCCAATCGTCAAACTCTAAATGATATTTGGATATTATGTTCCAATTATCATCTAATTCGCAAGTTATTATTGGACTAAAATTTTCCTTATCAGCAATTTTGCTTAATCGTTTATAATTCGGATTATTCTCAATGAAAAACCTTAAGTTCTCATTATCTGTATCTATTTTTAGTCTGCTTTTTTTTCGAAGAAACAAGTTTTTAATATGGGAAATACTATTAATTTCAAATGCAATTGGTTGAATAGTTTTGGATATTTTACAACTTATAGTTCCGACGTATGAAGTTCCGGTTCGATTAATGATTGTGAACTCATTGTCGTTAGAATCAAATGTTAATTTATAAATCACATTTGGACTTCTTACTCCGCCACCAATCGAAACATCTTTATCTTGGAAATAAAGTTTTCCATTTTCTTTTTCTGCTAATTCTTTAAAAAATGCTCTGATCATTATTTAAATTCTATCATTTCATGGGTTTCTGGTAATGAATGGCAACGTGTTTGTATATAGTTTGTTGCGTGTTTTAAGCACCTAATTTAGTAAATAATTACTGACCAAGAAAGTCCGCGAGGACAATCGTAAGTAGGCGAGAAGCCAGCAATAAATTATATACGGTGTTGTATGCCGTTTTTTTTTCAGTCTGTTATTATTTCTATTAATTAAACTTTAGAAGCTGATGCTTTTCTTGAAGCGTCAATTACTATTATGTTTTCGTGATTCTCTTTTTGAATTTCTTTTAAAACTTTATTAACCTTTCGGATATCTGATGATGTATAACATAAAACAACAGAAATATCTCTGGCAGATTTTGATGCAGATTTATATATGTCTGTTTGATTTTCTAAATTTCTCTTTAATGAAGATGATTTTGCTAATTTAAATTCTACAATAGTTGAATCTCCACTTCCAAAAGATACTTTATAATCTGCTGGTCCACGACCATTATTTACTTCTGCATTAACATCATATGGCGATGCGTACCAAGTCAGTCTAAATATTCTCTGAATTGTATCTTCTTTTGCAATAGGTCGATGACCATCATAGAAGATACGATAACCGTCATTATTTTCGATTACATCTTTTAGATACAAAGCTCTTTTTAGAGATTCATCATAACTATTAGATTGTAATTTGTAAAAGTCACTATTCTTGTTTAGTAATTCGCATAATGGTGTTAGAGCGTCTACTAATTTTTCTTTTAGTTCATTAATTTGCGACATAGAAGCAGAAGTAACTTCATACTTTTTGTCTTCTTTCAGTTTTATATAAAAGTCAACTAAATCAGGGAATTTTCTGATTGTTTTTAAAAACGCATATTCTTTATCTTTCTTTTTAGGCTTCCTTGGTAAGTGAGACCTAAAAAATTCATTGATTGCTGAACGTAAAGATGAATTTTCTAAAGACCTTGTTACATTTTGAAAACTTGAATAAAAATCAGAGTTATTGATTACAGCATCATCTACAGTTAGAATATCTAAAGGTGTTAGAATAATGAAATCGCCTCCATTTTCTCTAAAAAAATATGGAAGTCTAAAAGTTCGAGGTAGCCATATTTTTGTTTTTTTATCGAATCGGCACCTTATTGAATAGTCTTTAGTTTGATTCTCTTTTAAATATTTTTTTGCAAACTTTTCGGTAAACTCAAGTAGATATTCCTGTATTAAATTTGTCGTAAAGTCACTAATAAAATCTTTACCAACTCCAGAGTTTAGAAGAGTTAATTTTTCTATATGAGTTTCGGCAGTTATTTCCTCTTCTCCAAAAGTGCTGTAAAAACCATTAAAAGCATTTATAGCTCCATTTGCAAATTTTTTTCCCAACCCTTTTCCGCCATTACCATATTTTGATAATCCTAACCAATTTTGTTTAATTTCAGGAAATTTGAATAGATTTATATCTACATCTATTCCTTCATTTTCAGTCGCATATTCCTTTAATATAAGTAAATGTTCAACGACTTTTTTATGAAGTTCCTTATATTCTGGTTTTTCAGATGCAAATAATAAAAAAGGGTCAATAAACATTGGTAAGTCAGAGCTTAAACAAATATTCAATGCTCCAAATTTTTCTAAATTCGAATTGTCAATTTCAAAATAGTCGGAAAAAAGTAGTTTAAAATTGGACATATTTCATTTTTGGCTTTATTGTTCTTGGGTTGGTTCAAATGGCATACAACGTCTTTGTATATGGTTTGTTGCTTGGTTTAAGCAACTAATTTAGTAAATAATTACCAACCAAGAAAGTCCGCGAGGACTTTCGTAAGTAGGCGAGAAGCCAGCAATAAATTATATACGGTGTTAGGTGCAGTTTTTTTATTTATCTTTATTAAATATTCCAAAATTACTATCATGAATAAATTTTTATTCAATCTATTGTGCTTTCTTTTCTGTACATATTCGTATTCTCAAGTTATAAATTTTCCAGATGACAATTTCAAAACAAAATTATTGTCAGCAGTATCTGGAAATGGTGTAGCATATCAATGTAATGGTAATTCATTTAAGGTTGATGCTAATAACGATGGTGAAATAGAAGTTTCAGAAGCATTATTAGTATGCAGTTTGGCAATAAGTGACTCTAATATTTCTGATTTGACAGGAATTGAATTTTTTACAAACCTTGAACATTTGCAGTGTAACAATAATTTGATTACTGAATTAGATTTATCTGCATTAACAAACATGGTTGGTTTTGATATTAATAATAATCAACTTACAAATGTTAATCTTTCTGGTTTATCAGAAGTCCATAATATTTCATTTAGGGATAATCAATTAACAGCCATAAATCTTTTAGGATTATCAAATTTGGCAGTTTTAGATATAAGGAACAATCAAATTGCATCTTTAAATTTAGATGAAACACAAGCATTGCAATATCTGTATTGTCAAAACAATGATTTATCAACTATTGACTTAACCAATTTGGAAAATTTGATTTATTTAAATTGTTCATTTAATGATTTGACAACTTTAAATATTAAGAATGAATCGGTAGAGAATTTGAATTTCTCGGATAATGAGAATTTGCAATATATATGTGCAGATGGGAATCAATTGAGTGATGTAGAAGAAAAAATAATTCAATATGGTTATATGGATTGTTATGCCAATTCTTTATGTAATTTTAATCAAGGAAGCTCTTTTTATTCAATAACCGGAAATGTAAAGTATGATGAAGTTAATGATGGATGTTCAGCTACTGATTTAAATTATGAAGGTTTAATGTTCGGAATATCTGATGGTTTAAATGCAGGCGATTTTTTCTCGAATTCATCAGGAACTTATCAGTACAATGTACAAGAAGGTTCATTTACGTTAACTCCTTTAATATCAAACAATACCTATTTTAATATTTCTCCAACAAGTGTTGCAGTTATTTTTCCAGACGAATCAAGTCCAGCTGTTCAAGATTTTTGTATTACTCCAGCTGGTTCATATCCTGACTTGAAAATTTCTATCGAAACAATTAACTCCTATTATGACTATACTGCTACATACAGAATAAATTTTAGCAATCAAGGAACTATGACACAATCTGGATTTGTTAATTTTATTTTTGATGATAATGTAATTGATTTTAATTCAGCCATTCCAATTGTATCTGAACAAAACACGGATGAGTTAATCTGGGAATTTATTAACCTTAAACCTTTTGAAACTAGGTCAATTGATTTTATATTAGATTTTAATGTTCCACCTATTGATAATGGTGATATTTTAAATTTTACGGGAAGTATAAGTTCTGATTTAACTGAAACAACACCTAACGATAATGCTTTTAATCTAGACCACATATTTCAATGTTGCATATTAGATGTTCCTAGTTTTGAATTTTCTGATTATTTTATTCAATACCCTAATCCAACCAATGATTTTTTAAATCTTAAGATGAAAAAACAAATTGATGTCGAATCTATTATTATATATAATTTTTTGGGACAGGAAGTTAAAAAAGTGACATCAAGGAACCAGAATATTAAAATTGATGTCTCAAATTTGAAATCTGGGCATTATTTCATTAAAATATTAACTTCTCAAAAAGAATTTTTCACAAGGTTTATTAGAAAGTAATCAGTTTTCTTCAAATTGCACCTAACGTCTCGGCTATGGTTAGTACGGGAATTAAAAGTAATTAATTTCCGATTAAGCACTTAGCCAAATCTTTTTATTTTGTTTTATCTTTTTTGTTCTAAAGCCAAATCAAAAGATTTGGCGGACTTGGTGAAAAGCACTAAACTTTGGGTTAAACACCAAAACCCGTATTAACTATAGCCATTGTTGTGCGCTGGCTTTATTTGTTTTTTTATCCGCAACTTATTAAAATTCCGCCTTGTGGAAAGTTAAAGTCATAAATGTAATCTTGGTCCGTTAAGCAACCATATTTTCTGCGATATTTCCTTTCCCGAAAATCGTAAATATGCAATATTAAATATTGTTTTTCAAAATGATATTTTTTCATATTCATCTTAAAGTTTACGCTTTCTTGTTTCTGTCTTTTCCAAGTAGAGTATGTAAATGAAAATGTGATTTCAGTCGTTTCGTCAGATTTAATTTTATTCCACGCATTTTCGTTGAGAATTAATTCTCCAGGATGATATCCGATTAGTATTTTTTCTTTAGTTCCATTTTCATTTTCAAAATTCAAGTATGCGTCGCCAATGTAATTTGTTAATAGTTCATCATTCACATCAATAATCATATTCAGATTTTGTCCAAATCCGTAATTTATTAATCCAAAAAATAATAATATTAGTATTCTAAATTTCATTAACGATTGGTTTTTTAGCTTGCGCACAACGTTGTTGTATATGGTTTGTTGCGTGGTTAAGCTACTAATTTACTAAATAAAACACGAACCAAGAAAGTCCGTTTGGACTTTCGTAAGTAAGCCAGAAATTAGCAATAAATTATATACGGTGTTACCACACGTTTTTCATTTCAGGTTGATATTTATATGGGTTTTCAAATTCAGTTTTTTCATCGTGATATATTAAAAATTCCACATTATTTTCTTTAAATTCTAAAGTTTCAATTTTATTGATTCCAGTCACGCAAAAGTTATTTCCAACATAATATTGTTTGTCTAAAAATCTAAATTCAGATTTTGTAATAACTAAACTTTCTCCACAAGCAAAAAATCCTCCAACTCGAACTTCAACGTTATGATTTGCATTAATTTCAGATTTTGCAAAAGGTGGTTGAAATGGCAAAGTGATTAAATAAAAAAACACAAATCCAATTTGCCAAAACAAACTTAATATTCCAAAAATAAAAATTGGTATTGTCAAAATTCCGCTCAATATTTTGGTTAGATTTTTTTTAGTTAATCCGAAAACTAATATTGTCGACATCAAGAAAGTCAGTCCGATTATTGAGGTTGTATATTTTCCTTTTAGTCGGAAGTCAAAAACCAAAAGTAGAACACAAATTAAAACTCCGATTAATGAGTAAAATGAGATTTTTCTAATAATTTTTTCCAATTTTGGAAAGTCATGTTTTTTCAAAATCAGCACTAAACTAATTCCTGAAAATATTGTTATTAAAACTATAAATGTCGTCATTTCGTCCAATGTGTGGTAACAAATATATATAGTTACTGGTAACTATATATCTATTATGTGTACACTAAGATAATAATTCTTTGAAGTATGTAAGGAATTTGTAGTCACAAAGGTGTAAATTTCTTAAGAGATAGGCCTCTGAACTGTATTAACAATGATTTTAATGACACCTGATAGACTATATTTAATTACATCGACATTACTCTCAAATAAATTTAATCATATTTTAACTCTTTAATTTTTCAATCTTTTTTTCTTAAATCTTCTTCAATACATACAGAAAGTATCTCCAATGCTGCCTTATAGTCTTCAGTAGACAACAAACCATTGTTTTTTAAAAGTTCAAAAACTTCATCTCCAAAAACAACCTTCTTTCTTGATTTTCTGAACTAAGCGCTTATTTTCTTTTTATACTTTTCAATTCTTTGATCTAAGTCTTTTATTATTCTTGTTTCAAGAAGCTTTTGCCCTTTCATGTTGGATTTTTTTAATTTGTTATTTTTTTGAAAAGGATAAGGTTCTAGTCCTTCAGTTAATGTTTCTGAATGTTTTGTAATTTTGATTTGATCTTTCATGAATTTAATATTTACAGTTAAAATTTAATTATTATCGGTAAATATTTGGTAATATTAAATCAAAAAAACCCTTAACTGTTTAATTTTTAACAGTTTAAGGGTTTATTGTGGTGGTGCCTCCAGGAATCGAACCAGGGACACAAGGATTTTCAGTCCTTTGCTCTACCAACTGAGCTAAGGCACCAATTGCTTATTTAAGCGGTTGCAAATATATATGCAATTTTATTATCCACAAAAGGAAAGTTGTAAAATTTGATTTTATAAATTTGCATTAATATTTATAGCCTATGAACCTTATTGTAGATGTTGGAAATACCTTTGTTAAACTAGCTGTTTTTAAGGAAACTAAACTAATTCATAAAGTTAGCTTTGAACTTTCTGAGTTTAAAAAAGAATATAAAGCGCTAAAAAAAGATTTTCCAAAGCTTAACTCTGTGATCGTTTCATCAGTTGGTCATTTATCAAAAAAGCAAATAGATGCCATTAAAGAGGACTTTGAGGTGGTTCAGCTCAGTTCAAAAACAAAACAGCCATTCATTAATTTATATGAAACACCAAAAACACTTGGTGCAGATCGTATAGCTTTAGTAAGTGCCTCTGTAGATCAATTCCCTAAAAATAATGTACTAGTAATAGATGCTGGTACATGTATAACATACGATTTTATCACCAGTAAAAATGAATACTTAGGTGGTGCAATTTCACCTGGTATTAGGCTTAGATATAAATCTCTAAATAATTTAACGGCTAATCTTCCGTTATTAAATACGAGTATACCTAAAACTATAATTGGTAATTCTACAGAATCTTCAATTCATTCTGGTGTTATCAACGGAGTTGTCAAAGAAATTGACGGAGTTATTGAAGAATATATGGCTGAACATCAAGATTTAACAGTTATTTTAACAGGAGGTGACGCCAATTTTTTGTCAAACCAAATTAAAAATAGCATATTTGCGAATTCAAATTTTCTTTTAGAAGGTTTGAATTTTATTTTAGATTATAATTCAAAATAATGATAAAACGACTCATTGTAATTTGTATTACAATTATTGGTTCTTGTGCATTCGCGCAACAAGGAACCTCATCTCCATATTCATTTTATGGTATAGGAAGCCTTAAATTTAAGGGTACTGTAGAAAATCGAAGCATGGGAGGTTTGAGTGTTTACTTAGACAGTATTCACGTAAATTTAAGAAATCCGGCCTCTTATGGTGGTAAAAATTTAAAATCAACTGATTTTAATAACGAAAGCAGACCTGTTAAGTTTACGATAGCCGGTACGACATCAGACTTGACTTTAAAAAGTGATACAGGTGAGTCAAAAGGAAGTAGTTCATCTTACGATTACCTTGCAATAGCTATTCCTGTTGGTAGATTTGGTTTTGGTTTTGGATTATTGCCATATACTTCCGTAGGTTATAAATTAGAAGACTTTAGTGACGACGGAGACTTGCAAAGTAGATATCGAGGTGATGGTGGTATAAATAAAGTTTTTACAGGCTTCGGCTATCAGGTTTCTGATAAATTAGGAGTTGGTGTTGATGTGAGCTATAATTTCGGAAATATTAGAAATACGGCAATTATTGTTCAGTATACGCCAGAAGGTAACGTAGTACAGTACCAAACTAGAGAAAATAATAGAGCCGATTTAAGTGGTTTAAATCTTAATTTCGGGTTGTCCTATAAAACAATGATATCTGATAATTTAGAGCTTTCTACAACTTTAACATACGCACCAGAGAGTAGATTGAAATCTCTAAATCAGAGATCTGTTTCTACAGTTACAATTAATACGGTTAACGATAATGTAGCTGTTTTTAATACTATTGAGTCAGATTTAGAAGCACAAGGTCTTAATGAAACTGAGTTGGTGATACCTTCACGTTTGTCAGTAGGAGGTGGTATAGGGAAGCCCAAATCTTGGTTTGTTGGAACAGAATTGACGTTTCAGAATACTTCAAATTTTTCCAATCCATTATTTTCAAACCAAACCACAAGTTTCGAGAATTCATCTCAATTTACAGTTGGTGGTTTTTTTATACCAAATTATAATGCCTTTTCTGGTTATTTTAAACGAGTAGTTTACCGAGCAGGTTTTAACTTTGCAAATACAGGTCTTGTAATAAAAAATGAATCGATAAAGGAGTTTGGCATATCTTTTGGACTAGGTTTACCAGTCGGAAAGCGTAGTTTATTTTCTAATGCTAATTTAGGGTTTGAATTTGGACAGCGTGGAACAACGAATCAGAACCTAATTCAAGAGAATTATGTAAACTTTAATGTAAGTTTATCTTTAAACTCAAGATGGTTCACACAACGAAAATATTTCTAATATAATTAATTAAGACATGAAAACGAGAATTACAATACTGCTAATAGCACTTTTTGTGAGTTTTAACTTGGCTTTTGCTCAAGAGGAGAAAGAGGAAGAGTGCAGAAATAACTTATCAATTTTTGATAGTTACGCAAACAGTAAAAAGTATGATGACGCTTACGAGCCTTGGATGAAGGTGAGAAAGGAATGTCCAAAATTAAGTAGAGCAATATATCTTAGTAATAAAGGTAAAGGTGGAAGAGCTATTATTGATCATAAAATTGAAAATAGCGCAGGTGCAGAAAAGTTAGCTTTTATAAAAGATTTATTAAAGTTGAATGAAGAATACCATGCAAATTTTACTTCAAAGTATTCTGAGGGAGAATTGATGATGGAGAATGCTAACCTAAAGTATAAATACAAAACTGAGCTAGGTCTATCTACAGAAGAATTATATAAAACTTTTGATAGCGTATTTCTTAATCATAAATCAGATTTTGACAGTGCTATAGGGCTTTATGCTTATTTTTCTTTAGGTGTAGATATTTACGATGCAGGTGTAAAAACACCACCAGATGCTCAAAAACTGTTTGACAAGTATGATGATGTAAATGAAATTATTGAGGATATTATTGAGACTTACACTAAAAAGTTGAATATATATGTTGCAAAAGAAGCTGGTGGTGAAACATTATCTAAAAGGGAGCAGAGCTATAAGGGTAGTTATGAGTCTAATATAGAGGTTTATGAAAGTAAGATCTTGTCTAGTATGGATAAGAAATTAGGTGACAGAGCAAACTGCGAAGTTTTAGTGCCGTTGTATCAAAAAGATTTTGAGGAATATAAAAATGATGCGGTTTGGTTACAACGTGCCATGAATAAAATGGGAGAGAAAGAATGTACTGACGATCCATTATTTGAGAAATTAGTAGTGCAAAAAAATACAGTAGAGCCAGATGCTAAGACTGCTTTCTATTTAGGTTTCCTAAAAGAAAAACAAGGAAAAATGGCTGAGGCAGATCGTTATTATGACCAGTCTTTTGAGTTGGAATCAGATCCACTTAAAAAATGGAAGTTGGTAATGAGAGTTGCTGAGAAAAATTACAAAAGAGGTAGTTATGGTAAAGCAAGACAGCAGTATATAGAGGCTTTAAATCTTAACCCTTCTAAAGGTCTTCCACATTTGAGAATGGCAGCGATGTACCAAAAGAGTGCTAACAACTGTGGTGATTCTAACTTTAATAAAAGAGCTGTACTTTGGCTAGCGGCTAATGAAGCTGAAAAAGCGGGTAGAGTAGATGGACGTTTAAAATCTACTGCTTCTAAAACAGCAGAAAGCTATAGAGCTGGAGCTCCAAGTACAGCAGATATCTTTAATGAAGGTAATGCAGGACAAACCATAAAAATTGGATGTTGGATTAGACGCTCGGTAACAGTCCCACAGATTTAATGAGAATAAAAAAAATATATATTATAAAAAACCTAGTCACAGCTATTGCTGTGACTTTGTTTTTTTCGTGTAAGAATAATTTTGATGATGTTCGAAAAGTAGGTGTTTTACAAAACCAACCTATTGGAGAGGCGACAAATATAGATTTAAAATACACAGAGTATAAAGACTCTACAGTAGACTTATTGGCAAATTTATTGAGTCCTAAAATGTTAGATTATTCAAATAGAGATTTTAGTTTTTCTGAGTTTCCTGAAGGTATTGAACTAAAGGTGTACAATGATGACCAACAACAGACAACAATCTTGGCAAAGTATGCAATTTATTATACCGATATGGATATTATAGATCTTCAAGGCAACGTTAGGGTTGCAACACCAGAGAAAGACACACTTTTTACTGATCAACTCTACTATAATGAAAAGTCAGAATGGGTATTTACAAATCAGCCTTTTATATTTAAAAGAACATCTGGTATAACACACGGAATAGGTTTTGACTCTGATAAAACATTTAAGAAATTTCAAATGTTAGAGATGGGTGGTGATATAGAGATAGATAATTAGCTATCTTTGTTCTAAATATTTTGATAAAATCTAATGAAGATATTACAACTCTTTCAATACGCCTACATCATTTTTGCAGCATTATTTCTTTGGGATGCAATTTCTAACTGGTCTATAGATAGAAATAGATCTTATATGTCTTTATTTTTTGTAGCACTTGCTATTTTTATGTTTTTCTTTAGAAAACGTTTTAGGGAAAAATTTGAAGACCAAAACAAAAAGTAATGTATGACTACTGATATAGTCATTATTGTGAGTACACTTATATTATCTGCTTTTTTTTCAGGTATGGAAATTG
Source organism: Winogradskyella sp. UBA3174 (assembly GCF_002364335.1). Taxonomy (GTDB): domain Bacteria; phylum Bacteroidota; class Bacteroidia; order Flavobacteriales; family Flavobacteriaceae; genus Winogradskyella. The sequence goes on along the minus strand of NZ_DEXW01000037.1, from coordinate 179,734 downwards.
CGTATGTTTCTTCCAATAAAATTCATATTGAGTTAGAGAAAAAACAAGGAGACTTTTTAGGAAAAGTTTTAGATAAACTTACGGCTAAGCCATCTAAGTATATAGCTACTATGCTTATTGGTAATAATATTGCTTTAGTTATTTATGGACTTAAAATGGGTGATGTTTTGGTACGATGGTTTCAATCTATGTCATCATTAGAAGGCTCAACACTCTACTACTTGGTCTATGATTTGCAGTTACTCTCTCAAACCATAATATCAACATTAGTTATACTGATAACAGCTGAATTTTTACCGAAAGTATTTTTTCAAATTTATGCGAATACGTTACTTAAAGTGTTAGCAGTACCTACTTATATTTTTTATGTTTTATTTTCTTGGGTTTCGGACTTTATTATCTGGATTTCAGATGCAGTTCTTAAATATATATTTAAAGCACCAGGTGAAGATGCTGTTTTAGCAATGACAAAAGTAGAATTAGGTAATTATATTAGTGAGCAGATGGAATCTGTTGATGACCAAGATACTATAGATAGTGAAATTCAGATTTTTCAAAATGCATTAGATTTTTCTGAGGTTAAGGCACGCGAGGTCATGATACCTAGAACGGAAATTACTGCTGTAGATATTTCAGATTCTATTGAAGATTTAAGACAACTTTTTATAGAAACGGGTAGAACAAAAATCATTGTCTACAAAGATAATATAGATGATATTTTGGGTTATGTACATGCTTTTGAGCTTTTTAAAAAGCCTAAAACTATAAAGTCTATTCTTATTCCCGTAGGATTTGTGCCTGAGACGATTTTAATAAAAGATGTTTTAAATATTCTTACTAAGAAGCGAAGAAGTCTATCTGTAGTCATTGATGAGTATGGTGGTACTTCTGGTATTATGACTATTGAAGATATTATTGAAGAACTCTTTGGCGAGATAGAAGACGAGCACGATAATGTAGAACTTGTTGAAGAGCAAATCAATGAAAGCACATTTAAGTTTTCAGCAAGATTAGAAGTAGACTACGTTAATGAGATTTATAAACTAAACCTTCCTGTAGGTGAAAATTATGAAACTTTAGGCGGTCTTATAGTTAATAAAGCAGAAGAAATACCTCAAGTTAATGATGATATTATAATTGAGAATTTTAAGTTTACAATTACTGAAGTTTCATCTACAAAAATAAACGCCGTTCTATTAAAAATACTAGAAACTGATTAATCCTACACTACTCAAGTAAAAACTAATATTCTCCTTTTATTATTTGCTAGAAAGTACTATTTTCGCAGACTTATTTACACGAAACATCCACTAAGAAAATATTATTAAGTGTGTAAGATATTATTTGGGATGTTCTTTGTAACCATATAGAACAAATAAAACAAACACACTAAACAAAAAGACATGGCAGTTTTAAATAAAATTAGACAACGCTCACTGGTATTGATATTGGTAATTGCATTAGCGTTATTTTCATTTGTAGTTGGGGATTTATTCAAAAACTCTGACGCTTTAACCGGAGGTTCGCAAGATGTAATTGCAACAATAGAAGGTACTGATATTAATAGAAACGAATTTATGCAAAAGGTGAAGAGCTATCAAGAACGATTTGGTGGTGGTCAATCTTCAACGCAAGCAATGAACGCTATTTATAACCAAGAACTTCGTAAGGTCATCTTAGATGCTGAATTCGAAAAGTTGAATCTTTCTGTAGAGAAAGATGAAATGAGAGACTTATTAAAAAACAGTTTTTCTTCCTATCCAGAATTTCAAGATGATAATGGCAACTTTGACGTTAACCGTTTAAATGCGTTTATAGCAAATCTTAAAGATGTGCAGCCAGAAGTTGTTCAGTTAAGCAACTTTCAGGTTAGTTATGAGAGTTGGGCTAATAACGAACAGACTATTGCCGCAAACGCAGTGCAACAGAGTTATTTTAATATGATAAAGGCAGGTGTTGGTACTACTATTGCTGAAGCCAATGATGAGTATGTAGGTGAGGCTAAGACAGTAGATGTTAGATTTGTTCAGATACCATATACAAGCGTTGTAGATAGCTTAGTTAAAGTAACCAAAAGCGAAGTACAAGATTACATTAAAAAGAATGCAGACAACTATAAAGTTGATGCTACAAGTGAAATCGTTTACGTAGAATTTAAGGAAGAAGCATCAAAAAAAGATGAAGACAATAATAAAGCTGGTTTAATGGCTTTAATTAATGATAGAGTAGAATACAACGATATTACTGAAGCTACTGACACTATTCTTGGTTTTAACACTACGACTAATGTTGAAGACTTTATTAATTCAAACTCAGATATAAAATATAATGACGCTTATTTAAGAGTCTCAGAATTGCCAGCTGTTGCAAAAGACACTTTAATGAATTTAGAAGTTGGTAGTTATTATGGGCCATACAGAGATGGTGAATTTTTTAAGTTATCAAAAGTAATTGGTATTAAGCAATCTGCGGATTCTTCTAAGGTGCGTCATATATTAATTCCCTATGCTGGTGCTAATAGAGTAGATCCTACTGTTTCTAATTCACGTGAAGAAGCAAAAATAAAAGCAGATAGTATTTTAACGGTATTAAAAGCTAACAGATCAAAGTTTGTTGATTTATTAGATTTATCTTCTGATAAAGTAAGTAACGAAAGTAGTGGTGAAATAAAGATGGCTTATAACTCATCTTTTGCACCAGAATTTAGAGCCTACGGTTTTGATAATGAAAAAGGCGCTATAGATGTCGTCGAAACATCATTTGGATTCCATATTATTGAGGTTTTAGAGCAATCTAACTTTAGTAATTCAATTAAGGTTGCAACATTGGCTGATAAAATTGAACCATCAGAAGAAACGCTTCAAGATGTATTTAATAAAATGTCCAAGTTTGAAATCGCTTCAAGAAGCGGAGATTTTAATACGTTAGCCGAAGAACGTCAGTTAACTGCAAAGCCAATAACATTTAAAGAATTAGACGAAACTATTCCAGGATTAGGAAGTCAGAGAGAAGTTGTACGCTGGTCGTTTAACGAAGATACTGATACAGGTGATTTTAAAAGTTTTTCTGTAGCTAATTTTGGATTTATAGTTGCGAAATTGGTTGAAAAAAATGAGAAAGGGTTAATGAATGTAGAAGATGCTTCTATTACTGCGATACCAGAAATCAAAAAAGATAAAAAGGCAAAAATGATTCGTGACAACCTTACCGGAACTACGATTGACGATATTGCTAAAAACCAAGGATTAAGTGTTAGAACTGCTGCAGCCATAACTATGAATAACACAACGTTATCTGGTGCTGGTGTTGAGCCAGAAGTAATTGGTGCTGCTTTTGGATTAAAAGTAGGAGCGATTTCTAAACCAATAAATGGTGCAAAAGGGGTTTACGTTTTAGAAGTTACTAAAATTACTGAAGCACCCGTTTTAGAAAATTATACGTCTGTAATTAACAGGTTGAATTCAGCTCGTAATACGACGATACAAAGTAAAATATACCAAGCTTTACAGAAATCAGCTGATATTGAAGATAATAGAGCTAAGACTGTTTATTAAGTTAAATACAATATTATAAAAAAGGCTCTGCGGAAATGCAGAGCCTTTTTTAATTTAATACCATTTCGTTATATGGAATTATTGTTTCAAAGCCTTTTGATTTGAAATATTCTGTAGGATCAGTTTCTGATGTAACTAATACAAAATCACCTCCCCAAGCACCTAAACTTTTAGCAGCTCCTTTAAAATCTTTAAATAATCGAGATTTTATAGGTTTTTGCTCAATGAGTTCTGAGATAATACCTTCATGTGAAACAATCAAATTTTCGAATGCTGAAAGTGATTTACAGCTAATCATGCTTTCAGTAAGTTGATTGATACTTTCAATTATTTCCATGTCAATGCGTCCTTTCTTTTTGAAAGCTGCAATACCGTCTCTACTATTTTGCTTTTGGTTGAGATAAACAAAATAGAGCTGCGATTTAAAACTAGGATCAAAACTTATAGTCTCAATAATCGGTTTTTGTCTATATTTTAATAGATACGTTATTGGTGTATCATTTTGTGCGCAAGCAATGTCATAGCCACTACCACTAAATGTTTTTTCTAGAAGCTTGTAGGCATCAACTTTTGCCCAATCCGCTATATTATTAATAAGTGTAGATGATGTGCCTAATCCCCAAAGTCTGTTAAAATCTTGATGTGTTGTGATTGTATAACCTTCTTTAGAATCTAGAAACTTAGGATTTAAATCGTAAGCAGCTTTTAAAATCTGAATTAACCGTTTCGAAATATCAGTATAGTTTTTAGCCTTTACTTTTAGTTTAGTGGAAGTGTCATTAATTAAGAACTCATCTTCAAACCAAACCTCATCTAGTTCATTTATGCTTTTCCAAATAATATTTTTAGTTGTATTCTTTTCAATGGTTAAGCTTTGACCATACTTTGTAGGTATAGCTAATGCTTTGGCGCCTTCTAAAACGACATACTCAGCTGTTAGTAATAATTTACCGTTACTACGATATGTTTTTGGTTCTGATTTCAAATTTTTATATTGAGTTATTGAGTTATTGAG
>NZ_DEXW01000037.1:111016-174984 GCF_002364335.1 Winogradskyella sp. UBA3174 | reverse complement strand
AGTTATTGAGTTATTGAGTTATTCTTATGAGTAAGCTCTGAAATTTAGTTTTTGTGATTCGGAATTTACCAGCTTTGAATCTTCATGAGCAAATTAACTTAGTTCCGGAGCTTTTCAATAGCCTCAACCACTGCGCTATGAGTCACTACATTAGTTTTGAAGTGTTCTATAATGTTAGTTTTTTCTTCAGCTGTAGCCTCAAACTGATTTAAAATATTCATTAAGTGCATTTTCATATGGCCTTCTTGAATACCAGTTGTTGTTAAAGACTTTACAGCGGCAAAGTTTTGTGCTAAGCCAGCAACAGCTACAATTTGCATTAAGTCTCTAGCACTAGGTTTTTCCAATAACTCTAAAGAAAATTTGACTAGTGGGTGTAAATTGGTTAATCCACCAACAGTTCCTAGTGCTAATGGAATTTCTATCCAGAATTTAAAAACACCGTTATTTATACTACAATGGGTTAAGCTCGAGTATTTTTCTTGTCTAGACGCATAAGCATGCACACCAGCTTCAACAGCTCTAAAATCGTTCCCTGTTGCTAATACGACGGCATCTATACCATTCATAATACCCTTATTGTGAGTAACAGCTCTAAATGGTTCTATTTCTGCAATATTTATGGCTTGTTTAAACTTCTGTACAAAAAGTTCGGGATTGGGAATGTCTTTGCTTTTTAAATCTTCAATATTACAAGATACTTCTGCTCTAACTAAACAGTTTGGGACGTAGTTAGAAAGAATACTCATAACGATATCTAAATCCCCTTTTAGACCGGTTTCAGCTTCATTTTTAAATGTTTGTGCAAATTGCTCTAAACAAGAATTAATAAAATTCGCACCCATGGCGTCCAAAGTCTCAAACGTTGCATGTAATTGGTAGTAGTTTGATAATTCTTTAGTTTTATCTCTCAGTTCAATATCTAAGATACCACCACCTCTTCGTACCATGTTTTTAGTAATGTCTGATGTTGAAGAAATGAGAAGCGGTTTTGTTTTTTCAAAAAATGACTCTAAAGTTTTAAAATCACCATTGTAGGTAAAGTGTACTTGGCCAATTTTTTCTGTTGAAATTACTGTAGTTTTAAAACCACCGCGATCAAACCAAAATTTTGCAGCTTTACTTGCAGCAGCAATAACAGAGCTTTCTTCTATGGCCATTGGTATAGTGTAAAGCGTGTCGTTTATTAAAAAATTAGGAGCAACACCTAAAGGTAAATAGTAGTTTGTAATAGTATTTTCAATAAACTCATCATGTAATTTTTGGAGCTTTTCATTTGAATTCCAATATTGTGTAATGAGCGTTTTTGCGCTGTCTTTGTCTGTAAAATAAGTATTAATAAGCCAATCAATTTTATCTAATTTTGAAAGCTTACTAAAGCCAGAAATAGCGTTAGCCATGTTTGTTTAAATTTAAAAAGATAAAGATACTTAGGATTGGTATAAAATGAGTCTTTAAACTATTATTATTGCGGATTTACTCTTAAAAATAGCGATTTTTTGCATAATTTTTAGTAAACTTGGCATTGTTTTATTGAAAAAAGATAACATGAAATTAAGACACTTAATTACAATTGTAGGATTTTTAACAACCACAATAATTTATTGTCAAGACAAACAGATCTCACTCGAAGACATTTGGGGAGGAACTTTTAGAACGCAAGGTATGCAAGCTTTGCATTCTATGGATAACGGAAAACAGTATTCTGTTTTAAATTTTGATAGGCAAAATAGAACAGCAACAATCGATATTTACGATTATAAAACTTTAGAAAAAGTTAAAACCTTGGTATCTTCAGCTGATATAGCTGAGATTCAAGGTTTTTTTGATTATAGCTTTAGTACAGATGAATCTAAAGTCATCTTAACAACCAATTCTATTCCTGTATTTAGACGTTCCACTTTAGGTGAGTTTTATATCTATGACATTGCGTCAAAAAAAGTAACTAAAGTGTCGGACGATTTGGTACAAGAACCAACATTGTCGCCAGATGGTAAAAAAGTGGCTTATGGTTTTGAGAATAATCTGTATGTTAAAGACCTAGCTTCTGGTAGTGTTGAGCAAATCACCTTTGATGGAGAAAAGAATAAAGTGATTAACGGTATTACCGATTGGGTTTATGAAGAAGAATTTAGTTTTGTAAGAGCTTTTGATTGGAATGCGGATAGCAATCAAATTGCTTTTATTCGTTTTGATGAAACTGAAGTGCCAGAATTCTCAATGGATGTTTTTGGCTCAGAATTGTACCAAACGCAACAAGTTTTTAAATATCCTAAAGCAGGCGAGGCTAATTCTAAAGTAACTTTATATTTATACAAATTAGGTTCAGAAAAACTTCAAGAACTAAAAGTAGATAAAGCATATCAAGATTTTTATATTCCGAGATTAGAATGGACTAAGGATGCTGATGTATTAAGTGTTCAATTAATGAATCGTCATCAAAATGAATTAGATCTTTGGATGATAAACACTAAAAATAATACGTCTAATTTGGTTTTAGCAGAAGAGGATAAAGCATACGTCGATGTAACATTCAACTTAACATTCTTAAAAGATGATAGCTTTATTTGGACGAGTGAAAAAGATGGTTACAACCATATTTATCATTATGCTGAAGATGGTAAGCTGATCAATCAAGTAACTGAAGGCAATTGGGAAGTGACTAATTACTATGGTTTCAATGAAAAAGAGAATTCAATTTATTACCAATCTGTAGAGAATGGTTCCATTAACAGAGATGTGTATTCTATTAAATTAAATGGAAAAAAGAAAAAACGCCTAACCAAAACAGATGGAACTAATAGCGCTTCTTTTAGTGCAGATTTTACGTATTTTATCAATACACATTCTAGTGCAACAACACCTCAAGAATATACGCTAAACAGTTCAAAATCTGGTGATGTTGTTAAAAGCATTAAGGATAACATTAGCTTATCAGAGAAAGTTGGAAATTATATAACATCTAAAAAAGAGTTCAGTACTATAAATGTTAATGGCAATGACTTAAATATGTGGATAATTAAACCTGCAGATTTCGATGCCAATAAAATCTATCCATTATTTATGTATCAGTATTCTGGTCCTGGTTCTCAGCAAGTAGCTAACCGTTGGAATAGTTCTAATGATTATTGGTACCAAATGTTAGCACAACAAGGTTACATAATAGCTTGTGTAGACGGCAGAGGAACAGGGTTTAAAGGAGCGGATTTTAAGAAAGTAACACAAAATGAACTTGGTAAATACGAAGTTGAAGACCAAATCGCTGCAGCTAAAAAATTAGGTACGTTACCTTATGTTGATGCAACTAGAATGGGAATTTGGGGTTGGAGTTACGGTGGTTTTATGAGTAGTAATGCCTTGTTTAAAGGTAACGATGTTTTTAAAATGGCAATTGCTGTAGCGCCAGTAACGAGTTGGAGATTCTACGATACTATATATACAGAGCGTTACATGACAACTCCACAAGAGAATGCAAGTGGTTATGATGAAAATTCACCAATAAATCATGTCGATAAGTTAAAAGGTGATTTCTTGTTAATTCACGGTTCTGGCGATGATAATGTACATTTACAGAATACCATGCGTATGGTAGAAGCATTAATTCAAGCAGATAAACAGTTTGAATGGATGGTGTATCCAGATAAAAATCATGGTATTTATGGAGGCAATACAAGGCTTCATTTATACAAAAAGATGACCAATTTTATAAATAGAACTTTAGGTGATAAGCTTCAAGGTAATATTAAAGAATAATAGGGTTTGTCTAAGTTTAAACTAACTATTAATACTAACTAATATAATTATATATGGAATTTAAATTTGGAGGTTCAGCAGAGAACCAAAAAACTGTTTTAGGACATCCGGCTGGTTTGTTTGTATTGTTCTTCACAGAAATGTGGGAACGTTTTTCTTATTATGGAATGCGAGCATTATTAGTGCTCTTCTTAACAGCTGCTATCCTTGGTGATGGTGGTTGGGGCTGGGAACGTTCAGAGGCACTTTTACTTTATGGTTGGTATACAGGATTAGTATATATCACACCCATTATTGGTGGTTTTATTGCGGATAAGTTTACAGGCTATAGAAATGCTGTAGTTATTGGAGCTTTTTTAATGACTTTAGGTCATGCTTCAATGGCATTAGAAGTTACTGCAGATATGTTTTTCTATATAGGATTAGGTCTATTAATTGTTGGAAATGGCTTATTTAAGCCGAATATTTCATCAATGGTTGGTCAACTTTATAAATCACAAGGAAAAGAGAAAGATGCTGGTTATACTATTTTTTATATGGGTATTAATGCTGGTGCCTTTTTGGGTATTTTATTATGTGGTTATATTGGTGAATCAGTAGGCTGGCATTATGGTTTTGGTTTAGCTGGAATTTTCATGTTTTTTGGTATGTTACAATTCTATTTTGCTCAAAAAATCTTTGGAAAGATTGGTCTTTCGCCTAAAAATTTAGAAGATTTTGACGATATTATAGAGGACTCAGTCGAAGAAACAAAAGATGTACTTGAGGAAGTTGCAGATCAAGCTTCAGAATCAAAAATTACTGCTGATAGGCTAAAAGTAATAGGTGTGTTTTCATTCTTTACAATATTCTTTTGGTGGGCGTTTGAACAAGCAGGTGGTTCTATGACCATCTTTGCAGCAGATTATACAGACAGAGTATTAGTCGGTGACGGAGCTACAACATTTAAGATATTTAATACGATCCTAACCGTTGTTCCAATGTTAATTATAACTTGGGTACTAATTATGTTATTCAAACAAACATATAAGAAGTTTGCATTATCAAATATCCTTCTAGGGACAAGTTTCGTTATTATATGGGGAATTGTAATTTGGATGTTAAATAAAGAATTTAATGCTGAAGTTGCTGAAGTAAAAGCGTCTTGGTTTGGAATTTTAAATTCATTTTTTATTATAGCCTTCGCACCTTTATTTTCTAAAGTATGGGAAAGTAAATACAATCCTTCAGGACCAGTTAAATTTGCAATTGGTTTAATGCTGCTTGGTCTCGGTTTTGGGATTTTAGCTTATGGCTCTATGGGGATTCCGTTAGGAGCTAAAACAGCTTCTGTAAGCATGTTGTTTTTAGTATTTGCTTATTTATTCCATACCCTTGGTGAACTATGTGTATCACCTGTTGGTTTATCTTATGTAAGTAAATTAGCACCAATAAAATTAGTGGGTATGATGTTCGGTATCTGGTTCGTTGCTAATTTCATTGCTAATTTTGCGGCTGGTTTAACAGGTAGTTATATAGACCCAATAGTAGAGGAATATGGTATGAGTGTATTCTTTTTAATTTTTACTGCTATTCCTGTGGCTGCAGGTATTGTAATGTTAATTTTAAACAAAACATTAATTAGAATGATGCACGGTATAAGATAGTTCTAAAACCGTTAAAATAAATTAAAAATGCTCCTCTTCAGGAGCATTTTTTTGTAAGTTCGGCATAAGAATTGCAACAAAGATAAATATGAGAAATATATTATTTATAATGGTTTTGGCACTATTAACATCGTTTAAGCCAATATCAAAAGATACCAACACAGCAGATAAGATTAACTGGATAACTATAGAAGAAGCTATTGCGCTTCAGAAAAAGGAGCCAAGAAAAATTATGATGGATGTTTATACCAATTGGTGTGGTCCTTGTAAGATGCTAGATAAGAATACATTTCAGAATCCAGACGTTGTTGAGTACATGAATAAAAACTATTATGCTGTAAAATTTAATGGAGAAGGCAATGCATCTGTCACTTTTAAAGACAAGACATTTGGAAACCCAAATTACGATCCTGCAAAAGCAAACAGAAGAAATAGCGCGCATGAGTTTGCAAACTATTTGAAAGTTAGTGCATATCCTACAATGGTGTTTTTTGATGAAGAGGCAAATTATATAACGCCAATAACAGGTTACTTAAAACCACAGCAGTTAGAATTGTACCTAAAAATGTTTAAAGCAGATGAGCATATAGGCATGGATACCCAAGAAAAATTCAATGAATATTTTAAAGCCTTTAAGCCTTCATTTAAACAGTAAAGCAAATAAAATTAGTTTATAATATAGGCTCCCTTTTCGTTGGTTTGATGAAAAGGGATTTTTTTATGCGTGCATGTAGCTTTCCAACGTTTAACATAAGACTTGTAATTGCTGGCATCTGCAATAATTAGCTCGGGTTGTAAGCTATCAATCATACGGTTAAGGTTTAGTTTTGGCGAGTTTCTAAGTATAATATAATTGGGTTTAAAACTTAATCCTTTGTAAACCCCTAAACTATCAATGACTAAAATAGATTTTTTTTTAAATTGATAAATTGACTGTAAACTGTCTGTTCTAACAGAATCTATCGTCTCACCAACTTTAAAATTCTTTATAACGTTATCTCCTTTTTGTTTTGACGTACCTAAATTATGATGCACCATAAATTGGTCCTTGTTTTTTTGACCAATCATTGAATATCTGCTTTTATTAAAAACAACAAAAGCATCATCTTGTACTTTATATCTGTTGTAAAACGAAATACTTTGAAAAGAAATAATTGCAATCAAGCTAAAAGCAATCCATTTAAAATTCCTGAATTTGTAAACTTGTATCAAAGCAACAATTATCAAATATGAACAAATGACCTGAAGTATTGTAAACGGAATGTCTCTAAATAAAAAATCTTCAAATTGAGCTACCCAAGCAATAAACGCATTTAAACTATCAATAATAAAACTGTAAGCAATTACTATAAAATCATGTAACATATTCATAAGTGCCAGAGCGATAACTAATAATCCAAACCCTAGAATTAAACCTAAAAAAGGAATTACAACAATGTTTGAAATGAAGAACAAGCCAGGGAATTGATGAAAATAAAACAGACTAATAGGTACAACTCCTGCTTGTGCTGCAAGAGTCACTGTAAAGACTTGCCACAATTTATCGGTTACTAAATACCTTGGTTTCCATAATTTATAAAGTATCGGTTGCACACTCACAATGCCTAAAACTGCGAGATAACTCATTTGAAAACCGACTTCGAACAAAAAAGTAGGTTTAACCAATAAAATGAAAAATGCTGAAATTACTAGAGTGTTATAAATATTAGTCGGTCGTTTTAAGTGCATCGCAATACTAATAATACTAAACATGGTTACTGCTCTAGTAACAGAGGGTGATAACCCTGCAATTATAGCAAAAGACCAAAGAATAGTAATTAAAACGATAGGTCTTATATAATTACCATATTTAAGATAGAGTAGTGGCTTAAAAATAAAATTGAGAATCCATAATAAAATACCAACATGAAGTCCTGAAATAGCTAAAATATGAATGGTCCCCGAATTCACATAATTAGTATAGGTTGTTTTATCAATAGTTTGGCGCTGACCTAGTAGTAGCGCATTCATAATACTAAGCGCTTCATCTTTAAATCCTGCTTCTATAAGTTTTGAGTTAATAGTGGTTCTTAATTGATCTGCAAAACCATAAATTGTAGTTTTTGAATTTGAGACCGTCATTAATTCATCAGACTCTAAATACAGTTGATTATAAACCTGTTTTAATTCTAGATAGGCACTATAGTCAAATTGATGTGGATTTAAAGGTTTCTGAATTTTCTGTACTTGCGCAGAAGTAAATAGTATATCATCCACAGATAAAGCTGTGTTCAAACTGTCTTTCCTGATATTAATTAATAATTTGCCAGACGCAGTTTTACCATTAATAGAACTTGTTGAAACAATGTACTTATAGTTGTAATTATCAGGTTTTAAACGCTCTTTAATTTTGAAAGTTATAGTATTAAAATTTTCTAAGGAATTTAGATTTGTATAATGATTAACTTGTATTTTTTCATTTTGAGTAGTATAAGAGATCATTCCAATACCCATCATAGATAAGCAAGATAGTATTCCAAATAGCGGAAGTCTATCTATTTTAGATTTTAAGAATACCCAATAGATACCAATAAGAATTACTAATCCAAGAGTTAAATATAAAGGCAGTTTGTAATCTGGCTTAGCATAGTGTGCTAAAACAATACCAGCAATTAAGCAAATTGTTAATTTTATTAAAGAGAAATTTAGTAACTTCATAAGAATCAGTTACTAATATATAAAAAGTATTACAAAATACGTCTAGCTTGTACAAAAGCAAAATACCAATACTTTTCTGTTATCGAAGAAATCATAACACCTCTACTCGACGATGCATGTATAAATTCTACATCACCTTTACTTATGTTTGAAACAATTCCGACATGATTAACCTTTCTACTATTTTTTTTAGTCGCAAAAAAGACTAAATCTCCAATATTTACTTCTTTAAGATCTATCCAAGACCCAGTGCTTTTCAATCCAGAGGTCGTTCTAGGAAGACTGATATTATGTTTGTTAAAACTTGTATAGATAAGACCAGAGCAATCCATACCACGTTTGGTTGTTCCTCCGTATTTGTAGCGTGTGCCGTTAAATGTTTTGGCATATTTTACAATACTTGTGGCTTTATTAGAAGCTTTGGCAGTTGTTTTTACTTTTACAGTATGTGTTTGTGTTTTTTTGCTGGTGTACGATTTCTTTGCTTTACAGCTGCTTAGAAAAAGAATGATTAAAATAAAAGGTAATATTTTTTTCATATTATGAGATAGCATTAAAAATTAACTCAGCAGTTTTTTCACTTGCCCCTCTTCCGCCAAGCTTTAGTTCTAAATCATAATAATCTAAAAATAACTGTTCGCGTTTTTCGGTTTGTAAAATGGCAGTTAATTCTTTTTTTAAACGTTTTTTATTTAAATCTCCTTGAATTAACTCTGTCACTACCTCGCGGTCCATTATTAGGTTGACCAATGAAATATATTTCAAAGTAATAATACGTTTTGCAATTTGATAAGATATTGCATTTGCTTTATAACAGACTACTTGAGGTACTTTAAACAGAGCTGTTTCTAAAGTTGCAGTTCCAGAAGTGACTAAAGCTGCTGTAGAAATAGTTAAAAGATCGTATGTTTTATTAGAAATGAACGAGACATTGTCTTGTTTTATAAAACTTTTGTAAAAATCATAATCCTGACTAGGAGCTCCCGCAATTACAAACTGATAATCCTTAAAGCTATTTACTAAGCTCAGCATAATACCAAGCATTTTTGTTATTTCTTGCTTTCGGCTTCCAGGTAATAATGCAATTATTGGTTTATCGCTAAGTTGATGTTCTTTTCTGAATGATTTTAAATCTATCTGTGGTCTATCTGCTATAGCATCAATAAGTGGGTGTCCAACAAAATTAACGTCATAGTCGTATGTGTCATAAAAAGCTTTTTCAAACGGAAGAATACAGTACATAGCATCAACATAACGTTTAATTTTATCTACACGATTAGCTCTAGAGGCCCAAACTTGTGGAGAAATATAATAATGCGTTTTGTAATTAAGTTCTTTTGCCCATTTGGCTATGCGAAGATTAAATCCGGAATTATCAATAAAAATAATAACATCTGGTTGAAATTTTTCAATATCGCTTTTACAGAATTTTATAAGCCCTAATATTTTTCTGAGGTTAAAAATAACTTCAGCAAAACCCATAAATTGCCGCTCTTTGTAGTGCATTACTAAGTCCCCTCCAATAGATTGCATTAAGTCCCCTCCCCAAAATCTAATATCAGCTTTATCATCTTGTTTTAATAAGGCTTTCATTAAGTTAGAACCATGTAAATCTCCTGAAGCTTCGCCAGCAATGATGTAATATTTCATTAATTCATGAATTTAATTATCATAGTTGAGATAAGCACAAGTATAGTTGCTATTAATACACCTTTTGCTCTGTGATCTTGATTCTTCTTTAAAAATAGAAAAAAAGCGCTTAGATTAAGAAGTGCTCCAATACTCATGAGTTTCGTTAAAAAATCTTCTTCAATAGCTTGCTTAATAACAACTCCCCAATCATCAGATTTACCAAATATCTGAATGGCAAAAACTAAACCAAATAAAGTAGCAATAAGCCCCACTCCAAAACCGATTAAAATTTCTTTTTTCATATTTGTTTTCCGCAAAATCGGAAATCTTATTTAGTGAAACATGTATTTATTTTAAGTCCCATGTATTTATAGTCTGAATGGCGTGATGTGCAGTTAAATCAAACTGAACAGGTACAACAGAGACATAGCCATTTTCTAAAGCCCATTCATCTGTGTCTTCACCATTATCCATATTAACAAACTTTCCAGTTAACCAATAATAAACACGCCCCATTGGGTTAGTGCGCTTATCAAATTCTTCTTTCCAATTGGCTCTTGCTTGTCTGCACACTTTGATACCTTTAATAGCCACTTTTTCTAGATTAGGTAAGTTTACATTCAATACAACTCCATCAGGTAATCCGTGTTCTAAAACTTGTTTAGTTATAGTTTCTATAAATGAACCACAATGTTCAAAATTAGCATTCCAGTTGTAATCTAATAACGAAAATCCAATTGCAGGAATCCCTTCAATACCTGCTTCTAATGCAGCACTCATTGTGCCAGAATATATTACATTTATAGAAGAGTTTGAACCATGATTAATGCCTGAAACACAAATGTCTGGCCGTCTATCTAAAATTTCATTAACTGCTAGTTTTACACAATCTGCAGGTGTGCCAGAACAACTATATTCAGGTTGTTTACCATCAATAGTAACCTTTTCAATGTGTAATGTGGAATTTATAGTTATGGCATGTCCCATAGCACTTTGTGGACTGTCTGGAGCTACCACAACCACGTCTCCAATGGTATTCATAACAGAAATTAATTTTCTAATACCTGGCGCTGTAATTCCGTCATCATTAGTTACTAAAATCAAAGGGCGTTTAGACATATGTAATAAAGCATTAAAGTTGATGTAAAAATACTAAAAAGCATAAGAATAGTGTGTATTATGACCCTTTAACAAAAAATTAGTGTCTTGATTTTTTATGGCATGGTTTTTTCTCCTATTTTAGTGAAATATTGAAACCTACTTAAAATATAAATCATATGAGAGGGAATTATAAGTTTTTATTATTAGCATTATTAATAGCATTTGCATCATGTAGTTTTACTAGTAAAACATTTAATGATCCAGATAAAGACAAGTTGTTAATTCAGTTAATTACTTATGTTTTAGATCAAGGGCACTTTGATCCACAAGAAATAAACGATGACTTTTCTGCCAATGTTTTTGGTGACTTTTTAGATCAGTTAGATCCATTTAAGCGTTATTTTTATGCATCGGACATAAAGGAATTTGAGGCTTACAAGGATAAAATAGATGATCAGCTAAAGTCTTATGACGTATCGTTTTTTAATATCACACACGAGCGCTTGCTGCAACGTATCGAAGAGTCAAGGAAATTATATACTGAGATTTTACAAAAGCCATTCGATTTTTCTAAGAAGGAAGAGTATTCGTCAGATTATGAAAAGCTGACTTATGTAAAGAATAAGCGCGAAATGAAGGACCGCTGGAGACAGCAACTTAAATTTTCTACTATTGATAATTATGACGATGTTATTGAAGAACGCGATTCAGCTATAGAAACTAAAGGCCTCCCTGAAAAAGCTTTTTCTGAAATCAATGAGAAACCAAAAACTAAAGATAAAAAATCTTTAAAAGAAATAGAATTAGAAGCTAGAACTGAGACAAAAGAGTCTCTAGATGATTTATACGATTTTATTAATGATAGACAACGTAAAGATTGGTTTGCAGTTTATATTAATGCTATTGTAGAAGAGTTTGATCCGCATACATTCTATTTTGCGCCAGAAGATAAAGACCGTTTTGATGTAGCTATGTCTGGTAATTTCGAGGGTATTGGTGCGCGTTTGCAAAAGAAAAGAGATGGTGTAATGGTCAATGAAATTATTAGTGGTGGACCAGCATGGAGAGCTAATGAATTAGAAGTTGGTGATCAGATTCTTAAAGTTAGACAACAAGATGAAAAAGAAGGTATAAGTATTGTTGGTATGCGTTTAGATGATGCCATTAAATTTATAAAAGGACCAAAAGGTACAGTTGTTACATTAACGCTCAAAAAGGTAGATGGCACAATAGAAGACATTTCTATTAAAAGAGATATCGTTGAGTTAGAAGAAACGTATGCAAAATCATCTACAGTAGAAAAAGATGGTAAAATATTTGGTGTAATTAATTTACCTAAGTTTTATATCAACTTTCAAGATTATGACAAGCGAAATGCTGCATCAGACATTAAGCAAGAGATTATCCGTCTTAAAGAGCAAGGGATGCAAGGCTTAGTGCTAGATCTAAGAAATAATGGAGGTGGGTCACTTCAAACTGTAGTTGATATTGTTGGCTTGTTTATAGAAGAAGGTCCAGTTGTACAGGTAAAAACTACAGGAGAGCCAAAAGAGATATTAAGCGATAAGGATAAATCTATTATCTGGGATGGACCATTAGTTATTATGGTAAACGAATTATCAGCATCAGCTTCAGAAATATTAGCAGCTGCAATGCAAGATTATAAAAGAGCTATTGTTATTGGTAGTAAACAGACTTACGGAAAAGGTACAGTTCAAAATGTATTAGATTTAAACCGAATGGTACGTAACAACTCTAATGGTGACATGGGAGCACTAAAATTTACAACTCAAAAATTTTATAGAATCAATGGAGGTTCTACACAGCTTGAAGGTGTAAAGAGTGATGTTGTAGTTCCAGACCGCTATAGTTATATTAATATAGGAGAGAAGGATCAAGAAAATCCATTACCATGGGATAAAATAGGTGCAGTAGATTACGACCTTTGGAGTAATTATTTTGATTATGAAACTACAATAAGTAAAAGTAAAGCAAGAATGGCTGCAAATGAACAGTTAAAATTAATTGATGCCAATGCACAATGGGTTAAGAAAATAAGAGACCGAGAAATACACTCATTAAATTATGATGACTATAAGAAAGAAATGGGGATTATAGAAGAGGAAGCAAAACGTTTTGCCAAACTATCGCAGTATAAAACAGATTTATCATTTAATTCATTACCATATGAGATGAGTTTAATGGAGAAAGACTCAATATTAAAAGAAAAGCGAAACAGGTGGCATCAGAGTTTAGCTAGAGACGTTTATATAGAAGAAGCATTAAACGTGCTTAATGATTTAAAAATGACTTATGCTATAAAGAATAAAGTAGCAAACGTTAAGAATTAGATTTTAACGCTATTTTATATCAGCTGTCACAACGAGGGTAGTCGAGATGCTTACTAATAAGATTTTTATGTTGAAAAACTAAAATGTCAAAACAAAATAATTCATTAACAAGATTAGCGCTTCAAAAGTTTAAGAAAAACTTTTGGGGCGTTTTCAGTTTAGGGATTATTGGATGTATTGGTTTAATTTCAGTTTTCGCTTATTTGTTTGCGCCAGATGCATCTAAAAATGCAAATCAAATGCATTTGTCTATTCATTCTAAATCGCCTGGTTTTGAAGTGCAAATGCTAACTATTCCTTCAAGTATAGAATCGAATCAAAACTTTATTTCCAGCTTATTTTTTGGGAAAGAAAATACAGATACAGAAATTCCAATTCAATCTTATAAAGTAAAAGCTAATCAATTGTTATATATTCAATATGCTTCTGATGGATTAAAAGGCGTCGAGAAGCAAATTGATTTAAGTCAGTTTCCTAATAAAAATTATGAACGTTTTATTGATAAAAGAAGCTTTCTATTTGGTACAGATAAATACGGAAGAGATTATTTAAGTCGAATTTTAATAGGCTCTCGAATATCCTTTTTTATTGGTTTTGTAGCTGTTTTTATTTCTCTTTTAGTAGGCCTGTTAATGGGGAGTTTGGCTGGATATTACGGAGGGAAAATTGATGCATTTATAATGTGGATTATTAATATTACATGGTCTATTCCAACACTTTTATTAGTAATCGCCATAACATTAGCTCTTGGGAAAGGATTTTGGCAGGTGTTTATAGCAGTAGGTTTAACGATGTGGGTAGAAGTAGCTAGAATTGTGCGAGGTCAAATAATAAGTGCAAAGGAAATGCAATACGTTACTGCAGCTAGAGCTTTAGGTTATAACGATTATAGGATTATTACAAAGCATATCTTACCTAATATTTTTGGACCATTAATTGTTATTTCTGCCGCTAATTTTGCAGGAGCAATTTTAATAGAAAGTGGCTTAAGCTTTTTAGGGATTGGAGCACAGCCTCCAATGGCAAGTTGGGGAGCGATGATAAAAGATCACTATAACTATATTATTTTAGGCAAACCTTATTTAGCACTTATACCTGGTTTGTGTATTATGCTTTTGGTAATGGCGTTTATGTTGGTTGGGAATGCGTTTAGAGACGCTTTAGATGTGAAGGGTTAATTTTTTATACATGGTGACTAAGAAAACAATTTTATTATTTTTTATTATAAATGCGATAGTATTAATTATATTTTACCACTTTATTTTAAGAGAGCCGATAAGTTTGAGTCTAGTAGGAAAAGCGGTAATAACATCGATTTTATCAATAGTCCTAATCTACTTTATAGAAAGAAGAAACAAAAGGTAGAAGTAATAGTAAGATTATTTACTTCTTAAGGATTCAATTTCTTGATTTGTAGCTTCGATAAACTCTAAAACGTCGTCTTTACCAATGCTTTTAGAAGATGAAGTTACAAAATGCTGAGGCACCTCTTCCCAAGATTTTAAAAGTACGTCGCAATAGTCACTGACTTGCCTCTCAATAGCTTTTGGCTTCAATTTATCTGCCTTAGTAAAAATTATAGCAAACGGAATACCGCTTTCACCCATATATTGCATAAATTCTAAATCTATGGGTTGAGGCTTGTGTCTAATATCTACCAATACAAAAGCCGAAACAAGCTGTTGACGTTTTTCAAAATAGTCAGTAATAAATGCCTGAAATTTTCGCTTAGAAGATTTAGAAACACGCGCATAACCATAGCCTGGTAAATCTACCAAGTACCAACCACTATTAATGATAAAATGATTAATCAGTTGTGTTTTTCCTGGTCGTCCAGATGTTTTGGCTAAACTTTTTCGGTCAGTAAGCATATTTATTAATGAAGACTTTCCAACATTACTTCTCCCAATAAAGGCATATTCCGGTAAATCGTTTTTAGGACATTTCGCCACTTCAGAATTACTAACTACAAATTCAGCTGATTTTATTTTCATCTTTAGTTCTTCCAGCAAAAGCAGGAATCTCTTTTAAATTAAACTTTTAGGTGATGTTCACTTTATGTTTTAGTGACTTTGCGAGGTAATTTAAAGTTCACGCTTAACAAGCCACTTATTTAGAATTTTATTAAACTCATCTGGGTGTTCCATCATTGCTGCATGGCCACATTTGTCAATCCAGAATAATTCAGAATCAGGTAATAATTCATGAAACTCAGTAGCGACTTCTGGTGGTGTTACGTTGTCATTTTTTCCCCAAATTATGCATGTTGGTGTATTCATATTAGGCAAGTCTTGAGCCATATTGTGTCTAATTGCACTTTTAGCTATAGCCAAGGTTTTAATGAGCTTATTTCTGTCGTTTACGGTTTCATAAACTTCGTCAACAATGGCTTTAGTGGCAACTGCAGGATCATAGAAAACATCTTGGGCTTTCTTTTTAATCACTTCATAATCGCTACGCTTAGTGTAGCCACCTCCCATTGCGCTTTCATATAACCCAGAACTCCCAGTTATAATTAATCCTTTAACTTTTTCTGGATAAAGTTTTGTGTGATATAAGCCAATATGTCCACCAAGTGAGTTTCCTAATAGAATAACATTTTCGAGCCCCTTGTGTTCTATGAATTTCTTAAGGTAATTAGCAAAACTTTTTACATTAGTTTTTAGAAGTGACATGCCATAAATAGGCAACTCTGGGATGATTACTTTATAGCCATTATTGCTGAAAAAATCAGTGACAGCGTCAAAATTACTTAGCCCTCCCATTAAACCATGAAGCACAATAATAGGTGTTCCTTCGCCTACTTCAATATATCTAAAATCCTTTTCTTCTTTTAAAAGGTGTGCCATGTATTAGGTTAGTGCTTAGTGTTAAAAACAAATATAGCTAAATCCTTTTGAATACAAATAGAACTCAAAAATTTCAATTGTTTTTCATTTAAATATCAGTTAGTAATTACCGCTTTTTAAATTCTTGTGACATACTGATTTTGCTATTGTCTTTAAATCTTAAGTAATAACTCATACAAAACTTATTAACAAAAGTGGTAAGATGTGGTAAAAAGTGGTGTTTTTTTCAATATATTTGAATCTTAATCGTTAAAGTGGTAAACCCAACGTTTTGAATTCATTTATAGGGACATACGAATGTAAAGCAGATGCCAAAGGAAGGCTCATGATACCTGCTGTTCTAAAAAAACAGATGGCTGCTGCGTTGCAAGATGGTTTTGTTTTAAAGCGTGCAGTTTTTCAGCCTTGTTTAGAGCTTTACCCAATGTCCGAATGGAATACGTTGATGGCTAAAATCAATAAACTGAATCGTTTTAAGAAAAAGAATAACGATTTTATAAGACGCTTTACAGCAGGTGTTAAAGTTGTTGAGGTAGATAGTGCTGGTAGGTTGTTAATCCCAAAAGATTTAATCAGTTTTTCAGGAATTTCTAAAGAAGTTGTTTTGGCTTCTGCTGTTAATATTCTCGAAATCTGGGATAAGGATAAGTATGAGCAAGCAATTGATGATGCGTCATCTGATTTTGCGGATTTAGCTGAAGAAGTAATGGGGCAAGAGGAGGAGGACGATGGAATATCATAATGCAGTTTTACTCAAAGAAACGGTAGATGGTTTAGCTATTAAACCAGATGGTGTTTATGTAGATGTCACTTTTGGTGGCGGTGGTCATAGTCGAGAGATGTTATCTAGATTAGGTCCAAAAGGAAAGTTATATGCTTTCGATCAGGATAAAGATGCCTTAGATAATACGATTGATGATGATCGTTTTGTGCTTATCAATGAGAATTTCAGATTTGCAAAGCGATTTTTGAGATTTTACGGTGTCAAAGACGTCGATGGTGTTTTAGCAGATTTCGGAGTGTCTTCGCATCAGTTTGATGTTGCAGAGCGTGGGTTTTCTACACGTTTTGAAGCTGACTTGGATATGAGAATGAATCAAGAAAGTAAGCTGTCTGCTTTCGAAGTAATTAATCATTATACAGAAGAACAAATAAGAGATGTATTGTCACAGTATGGTGAATTAAGACAAGCGCCAGCGATGGCTGTTCGCATTGTTGAGGAAAGAAAAAACGGAGAAATTAAAACAAGCGAACAATTAAAAACCGTTTTAAAACCGTTTTTAAATCATCAAAAGGAAAATAAAGTATTAGCGCAGATTTATCAGGCAATTCGAATAGAAGTAAATCAAGAAATTGAGGTATTGAAAGAGTTGTTATTACAAATGCCAGACTTATTAAAAGTTGCTGGACGTCTAAGTTTTATATCCTATCATTCTTTAGAAGATAGATTAGTGAAGCGCTTTATCAGAAACGGATTATTTGAAGGAGAGCCAGAGCGCGATGTATTTGGGAATTTTGAAGTGCCATTAAAAAAAGTAGGTGGTCTCATCGTACCGTCGCAACCAGAAATAAAATTAAATAACAGAGCAAGAAGTGCGAAGCTTCGAATTGCTGAGAAGCTATAAAAAGAGATTCCTGCCTTTGCAGGAAGAACTATGAAGAAAAATATCTACAGCATATTGCGTGGAAAGTTTCTAATCAGCGATGATTCGTTTAAAAATTGGCGCATCATCATTTTTATTTCTTTTCTAGCTGTAATAATGATAGCTAGTTCTCATAGTGCTGATAAAAAAGTTTATGAGATTGCAAAATTAACCAACGATGTAAAGGAACTGCGTTCTGCATTTGTAGATAAAAGAGGTCGGTTAATGCGGCTTAAGAAAGAGTCTTATGTGGAGGCTGAAATGAAGAAAAAGAATATTAGTATTTCTTTAAATCCACCAACAAAAATAATAGTAAAATCAAAAAAGCAGTAAATTTTGGCAACAACAGAAACAAACATATTAAACAGATTGTACTTCGTGGCAGGCTGCATGTTTGTCTTTGCATTGGCTGTTGTTTTTAAGTTATGTACGATTCAGTTTGTTCAGGGTGATGCTTATAGAGCATTGGCAGAGGAGCGTACAATTGAAGATTTTGAGATTGAGCCAAATCGAGGAAATGTCTATTCTGCAGATGGTAGCCTTTTAGCAACTTCTATTCCTAAATATGATATTAGAATTGATGCTATTCAGCCTAAAGCTATTGTATTTGAAAAATATATTGGTGCATTAGCAGATTCACTTTCAGTTTTTAGAGGAAAATCGACATCTTATTATAAGAATATTATTATCAAAGCGCGAAATAATAAGAATAGGTATTTCCTTTTAGCACGAAACATTAGCTATTCAGATTACATAAGACTTAGGAATTTTCCGCTATTAAACCTTGGTGCAATAAAAGGAGGTCTTATTGTCGAGCAAACAACGAGAAGAGAGCATCCTATGGGTGAAATTGCAGCGCGCTCTATAGGTTATGAGCGTTTTGATGAAGATGGTAATGCGACAAGAGCAGGTATTGATGGTGCTTTTGGTGAAAAATATTTGCAAGGTCAAAAAGGAAAACGCTTAAAACAGAAAATTGGTAATGGTCAGTGGAAGCCAATTAAAGACTACAACCAAGTTGAGCCTAAAGATGGTTACGATGTTTACACAACTATAGATGTTAACATTCAAGATATTGCGCATCATTCACTTTTGGGACAATTAGAGGAATACGAAGCTGATCATGGTTGCGTGGTTGTTATGGATGTAAAAACAGGTGAGATTAAAGCGATTTCTAATCTTGGACGAAATAAAAAAGGAAAATATTACGAGCGTCTAAACTATGCTGTAGGTGAAAGCCATGAGCCTGGATCCACTTTTAAGGTAATGACAATGATGGCTGCTTTAGAAGACAAGGTCATCGATACTTCTACAATTATTGATACTAAAAATGGTATAAAATATTTTTATGGAAGAACCATTAGTGATTCTCATCGTGGTGGTTATGGTAAAATTTCTGCTGCACGTGCATTAGAGGTGTCCTCTAATATTGGTTTAGCAACAATTGCAGATGATCACTATTCAAAACAACCGGAGAAATTTTTAAAACATCTAAGAGCTTGGAATTTAGATAAGACTTTGGGTGTATCAATTGTTGGTGAAGGGATACCAGATATTCCTAAGCCAGGTGCTTCAAACTGGAGTAGAAATGCTCTGCCATCAATGGCTTACGGATATAACCTCACGATGACTCCATTGCAAACTTTAGCATTTTATAATGCCATTGCTAATGATGGTGAATTAATTAAGCCACGATTTATAAAGTCAGTTAAGTCTTTTGATAAGGATATAGAAGTTTTTGATAAAGAAGTTTTAGTTGATGAAATATGTTCAGATAACACTTTAGCAAAGATCAGAGATATCTTAAAGAACATTGTGATTCGTGGGACAGGTGAGCGTATGTATTCCAAGACGTTCTCTATGGCTGGTAAAACTGGAACAGCAAGAACAGACTATGCGAATTTTGAAGAATGGAAAAAAGACAGAAAGTATATTTCGTCTTTTGCTGGTTATTTTCCGGCTGATAATCCTAAGTACTCTTGTATTGTGGTTATTCATAAGCCAAGTTCTAAAAAAGGTATTTATGGTGCTGATGTAGCAGGGCCAGTTTTTAAGCGCATTGCTCAAAAAATTTATACAGACACACCAATTATAGACGAGGTTGAGGCCTTAGAATTTAATAGTTCAATAGTTAATGCAGATTTTGAGGGCTATTATAAAAAAGCACAGAACTACAAGAAACTAATGCCAAGCGTTGTCGGTATGCCAGCTATGGATGCGATTGCATTACTAGAGAACTTAGAAGTTAATGTGAAAGTGAAACTCAATGGTAGCGGTACTGTAAAAAAGCAGTCGATAGATAAGCATCAGAAATTACAACCTAATCAAACTATTTTTTTAGACGCATCATGATGGTTTTAAAAGACATATTATATAAGGTTACCATTAATGCTGTGATTGGGAGTACAAGTATTGCTGTTAATGAAATTGAGTTCGATTCTCGTAAAATTGAAAGTAATGATGTTTTTGTTGCTATTTCAGGTACGCTAACAGATGGACATAAGTACATTGAAAAAACTATTAAAAATGGAGCAATTGCAATAGTTTGTGAGACGCTTCCAGAAATTCTCGAAGATGGTATAACCTACATACAGGTTGTGAATTCAAACCAAGCTTTAGCTTACATGGCTGCTAATTATTATGAGCATCCTTCTGAGAACTTAAAATTGGTCGGAGTGACTGGTACTAATGGTAAAACGACGGTTACTAGTTTGTTATATCAATTATTCAAGAAAGCAGGTTATAAAGTTGGCTTATTATCTACAGTTAAGATAATGGTAGATAACGAAACGTATAAAACTACACATACCACGCCAGATTCATTAACGATTAATAAGTACCTCAAATTAATGAATGATGCTGGCGTAGAGTTTTGTTTTATGGAAGCAAGCTCTCATGGTATTCATCAAAGTAGAACGGAAGGCTTAAAGTTTGCTGGAGGAATCTTCACAAACTTATCTCACGACCATTTAGATTACCACGACACTTTTGCGGAATATAGAGATGTGAAAAAAGTATTCTTTGATCAATTGCCAAAAAATGCCTTTGCTTTAACTAATGTAGATGATAAAAATGGCTTGGTAATGTTGCAAAACACAAATGCAAATACACATACTTATGCTCTAAAAAACTATGCTGATTATAGGGCTCAGATTTTAGAAAATGAATTTGGAGGTCTTTTGTTAAAGTTGAATGATAACGAATTATGGACCCGATTAATAGGCAGTTTCAACGCATATAATATCTTGGCTATTTATGGAACGGCTGAGTTGTTAGGGTTAGAAAAAGTTGAAATTTTAAGACTAATAAGTGAGCTCGAAAATGTGTCTGGTCGTTTTGAGTATTTCATTTCTGAAGAACGCATCACAGCAATTGTAGATTATGCACATACACCAGATGCTCTAAAGAATGTTTTAGAAACCATAAATAGTATTAGAACTAAAAATGAAGAACTAATTACCGTTGTTGGTTGTGGTGGCGATAGAGATAAAACAAAACGTCCTAAAATGGCTCATATCGCTTCAGCTTTAAGTACAAAGGTGATTTTCACAAGTGATAATCCACGTAGCGAAATGCCAGAAACCATAATTGAAGATATGGAAAAAGGTGTGGAGCCGCAGAATTTCAAAAAAACATTATCAATAACCGATAGAAAGCAAGCAATTAAGGCTGCTTGCCAAATGGCAGGTCCAAAAGATATTATTCTAATTGCAGGAAAAGGACACGAAACCTACCAAGAAATTAAAGGTGAACGTTTCGATTTTGATGATTATAAAACGGTAAAAGAATTATTAAAACAATTACAAAAGTAGATGTTATATTATTTATTTGAATATTTAGAACAGCAGTTCCAATTTCCTGGAGCTTCACTTTTTGGTTTTTTAACCTTTAGAGCAGCTGTAGCCATTATTTTGTCATTGCTGATTTCTACAATATTTGGAAAACGTATTATTAGATTTTTACAGAAGCAGCAAGTTGGTGAGACTATTCGCGATTTAGGATTAGAAGGACAAGTTGAAAAATCTGGAACACCTACTATGGGTGGGATTATAATAATCCTTGCAACGCTTATTCCGGTTTTATTGTTAGCAAAGCTTGAAAATATTTATATCATTTTACTAATAGTTACAACGCTTTGGATGGGAACTATAGGGTTTATTGATGACTATATCAAAAAATTTAAAAATGATAAAGACGGTTTAAAAGGAAGATTTAAAGTTCTTGGTCAAGTAGGTTTAGGGATTATAGTCGGTGCAACATTATTCTTTCATAATGATGTAACAATAAAAGAAAAATTACCAATACAACAACAAAAAGAACTATTGGCGGAAAATCCAGATTTACCACCATCTAAATTATTTAAAGCTGAGGAAAAGTCTACAAAAACAACTATTCCATTTATGAAAAGTAATGAGTTTGATTATTCAGATTTAATTACTTGGATAAGTCCAAATTTAGAAAAGTATGCTTGGCTTGTTTTTATAATAGTCAGCATTTTTATCATAACAGCAGTTTCAAATGGTGCGAATCTAACAGATGGTATTGATGGTTTAGCAGCAGGAACTTCGGCTATAATTGTATTGACCTTAGGAATATTTGCTTGGGTTTCTAGTAACATTGTTTTTGCAGAATATTTAGATATAATGTACATCCCAAGAGTTGAAGAAATCACAATTTATATCGCTGCATTTGTGGGAGCATTAATTGGATTTTTATGGTATAATGCTTATCCAGCACAAGTTTTTATGGGTGACACAGGTAGTTTAACCATAGGTGGTATTATCGCTGTAATTGCTATTGCAGTAAGAAAAGAGTGGTTAATACCTGTATTATGCGGAATTTTCTTAGCAGAGAATTTATCAGTAATGATGCAAGTCAGCTACTTTAAATACTCAAGAAAAAAGTATGGAGAAGGAAGGCGCATATTTAAAATGTCGCCATTACATCACCACTATCAGAAATCAGGATATCACGAAAGTAAAATTGTAACACGCTTTTGGATTGTTGGCATTTTGTTGGCTATTATTTCTATAGTGACATTGAAGATACGATAATGAAGCGATTAGTGATTCTTGGTGGCGGAGAAAGTGGAGTAGGAACAGCGCTTCTAGCAAAAGCAAAAGGATATCAGGTATTCGTATCAGATAAAGGTGAGATTAAAAAACAGTATAAAGACGTTCTTTTAAATAATGAAATTGAATTTGAAGATAAACAGCATACAGAATCCAAAATTCTAAATGCAGATATCATCATGAAAAGTCCTGGTATTCCAGATAAAGTGGCTTTGGTAAAGCAAATCCGTAAAGTTGGTATTAAAGTAGTTTCAGAAATTGAATTTGCTTCATATTATACAGATGCCACATTAATTGGTATAACTGGGAGCAACGGTAAAACAACCACGGCAACGTTAATACATCATCTATTAAAACAAGTCCTAGATGTTGGTTTAGCAGGAAATATAGGTGACAGTTTTGCAAAGCAAATTCTTGAAAAAAATCACGAGAATTATGTTTTAGAGATTAGTAGTTTTCAGTTAGATGATATTATAGATTTTAAACCAAAGATTGCGATTTTAACCAATATCACACCAGATCATTTAGATCGGTATGATTATAAGTTTGAAAATTACATCGCTTCAAAATTTAGAATTGTAGAAAATCAAACTGCAGAAGATTACTTCATTTATGATGCAGATGATGAAGTGATTTTAGATTGGTTAAAATCAAATTCAATTAAATCCAAAGCATTGCCTTTTTCATTAACCAATGTCGTCGATGAAGGAGCCTATTTAGATAATAATAAGATAATAATAACAATAGATAACAACCAGATAATTATGCCAACAGAAAATATAGCACTAGAAGGAAAGCACAACATTAAAAATGCTATGGCAGCTTCTACTGTAGCGCATTTATTGAGAATTAGAAAGCAAACGATACGCGAAAGTTTAGAGAATTTTCAAGGTGTTGAGCATCGCTTGGAGCATGTGTTGAAGATTAACAAAGTCCAGTATATCAATGATTCTAAAGCAACAAATGTTAATGCAACGTATTTCGCTTTAGAGAGTATGGATGCACCAACGGTTTGGATTGTTGGCGGTGTAGATAAAGGGAATAATTATAATGAGTTATTCCCATTTATAAATGAAAAAGTTAAGGCTATAATATGCCTTGGTGTTGATAATGCAAAACTTTTTGAGGCTTTTGGTAACATGGTAGATGTTATTATTGAAACTCAGTACATGAGTGAAGCTGTAAAGATTGCTTATAAAGTATCAGAAGCTGGAGATAATGTTTTGTTATCACCTGCTTGTGCAAGTTTTGATTTGTTTGAGAATTATGAAGATCGTGGACGTCAATTTAAAAATGCTGTGCGTAATTTATAATAAATGAAGAAGAATTAGGGATTTATCTATAAAAGGTTAAGTATGCAAAACATGTTTACACAAATAAAAGGGGATAGAGCCATTTGGGCTATAGCTACGCTTTTAGCTATTTTTTCCTTTTTACCAGTGTATAGTGCTGCAAGTAATCTTGCTGTTAGTTCAAGTAATACATTTTCTTTTTTTATTAAGCATTTTATGCATTTAGCTCTAGGCTTTGCTATTATGTATGGTATACACCGAGTGCCTTATAAATACTTTAGAGGTTTGTCTATGGTTATGATACCTATTGTATTTGTTTTGTTATTAGTGACAATGCTGCAAGGGACCACAATAGATGGAGCAAATGCAAGTCGATGGATACAGATTCCCATTGTAAACATGTCTTTTCAGACATCGACTTTAGCGTCGTTAGTTTTAATGGTTTACGTTGCAAGGTATCTTTCAAAAGTTAAGGATAAGGCGATATCGTTTAAAGAAACTCTATTACCGCTTTGGGGACCAGTTTTTCTTATTTTGGTGCTTATTTTACCTGCCAATTTCTCCACAACAGCTATTGTGTTTACAATGATAACGATGTTAGCTTTTATTGGTGGGTACCCTATAAAATACCTGTTAGTCATTATTGGGACCGGCTTAGTTTCATTAACTTTCTTTGTTCTTATTGCTAAAGCTTTTCCAGAAGCGATGCCAAATCGTGTTGATACTTGGATGAGTAGAATTGAGAATTTCTCAAATGGAGAAGACACAGAAGCAGATTATCAAATCGAAAAAGCAAAAATCGCAATAGCATCAGGCGGTGTGCAAGGTGTTGGTCCGGGAAAAAGTGTTCAAAAGAACTTTCTACCACAATCTTCATCAGATTTTATTTTCGCAATTATCATTGAAGAATACGGCTTAATAGGTGGTTTATTTCTCTTGGTTTTATATTCGTGGCTCTTGTTTAGAATAGTCATAGTATCGCAAAAGTCAGATACAGTTTTTGGTAAATTATTAGTATTAGGTGTTGGTTTGCCTATTGTATTTCAGGCTTTAATAAATATGGCAGTTGCTGTAGAATTATTTCCTGTAACAGGTCAAACATTACCTTTGATAAGTAGTGGTGGAACATCTATTTGGATGACCTGTTTAGCCATAGGGATTATATTAAGCGTAAGCGCAAAGCGCGAAGAAATAAAAGGTAAGGAAACTTCAGACGAAGTAAGTCCATTAGATATTTTAAGTGAAACAATTTAATGAGTAACTACAAATTCATATTATCAGGTGGAGGAACAGGAGGGCATATTTATCCTGCTGTTGCAATTGCAGACGAATTAAAGTTGCGCTACCCTAATGCTGAATTTTTATTTGTTGGTGCATCAGACCGAATGGAGATGGACAAAGTGCCGCAAGCTGGATATAAGATTGAAGGATTGTGGATTTCTGGTATTCAACGAAAATTAACACTGAGAAATTTAGCGTTTCCGTTTAAGTTAATTATCAGTTTATTACGTTCAAGAAAAATATTAAAATTATTTAAGCCAAATGTTGTCATAGGAACTGGTGGTTTTGCAAGTGGACCATTATTGCAAATGGCCACATCTAAAAGAATTCCTAGTCTCATACAAGAACAGAATTCGTATCCAGGTATTACTAATAAGTTATTGGCAAAGAAGGTGAATACGATTTGTGTGGCTTATGAAGGTTTAGAAAAGTTCTTTCCAAGTGAAAAAATAAAAATAACAGGTAACCCTATCCGAAAAGATTTATTAGAAGTAAAAAGTAAACATATAGAAGGAAAGGATGAGTTTACTTTAATTCATAGTAAACAAACATTACTCGTTTTAGGAGGTAGCTTGGGTGCAAGACGCATAAATCAACTAATTGAAGAGCATTTAGAGCTTTTTGAAGAGCAAGATATCCAAGTATTATGGCAATGTGGTAAACTCTATTACGATCAATATAAGCAGTATAACAAATTAACTAATGTGCAAGTACATGCGTTTTTAAACACTATGGATTTAGCGTATGCAGCAGCAGATGTAATAATATCAAGAGCAGGAGCTATTTCGGTTTCAGAGTTATGTATAGTTGGTAAACCGGTAATTTTCATTCCATCACCCAATGTAGCAGAAGATCATCAGACTAAAAATGCAAAAGCGATAGT
The DNA here is from genome assembly GCF_002364335.1 of Winogradskyella sp. UBA3174. Classification (GTDB taxonomy): domain Bacteria; phylum Bacteroidota; class Bacteroidia; order Flavobacteriales; family Flavobacteriaceae; genus Winogradskyella. The sequence continues at coordinate 148,784 of NZ_DEXW01000037.1, read as the reverse complement.
AGATAAAAATGCGGCTATTTTAATTAAAGAGAAGGATTTAGAATCTGAATTTAAAAAACAATTTTCAAATTTAATTTCAAACAAAGAAAAACAAAAAGATTTAAGTGAAAACATCGAGGCATTAGCATTGGTAAATGCAACGAATGACATTGTTGATGAGATTGAAAAACTATTAAAAGTTAAATGAATTTAAGCACTATAAATAACGTCTATTTTATCGGTATCGGTGGTATCGGCATGAGTGCATTGGCGCGTTATTTTGTAACAAATGGTAAACAAGTAGCAGGTTATGATAAAACACCAACTACTATCACAAAGTCGCTTGAAGACTTAGGCGTTTTGGTTCATTTTGAAGATAGTATTAATCATATTAATCCTGAATTCTTAAATTCTGAGACAACATTAGTTGTATACACACCGGCAATACCTAAAAATCATTCTGAATTAAATTATTTTATAGACCATAAGTTTAAGGTTTTAAAACGATCAGCAATACTTGGTGAAATTACTAGGCAAACCACATGTCTTGCAGTTGCTGGTACACATGGAAAAACAACTACAACAAGTATTTTAGGACATTTGCTTAATGAGTGTAATGCTCCTGTAACTGCGTTTTTGGGTGGTATAAGTGAAAACTACAATTCTAACTTAATTATTAACGGAACGGAAGTAACAGTTGTAGAAGCAGATGAATTTGATCGTTCATTCTTAACCTTGTCTCCAGATCTAGCATGTATTACATCAATGGATGCAGATCATTTAGATATTTATGGAGACGCTTCAGAATTAATAAAATCATTTAAAGACTTTGCCAAATGTATTAAGCCAAATGGGAAACTATTTGTTAAAAATGGATTGCCTTTAGATGGTGTCACTTATGGTATTGAAGATGATTCAGATTATAGTGCGCAAAGCGTAAAAATAGAAAATGGAAGTTATGTGTTTGATGTAAAAACGCCTAACGGATTATATAAAGATTTCAAATTTAACCTGCCTGGTAGACACAATCTGTCGAATGCAATAATAGCTTTGGCAATGGCTGTAGAATACGGTTGTCCTATCAGTCATCTCGCCAAGGGGTTAGCATCTTATAAAGGTGTAAAACGCAGATTTACCTATCAGATTAAAACAGATGAATTTGTTTTTATAGATGATTATGCACATCATCCTGAAGAAATTAAAGCTGTTCATCAAGCGGTAAGGGAAATGTATCCTAATAAGAAAGTTTTAGCGATTTTTCAGCCACATTTATTTAGTAGAACGCGGGATTTTGTAGACGATTTTGCTGAAAGCCTTTCAAAATTCGATGACTTATTGTTGCTAGATATTTATCCGGCTAGAGAAATGCCTATTGAAGGAGTGACTTCGAAATGGTTAATTGATAAGATTAAAAATTCAAATAAAAAATTAATTCAAAAATCAGAATTAATTGAAGAAATAAAAAAATCTGATGCTCAAGTAGTATTGACTATTGGTGCTGGTGATATTGGAGAGGAAGTTAAATATATAAAAGAAGCTTTGAGTGTTCCGAATTAATTATAACTATATAAAAATCATTGGTTTACTAGCTATCGTTGGTGGATTATTTGCGTTTTCAAATCAAAGAAATAGTTCTAGAAAAGTAGGTGAGCCAACTATAAAATTTTTAGGTGAAAACAAGTTGTTTATTACAGATGCGACTGTTAGTAAATTGTTAATACAAAATCAAGAGACTGTTACAGACCAGCCTAAAGATATTATAGATTTGAATGAATTAGAAATTGCCCTAAATTCTAATCCAATGATAAAGGAAGCAGAGGTGTTTATGTCAGTAAACGGTGAGCTTTCTGTAGAAATTGAACAAAAAAGACCTATTGCAAGAGTAAGTACAAACGCGTCATATTATATAGATGATAGGGGTTCTTTTATGCCTTTGTCGTCTAATTATTCCGCAAGAGTGCCTTTAGTTACTGGAAATATTAAAAAAAATGAACTCGAAACAGTTTTTCAATTTGCTAAAGCTGTAGACGAGGATGCATTTTTAAAAATACATGTCATCGAGATTCGACAGAATGCTGATGGAAGTATAGATTTTAAAGTTCGAAAAAATGATTTTATTGTTCATTTAGGAACATTAAAGAAGTTAGATAAAAAAATAAATAATTTCAAAGCTTTTTATCAAAAGGCAATGAAAGACAAAATATTAGATAGCTATAGCGTAGTGAATCTAAAATTTGATAAACAAGTTATATGCACCAAAAAGTAAACTATGGAAAAACATAACATTTCGGTAGGTTTAGATATAGGAACCACAAAAATTGTGGCCATGATTGGTCGCAAAAACGAGTACGGTAAAGTTGAAATTTTAGGTGTAGGTAAATCTAAAAGTATGGGTGTGCATCGTGGTGTGGTAAATAATATTACCCAAACGATACAATCCATTCAGCAAGCAGTACAAGAAGCTGAAGCGGCAGCTTCAGAAAAAATAGAGGATGTTACTGTTGGTATTGCAGGTCAGCATATTCGTAGTTTACAACATAGCGATTACATTACACGAGTAAACTCTGAAGTGGTAATAGATGAAGAAGATATAGATCGTTTAATAAACCAAGTTCATAAGTTAGTGATGCTTCCTGGTGAAGAAATCATACATGTATTACCGCAGGAGTTTAAGATTGATGGACAAGCCGAAATCAAAGAGCCAATTGGTATGTATGGTGGGAGACTTGAAGCTAATTTTCATGTTGTAGTAGGGCAAGTATCGTCTATAAGGAATATTGGACGTTGTGTTAAGAGTTCTGGTCTACAGCTTGAAGGTATAACACTAGAGCCATTGGCTTCTGCAAATGCAGTCTTGAGTAGAGAAGAGAAGGAAGCTGGAGTTGCATTAATCGATATAGGTGGCGGAACTACCGATTTAGCAGTTTTTAAAGATGGAATCATTCGTCATACTGCTGTAATCCCTTTCGGTGGAAACGTTATAACTGAAGACATAAAAGAAGGCTGTTCTATTATTGAAAAGCAAGCTGAGCTTTTAAAAATGAAATTCGGATCTGCTTGGCCAGGAGAGAATAAGGATAACGAAATTGTATCTATACCAGGATTAAGAGGAAGAGAGCCAAAAGAAATTACATTAAAAAACTTGTCTAAAATAATCCACGCAAGGGTTGTTGAGATTATCGAGCAAGTTTATGTTGAAATAAAAAATTACGGTCACGAAGAGCAAAAGAAAAAACTAATCGCAGGAATTGTTTTAACAGGTGGTGGAAGTCAATTAAAGCATTTAAAGCAATTGGTTGAGTACATAACTGGTATGGATACAAGAATAGGATATCCAAATGAGCATCTAGCAGGTGATAGTGACGAGGATATAGCAAGTCCGTTGTTTGCAACTGCTGTTGGTTTAGTAATGGATGGTTTAAAACGCCAAGACAGAAAGAACGCAGAGGAAGTTGAAGAGTTAATTGCTGAAAATAGTGTTCAAGAAGAACCAGTTACAGAAGTGCCACAAAAAGAACGCAGATCGTTTTTAGATAAGTTAACAGAGCGCGTCAAGGATTTTTTGGATAATGCAGAATAATGACCGAGTAAGGAGAGTTCGCGAGTTGTCTGTGTATTCGATTTATCGGCACCAATAAAAATAGAGAATAAAGTTTAAAATATAGAATCCCGTAATCACAATTAATATGAGTAATAGCAACGAATTTGGAAACATCTCATTTGATTTACCTAAGCATCAATCTAACGTTATTAAAGTTATTGGTGTTGGTGGAGGTGGAAGTAATGCCATCAATCATATGTTTCAACAAGGCATTAAAGGAGTAGATTTTGTAATCTGTAACACAGATTCGCAAGCGCTACATAATAGTGGTGTTCCAAATAAAATTCAATTAGGAGTTGCCTTAACTGAAGGTTTAGGTGCAGGTGCAAACCCAGATGTAGGAGAGGAAGCAGCTATAGAAAGTTTAGAAGATATCCGTAGAATGCTAGATACAAATACTAAAATGGTATTTATAACTGCAGGAATGGGTGGTGGTACAGGTACAGGCGCCGCACCTGTTATTGCTAAAATGGCTAAAGAACTCGATATCTTAACGGTAGGTATTGTTACGATGCCATTTCAGTTTGAAGGTAAAATGCGTAACGAACAAGCGCAACGCGGTATTGAAAAATTACGTTCACATGTAGATTCGTTAGTTGTAATTAATAATAATAAACTTCGTGAGGTATACGGTAACCTTGGCTTTAAAGCAGGTTTCTCTAAAGCGGACGAGGTATTATCAACAGCATCAAGGGGTATAGCAGAAGTAATTACACATCATTACACACAAAATATTGATTTACGTGATGCTAAAACGGTATTAAGTAATAGTGGTACAGCAATTATGGGATCTTCCACTGCCTCAGGACAAACAAGAGCACAAGAAGCGATCATGAAAGCTTTAGATTCACCTTTATTAAATGATAACAAAATCACAGGAGCTAAAAATGTATTGTTGCTAATCGTTTCTGGTTCTCAAGAAATTACTATCGATGAAATAGGTGAGATTAATGATCATATACAAGCAGAAGCAGGTTATGGCGCTAATATTATTATGGGTGTAGGTGAAGACGAGTCCTTGCAAGAATCTATTGCTGTAACAATTATAGCAACAGGATTTGATATAGATCAGCAGAATGAAATTTCTAATACAGAAACTAAAAAAGTCATTCATGCTTTAGGAGAAACTACAGAAATAGAAGTTAGTACACAAGAAAGAGAGCCAGCAATTATAACTCCAGATATCGTCTTAGAAGAAGTGAAGGAAACGCCAATTGTCCGTCATAGTTTAGTCGAAGAGGAAGATGTTATAGAGACACCTGTAAATGTAGAACCTAATTCTGGGATGGATTTAATTCTTACTACAGATGTAATTAAAAACATGAACTTGATTTATGATGAAGTTTTAGATACAAAGCCTCAGATAGAAACGAAGTCAGAAGAGTTTATAATTACACCAATTCAAAATAAAGCTGAAGCTATTGAAGTAGAGCAAGAAGAAGAGCAAATTACACTGACATTTGATTTGCCATTGTCTAATAAGGAGGTAGAAGAAGTTGAAGAGCCAGAAACTAAAGAAGAAAAATTGTTTTTTAGCTTAGACGAAGATGTAAAAGATATAGATGTTGTAGGGCCTGTTGAAATTATTTCTGTAACAGAAGTAAATGAAGAAGGTGAGAAGCGTTATGCGTTAGATGATTTTGAAACTTTCGAATCTTCAATTAACACAAAAACCGAAACTGCAGAAGTAAAAGAAGAAATCGTTTTTGAGAAGAAAATTCTACCAGTTAAAAAGACTGAAGAAATTAGTCAAGAGGAGATTGACCCAATGAATAGCCCAATATCTGAAATGCTTATTGCTAGGGCAGATGAGCGTAGAAGAAAAATGAAAGATTTTAACTATAAATTCAATACCGCAAAGATTGATGAAATAGAAAGAGAGCCTGCTTACAAAAGACAAGGTGTTAATTTAGAAGATGCACAGCATTCTTCTGAAACTAGCGCTTCTAGAATGTCTGTCGGAACAGATGATAACGAAGACATTCAGTTAAGAAGCAACAATTCATTTTTACACGATAACGTAGATTAATAGCAAATTTAAGTTTAGTGTTATTACACCAAAGTCAAAGTCCAAAAAGTATCCCTCAACTTTTTTGGGCTTTTTGTAGCATTCAGTTTTGCGTAATAAAGGTTAATCGATTCTATACTTTTAGTATCTTCGCTTTTCAATCAAACTAATAAAATTATGAGTTTACAAGATGATGTAATGGTTGCTATAAAAACAGCAATGAAAGCGAAAGATCAAACAGCTTTAGCAGCTTTAAGAGCTGTAAAAGCTGAGATTTTATTAGCTCAGACATCTACGGGTTCTAAAGAACAAATCTCAGAAGAAGAGGAAATAAAAATTTTGTCTAAAATGGTAAAGCAGCGCAAGGATAGCGCAGCAATTTTTCTTGAGCAAGACCGTAAAGATTTAGCTTTGCCAGAGATTGATCAAGCAGAAATTATCAGTCAATTTTTACCTGAAGCTTTAAGCGAAGAAGAAATTGAAAAAGTAATTGTTATGACTATAGACCAAATTGGAGCAGAAGGTATGAAGGATATGGGTAAAGTGATGGGTATGGTTTCCAAACAATTGTCAGGACAGGCAGATGGAAAAACTATTTCTATGATTGTTAAGGCGAAATTGTCTTAAATATAAAATAATGAGATTCCTGCGTTTGCAGGAATATTGGCCTCGTAGTTCAACTGGATAGAATATCAGATTTCGGCTCTGAGGGTTGGAGGTTCGAATCCTCTCGAGGTCACCAATAAATAGTGTAAACCAAAAAACGCCAAGTTATCTTGAGCGTTTTTTGGTTTATACTATTTTCAAAGCGGAGCTTTAGAGAATGCCTAACAATCCTTTACAGCTTTGTTTTAGAATAAATGCGTTCAACTCGTTTGAATTTATAAGTTTGGGGTTTTTTATTCGAAAGGAGCAAAACGTTTAAGATAAAATAAAGAAATTCTACCGTCCCTATATAGAACTAATAGAGACTCAACATCAAACTCATTTGAGAATTTTTAACTCTATCATTTTATGAGTTTGGCTCTTTAGTTTATTTTTTCTATATTAAAAATCTTACACTAAAGTAACAAAGCAGTTTTGGAACTGCTTTATTACTTGTAAAACTGAGATTTAAGTTTTGTTCTTAAAACTTTCATTCATATTTTAAATTGAAAAAAAACACGATGATTAAAAAAACGATTTTAAGCTTACAAAATCTCATTTTGTTAATATTCTGCATTCCTAGTTTTCAATGTCTAAATTCACAGGTATTTACCGATAGTAATTTACCTATTGTTATTATAGATACAGATAATGGTGATGCTATTCCTGACGATCCGCGAATTTTTGGTTTGATGAAAATTATTCAAAGGCCAGATGGTGCACGAAATTTTGTAAGTGATGCTAACAATGAGGTTTTTCTAGATTATTCAGGATCTATAAGTATCGAAATACGAGGTTTTTCATCTCAATTTTTACCAAAAAAACCCTACGGATTTACGACTTTATCAGACGACCGTTTAGAAAATGATAATGTAAAGTTACTTGGAATGCCAAGTGAAAATGATTGGATTTTAAATGCTTTTGCCTATGATGACAGTATGATGCGCGATTTTATTTCTTATACCATGGCAAGACAAATGGGTCAATATGCAGTTAGGTTACACTATTGTGAAGTTGTTTTAAACGGTGATTATATAGGTCTATACGCACTGTCAGAAAAAATAAAACGTGATGGTGATCGGGTAGATATTTCAAAATTAAATGATGACGAAATTACATTACCAGAAGTGACAGGTGGGTATATTATGCAGACTGATAGAGTATCTGGAGATGAAGAATTTGCATGGACCTCTAATGGTGTTGGATATATACATGAAAAACCAAATGAAGATGAGGTTACTGCAGAACAATCGGCTTACATCGAATCTGTTTTTAATGATTTAGATGCAACTGCTCAAAATTCAGATATAGTAAGCGGATACCCATCTGTTATAGACATACCTGCATTTGTAGATTATATGTTGATGTCAGAAATTGCCTCTAATGTTGATGCTTATGAGTATAGCACCTATTATCATAAGGATAGAAGTGGGAAATTAAGAGCAGGTCCTGTTTGGGATTATAATTTAACCTATGGTAATGATCTCGTTCAATTTAATTTTGACAGAAGTCTTACCGATGTATGGCAATTTAGTAATGGAGATAATGAAGGTGCAGGCTTCTGGGAAGATCTTTTTGATGATACAAAATTCAAATGCTATTTATCTAGACGATTTAATGAACTCATAAGCCCTGGTGAACCGTTAAATTACGACTCGATATCCGATTTAATCGATAGTAATGCTGTCTTAATATCTGAAGCTGTATTGCGTGAGGATGAACGCTGGAATACTATAGATGACTTTACAGGTGAAATTTCTAATATGAAGATTTGGATACAAGAACGAATTACTTGGATGCAAAATAATCTTGGTGAATTTTCTAATTGCAATATGGTAGAAATTCCATCTCTAGTTATTACTAAAATTAATTACAACCCTGAAGAAACAGATTTATTTCCAGAAAGCGATGATTTAGAATTTATAGTAATTCAAAATACTAGTAATGAAATTATAAATCTTACAGGAATATACTTCAGTCAGCTAGGTATTTCATATCAATTTCCAGTAAATGCTGTTATTGCAGATAGTGAATCTATTTATTTAGCTGGAGATGCAGCTACTTTTCAAGCCAAATATGGTTTTGCCCCATTTGATACATTTACAAGGGACTTATCAAATAAGAGACAGAATTTAGTTTTGTCAGACGCTTTTGGTAATGTGATTGACGAGGTGGAATATTTGGATGAAGCACCTTGGCCAGAAGAGGCAGATGGTGATGGTTTTTATTTAGAACTTATAGATGTTAATTCCGATAACGCAATTGCCAGTAATTGGATCGCAGTATCTGAAGAAGCTTTAAATACTAACGATTTTGATAATAGCATACAGACTATAACTGTATATCCAAACCCAGCAGAAGCAAAATTGATCTTAAGCTCGGAACAAACCATACAAAATATAACCATTTTTAACCTTCTTGGACAACAAGTCAAAACATTTCAAGTTAATTTCAAGTTAGGGGAAATTGATATTAGTGAACTCACAAATGGTGCTTATTTTTTAAATTTAAAACTAATTAATGGGGCTCGTGTTACAAAGAAGGTTTTTAAGAAATAGATTATAAAACCTTCAAGTATTGATTTTGAGAATTTTAAACCGATTGATAAATAATAGACTCGAGCCTCCAAGCTCACTTCAGCGTTTATTGTTTTCTATATAAAACGACAATTATTAAAGGGTTTCTTATATTTAAGTAATAATTTATCATCAACAATCTCAAGTGACTTCAATGAATCCAACTTTGAAAGTGGTTTTTTTAATTATTTTTTTCGTTGGAATGGCCTTTGTTGTGTTGAGCCGTTTTTATAAGTATTTCGAACAAGTTTATGCCCTAAAATATAAAAGGCCATTCTTTGTTAACTTCATAATAGTACCAAGAAAACTCACGAAAACACAATTACAAATTATAGAGCAAGAATTTACATTTTATAAAAAACTTAATCAGAAGTATAAGACTTTATTTATTCATCGTGTAGCTAGGTTTATAAATGCTAAAACTTTTATTGGAAGAGAAGATTTAGAGCCAACTGATGAGATGAAAGTGCTAATAGCTTCAACGGCAATAATGCTAACCTTTGGTTTTAAAAAGTATCTTATTGATTTAATTGATACTATTATTATTTATCCAAAGATATATTATTCAAATATTAATGAAACGTATCATAAAGGAGAAACCAATCCAAAATTGAAAGCTATTGTTTTTTCATGGGAAGACTTTAAGCATGGATACAAGATAGGTGATGATAACCTAAATCTAGGGATTCATGAGTTTGGACATACTATTCATTTAAACGCTTTTAGTAATAATGATGTGAGTAGTTTAATTTTTAATCAAGGATTTCAAAAACTAACAGATTATTTCCAAAATAATGAAGCTGTAAGACAAGATCTAATTGTTTCTAAATACTTTAGAGCTTATGCTTATACTGATCATTTTGAGTTTTTTGCGGTACTTTTAGAAAACTTTATTGAGACACCATCAGAGTTTAAGTCTCAATTTCCAGAATTATATAATTATATCAAACAGATGCTTAATTTTAATTTTGCAGGATATTAGTTTTATGGTTATATACTATTAAATAAAGTATTATTTTTAATCGTTGATAATTTAATGCTATATGAAAAGAATATTGGTTACGGGTGGAGCAGGATTTGTAGGTTCTCACTTATGCGAAAGACTCCTTAATGAAGGTAATGAAGTTATCTGCTTAGATAATTATTTTACAGGTTCTAAACGGAATATAGAGCATTTAATGGATCATCATTATTTTGAGTTGGTAAGGCATGATGTTACTAACCCCTATATGGTTGAGGTTGATGAAATTTATAATTTAGCTTGCCCAGCATCTCCTGTACACTATCAATATAATCCTATAAAAACGGTTAAGACTTCTGTTATGGGAGCAATTAATATGTTAGGGTTGGCTAAGAGAGTTGGTGCAAAAATATTACAAGCTTCAACGAGCGAAGTATACGGAGATCCACATGTACACCCACAACCTGAAACGTATTGGGGAAACGTAAACCCGATAGGTTTACGCTCTTGTTACGATGAAGGTAAACGTTGTGCTGAAACTTTGTTTATGGATTACCACAATCAAAATAAAGTAAAGATTAAGATTATTAGAATTTTTAATACCTATGGACCTAAAATGCATCCTCAAGACGGAAGAGTAGTTTCTAATTTTATTGTGCAAGCTTTAAAAGGAGAAGATATTACTATTTTTGGTGAAGGCACGCAAACAAGAAGTTTTCAGTACGTTGATGATTTAGTAGAAGGAACGCATCGTATGATGAATAGTAGAGATAGCTTTATTGGGCCCGTAAATATTGGAAACCCAAAAGAGTTTACCATGTTAGAGTTGGCAAAAGAAGTGTTGGATTTAACAGGTTCTAAATCTAAGTTAACATATTTACCATTACCTCAAGATGATCCTTTGCAACGTCAGCCAGATATTTCTTTAGCTAAAAAAGAATTAAATAACTGGGAGCCTAAGGTGAATTTGAGAGAAGGCTTAGGGCATACAATAAACTATTTTGATGCCTTATTGAAGAACGGATAAGTATTAGGATAACTTAAGATTAAGTATGCATAAATAAAAAGGTCTCAATTTAAAATTGGGACCTTTTTATTCTAAAAGTTGTTTGTGTTATAATGCAAATATTAACTGTAAATGTGTTTGAAAGTGGTTATTGTCGAGCCCACTTTCCTTATGATCTAAGGCAAATTTAGCAATAGTTTGTACTCTTACACCAATCGTTTTTCTTCTATTAAACCAAAATAAAACACCACCACCTAAGTTGGCAGAAATATTTGTTTCATCTATTGAGAATATACCAATACCAGCATTTCCATAAAAATCAATCCAATCTAAATCTGGAAAAATGTGCTTACCAAAGTAGTACTTCGCATGCGTATCAAACGAGATGTAATTATAGTCTTCTGTTAGTATAACTCCATCTATAATACCATCTTCAGAAAACTTGTTAAAAGTAACTGACTGTTCAATGGCAAAACCAGATGCCCAACTTAACTCAACAGCTGCAGAAATAGGAAGACCATTGGCCCAATCACCAGGGCTATTTATTGGGGATTTCTTGCCAGCACTATTAATTGCATTTAACCCAATACTTGCAAACCATTCTTTGTCAGTTGTTTGAGAAAAGGTTGTTAGGGTGTATAATAAAAATGCAGTCGCTAAAATCAGTTTTTTCATAAGATTCATATTTCTGTAATAAGTCAAAGTTAAACTTTATGCACTAAAAAACAAACACTTAATTAAACTTATTCCTTCAAATTTGTTCTTTTTAATTATTTTAAATGTAATCGTGATTTTAAGTGGTGGATGACACGTTTTCTATCGGAAAAAATAGCGATTCGGTAATCAGAATTACATAAAAACATGTAAAGTCGCGTTGTCAATGAGCTCATAAAAATGTAGAGTGTGACGAGTTTGTGCCAAAACCTCTGGAATTTTACGTGTCTTAATTTAAAGCGATACAATCCAAGAGCATATCTATAGGTCCTTTTAGATGGTTGACCTAACGTATTAAAATGAATCTTAAAGTATTTAAAATAGTGCTTTATCGGACTTGTCTTTTGTAAATCTTGAAAATTAATATTTGTGTTTTTCCTTAGGATTAACAAGGTGTCATAAGCCGTTCTAAAGTTAGTACTTCTGTATAGGCGACCATAATCATTAATTTGATGATTAAGAATGTTATGCATAGCTAGGTGTTTAGGAGACGGTATAGCTGTTAGATTGATGCGTTGCTTGTGAGATATTATGCAGGTATTACTTAGTTCGTCGTGTTGATAGTTTATAAAGAGTTTTCGGTGAATTTCTATCGCGGCTATATGTTTTTTTTTGGTGAGACGTGGTAAATGTTTGTGTTCAAAAAACGCTGCTCCCAAAGTTTGTGCGCTCGGTATATAATCCTGTTGAATTAATAAGTCGAATGCTATATCTACTTGATTCTTTGCTACCAATATGTCAATATCACCAATCATGCGTTCTCCTAAATCCTCGTAATAACCAGCTGCTAAGAGGGCAGCTCCTTTTAAAAAAACATGGTCAATTTGATTTGTATTAAAGAGTTGGGTAAGACAATCTACTTGTTTCAAAATCGCTTTATTTCTATTGCGATTAATACTAGTAATTTTCTCTAAATACACCTGTAATTCTTCTGGTAATACATCCAATAACTTTCTTGATCTAAGTCTGCAATACAGTGCTGGTAGCGATACGTGTTTACTGCTTTCTATGACCAAAGTATCCCAATTCATTTCTGGTTGCGTTAATTGATCTTTTAGCGTATCATTAGAGCTATCAAAACTGAGGATATCTGCAATTAGTTGGTATGTATTAAACAGATTTGGCATAAGCGTTAAGCAATAGTTTTACTAATATAAACTATAGAATTTAGACATTTTCATTAAACAGCGAATTCACCTTATGCGTCATGCTATCTATATTGCTATAAGTGAGCTCATACATAGTTAATGTTTGTAACCAATCTAAAAATTCTTTAGCGTGTTTAGGATTTGGTGACAACCATGAGTCTGGGATTAACGTTTCTAATAATTCAACTATAGAAATCTTTTTTAAATCGGTTTTTGAATCTGTTTTATAATTTACTAACACTATAGTATTGCAAGGATAATGATTGTTAGGAGGCCTTTTAAAAGGAATATATTTTATGAGACCTTTTGACTTATTAAATTCTACTGCTTGTAAATCATCAAAATTAGGAACTAATGTTCTTAGTGTACTAAATGACCCACTTTTCGTTGAAATAGCTGCAGGATTACTATAAATGTTTAGGTTTGTAGAGGCCAGTGGTGAAATGTCATCTGCAACTAAGTTAAAACCCTTCGTCGCTAAGATTGTACATAAGGTACTTTTTCCCTTACCAGATTTGCCCACAAAAAGAATGGAAGATATTCCATTAGTAATTGTTGAACCATGGAGGGTACCAATCCAATTGTTTTCTTCTTTGTCGTGAATGCTACACAAAAGATGAAACATAAATTTCCCTTGAAGTTTATGATAGTCTTGTTTTGGATAGCTATTTAAAAAAGTTTCGTTTTTAAATAAGTGTAAGTTATTGCCTTCTAAATAAATATCAAAAGTTAGGTCTGTGGTAGTTTTGTCTCTTGTTTCTAGATGAGCTAAAGGAGGATGAATAAGTTTCTTAACGAATTCAGAATCAAAATAGATTTGAAATGTTTTACCATTATAGGCGTATCTCTTTAAAATCTTTCGATTAGAATACTCTAAAACTTGGACTTTATCTTTGTTTGGGATGTTTGGGATATTGCAACCTTCAAGATAAGTTTTTATAGTTTTTATGACATCTAATTTACTTGTTTCAATTTCTTCAATATTAAGAGTGTCAAAAAAAGCGTCTTGTGAGTTAGATTGAAAATAGTTGTCTAGTAGTACCTTAAAGTTACTGTCAATAACGCTATAGCTATTTGATACAGAATACCACAACAAAAAGTGGTAACCAAACACATACTGATATGTTGGTGCTAACTGATTATTCAAAACTAAAACTGAAAATTAATCAAAGTCACCTCCTGGATCAGGTATAGATTGTGCTTGAGATTTTTGGGGATTTAAAATCAAAAATGTACCAACTGCAGTCAATGCGGCATATTTGCCCATCTTCTTTATAGCGTCTTTACGCGTGATTTTATCTAAATTGTTTTCGTTCTTCATGGTGTAAGTCCCATATTTTTAATTCAAAAATAATAAATTATTCGATTTAATAAAGAAAAATAGGAAAACCTTTACTTCAAAATAAGTTAGGCGTTTAATTTTACCTTAAAATAACCTTTTGAGTTATGTTTTGATTTTTAGTATCATTTAGCTTTACTACATATATACCAGTACTTAAATCATTAACGTTTATTTTTTGTAATCTACTCGTGGTATTTAATATCGCAGACGTTACTAAACGGCCTTGTATATCATATATGTTGGCAGTAGTTTTTGTCTTTAATTCACCAGCAATAATAACGGTTCTATCGTTTTGATCTGTGTATATACTTAAATCCCTTAAAGGATTATCTGATACAGACAAGATATTATTTGTAAAGCTTAAAAAGAAGCGCCCTGTACCACTTAAATTTGCACTAGGCGTTAAGATATAGTCGCTTGTGTTAAGTAAGGTATTTGTATTTGCAATAGTGTCTTCTAAATAGACTTCTACATTACTTGGTAAGTCCGAGAAGGACATACTAAACGTTAGTTGTTCTCCTTGGTTAGCATTAACACCAAGTGCAATTGTAACATCACTATAATCAGTAATACCTAAGGCTTGTATGGCAAAAGGAACACCTTGATTATCTTCCACTAAATGAGAGTATAAAGCAAAAGGGGTTGCGCTACCACCAAACAAACCAGCATCATAACCAGAGTTTAGTCCTAGCGAAGCTTCACTAGTAAAATAGATGTCTGTATTAAAACTATCATTAGATTTAGATAGTTGTAAGGTTGTACGGTAAGTTATAATTTCATCTCGTCCTTGTATAAAATCATCTCCACCACTAGACAATCGCATAGCAGGTGTAAAGTCTAATTGGCCTGTGTTATTTGAAGCCACAAAAAATCCTTGTCCTGGCGCAATATTAAGAGTGTTGTTTTGTAAACTATTAATTATTGTCCATTTGCTACTCGTATTTCCATCTGTATTATTGTTGTAGCCATAAATAGCTTTAAAATTAGGGTCTAAAACGGTTTCATCAATAACTCCTCCATTTGTAGTAAGAAATGCCTGAGCATCCATATAACTTGGATACGGATTGCCTACTAAATTCCATTTGTCCATAGGGTTATTTCCTAAAGCTTCAAAATCTGTAGTAGTTACAGTACCAGTATTAACACCACCTCTAAATGCTAAGGTGTTTCCGATTGCACCACTGGTTGCTACTCTAAAACCTTTTCCTGTAGTTAATATGACATCATTATCATAATTAATATTTGTTTGATCAGGATCTCCTGAGCCATCAAGACCAATTGAATAATTTACGTAGGTTACACTGTTACTATTGTCAAAAGGACCAAATAAATATTCTGCTTCATCTCCGTTTGCTGGAGAAGGATTGCTCGATAGATTAGAATTATCTGAGTCAGTCGCAAAATCAAAAAATGTTAAACCTGTTAATGGAGATGTTGCTAAATCGTTTCCTCCAGGACCAGCCGTAAAATTATTAACATAACGACGGTAGGTTACATTACCAGAAATATTACCAGCTAAAGATCCATCTAAAATAAGACTAGAATATTGTGTTGAGTTAGACTCTAAGTCTAGACTCGTGGCTGTTAGCGTAGCTGTTGCATTAATTGTTAGGCTTGCTGCTGGTTCTACCAATAAGTTATTAGAAGTGACATCGTTGGCAAAAACTGCATTTCCAGATAAAATAATTAGGTTGTCGTATTTGGTTGAAACACCTTCTGGAGATTCAGGTAACCATGCACCTGAAAAACTATAGTCTGTTGGTACATTTTTAGTATTTGGTGTGAAAATAAGATCTGCTCTTATAAGAGAATGTTTTTCAAAATCTCCAGTAAAATCTGGATTCCGAGCTAGGGATTGATTCTCTCCTCCTTCGCTTCCATAGGTTTCAGTTGCAACAACTATGCTATTTGAATTTGAAAGTGTAACACTATCTCCTCCATTATTTAAACTCAAATTTCCTACGCTTGCTACTTGTGTGGATAAAGGTTGAAAGCCTGTAGGTATGCCGCCTCCAAATACTGTGATAAATGAGCCAGGATCTAAAAAGGTGTTTAAAGGAAAAGTATGTTTTAGACCACTACCGTCAGATATGGTATAACCCGTTAGGTTAACGATAGAAATATCATTATTATATATCTCAATAAACTCGTCTTCTGAACTATCTCTTGTACCATCATTATTAGAGTCTCCGTTAAAAACGCTATTATCCGGATCGGCTAAAATTTCATTAATAATTAAAAGCGGAAGCGGGTCACACTGTACGGAAAGTATTGTTCCAGAATTAGTTACGTCACTGCAACCTCCACCTGATATACTAATATCCCAAGAGGATCCTTCAGTAAGTCCAGTTAAAGTTATAGTACCGTTAGGCGTTATAGAGGGATCATCTCCTCCAACGATGCCAGCAGATGTTGTCGACACAGATACGGCACTATCATCACCAAAATAAGGTATATTCACTGTCACCGTGTCATTATCAGCACCTGTAGTATTACTCGTACATGTAAAAGAAGGAGCGCCTAAGCTTACTCCGCACCCAGAACCTGAGTCTACTAAATTCCATTCATCCCTCACATAGATGCCATCTACAATTGTATTTTGAGTACTAGTAAATTGTCTTAAGGCTATGGCTTGAAATAATGAGGCGTCAGTTCCAGTTAGAGGACCAACAGAAGGAGTTCCGGGTTCTGTAGTTGGTACATTACCGTCACTAAAAATATAAAGACTAACCGTATCATCATTTGTTCCGGGATTAAAACTGTATTTAGCAACCACGAGATAGGTTTTAGTAATGTCCAAGTCGGCTGAATAATTTCCACTGCTGGCACTGAAGCTAATTCCAATTTGAATTTGGGTATTAGGATCTGTCCCCTGTTTCATAAACATTCTTGCGCGCCAATCACCACTATCTAATCCTGAATAATCGGGAGGAACAGAACTGTAACTGCTAAAATTCATAAAATATGATGGATTAGCAGAAGAATGAGTATAAGGTATGGATCCAGATTTCAACATAAAAGACATATAAACACTTCCAGAATTTAAATCCGATGAAAAAGGGCGATTAACATCTTGCCCAGTATTATCAATACCAGCAGCTAAGCCAATATTATCTCCTACATATCCTGGATAGGTTAAACCCGGACTTAATGTTTGTATGGCATTTGTAGTACCACCACTATGACCGAACCAGCCAAAATCTGTTAGTACGGCACTATTTGGATAATCAAAATTTTCAACCAAGTAATTCTCTTGCCCAAATCCTAATCCACTAATAATAAATGCTAATAAAAATAGGTATAATTGTCTCATTTGTATAAGTGCTGTTAGTTGTAAATAGGTTGTTGTTAGGGAGACAAGGGCATCAAATATAATAAATAAAGTAAGATATTATTTTTTTAAATATTAACAAATTATTAATTGTGGTCTTAGATGTTATTTTTTAACAAAACTGTAAATGAGTTTTTATAGCTTTGATAATTACTTGCAGTCCTTATTATTTGTTTTAGATTTGTTAACTACGAACTTGATCGCTTACTAATATAGGTATCATATGCTTTAAAGCTTAATTTATCAATTAGAGATGTAAGTTACACATGGTTATCTTATAAATAAAAGAAGACATAAAAATTTGGAAAATATTAATACCAAAGACTATTGGGAATCTAGGTTTATAACAAAAAACTGGGGAAAAAGCGGAAATAGACAAACCAAGGAGTATGCAAAGGCTAATGTTGCACAAACTAATTTAGATAGTAACTTTAAGGGTTCTGTTTTAGATTTTGGATGTGCTTTGGGTGATGCAATACCGATATATCATCAAGCTTTTCCTGATGCAAGTTTATACGGAATGGATTTGTCTGAAGTTGCAATTGAAATTTGTAAGAATAAATATGGAGACATTGCAAAATTTGAGAGTGGAACCCATGATACCATAAAACAATATGATCTAATCTTTGCGTCACATGTTATGGAGCATTTAACAGCTGATAAGACAGTAGTAGCGCATTTGTTAACTAACTGTAAAGAGTTGTTTGTTTTTGTTCCCTACAAAGAAAGCCCGCTTTACAGAGAGCACGTTAATTATTACGAGCGCAATTATTACGATAATTTTGAAGTACTAGAGAAAAAAGTATTTTTAGTTCAATTCGAATATAAACTTTCTTTAATCAACTTAGTAAAATCTTGCGTTAAAGGAAAGTTTAGTAACAAAGCTACTTTTTCTAAAGACATTATAATGTTTAGGATAAATGGCGCAATACTTTAGGGTTGTATAAATCTACTAACAATACCATTCAAACGTTTTGGGTAGCCTTAGGGAGCTTAAGTGCTTTTGGTTTAGCCATAGTTAGCTCTGCCATACTTTCTAGATATTTAGCTAAAGAAGACTATGGCACTTACAGGCAAATTATATTTGTTTATTCTACATTACTAGTTGTTTTCTCAGCAGGCTTACCACGAGTATTTGCTTATTTTTTACCAAGGTATAGTTTGTCTCAGGGTAAAACTATTGTTAAAAAAGTAAGCTTAGTTTTGGTGGGTTGTGGATTGTTGTTTTCAATTTGTTTATACCTTTTTTCGGGCTTAATAGCTAGGATTTTAGATAATGAGGAATTGGAGTATGGATTAAAGGTGTTTTCAATAGTGCCCTTTTTTTTATTACCAACATTGGGTATAGAAGGGATATTTTCTACCTATAAAAAAACGATATACATTGCAATTTACAACACGCTAACAAGGTTTGTAATGTTGTTGTGTATTATTGTTCCTGTTATTGTTTATGACGGTAATTACATTAATGCATTATACGGCTGGGTAGTGGCTTCTGTATTTACGTTTGTAATTGCAATCCTTTTTAAGTCATTACCTTTTAAAGGAATTAGTAAAAGTAAGACAGATTTAAAAATAGGAGAAATATTAAGTTATAGTTTGCCGTTGGTAGGTGCAGGTATATGGGGAGTTGTAATTAAGTCTTCTGACATGTTTTATATCAGTAGATTTTTTGGTGAAGAGGCTTTTGCAGAGTATGCCAACGGATTTACTAGTTTACCTTTTGTTACCATTATAACATCGAGTGCTGCAGTGGTGTTAATGCCAATATTCTCAAAGTATTTTCAGGGTAATAACAATACTAAAGAAATATTAAACGTATGGTTAAATGCACTAAAAAAGTCTACGATTATAATTTACCCACTTATAATTTATTTTTTTGTTTATGCTGATGATGTTGTTGTCCTTTTATTTTCAGAAAGCTATTTAAATTCGTCGATTTATTTTAGAATTAATCTAATTCTCAACGTATTTAATATCATTATTTTCGCTCCTTTATTTTTGGCAACAGGTAGAACAAAACTGTATGCAAATGTGCATATGTTTTTGGCATTAGCAATATGGTTAACCGGCTATTTAGTTGTTATTGTATTTAACTCACCTACAGCTATTGCATATAATAGTGTAGCAATTCATATTTTAAAAGTTATAATATTTATCTACTTGGCTTCAAGAATTTTGAATATTCCTTTCCTTAAGTTTTTTCCTTTAAGACAAATCGGAAGGTCACTTTTTCAGTCTTTTGTAGTTATTGGTTTCGTTTACTTCTCGTATGCTTATCTTGTAAATTCAGATAGTATTATCATTAAATTATTAGTTACTTTTAGTGCATTCTGCATAATTTTATTAGCAACAGGTAAGTTTTTTAGAATAGATTATTATGGTATGGTAAAACCATTTTTTAAAAGCCAAGATAATTAGTATAAAAATGTATTTTATTTAAGAATGAATTCTTTAGAGTCAAAAAAAATTTTAATCGTTACAAAATTCTTTTATCCAGAGATTACTCCAAGAGCATTTAGAGCTTTTGAATTGGCTAAGGAGTTTGCTAGACAAGGACATAACGTTAAGGTTTTAACGACAAATAAAAATTATGATTATAAAGCATTAGAGGTAAAGTATGGCTTTAAGATAGAGGATACTGTAGCGAATGAACCAAATGAGTTAGTAGGTGGTGGCTTAATAAGACTTATTCGATTTGGACTAAAACACTTTTTTCTGTTTCCGTTTATTTACCTTTCAAAATATTTTAAAAAAGCTTTGAAAAAAGAAACGGGATATGATATTCTAATTTCAATAGCTTACCCTTATACTGTTCATTTTGGTGTAGCTTTAGCTACTGACAAGAATAAAGAACTTGCTAAAGTTTGGATAGCAGATTGCGGTGATCCTTTTACTGGCGGACAAGAGACAAGGTTTGAAAGCCCTTTTTATTATAAATGGATTGAGAAATGGTTCTGTAAGAAACCTCATTTCATAACCATTCCAATTAAAGAAGCTAAGAGTGCTTATCCAAGTATTTGCCAGCATAAATTAAAAGTTATACCTCAAGGATTTGATTTTAGTACCATAAAGCCAAATTTTAAACCAGGAGAAAATAAAGTAATAACATTTGCTTATGCAGGTACTTTGAGTGCTGGGTCAAGAGACCCAAGATCTTTAATTGATTATCTCCAAAGCCTTAATAAAGACTTTAAATTTATTCTTTATACGCGTAATAAAGACTTTTTAGAAGTTTATAAAAAACAATTAGGAGATAAATTAGAGCTTAGAGATTACGTACCAAGAGATATATTATTGAGAGATTTAGGGAAAATGGATTTTTTAGTTAATTTAGAGAATAAAACGTCTATTCATAGTCCTAGTAAGTTAATTGATTACGCATTATTAGAACGACCTATTTTGTCTGTAAAACCATTTGATTTAGACACGGAAATTGTAGATGAATTTATGACAGCTAATTATAAAAACAGTTTGATAGTCGAAAATATCGAAAATTATAATATTACAAATGTTGCTAATAATTTTTTAGCATTGTATAATCAAGACATGTAGATTGTGAAAAAGTCTAACTTATTTACAAAGATAAAATTTGTTGTTTTAGGATTATTCCTATTTTTTCTTTTTCATTTTGAATCTTTAAGTATTGGGTCTGTAAAGATTTCACACCTTTGGAAAGGTATTCTATTACTGTTTTTAATATTTAAAATTCTTAGTAAGAAACGCAAACAATTATTTGTTTATAAGCCTTTAATTTTGCTGGCAGTGCTACAACTAGTTAATGTTGAGTTGTTTATTAATCCTTTTAATGCTGTTTTTTTATTTTTAACCACTTTACTATTACCGTTATTAGGTATTTATGTTTTACAGTTCTCTTCGTTACAACTACAAAAAGTATTATTGTTTTTTTCCTCTTTTTTTATTTTGTCTTTCATCCCTTATGAACTAGGAATAATTGAGAGTTATGGAAAGCTTTATAATTTAGCTAGTTATGGAGATGCAAAACAATCCGGTATTATTGGTCCATTTCAAAGTCCCCATGCAGCATCTACAGCCTTAGCAGGTTCGTTCTTAGTAATATTGTACTTCTGGTTTACCAAGTATGTTAATAGAATTTATTTATCAATACTTTTAATACTAAGTTTTTACTTGTTAATTTTTACATATGTAAGAACTGGGATGCTAATGGTAACATTAGGTATAATTCCTATGTTACTATATTTTGTAAAAAAAGGTGTCTCGACAAGAATACGTTTAATTTTTATAGGCGGTATCTTTTCGGTTTTAATAAGTGGATGGATATTATCTAATGAAGTTTTAATAGACAGAATTACAGGAAATCGAATTAATAAAGTTGAAACTGACTCTTTTGAAGAACTTGGGAGTGGTCGTGGTCAAATTTATAGTTATGCTGTAGATATTTTTTTAGAAGCTAATATTTTTGAAAAAGTTATTGGAGTAGGTCAAACAGAACAAGTTAAAAGAATGGATAAAAAGCTAGGATCTGGTCTAATTCCTCATAATGGATTCTTGCTAATTCTTTTAAATACAGGTGCTATTGGTTTATTTGTTTTCTTAGTGTTTATTAGAAAAGTTATTAACTCTTGTGGTACTCTAGCACCTTCAGATAAAATATTAACACAAGGACTTTTGTTCGCTTATGTTATAATGACATTCTTTCAAAATTATGATTTAATTTATGCGTATTTACTTTTAGTTTTAAGCGTTGCACATTCCAATAAGTTAACAAATCAAAAAAAACTAAATCAAATTTATTTTAGTAAATATTACCACTTATCGGATGATGAATAACATTAAAATAAAAGTAATTCAAACTAGCTCAGAGTTTAACTTATTAGAAGAAGAGTGGAAAGCGCTAGAAAGCAGTTTAAATCATTCTAACATCACCTCTTCATTTGATTGGTTAAATACATGGTGGAAGATCTTTAAAGACGTAAATAATAATAAAATAGGGTATGATAAAAAGCTAATTGTTATTTGTCTATATGATAACGATTTACTTATATCAGTTGCTCCTTTTTTAAAAGTGTACAGAAAAAAATTCGGTATAAAAATTAGCTTTATCGAATTTTTAGGACAACAATGGGCTGGTAACTATATAGATATTATTTCTCATAAAAAACATGCTGCTAATAATGAAGCTGTTTTTTGTTGGTTATATAAAAACATAAAATTTGATATCATTTTATTAAAATATATTCCTGAATTTTCTGCACATTTTAATAACGATGATTTATATCTTTACTCTGCCTGTCCAGAAATTAAAATTAGTGCGTACAATAGCCATGAGGAGTTTATTAAAAACGAATACTCAAAAGGTTTAAAACAAAATTTAAGAACAGCTTACAATAGAGCCAAAAAAACAGGAATAGAGATTCAAACTTCAGTTGAGGTTATAGATCAAAAGAATTTTAAAGAGATTATTAATATATCTGCCTTTAAATTAGCAGACGGAAAGTGGTCTTTGTATGAGGATAGAAATAAATCGTTGTTTATGGAACAAATAACTAATAGGATGGCATCCAATGTTGTACTTGTGAGACTTAACAATAAAAATGTAGCTTATAGAACTAATATTTTCTTCAACCAAAATAAATTTTGCATTGATGCTTCATACGATAGAAATTTTAGAAAATTTGAATTAGGGAGTATTTCTGTAGATGCAAATATTAAAGACAGTTATTCAAAGCAAATTCTTACGCATTGTTTAGGGCCTGGGTTAGATGTTTACAAGAAAAAGTTCACAAAAAAAACCATAAAAATCTTCATATACTTAAGAAAGGGAAACACGCTAATGTCTTTACTTCTTTTTAATCCAATTAAAGTAATTACTCTAAGAAAAGAGAAAGAAGCAAAACAGCTCATTAAATAACTATGGCCATAATAACTCAGTTTAAACAATACGGATTTAAGAATAGTTTTATTAGGGCGGTAAAATTAGTTTTAAGAGCTTGTGGAGTAAATGTAGAAACTTATATGTTCTACACGCAAGAGATTAAAACAAGTTTACTTAAGCAGAGTAATATTAGCCCTAATTATAAAACAGAAAAACTGAATTATAATAGTTATGAAAGTTCTAGGGGTTTAAAATTTGATAATTTAAAGCTTAACTTATTTAAAGAAAGACTTAATGATAATGAATATCTAGCATATGGAGTGTTTGATGGTGAAATTTTGATTTATTCAAGTTGGATATCAACCAGACAAGATGAAATGTCATTACAGGCCTTGGGCTTAAAGTTAAATCCAGACGAAGGTTTATTGCTAGATATCGAAACTCATCCAAGTTACAGAAGACAAGGTCTTCATAATTACATGAATATTTACTGTTTAGAACGTATAAAAGAGCTCGGAAAAGATAAAGCAGTAGTTTTGGTTTTAAAAGAAAATGTTCCAGCAAGAAAGTCTCAGGAACGTTCGGGATTTAAGAAAAGTAAAAAAATAAGTTGTTATAAAATATGGGGAATGCAAAAAATTAGAATTAATAATATTTAGCTTTTAAAATAATTATAATGAGAAAACTTATAAGACACCTAATTGCAAGTGTTTTAATAGTATTAGGTTTTGTTAGACGACAGAATAAACGTGTCCATTCTAAAAATCTTATAACACCTATTTATTTTCATAATCCAAGTAAAGAATTATTTGAAAAGTGCATAAATTGGCTCATTAAAAACGACTACTATTTTATTTCGACTGATGATTTATATAATGTTTTAAAAAATAAAAAAGTAATTAAAAACGGTGCAGTATGCATAACAGTTGATGATGGTTGGAAAGATAATATTGAAAACATTATGCCAATAGTAACAAAATTACAAATTCCTTTAACAATCTTCATTGCTACAGAACCTGTAAAAAATGGTGCGTTTTGGTGGTCTTACATAAAAGAAAATAATAAAAATAATCATAAGAATATTTCCGTTCAAGCTTCTAAGAATTTACCAAATATTAAAAGAAAGCAATTAGTACAAAAGCTTAAAAAAAACATAGAATTACCAAGAGAAGCGATGACTAAGGAAGATGTTATAAGAATTTCAAAATTTGAATCTGTTACAATTGGTAATCACACAGTAAATCATCCTATAACTAATAGATGTGAAATTGACGAGTTAAACTATGAGATTACGGAGGGCTCGAGTGAATTGAAAAATTGGATTGTTGATGAGGTTGCTTTTTTCGCATATCCAAATGGAGATTTTGACGAAAGAGAAGCTCCCTTTTTAAATAATAATAATATTAAGTTAGCTTTTACTACAGTTCCAAAACACATCAATAGTACCAAAACTATTAATCATTTTCAAGTACCTAGATTCTGTGTAAATGATAATGGTTCTTTTTCTGAAAATATATGTAAAATGGTAGGGGTTTGGCAAAAATATATTGAATAATAAAGTTGTTTAAACCCAAAAAGATTGTTTTTTATTAGTTTAGCGTCTTTCATCTTTAAGATGAATTTCTATTATCAACAAAAGTTTTTAAAACTATTAAATTCGATAGTTTTAAAATCAGTTTATTTCATACAACTAAAACGATATGTGTGAAGATTTATAATTAAATTTAACAATGTACGGTGTGATTATAACGCTAGTAAAAGTTTAAAACAAGGCTGTGAAATGAAGATTCTGATTAATACTCCTGATATTTCTATTTTAGGCGGAGTCGCAAACCATTACAAGGGACTAAAACCCTATTGGTCACAAAACGTAATATACAATTTCGTTGGTGGTCGTAAAGGTGTACCTGGTCCTATATGGTTGGTTTTTGATTATTTTGAATTTATATTTTTATGTGCTTTTGGTAAATATGACGCTATAATACTAAACCCTTCGTTGGGTAAAACAGCAATAAAAAGAGATATTTTATTTTTAAGGATTGCTAAGCGATTTAAAATTAAAACGATTGTTTTTTTTCATGGCTGGTCAAACGATATGGTTGGTGAATTAAATATAAATTCAAAATTTTTTAGTAGATCTTTTAATCAAGCAGATAACTTAATAGTTTTAGCTCATGCATTTAAAATGGATTTAATAAAATGGGGAATTACTAAGCCTATTTGTCTAGCAACAACTAAAGTAAATGATAACTTATTAAATCAATTCGATTTTAATTTAAAGGTATGGAATTATAATATTCTTTTTCTTACACGGATAGAAACCTACAAAGGCATATTTATAACGTTAGAAGCCTATTCAACTGTTAAATCTCAATTCTCTAAGGCAACACTTACAATCGCTGGTGAGGGTTCTAAATTGAACTTAGCAAAAAAGTTTGTGTTAGATAAAAACATTCAAGATGTTGTTTTTTTAGGTGATATTTCTGGTAATGATTTAATCGAAACGTTTTCTAAAGCTTCAATATATATTCTTCCTTCTCATAGTGAAGGTATGCCCACTTCTGTTCTTGAAGCTATGGCATTTGGTTTGCCTATTGTATCAAGACCTGTAGGAGGATTAATTGATTTTTTCGAAAAAAGTAAAATGGGGTATTTAATAGAAAGTCTGAATCCAGATGATTATGCTAAAAAACTCATACATTTACTCACAAATCCTCAAAAATGTAAGGAAATCGGATATTATAATCATAAATATTCTAAAGCAAATTTTATGGCATCAAAAGTAGCAATTGAAATTGAGAAAATATTATCCGATGTCTAAAACATCTAATTCCTTCATAAAACTCAAAGCCTACTGCGAAGCCGAAAACTTTAAAGGTTGGGATCCTTATGACGCTATGAATTCTAAAGTATTTCAAGCTTTACCATTTAAGCATTGGGATGTTGCACGATGGGCTTGGATTCAAGGCTTTAAAAAAAGTCCTGTAAACTTCAGAAAGCTATTATTAGTACCAAAAGGACATAATTCTAAAGGTGTTGGTCTCCTTTTATTGGGCTATTGTAAACTCTATAAAGTTGCTGAAAAAGGAAATGAAAATTTTGGTTCTAAAGAAAATATTTTAGAACATATCAATACACTAACACAATTGCTTTTAGATATGCAATCGGAAGGGTATTCTGGTGCATGTTGGGGCTATAATTTTGATTGGCAAGCGCGACGCTTATTTTTATTCAAAAAAAATACTCCAACTGTTGTCGCCACTTGTTTTTGTGTAGAAGCTTTAATTGAAAGCTATGAAATAACAAAAGATGCGTTTGTTTTGAAAATAGCATTGTCTGCTGCTGATTTTGTAATGAATGATTTATCGCGCACGCCATGTAAAGACGGTTTTTTGTTTTCTTACAGCGTTAATGATGGTAATAATACGGTTATTAATGCCTCATTATTGGGAGCTAAAATTTTGAGTTATTCTTACAAATACACAAAAAATAAATCTCATTTTGAAGCTTCTAAAAAGGCAGTTACAGCTGCATGTCAGTTGCAAGAAGAAGATGGGTCTTGGATCTACGGTTTGTTAAAAATACAATCATGGAAAGATAGTTTTCACACAGGGTTTAATTTAGATGCTATTGAAACGTACCAGAAAAACACAGAAGACGATTCTTTTCAAAAATATATAGATAAAGGTTGGTCTTATTACATAGATAACTTTTTTGAAGCTAATGGCATGCCGAAATATTATCATAATAAAACATACCCTATAGATATTCATTGTCCTGGGCAAGTAATGGTCACAGCCTCAAAACTGAATGTATTCAATAATCATAAAGTGTTATTTAGTAAAGTATTAAACTGGACGGTAGATAATATGCAACACAAAAATGGTTATTTCTATTATCAACTAAAGCGTGGTGTAAGTTCGAAAATATCTTATATGCGTTGGAGTAATGCCTTTATGTTTAATGCCATGGCTCATTATTTTTTTGAATCAGAAAACGCTGAAGATGAAATTTGAAATTTTAAATGGTGTCAAAACGTACGCTCCTAATTCTAGAGAACAGTTAATAAGTTATGCGGTAAAGCATCACAAAATTATGGTGGCTGTTAATGCAGAAAAAATATTACATGCTACGGATGAAAGTCGCACTATAATTAACAGAAATCTAGGTTATCCTGATGGTATCGGAGCCGTTTGGGCTTTGCAGAAAAAGGGCTATAAATCTACCGTTAAAATTCCAGGTTGTGAATTGTGGTTAGATGTCATCGAAACCTATTACAAGTCAAAATCATTTTATCTGGTTGGTGGTAAACAAGACGTTATCAATACCACTGTTCAAAAATTGAAATCAGACTTTGAAGGCATAACTATTTGTAACTACAGAGATGGTTACTTAAAGACTGATGACGAGATAGAAATGTTGATAGAAGATATTGTTAAACACAAACCAGATGTTGTTTTTATAGCAATGGGATCACCTAAGCAAGAATTGTTAATGGAACGTATTCAAAAACACCACATAGCAGTTTATCAAGGTCTTGGAGGAAGTTTTGATGTTTACACAAGTAATGTGAAGCGTGCTCCCCAATGGTGGGTAAAAAATAATTTAGAATGGGCTTATAGATTAGTGAAACAACCTTCTAGAATTAAACGCCAAATTCATTTGTTACGTTTTTTTATTAACTTACATTTAAACAAATATTAAAAGACTGCTAATTAATTTATTTTGTTATTAATCCACAATTTTGGGTATATAGCACGTTTGAGAATTTAATTTGTACATTAAACATTCCCTTAAAATGTTTTAAATTAACCCTAAATGATTAAAACATTATTCGATAATTTTTCACCAGAAAACAATGTTGTTGCGTGGTTAATCGCTGCATTTGTTTTGGGTTTTATTATTGCATTTCAAACCTTTCCGACGATACTATATGTTGCTAAACAAAAGCATCTTATGGATGAGCCAGATAGCCGTAGTTTGCATTCTAATAAAACACCAACTTTAGGAGGTGTAGGTATATTTTTTAGCTTAATTGTTGTAATGACATTAGTGGGTGCTTTTTTAAATACTAAAGTTTTACTTTTAATTATGGGTGGTTTAACCATCTTATTTTTCTTAGGTTTAAAAGATGATTTAACAGTACTATCAGCTGGGAAAAAATTTGGAGGTCAGTTATTAGCATCGGCTTTACTGATTATATTTACTGATACCAGAATTATTGGCTTTTCTACCATTTTAGATATAGACGTACTCCCGTATTGGCTTTCTATTATTTTTACCTTATTTGTGTATATTCTTATTATAAATGCTTACAATCTTATAGATGGAGTAGATGGACTAGCAGGTAGTTTTGCATTAGCTGTTAGTGGTACGTTTGTATATCTTTTTGTCAGTGCAAATGATCTAAGTTTAGCGACAATAGCCATAGCCTTAAGTGGAGCTTTAATCGCATTCTTAAGATTAAATTTTTCAAACAAGAATAAGATATTTATGGGTGATACAGGCTCAATGATTGTTGGATTTTTATTGGCTTTTTTCACAATTAGTTTTATTAATATGGCCCAAACAGATTTAGACTCTAATTACTACAGAGCTTCGCCAGCCTTAGCGTTCGCCTTGTTGTTTTATCCTTTAATTGATACGTTGCGTATATTCTTTATTAGAATTGTGATCCACAAAACAAGTCCATTTAAAGCAGATAGAAACCATATACATCATCGCTTTATCAACGTTGGTTTTAGTCATAAGGCTACAGCGTTAATTATTGTAGCAATTAACCTTGTTATCATAGCAATTGCATTTAATCTTTTACAACTTCATCTAAATAACCAAATCATTTGTTTGATGATTTATGGTTCCTTATTATATTATTTACCGTTTCTTTTTAAGAAAATATTGACATAGTACAAGTGCTTAATTATCTGTATTACTTTGCGATTACTGTAAATGCCATTATATTTGTTCTATATAAATGCAGTTAAATGAAATTGAAAATCAAGGGTTTATTATTGTTTGTACTGATTAGTTCTTGCACTTCTAAAAAAGATATATTATACATGCAAGATGCAGAAAGCTTAAATGGTAAAAAGTTGAGCTATTCTAATTCTACAATTCAACCTAACGATATTTTAAAAATTACTGTAGAAAGCGCTGTTCCAGAAGCCGCTCTTCTTTATAACAAAAACTTTTCGCAAGCAGTTCAGAATCAAAATATTCAATTACTACAATTAGATGGGTACTTGGTAAGCATAAAAAGTACAATTATATTTCCTGTTTTAGGCGAAATATCTACGGCTAATAAATCGACAGAGCAGTTAGCTATAGATATAAAAAACCTATTAAAATCAGGTGATCAATTAAACGATGCATCAGTTAATGTACGCCTTATAAATGCTAAGGTTACCATCTTAGGGGAAGTTAATCAACCAGGGACTTACAACTTTACAGAACAAAATATTACAGTATTACAAGCTTTAGGTTACGCTAATGATTTAACTATAAATGGAAAGCGTGATGATGTTTTAATAACGCGCGAAGTAGATGGCGTTAGAAAAATAACACATATCGATTTGACTTCGGTTGAATTTATGAATAGTGAATTCTATTTTATAAAACCTAATGATGTTATTGTTGTAAACCCAAATAACCCTCAGGTTAAAAGAGCCGGTTTTATTGGAGATGTTGGTACAGTATTAACAATAGCTTCTTTAGTATTAAGTATAACAATTTTATTGTCTCGATAATATGGATAGCTCTTTTAAGGATATTAAAGCGTTTATGGATGACGATAATAGTATTGACATAAAACGTGAAGTTACAAAATACCTCCGCTATTGGCCTTGGTTTGTTTTTACAGTTATTGTAACAGTAATTAGTGCTTATATTTATCTTAGATACGCTCCAAAAATTTATCAGACGACAGCTAAGATTAAAGTTTTAGATGAATCTGACGGTTTAGAGTTGCCAACATCAGCTTTTATTATAAAACGGAAGAACATTAATCTTGAAAATGAAATTGAGATTTTAACATCTTACCTTATTGTTGAGCGTGTTGTACGCAAATTGAATCTCAATACAAAATTTTATGAAGAAGGTACGATACAAACTTCACCATTAGAATTTCTACCATTCGAATTTGAGCAACTTATAAAATCAGATAGTATTATAAATAATTTGGGGTATAAGATTGTAGTTAGTAAGTCTAAGTTTACGGTTTCTAATATCAATTCAGAAAAAACTTATGATTTTCAAAACCATAATTCATACACTCAAGAGCATGGTTTACCATTTCAAATACGATATGATGCGTCAATGCCATTTGAAGAGATTGAGGACAAAACGTTTTTAGTTCATTTTCAATCTATTAAAAATGCCGCATTTGCTTTGAAAGCAAAAGTTGAGGTTGAAGCTATTGGTGATCAGAGTGATTTATTACAATTGAGTATAAAAGGGGAGAGTGTACAAATTTCTGAAAAAATAATTAATACACTTGTAGATACGTTTAATAAAGATGGTATTAAGGATAGGCAATTAGTGTCAAAACGAACTTTAGATTTTGTTGAAGATCGTTTTCGTTATTTAGCGCAAGAATTAGATTCTATTGAGGTAGGTCGTCAAGATTTTAAACAACGAAATAACGTTGTGGATTTAGCTGTTGATGCAGAAATAGGACTTGAGCAACGCACACAGTCTGGGGAAGAGGTTTTTAGAATTAATAGTCAATTAGCATTAGCTAAAGATTTAAACAATGCCATAACAAAAGACGCTAGCTATGGCTTAATACCTGCAGATATTGGTTTAGATAATAATAGCATAAATAACCTTATTAATGAATATAATTCTACAGTTTTAAGTTTAGATAAGCTTAAGAGTAGTGCTGGTAAAAATAACCCTTCTGTAAAATTAGCAGAAACAACAATATCCGTTTTAAAGAATAATATTAATAGATCTTTAAATGCTTATGTTAATCAGTTAAAAGGATCACAGTCACAACTACAATCGCGTAATAACAGATTTAGAGGACAGGTTTCTCAAATCCCGAAAAAAGAAAAATTATTATTAGCAATAAATCGTCAGCAAAAAATAAAAGAGAGTATTTATTTGTTATTATTACAAAAACGAGAAGAAGCTGCCATAAATTTAGCTATTACAGAGCCTAGTATTAAAGTTGTTGAGAATGCGTTGTCTGGTTCTCAGCCTATATCACCGAAGTCTAATATTGTTTATGCAGGCGCACTTTTAGGAGGTCTATTAATTCCTTTTGGTGTTTTGTACTTAATGTTTATGTTAGATACAAAACTGCACAGTAAGGAAGATATTACTGCTTTAAAAATAGATATACCAGTAATAGCAGAAATCCCAGAAATTAAGAAAGCAGATACAAAATTATTTGATGATCCAAATGATCGTTCTGTATTAGCAGAATCTTTTAGAATATTAAGTGCTAATGTAGATTACATATTACCTATTAAGAACCAAGAAAAAGAAAAAGGAAAAGTTATTTATTGTACGTCTACAATTAAGGGAGAGGGTAAAACTTATGTAAGCGTTAATTTATCTTTAGCGTTATCTAGTATTAATAAAAAGGTATTGTTAATTGGTACAGATTTAAGAAACCCTCAAATACATAATCATATAAAACAAGATAAGCAAAAACCAGGTTTATCTAATTATTTACATGATGTTAATTATAATTGGAGAGATGCTTTAATTTCAGGTTTCGAAAAACACCCCAATCACCATATTATACTTTCAGGTAGTATTCCACCAAATCCAGCAAATCTCTTAACTAACGGTCGTTTTAAAGATTTAATAGAAGAAGCAAAACAAGATTACGACTATATTATAGTAGATACAGCTCCTACTATATTAGTTACAGATACAATGCTAATCTCTCAATTAGCAGATGCTACAATTTACATAGTACGTGCTAATTTTACTGAAAAGAACTTACTAAATTATTCTAAAGACTTACATGAAACGGGTAAGCTTAAAAACATGGCCTATGTAGTCAATGGAGTAGGTGCTAGTAAATCTTATGGTTATAGCTATAATTATGGCTATGGCTACGGCTATGGTGCTAAGGCTTGATTTATAAGTGAACTTCTTTATATCAACATGACTTTTATCATATGATATGTAGATGATATCTCGTAATTTTAATATTGAATTTAAAATCTTCATATTATGAAACAGAGAGCACCAGTAAGCACTATAATGTCTAAAGAACTTATAGCCCTTAATAGAACAGATGATTTAGAGCGTGCAGAATTATTATTTAAACGTCATAAAATTAGACATATTCCCGTAGTATCTGGAGACGTTATTATTGGTATGTTAAGTTATACTGACTTACTACGTATTAGTTTTGCTGACGCAGTTGACGAGTCTGAGAAAGATGTAGACACCTTAGTCTACAATATGTTTACAATTGATCAGGTTATGGTTAAAAACGTAACTACAGTAGATTCACAAACCTCAATTAAACAGGTCGCTAAAATTCTAGCTATAAAAGAGTTTCATGCTTTGCCAGTTGTAGATGATGGAATTTTGGTAGGAATAGTTACTACTACAGATCTTATCAATTATTTGATTGACCAATACTAAATAAAAAACCGCCAAATTGCGGTTTTTTATTATGAATTAGCTAAGTTTTTTAAATCCTTAATTGTTTCTATTTGATTATCACTTTTAAATACGTGACTACCTGCTACGAAAGTATCAGCACCTGCTTCAACAAGTTTTTTAATATTTTTATCAGTTACACCTCCGTCAATTTCTATTCGTGTGTCTAAACCTTGGTCATCAATCATTTTACGAAGATTTTTTACCCGCTTATAGGTGATATCTTCAAACTTTTGACCTCCAAAACCAGGATTTATAGACATTAATAAAATCATATAGCATTCAGGAAGTATATCTTCTAAAACAGTAAGTGGAGTCGTAATATTTAAAACGATACCTGCTTTACATCCAGCATCTTTAATTTGTCTTAATGTTCTGTGTAAATGTACTGTAGATTCATAATGTACAGTTATAATATCTGCACCAACTTTGGCAAACTCTTCAATATAGCGCTCAGGCTTTTCAATCATTAAATGGACGTCTAATGGTTTTGTAGCATGCTTTTTAATTGCAGCAATAATAGGCATGCCGTAAGATATGTTTGGCACAAAGTGGCCATCCATAACATCGATGTGAAACCAATCAGCATCACTGTTATTTACCATTTCTGTATCACGTTGAAGATTGCCGAAATCGGCAGCTAACATTGAGGGTGCAATTAATTTTGAAGCCATTTTTTAAGTTTTTAATTGTAATAACAAAGGTAAATAAAAAATGAAGTTTCTTTAGTTTTTGAAGCCTTAAGATATTATAAAAAGTGAACCCACGGTAATCAGCCGTGGGTTCTTTCATCAATCAAAAAACGAACAGTTATGTTTTGTAACTGTTGTTGCCTTTATTGGTTTGGTCGTTAAATATACAAAAACCTAACCTAAATATGTCTTTAATATCTTACTTCGTGAGGTATGCTTTAACCTACGAATTGCTTTTTCTTTAATTTGTCTTACACGTTCGCGTGTTAAATCGAATGTTTCTCCAATTTCTTCTAAGGTCATTGGGTGTTCGCTTGCTAAACCAAAATACAAACGAATAACATCTGCTTCACGAGGTGTTAAAGTTTCTAACGCACGCTCTATTTCTGTGCGTAAAGATTCATGTAATAAGTCTCTATCAGGATTTGGTGACTCACCACTACGTAAAACATCGTATAAGTTAGAGTCTTCACCTTCAACTAAAGGTGCATCCATACTTACGTGGCGACCAGAATTTTTTAATGACTCCTTAACATCGTTAATGGTCATATCTAATTCTTTAGCGATTTCTTCTGGTGAAGGTGGTCGCTCATGGCTTTGCTCTAAAAAGGCAAAGGTTTTATTTATTTTGTTAATAGACCCAATCTTGTTTAACGGTAAACGTACAATACGAGACTGCTCTGCTAATGCTTGTAAGATAGATTGTCTAATCCACCAAACAGCATAAGATATAAATTTGAAACCACGAGTTTCATCAAAACGTTGACCAGCTTTAATTAAACCTAGGTTACCTTCATTAATTAAATCTGGTAATGTTAACCCTTGGTTTTGGTATTGTTTTGCTACAGATACAACAAAACGCAGGTTAGCTTTAGTTAATTTCTCTAAAGCAAGTTGATCACCAGCTTTAATACGTTGCGCTAATTCTACTTCTTCATCTGCAGTAATAAGATCTACTTTGCCAATTTCTTGCAAATATTTATCCAATGATGCAGTTTCCCTATTGGTAACCTGCTTGGTAATTTTAAGTTGTCTCATTTAATTTTAGGATTTGTGCAATGTCTCAGCAACAACATGCTGCTTTTATTATACGTACAAAAACATTAAAATGTTACAAGCAATATAATTTTTTTGTGTAATTATTTAAAATCAAAGACTTGTGTGGCCTAAATTAATTGATAAAGTGGAATTATTCTATTAAAAAAGTAAATTTTAAGAAGATTTAGTGTTTTTAATTAAACATGAAAATTTAGATATTTAAAAAACAATTAGCGTGTTTTTTTATTTGTCATATACGCATGTTGTGCTTTCGTTATTCTCTTTCGCTTAATTCGTTTTCTATTAAAATCATTAAACCCTTAATTTCTTCATCGAGATTTTCTCTAAAATCAATTGCATCTTGGGTAAATGATAATTTCATGCCTAGTAGATTTCTTATTCTTTTAACTCCTAGTAACTGGTAATAATTATTTTTTGACTCATTTTCAATATTAATATTTGGAACGTTAGATTTTAATAAAGGAATAAAATTAATATCTTTTTCCAATATATTATCTACACGGATTTGATGTACGCTCAATCTGTCGTCAAGAGCATTTCTGAGTTTATTTAGGCGAAATTCCAATTCCGTAAACTTTTCATTTATTTTTTGATTCTTAATTAAGCTCAATTTATTAGTGCTTTTTAAATTATTATATGCGTTAAAAGTTGGCAGGTCGCTATATAAGTCCCAAACTGCACTTTTAAAAATTGAATCAGGAATTATTTGAGAGGTGAGTTTAGCATTATTAGAAGCAATACCAAGAATTCGTATCAGACTTTGTTTTAGTGCAATTTCATCAGAGATTAATAATTCAGATTGTGTTTTTGACAGATTTAAATTTTCTAATAAACTTGACAAAATTGCTTTTTCTTCAATAGAATATTTTCTGTTTTCGTTCCAATTATTAATTGATAGCGCAATTAAAATTCCGATTACGACGAGCACAATTTCACCAATGGCGTATTTAAGGTATTTGCCTGTTTTACCTGCTTCCATAAGGTTGTAGCGTATTCTTCTAAAGAATTTTATCATTTGGTTAGTGGTTGGTCATAATGAAACACAACGTTTGGTATATGGTTTTTTACTAAGCACTAAGATAGTAAAAAGGGACTGCGTGAAAGAAATTCGTCAGAATTTTCATGGTAATCATTAAACAGATTCTAGCAACAAATTATATACTGTTAGCCAACGTATTTATTTCGTTTGCTCTTTGATCCAATCAGTAATTAATTGAAGAACTGCTGGCGAAATAGTTTGTTCTATTTGAGAATATTCACTTAATGCGCCAGTTTTGCATTCTTGAAATAGATGATTTAAATTTTCTAATTCAATAGTTTTTGCATTATTATTTCCATTTTCTTCTAATATTTTTTTAATTGCTCCTAAATTTTCTTTTGCGGGAACTTGAAAATCTTTACTCCCATTTAGAGCTAATACTGCACATTTAACTTTAGATAGATAAATAATTGGTTTAGATTTAATTAGACTTACTATTTCATATCCAGTTATTTGATTAACCAGCGCGTTTTTTTGATTTTTAGGCAATAGATTGCCATACTTATTAGTATAGAAAGAATTTAAAGAATCTTTTAAAGTGGTAGTGTCTAAATCTGAATTAACAATAATATCATAAGCACCTTTAACTAAATCTTGCCCTTGTGCTATTTGCATTTCGTTTAATCCCATAATTCTTTCGAGTGCTGCTTTTTGTGAAAGCATTAGTTTATCTCCATTAATTCCAGGTCCTGCTAAAAGAACAATATAATTTACATCAGTATTTTCTGACGCAACTTTAGGTGCTATAATGCCACCAATACTGTGACCAATTAAACCTATTTTTGAAGAATTAATGTCATCTCTATTTTTTAAATAATTTATCGCAGAATTTATGTCAGATGAGAAATCTTTAATCGTGGCAGTTTTAAAATCGCCTTCTGATTTTCCAACACCTCTTTCATCAAACCTCAATACTCCAACACCATTTTTTGTTAGAAAGTCTGCTATTACTAAATATGGTTTATGACCGAACATTTCGCCATCTCTATTTTGTGGGCCACTTCCACTAATAATTATTGCAACAGGAAAATTCCCTTTTTCCTTAGGTAAAGTTAATGTTCCCGATAACGTTATCTTAGCCTTTTCATTTAGGAAAGTCAAATCTTCGGAATAGTAATCAAAAGGTGTTTTAGGTTCTTGAGGTCTATTGATTTCTATTTTACCTTTTTTTATATTCATAGGGAAAGTGTTTCCGGCAAGGCTTATTTTACCAGTAATTTCATTTAGTTGATTTAAACGGCCTTGATATTCCATTTTTAAAGCTGGATGAGAAATAGTTAGAGCAGAATCGAGAAAAGTAGTCATCTCCACTTTTGTATTAATCAGACCTTGCTTTGGCACGTTCATAGTTGTTTTATAGTTATCTCCATTCTTAACTAAGTTAAAGCCAAAGTCTAATTCAGTCCCTTGTATTTCTAATATTCCAATCCAATTACCAGATATATCCTGAGCAAATGAGTTTATGGAAAAAATAGATAAAGCTAAAATTATAAATAATTTATTCATTGATTTGTTCTTTTTTGATTGTGTATTCATACGTTGATTAACGTGTTATATAGTAACGTTTATTACTCATATCTTTTAAATAGGTTAGGATAAAGTAAGTCTTATGTTACTATTATCCCATATAGATAATTTTTTAATAAAGGGAAAATACTTTTGGCAATAGTTGTATGTAAGTCCTTTACCGTTTTTTTGACCTTAAAATTTAAATCATTAGGTTTAAAATTATGATTTTCTATAAATATATAAAAAAAAGCCTGTTTCAAATTTTGAAACAGGCTTTAGTAAATTTATAGATTCAAAAAGAATTATTCTTCTTTTTTATCTTCTCTTGGTTTGCGATCATCACGACGATTATCACGTCCACGATTATCTCTACTACCTCTGTTATCACGTCCGCTAGGACGTTTATCATCTCTTGGTGGTCTTGCAACATAACCTTCTGGTTTTGGCAAGATTGCTTTACGAGATACTTTCTCTTTACGCGTTCTTGGATCTTGTCCAAAATACTTCACATCAAATACATCTCCCATGTTAACCACATCAGATACATTTTCAGTACGTTCCCAAGCTAATTCACTTACGTGTAATAAGACTTCGTTTCCTGGAGCATCCATATATTCTACAACCGCACCAAAATCTAACATCTTAATAACTTTTACTTCGTAAACGCTACCAAC
>NZ_DEXW01000037.1:110429-110842 GCF_002364335.1 Winogradskyella sp. UBA3174 | reverse complement strand
GTAGGTTTAAATAAGATAGAGTCAATTTTTGCCATTACAGCATCAATACCTACGCGTCCTACACCTAAAATCTCTACGATACCTTCTTCAGTCACTGGATCTTCGTTAATAACGATAGTAGTCTCAGTTTCTTTTTGCATTTCCTGAATCACTTTTCCACCAGGTCCAATTAAGGCGCCAATGAATTCGTTAGGAACACGTCTTGTTACCATTGTAGGTGCATGCTCTTTAACATCTGCATTTGGTGTAGCAATTGTATCTGTCAATTTCTCTAGGATATGTAAACGACCAGCACGTGCTTGTTTAAGCGCGTTAACTAAAATCTCATATGATAATCCTTTTACTTTAATATCCATTTGGCAAGCTGTGATACCATCTGCAGTACCAGTCACTTTAAAATCCATATCTCCTAA
>NZ_DEXW01000037.1:109965-110195 GCF_002364335.1 Winogradskyella sp. UBA3174 | reverse complement strand
GCATCCATTAAAGCCATAGTTCCTGCACATACAGTAGCCATAGAAGAAGAACCGTTAGATTCTAATACTTCAGATACGATACGTACTGTGTAAGGGCAATCGTCAGGAATCATACCTTTTAAACCACGTTGTGCTAAATTACCATGTCCAACTTCTCTACGAGAGGTGCCACGAATTGGTCTAGCTTCACCTGTACAAAAAGGAGGGAAGTTATAATGTAAATAGAAATT
>NZ_DEXW01000037.1:109348-109728 GCF_002364335.1 Winogradskyella sp. UBA3174 | reverse complement strand
AACCCTTCATTTAAGGTTAAATCTCTAATGGCAGCTTTTTCAGCTTTACGGTAATAATCAGAAACTAAACCACCGTAATCTGCCATTTCTTCTTCAGAAAATGACGCTTTAATAGCTTCTTTTATGTCTTTAAATGCAGCACTTCTTTCATGTTTAGCAGATCCAGCTTTTGCAATAGCATACACTTTATCATAAGCCATGTCATGAATTTTCTTGGCTAAATCTTCTTCTTGTCTGTCACCTTCATATTCACGAACCTCTTTTTTTCCAAATGCTTCTGCCAATCTTAATTGAGCAGCACACTGAACTTTAATAGCTTCATGAGCAAACTTAATAGCGTCAGCCATTTCTTCTTCAGAAATCTCATCCATTTCACCTTC
>NZ_DEXW01000037.1:0-109156 GCF_002364335.1 Winogradskyella sp. UBA3174 | reverse complement strand
TTGATTACAAATTCACCATTCACACGACCAACTCTAGCTTCAGAGATAGCGCACTCAAATGGGAAATCTGATAATTGAATAGCTGCTGATGCTGCTAAACCAGCCATAGCATCTGGCATAACGTTTTCGTCATGAGACATTAGCTGTATCATCACTTGCGTTTCTGCGGTGTAATCTTTTGGGAATAATGGACGTAAAACACGATCCACTAAACGCATAGTTAATACTTCACCATCACTTGGTCTTGCTTCTCTTTTGAAGAAACCACCTGGGTAACGACCTGCAGCTGCAAATTTCTCTCTGTAATCTACCGTCAATGGTAAAAAACCTAGATCTTTTTGTTCGTAGTTGGAAACAACTGTACATAACATCATACATTTTCCCGATGTAACAACAACAGAACCATGTGCCTGCTTTGCTAATTTTCCGGTTTCGATAGTAATTTCTCTACCATCTCCAAGGTCTATGACCTCTTTAAATACTTTTGGAATCATAATTTTTTTTAATTCTAGTTCGTAACAATCCTATTAGAACTCTGTTAAACAATGGTCGTTGTGTTGTTGTGTAGTAGTTGTTGTGTGACCAATGAAAAACCGTTAGTCTTAAACCTAATTTAAGAATCTAGCTTCTTCAATTTTGGTTTTTATACTCGTCCAAAATCGAGTTGTTATATAACAAAAAACCACGCTGTTATGCGTGGTCTTTATTATTGAGATTATTTTCTTAATCCTAATTCTTTTACTATCGCACGATATCTTAAGACATCTTTCTTAGTTAAGTAATCTAGTAAGCTTCTTCTTTTACCTACTAAAATAACTAACGCACGTTCTGTATTGTAATCTTTACGATTGTTTTTTAAATGGCCAGTTAAATGCTCAATTCTTTGAGTAAATATGGCGATTTGTCCTTCTGCAGAACCAGTATCGTTTTTTCCTTTACCGTGTTTTGCGAAGAGTTCTTCTTTTGCTTCTTTTGATAAATACATTCTAATATTATTGTAAATGATTGTTATGTACAATGAAAGTTTTTCTTTCAAGCGGCAAATATAGGGTTTTTTTGCAATTTGTATATTTTTTTCATAACTTTTAATCTGTATTTCAACGTTTTAATTAAAGTTTCCCCTTCGGTAAATTAAAAGTTTTTAATAGTTAAACTTATAATGGATGAAAGCGTTACGAACTCAACAAGAACTTTCTAATATCAATGATGTCTTAGATCTTATTTTTAATAACAAAGACAATGGTATTGCTGTTGTAAGTATGGATGGGAATTGGCTAAAGATTAATGATAGTGTTGCGATATTTTTGCTTATTCAATAGCAGAGCTCTTTAATATAGATATTAATAATATTGTGTTTATTGAAGATCTTGGTGAACACGAAAAGAAACACGAAAAACTTATTAATGGACATATTGACAAATACCGTATTGAACTATGCTGTTTTCATAAGGATGGTTCTATAATTTTGGATTTTGATATGTGTCTCATTGGTTTATTTTAATGAAGGTAAACTAGGGATGATTTTGCAATTTGCAGATATTACAAAACATCAAAAAAAGCATGAGCTATTTGTTTAGACTAAACCGTTTAGTAGTATTAAACTTCTAAAATTATTTATCTGATTTTATTGAGATTAAATTAGTTTTCTATGACTTTAGAATTATAAGTTATCTATGGTCACCGAAAGATTAATACTAACTGTTATATCAAAACTTACAGGAGAGTTGTTAATTGCACCAGTTACTAAAACAACAGTTTCTGTAGTGTTTCTAAAGACCTCGCTACTATTATTTAGTAAAAAGCCATTATAGACTTCAAAAATAGTATTGTTATTGCTTGCTTCTTCAAGGTTTATGTCGTCAATTTCAATTCTAACACCACCAATTATTATAGAAGGGTTAGATAGTTTAGTTTCAGTATTACCACTGAAATTAGTAATTTGATAGGTTAGTGAATTAATATTTGCATCAATAACCAATGACTGGTTATCTAATATATCTTGATTTGAAGAAATATCTAAAATTGTAGAGTTATTTATTTGTGTCATTTCAGATGATATATCTAAGACACTAAAGTTTGAAGTAGTAGAAAAATCATCGGTAACTGTTCTAAAAGTAAAGGCATCTTCTTTTTTACAAGACACTAAAGTTATTAGCACAAAAAACAGACTTGTAATGTATTTTAAATTTTTCATAACAATTAAATTTACTGAATATAAAGATATAACAAAAAAAGAGATGAAATTTCATCTCTTTTTTATCTGTTATTATAAAGTTCTTAAAGGTTGATTTGTAATTAAATCAATATATAAATTTACTTTATCCTTTAAATATTTACGATGGGTAATGAAATCTAAGAATCCATGCTCTAATAAAAATTCT
Organism: Winogradskyella sp. UBA3174; assembly: GCF_002364335.1. Lineage (GTDB taxonomy): Bacteria > Bacteroidota > Bacteroidia > Flavobacteriales > Flavobacteriaceae > Winogradskyella. The sequence continues at coordinate 106,775 of NZ_DEXW01000037.1, read as the reverse complement.
GAAGTTTGAAAACCTTCTGGTAATTCTTTACCTGTCGTATCTCTAACAATTCTTGGTCCAGCAAAGCCAATTAAAGCGCCTGGTTCTGAGATATTAATATCACCTAACATAGCGAATGAGGCTGTTGTACCACCAGTTGTTGGATCTGTACATAGTGATATGTATGGTATACCAGCATCTGCTAATTGTGCTAGTTTTACCGAAGTTTTAGCAAGTTGCATTAATGATAATGCTGCTTCCATCATACGCGCTCCACCAGATTTACTAATAATCATTAAGGGTGTCTTTTTCTTAAGTGCATAATCAGCGGCTCTAGCTATTTTTTCACCTACAACACTTCCCATAGAACCACCAATAAAACTAAAATCCATACAGGCAATTACTAAATCTTTGCCATTAGATTTACCAACAGCTGTACGCACAGCATCTTTTAGATTTGTTTTTGCTTGCGCTGCTTTTAAACGGTCCGGATATTTTTTAGTATCTACAAATTTTAGAGGATCTTTTGATGTTAAGTTAGCATCAAGCTCCTTAAATTTATTATCATCAAAAAGAATTTCAAAATATTCTTTACTACCAATTCTAACATGATAGCCGTCCTCTGGACTTACATAATGATTTTGTTCTAATTCTTTGGTGTCAATTATTTTTCCTGTTGGAGATTTATACCAAAGACCTTTAGGTGTGTCTTTTTTTTCCTCAGTAGAGGTATGTATACCTTTATCTTTTCTTTTAAACCAAGCCATGTGTAATTAGGTTTAGTATCCTTTTGATAGTACATTTAGGCAAGCCCAATGCGACACTTAGGATAGGTTTTTAGATTTTCGATTTACTGATTATTTAAATCTTAAATCGTTGTTTTAGTTAGTTGTTTCTTTGCTAATGCAAGATGCACAAAATTAATACTTATTTGGTTAAAGCCAAAAATTGAAAGCCTTATCTCTAAAATTGATTTTATAAGTATAAAAAAACCCACTAAAACTTAGATTTTAAGTCCTAATGGGCAGTTTAATTTTTATCAGATATTTTATAAAGTATCTACATTATTTAAATCTTCAAATGCTTTTTTAAGTCTTGCAACAAAAGCATCTTCGCCTTTACGCAACCAAACACGTGGGTCATAATATTTTTTGTTTGGTACATCATCTCCATCAGGATTACCGATTTGAGTTTGTAAGTAGTCTTTTTTATCTTGAACGTAATCACGCACACCAGTTAAAAAAGCGTATTGCATATCTGTATCAATATTCATTTTAATAACTCCATAGCTAATACCTTCTCTTATTTCTTCTACCGTAGAGCCAGATCCTCCATGAAATACAAAATCTATATGATTATGACCAACACCATATTTTTCTGAAATATGATCTTGTGAGTTTTTTAAGATTTTTGGTGTCAACTTTACGTTACCAGGTCTGTAAACTCCATGTACATTTCCAAAAGCTGCTGCAATAGTGAATTGGTCACTTACTTTGCTTAATTCTTCGTAAGCATAAGCGACTTCTTCTGGCTGTGTGTATAATTTAGAAGCATCTACATCACTATTATCTACACCATCTTCTTCACCACCTGTAATACCAAGTTCTATTTCTAAAGTCATACCCATTTTGCTCATACGTTCTAGGTATTTCTTGCATGTTTCGATATTTTCTTCTATTGGTTCTTCCGATAAATCTATCATATGAGAACTATAAAGCGGCTTACCAGTTTCTTTAAAATGTAATTCGCTAGCGTCTAGTAAACCATCAATCCAAGGCAATAATTTTTTAGCACAATGATCTGTGTGTAATATCACAGGTACTCCATAAGCCTCTGCCATTTGGTGTACATGTTTTGCGCCAGCAATAGAGCCAGCAATTGCTGCTTTTTGGTTTTCATTACTTAAGCCTTTACCAGCATTAAATTGGCCACCACCATTAGAAAATTGAATAATAACAGGTGCGTTTAGAGCTTTGGCAGTTTCTAAAACTCCGTTTATTGAATTTGATCCAATAACATTAACTGCAGGTAAGGCAAACCCTTTTTCTTTAGCTAATTTAAAAATATTTTGAACTTCTCTTCCTGTGGCAACTCCAGGTTTAATATTATGACTCATAGTTTTCTAAGTTGAAATTTATACTTCAAAAATACATAATTTTTAACTATTTATAAAGGTAGAACCCTCATAAAACAGCGAAAACGTTGTAGTGGAACTAAAATGATAAAACTTAAAATGGATAGTTAATACCAATATTATAAACGGCATTTCTAAAGTTATAATCTCTAAACCAACGGTTACCTGTATCCTGAGATGGATCATAAGTTTTTAAACCAATATCGAAACGTAATACAAAGAAATCGAAATCGTAACGTAAACCAAAGCCAGAGCCAACTGCTATATCTTTTAACGAATCAAAACCAGTAAATGTTGCGGCTTCTTCTTCTACGTTGTCTAATACATTCCAAATATTACCAGCATCTACAAATAGTGCTCCTCGTAAATTACCAAATAGGCTAAAACGTTGCTCTGCACTTAAGTGAATTTTAAAATTAGCTTCATTAAACTCATTAGTGGTTTTAGAGCTTCCTGGTCCTAGATTGTAGGCTGTCCAAGCTCTATTATCGTTTGGTCCACCTGCAAAGAAACTTTCGGCAAACGGAATACTATTTGAGTTTCCGTAAGGTATAGCAATACCAGCATAAGTTCTAAATGCAAAAACATTTTTTCGTCCAAAATCTAAATATCTTATATAATCGATTTCGGTCTTTAAATATTGAGAAAACGTAACACCAAAAACATCGTAGTTACCATTTTCGTCTACTGGCGAGCCAATAACTCTAGAGAGATTGGATAATAAATTACCTGCCAATTCGACACGCCATTTGAAAATAGAGAAATCATTATCAAAAATATCTCTACGTTTATCTTTTTTATAATCAAAACTTGTAGAAAATATAAGGTTGTTTTCTGTTAGTCTTTCTTTACGTTCATCTATGCTATTTACTGTAGCAAAATCGTCATCATCTTGATTTAAACTTGTATTACCAGTTAGTACATCATCAATAAATATATCTGCTTCCGAAAAATTATTTGGTGGTATTTCTAGGCTTTCGTCATTATTTATGTAATTACTGCTTCTTGCTATGTTATCTAGTCTGTCGAATGAATTAGAGTAAACGCCAAAATAATTACTGGTATTAAGATTTTTTACAAATTGAATATTAAAAAGTTCTAAATTATTTGAAACCGTTTTTGATGGAAACCAATTATAACCAAACATACTAGAAATTGCTTGCTTGTCCAATCCGATATTTTGTTGACTAGTCGCTGATAGATTAATTACTGTTCTTGGCGACATATATTTCGGAATAATTTTATCCGTATTAAAAGGGCTGAACAAACGTGGAATCGTTAATCTAATATTTCCGCCAAATTCATTAATATCAAAAAAGGCATCTTCGGTGTCTAATGGTTCTTTTGAAGAACCAATAGCCGCAATACCACTAATTTCTAAGGTTTCGGCTCCTCTAAATATGTTTCTTATTTTTAAACCTGTACTAAATGAAAACCCAATAGTTTGAATATTACTTTGTGATATTTCTGGATCAAAGCTTAGTTCGTATTTTTTTTCGGGTTCTAAAAAAATATTTGCGGTCAGTGTTGTATCCCTTTCATTTTCTACATAAACAATACTCGGTGATTTAAACATTTGTAAATCATAAAGGTAACGAGATGTTCTACTACGTGCTATATCACTATAGGTGTCACCTTTATTAATAAACATGGCATTGGTTAGTGCTTTTGGTTTAAAACGTAGCTTGTCTTTACTGTAGAGGTTATAGCCATTGTGTTGTGTAGTGTCAGAGATAGCTTTAAATCGGTTTTCAAAATTATCATCTGTAAATATGTTTACCTCTTTTATTTTGTAACTTTTAAAAGGTGCAGTAAATGTAGAATCATCAGTTCTTATACTGCGATTAACAATTATTAGTTCTGTGTTTACTTTGTAGTTTGTATCTATTGTGTCTGTAACAAATCTAATATAGTCTTTGCTAAAATAATAGAAACCAGCATTACGTAAATAGGTGTTAATTCGATCACGTTCGTTTACTAGGTTTTCCTCATCGTATTGTTGCCCTTTTTTTAATAATGAAGATTTACTAAATACATCATATAGTGTGTCTATAGCAGATGTGCTAATAATAGGCGTGACAGAATCAAGTATATAAGGCTTGTTTTTAGTAACCTTATAGGTGACTTGTGCGCGACTATTAGTGTCTTTTTTTATATCGTAGTCTACTTCGTTATCAAACCAACCTTTACTGTAATAATATTTTTTAAGATTAGTAGCTGTTTTTATTGTTATATCTTCATTTAGTAAAACAGGTGGTTCACCAGTCCGTTTTAGCCAACTATTAAAACTTTGTTTAGATTGTATTTGTTTATCAAACTGTTTTTTAGAAAGTAACGCAGTTCTACGTTTCACTTTTATAGAGTCACTTAGAATGTTTGCATTAATAATAGAATCTATATTTGGACGCGCTAGGTTATAAATATGAAGTTTTAATGGAAAAGTGATAAATCCCCCCATCCCAGAATTAGTTTTCTGTATTATAATGTTATTGATGCGGTCATTTTTATTTTTTTTACCATCTTCAATTATTGTGTTTTCTGTTATTAAATAATTGTCTTTTTTAATACGTTTAACCGTACTGCAGGAGTTTAGGGATAAAACAAGAGTTATTGCTGCTAAGTAACAGCAAAGTAATCTTCGGTTTTTTATAAAATAAGAAATGCGATGTGGCAAACTCAAAAGTTTATCATTTTTTTTGATATTGATTAAGCAATACAAATATTAGTCCAAAAAAGGTTTACTTTGTATTTATGCGCTAACTTCTATTACATATTAATATAACATAGAATATTAAAAGTAGTTATTCTTTGTGACACTAAAATGTAGTGATAGATGTTTTACCTAACAAATGTAAATACATTTTAATGTTATCAAAGAATCAAATAAAGTTAATTAAAAGTTTAGGTCAAAAAAAATATAGGCAGCAGTTAAATTTGTTCACAGTAGAAGGTGTTAAAGGCATTAACGAATTCTTAAATTCTGACTACGAACTAGAAACGTTATATACCACCGAATTAGTTTTTGAAGCGAGTAATAATCAAATACAAGAAATATCTGAGTTCGATTTAAAAAGAATTACATCTCTCAAAAACCCTAATACAGCATTAGCATTATTTAAAATACCTCAAAATAGACAACCTTTAGAATATGGCTTAAAAATAGCCTTAGATGCTATTAGGGACCCAGGTAATTTAGGCACTATTATTAGGCTATGCGATTGGTATGGAGTACAAGATTTAATTTGTAATACAAATACGGTAGATTGTTATAACTCCAAAGTAGTACAAGCAACGATGGGGTCTTTAACACGTGTTAATGTCACATATCTTAATTTAGAAACCTATCTAACTACTAATGAAGCATCCGTTTTTGGTACTTTTATGACTGGTGAAAACGTTTATACTTCAGATTTGCCTAAAGAAGGAGTTATTGTATTAGGAAATGAAGGCAATGGTATCTCTCAGGTTATAGAAACTAAAATAAATAGAAAGCTTACCATTCCACAATTTGGAAATTTAGAAGCTACTGAAAGTCTTAATGTTGCTAATGCAACTGCTATAATATTAAGTGAGTTTAGACGACGCTCTATTGAAATGTAAAGTTAATAAAAACACCTCTTGTTTGCATTTTAGCAACATTGCCAGTCCATGGGCTATTAGGGTCTACATCTCTCACAATCTCATCATTTATTGCAAAAATTCCACGAATAGAAGGAGTGAACTTAAACCAGACTAAATAAAAATCAACACCAAACCCAATTTCGTAGAAATAGTTATTCTTTGTCATTCTAAATTGACCAGCGCTATTATCATCTGGGTTATCCTGAGCACTAGATAAGTTTAGTGCCGTAGAAAACCCACCAACAATAAAGGGCTTAAAATTATTAATACGTTTAGTCGAGATTTTTAATAATAAAGGGATGTGTATATATGTAGATTTTACTTCTCTTAACAAGTCAGAGTCATTAAATTCTGTACCTGCAAAATAGCTTTCATCGTAGCGTAAATTTCTTGTGCTAAAAAAAACACCTGGTTCTATTCTGAGGTTCATATAATCATTGATGCGTAAATCACCAATTAATCCTAAATGAAAGCCTGAAGAGTTATCTACTAGAATATCCTTTAAATCTTCGTTATAGTCAAACTTAAAATCATATTGGTTAAAACCAATGAAATAACCCCAAGACAATAATTTTTTATCGATATTATCAGGATTATTAGCAACTTTTTCTTTTGTAAATAACTGAGCAGATACGTTTTGAAAAGTTAAAAACAGGGCTATTACAATGAGGATATGCTTCATATTATGCTTTAGTTGCGGTATATATTGTAGCCACTCCCATAGTCTGTGGCTGGTCTTCGACACTATTAAACCCAATTTTTCTTAAAATATTGTTTAAAGCTTCACCATAAGGAAAAACAGAAGCAGATTCGCTCAGATATTTATAGGCCACTTGGTCTTTAGAAAACAGCTTGCCAATTGTAGGTAAGATAAGTTTTGAGTAAGCATTATATCCAAATTTGTAAAAAGGATTAGTGGGTACTGAAGTTTCAAGTATAACGAAGATGCCATTAGGTTTTAGTACTCTTAGAATTTCAGTTAGGCCTTTCTCTAAATTTTCGAAATTACGGACTCCAAAGGCAACAGTTATCGCGTCAAAAGTATGATCTTTAAATGGTAAATCTTCAGAATCTCCTATAACCATAGATATAATACCATCTAATTTTTTAGTAGAAATTTTTTGTCGTCCAACCTCTAGCATGCCGTCACTAATATCTAGTCCTATAATTTCTTTAGCACTTGTGTCTGTTAAACTAATAGCTAAATCACCAGTGCCAGTTGCAATATCTAATATATTAGTAGGGTTCTTTTCTTTTACAATTTTAACGACTTTATTTCGCCATTTAACATCTATGCCAAACGAAATAACTCTGTTTAATCCATCATATTCATTAGATATGGTATCAAACATTTTAGTGACCTGCTCTTTTTTTGTCGCTTCACTGTCTTTGTATGGCTTTACTTTTTCGGACATGCAAATTTTTTTTGCAAATATATGGATAAGTTCTAAGTACTTAAAGTTGTGTGTATTTAAAGTTAGGATTAAAAAGTAGTAATTGTTTGTGCAAATAGCTTCTGAATTTTTATGTAAAAGATTAAATATAGAACAATTAAATACGACTTAAAATTGTACCTGATAAATTTAAAACTTTAATTATGCTTATAACTTTAAATACTTTAGGTACTTATTAACTTGCAACTTCTTAGTATATTTGCATGTCTATTTCAATAATAAACAATGAAAATAATTATCGCAGGTGCAGGAGAAGTTGGATTTCATTTGGCCAAATTATTATCCTACGAGTCACAAGAGATAACCCTTATAGACACAAAAAAAGAGAGTTTAATTTACGCAGGCGAACATCTAGATATAAAGACCATAAAAGGTGATGCTACATCTATAGCTATTTTAAGAGAAGCTAGAATTGATACTGCAGGACTTTTTATTGCAGTTACGTCTTCAGAAACCACCAATATTACGGCATGCGTTTTAGCAAAACAATTAGGAGCAAAACGGACTATAGCTAGAATTTCTAATACAGAATTTATAGATAATAAAGAGACTGTAGGGTTTTCAAAATTTGGTATTGACGAATTAATTTCACCAGAATCATTGGCCGCTTCAGAAATAGAATTACTACTTAATCAATACGGATTTAATGATACGTACGAGTTTGAAGAAGGTGCGCTAACTATGCTAGGCTTGCGCTTGTCTAGAACGGCTACATTTGTTGGGAAAACAGTAAAAGAAGCAGCAGAAATTTATCCTGAATTACACTTTATACCAATTGCTATTCAGCGTTATGGTACACAATACACCATCATACCGAGAGGAGATACCCAATTTAAAGAAGGTGATAAAGTAGTCTTTATGACTTCAAAAGGTGGTGATGCTGAATTGTTTGATTTATCTGGAAAGGTAAAAGCTGAAATTAAGAACGTAATGATTCTTGGAGGTAGTAAAATAGGCTACAAGACGGCAAAGGAATTGTGCGCAAGTAAGTTTAATGTAAAATTGGTAGAAAGTAAAAAAGCTGTAGCTGAAGATTTGGCAGACCAATTACCTCATGCTTTAGTTATTTGTGGTGATGGAAGAAATGTTGAAATTTTACAAGAAGAAAATATTGGAGATATGGATGCCTTTATTTCTGTAACAGGTAATTCTGAAACTAATATTATGTCTTGTTTATTAGCAAAATCTAAAGGTGTTAAAAAGACAATTGCTCTTGTTGAGAATATGGATTATTATCAATTATCAGAATCTATTGGTATTGATACTTTAATTAATAAGAAACTACTTGCTGCTAATAATATTTTTAGATACATAAGAAAAGGGGAGGTTGTAGCAATGACCAAGCTTACAAATATGAATGCTGAACTTTTAGAGTTTGTAGTAAAACCTAATTCTAAAATCACCAATAAATTAATTAAAGACTTAAAATTTCCGAGGTCAGCTATTTTTGGTGGCGTTATTAGAGATGGCAAAGGTCTAATACCATTGGGAGGTTTTAGAATAGAATCTGGTGACCGTGTTGTAGTGTGTTGTTTACCTCGCTCTATTTCTGAAGTTGAAGCATTTTTCTCATAAATTTATGGCTGGCCTAAAACTTAATTATAAAATCATATTTTATTTCTTTGGACTTCTTTTATTGTTCAATGGCGGTTTTATGATGATTGCCACTTTAATAAGTCTTATTTACAAAGACGGAGTTACTTTTGAATTATTTTTAGCAGGCTTAATAACTTTACTCATCGGTACTTTTGCTATGATTCGTACAAAGAACCATCGCAAAGAAATGAACAAACGCGAAGGTTACATTGTTGTAGCCTTTGGTTGGATTGTAATGTCACTAACAGGTACATTACCGTATATAGTCACAGAAGCTATTCCTTCATTTACAGATGCTTTTTTTGAGACTATATCTGGTTATACTACAACTGGTGCTAGTATTTTAAACGATATTGAAGTTATACCAAAGGGTGTTTTGTTTTGGCGAAGTACTACACATTGGATTGGTGGTATGGGAATCATTGTATTAGCCATAGCCATTCTGCCTTTACTTGGAGTAGGTGGTATGCAGCTGTTTGCAGCAGAAGCACCAGGACCAGGTGGTGATAAACTACACCCTAGAATTACAGATACAGCTAAACGTTTATGGTTAATATATGTAGGTTATACAGTTGCTGAAACTATTCTACTACAAGTTGCAGGTATGTCTTTCTTTGATGCTATTAATCATGCCTTAAGTACTTTGTCTACTGGTGGTTTTTCAACAAAAAATGCTAGTGTTGCGCATTGGAACGATAATCCTGCCGTACAATACATCATCATATTCTTTATGTTTTTAGCTGGTACAAATTTTGTGTTGAGTTATTATATGTTTAAAGGTAATGTGGTTAAGATTATTAAAGATGATGAGTTTAAACTGTATTTTAGGTTTATCGCTATTTTTACAGTTGTAGCAGCATTTCTTATTTATTTTAATGCAGACGTCTCTAAATCTTCTATAGATCATCCAATGGTTCTTGGTGAAGGCGAGAGTGCATTTAGACATGCGCTTTTTCAGGTTTTAGCAATTATAACGACCACAGGTTTTGTTTCTGCCGATTACACACTATGGACACCGTTTTTAACAGTATTCTTTTTTGGACTTATGTTTTTAGGAGGTTCTGCAGGTAGTACATCTGGTGGTGTAAAAATAATGCGTCATCTTATTTTGATTAAAAATGGTTTTTTAGAATTTAAACGCGCATTGCATCCTAATGCTATTTTAAAAGTACGTTATAACCAAAAGTCTATTTCTGGTGATATTGTATTTAATATTCTAGGCTTCTTTATATTGTATATGTTATCTTTTATAATTGGTGCGCTTGTGTTTTCTATGTTGCAAATAGATTTTATATCTGCAATTGGTCTTTCAGCATCGAGTTTAGGAAATGTTGGTCCTGCTTTAGGTGATTTCGGTCCAGTTAATAACTATGCTGCTTTACCTGCTTTAGGAAAGTGGTGGGCTTCTTTTTTAATGCTTATTGGACGATTAGAATTGTTTACGGTACTTATATTGTTTACTCCTTTTTTCTGGAGAAATCGATAAAAACCTAAATTTAGATAATTAATTTCAACTTTTTTTAAAGATTTTTTAATAGGTAGCTAGCCTATATTCTTACTGTAGTTTTTCATTATTAAGAAGGTGTTTTTTAAGCTATTGTTGGGATGGAGGCTGTAACATTTTTAATTATTGAGCGTCATATCTATGTAACCAATTAAAATATCAATCATGGAATTAGTAGTAAATCAAGAATTAGAATTTTTACCAGAACCCATTCAGTTAACTCAATTTACAAATAATGGATTATTAAATTCTAATTACAAATCAATTGTAAAACAAAACTTTAGTCAGTCAACTGTAAGGTCAATATTCAGTATTAGACAACACTTAAAGTCCTCTCAAATAAACACGGTAAACCACACAGCTGTAATCTTAAAACTATCAGTTTTTGCCATAGTGTTAATAGCTTTATTCTAGATATAAACTATTTCTTTTGATCCTTTAACTGACACTTATTTTAAGTGTCTTTTATTTTCACATTAGCGCGCAAATTATTTGCTGCGGAAATAGACCAAGCTCTTATTTTAACTTTAAATCTTAGAATTTATGGCAATACAAGCAATGAATATTTCAATTAAGAATAACAATTTAATGCGCTCTAAGCGTGATAAGTTTAAAAGGACACTTGGTGGCTATAGTAAAGCTAATAAAACCGAGTTTAACTTGCCAGAAGCTACTCCTCAAATTCTTAGAGAAATCAAAGAACGATTACAAGAGGAGCGTAGACTAACCACGTTGAAAGTTATAGCATTAGCGCTTATAATTTCGGTTGGATTATTGTATTTTTTAATGAATAACTCTAATGAAATTAGAGAACTATTCTGGTTTTAAGACCTTAACTAATTCTAAAAAATAAGTCTGTGCCACCAGGAGAATCAATGATTAGTGCCTTGAAAAGTAATAAAAGTGTAATGTTAGATAAGTCAAGACGATTTAGAAAGACACTAGGCGGTTACGGTAAAAACAGAAAAACAGAATACAATCTACCAAAAGCAACACCTCAGCAATTAAGAGCTATTAGACAAAAGATAAAAAAAGAAAATCAAATCCTTTGGTTAAAAGTTATTGGACTTTTTATTGTAATTATAGTAACATTGGGTTGGATGCTATTTGCATAACAAAAAAGCTATAACGGAAATTTCACGTTATAGGTTTTCTTTTAAAAAAGGCGATTGATCTAATATTTAGCTTAATGCTAGTTTAATACGTTTAATTGCCTCTTTAATATTATTTTGGGACGCAGCATAAGATATTCTTATACAGTTTGCATTACCAAATGCATCACCAGTTACTGTTGCAACTAAAGCTTCTTCTAATAAAAACAAGGACATATCAGTCGCATTATTAATAGTTTTGCCTTTAATAGTTTCACCAAAATATGCTGAAACATCAGGGAAGACGTAAAAAGCACCTTCTGGCTCGTTAGTTTTAAAGCCTTCAATAGCATTTAGTAATCCTAAAATAAGTTGACGTCTTACTTTAAACTCATCAACCATATATTGTACTTTAGAGGGCGACGCTTCTAGAGCAGTAATTACGGCGCGTTGTGCAATACAATTAGCGCCACTTGTAATTTGGCCTTGCATTTTAGTACAGGCTCTAGCAATCCAGTCTGGAGCACCAATGTAACCTATTCTCCAACCAGTCATAGCAAATGCTTTAGAAACACCATTTACTGTAACCGTTCTATCGTACATATCGTCAAATTGCGCCATGCTAAAATGATCACCTATAAAATTGATATGCTCATAGATCTCATCAGAAAGCACATAAATATTTGGATATTTTTGTAACACGTCTGCAAGTGCTCTTAATTCTTCTTTACTGTAAACAGAACCACTTGGGTTGCATGGTGAGCTGTACCAAATCATTTTAGTTTTTGGAGTAATGGCAGCTTCTAATTGTGCAGCAGTCATTTTAAAATCGTTCTCAATATCTGTTTTAACTTCTACAGGAACTCCATCGTTTAATTTTACAATATCACGGTAACTCACCCAATATGGACATGGTAAAATAACTTCGTCACCTTTGTTTAATAATACAGATGCTACATTAAAAAGTGACTGTTTAGCTCCAGTAGAGACAACAATTTGTGGTAATGTATAGTTAAGGTTATTATCGCGTTTAAACTTCGTAATAATAGCTTCCTTTAACTCCGAGTAGCCATCAACAGGTGTATAACTATTATAGTTTTGGTTAATAGCTTCAATAGCAGCATCTTTAATAAAATCTGGCGTATTAAAATCGGGTTCGCCAAGACTTAATCCAATAATATCTTTGCCTTCTGCACGTAGTTCTCTAGCTTTTGCTGCCATGGCAAGCGTAGCTGATGTCGATAGGTTATTAATTCTATCTGAAAGTCGGTTCATTCTAATGAGTTATTTTAATCTACGAATTGTATTAAGCCATGCTTGGCTTTTTACCTAGTTCTTTTAATTGCTGATAATGCTCAGAAATAGCGATCCACATAGAATTGTATTCGTTGTAAGGTAGACTAAATTCATGTGCAGTTTCTCTTACTATTTTTGCTATGTTTTTATAATGTACATGGCTTATATTTGAGAATAAATGATGTTCAACTTGTCTGTTTAAGCCTCCAGTGTAAAACTCCACGATCCAGCTTCTAGGAGAAAAATTAGACGTGGTAAATAGTTGGTGAATTGCCCAAGTATTTTTCATAGTTCCATTTTCGTCTGGCAATGGCATATCCGTATTTGGCATAACATGTGCTAATTGAAAAACGACACTTAGAATCATTCCAGCGGTATAATGCATAATTAGAAATCCGATTAAAACTTGCCACCAAGCATAACCTAGAACTAAAGGTAAAACCACCCATATAGAATAATATATGATCTTACCAATAATTAACTTCGTCCATTGTGTAGCAGGATTAGGGAAATCTCCATAAGATAATTTTCTTTTGAGGTATTGATAGGTTTGTTTAAAATCTGTTGTAATTGCCCAATTAACAGTTAATAGTCCATATAATAAAAAGGCATAATATTTTTGATATTTATGAATTTTCAACCATTTAGAATGTTTAGAAAAACGGATTATTCTGCCAGCATCAATGTCTTCATCATGGCCTTGAATATTCGTGTAGGTATGGTGTAACACATTGTGTTGTACTTTCCAGTTATAATCGTTACCAGCTAATATGTGTATGCTGCTACCCATTAGTTTGTTTACCCATTTTTTGCTAGAAAACGACCCATGGTTTGCATCGTGCATAACATTCATTCCTACACCTGCCATTCCAATTCCAATAACAATCATACATATAATCTGAAGCCAAAAAGGTACATCATCAGCTACCAATAAAAACACTAATGGCCCAAGTAATAATGAGAACATTATGATAGCTTTTATGTAAAGCTTCCAGTTTCCTGTTTTTTTAATATTATTTTCTTTGAAGTAATTGTTAACACGTTTGTTAAGGGTTCTGAAGAATTTAGCAGAATCTGTTCTAGAGAAGGATAAGGTTTGTTTTGCCATGTGTTTTAAAATTTAATAATATAACGCCAAGGATTGAAAATCATTATAGCATGGCAAAGATAAGTAATAATTAAAAAGTAACCATTATCGACGAACGTTAAATTATAAAGCTTAAAATTAAGTATTTTCGCAAAAATTAATTGTTATGGAACTAATTCTAAAATATTTCCCAGATTTAACTGAAATTCAAATCAAACAGTTTGAAGCTTTAGAAGGGCTCTATAAAGACTGGAATAGTAAAATTAATGTAGTTTCGAGGAAAGATATTGACGAGTTATATTTACGACATGTCTTACATTCTTTGGGTATCGCAAAAGTTGTGAAGTTTGCGGATAATTCATCAATACTAGATGTAGGTACAGGTGGTGGATTTCCTGGTGTGCCTTTAGCAATTTTATTCCCTAACTGCCAATTTCATTTAGTAGATAGTATTAATAAAAAACTTAAAGTTATAAATGGTGTTTGTGATGCTATAGAATTAACTAATGTAAAAACAACACATAGTAGAGTAGAGGCTATTGACGAAACATTTGATTTTATAGTGAGTAGGGCGGTAACTGCAATGCCAGAATTTACAAAATGGGTAAAAGGTAAGATTAATCGCAAGCAACAAAACGATTTTAAAAACGGAATTCTTTATCTCAAAGGAGGAGATTTAAGCGAAGAATTAAAACAATATACGAATGTGAGAGCTTATCTGCTTTCAGATTATTTTGAAGAAGTGTTTTTTGAAACTAAAAAGGTTGTTCACCTGCCCCTAAAATTTAAAAGTTAGACTTCATTAAAACCAAAAAAAAAGCCATTTGATAAATTCAAGTGGCTTTTTTTAGTAGTAAAGTTGTTTTTATTCTTTTACAATCTTTTTTATAATTTGTTTACCAGTCTCATTAGTAAATCTAATAATATAAAGTTGTGATGATAAATCTGATATATTAATAATAGAGGTACCAGCATTTGTTTTTACATGCTTTACTTTAGCGCCTAAAATATTAAAAATCTCAGCGTCTAAAACTTCATTAGAAGTCACTGTAAGTTCATTTTTAACACTTGTAGGGAAAATTTGAACATTAGTAAGTTCAGATTCTTCAACGCTTAAATTAATATCATAGCTATAAGTCATTAATAATGGTGTTCCTATTTCATTACCAGCAATATCAAAGGCTTGGTATCTAAAGGTCCAACTCATAACATCAGTAGTACCAGTAGGGTGTTGATTCCAAAGACTGTTTCCTGCAGTATTACTTTCTCCTGGCAGTATTAATGCGGCAGAAGAAGGATAACCACTTCCTGTTGCGATACTATTTAAACAAACACCAGCAAAGCATAACTGATAATTAGTGCCATCTGTGTTTGTCATATTATCAACGAAAATTCTCATATAAATATCAGAGGTAGATGTATTTGTTACCTTAAACTTCCAATTGTAATCCGCACCAAAAGTAGGTCCAGATTCATTAAAAGCGATAGTTTGTCCATCTGTAATTAGCTCGTCAGTGCTTGTTTTTCTAAGTTCAAATTGAGCAAAGGAAACAAAGTAAGAAAGCATTAAGCTTAATAAAAGTAGTGTTTTCTTCATAGTGTTAAGATTTGATTTAAATTTGGTTTGTTATGTAAATATAAATTTTTAAAATTTAAAAAGGGAAGTCTATAATCAAACTTCCCTTTTTTAGGTTCTTAACCTTAATTATTTAGATACAATAAACTTAGAACTGTATGTAGCATTTTCATCATTAATGTTAATGATATAATGACCTGCATTTAATTGAGAAATTGGTAATTGCACGCTTTGTGAACCAAAAACTCCTTCAACAGATTTGTTAATCACTGTTCGTCCTAACATGTCAGTTACTGAAATACTATATTTACCAATCCCTGCCTGAAAAGCAATATTAATATGATCACTGGCTGGATTAGGGTAAATTTTAATAGTTGAAATACCTGAAACTTCTTCTACACTTAAAGCTTCTGCAACAGAGCTCTGAGTTGCGCTAACAATACTCCCGTTAGCTCCATCTATTAAAACAACAGCAATATGTAAATTGTCTACATTGCTAGATGCTGGGATTGTGTAGTTAAAGTCATAAGACGCTGTACTTCCGTTTGATATAGTAGTTGGTACTGAGCCTGCCTGACCACTAAAACCACCTAAGAGAGCTATGCCAACGTGATCATATACCATTTGAGAAGCAGGTACTGGATCTGATAAATTTTCATAACCACCCATTGGTCCTAAGCTTCCTCCTGAATAGTAGTTAGTTTGATTGTAACCACTACTTGTACCAGTAACACCATCTTCTGAAATGATTACTCCTAATCTATAATTGGCATTACTAAACGTTGTGTAAAACGTTGCGTTAGCACTTATGGTTAGTGTATTGCCAACTTGTGTAGCGTTACTTGACAAATCAACTGGTACTACTTCTGTAATTTGAATATTGTATGCTGCTTCTAAAGATGCTGCTGCTGGATTGACATCACCAATCTTACGATCTACTGCAGCACTAGGGTAACCATTAATGTATTGGCCAATACCTGTATCATATTCTGGAACTGTCATTGGATCAGCGTTATGAACAGCTATTGCTACAACAGTATTAGGATATGCAGCACTCATGTAGTCCATACCAACAGCTCCTCTCGGGCAAAAACCACACCAAGTACCAGTTGCTTCTTCAATGAAAACAGCTTTACTACCTGCTTGTGTTAATGTGTTAAAATCCGCAAATACTGTATTATCAGATGGACTTAAATCTGCAATACCGTTTACTGCACTTACAGTAACGTTTATGTTTTTTTCGTCAGCAGTAGTGTAATTAACCATCATCGGATGATTTACAGTAGCTGTTCCACCTGGAGCAATGTTTGTACTTATTGTAGCTATATGATCTGATATGCCATCATTCCAATTAACTTCTACATCTGAAATTACAATACTTCCGTTATTTTTAACATCAACAGATAATTGATTGTCAGTATTTATTAGTGCATATCGACTTAAACTAACACTTTGTGCAATAGCATCGGTATCAACGGGTATTCTTATTAGAACATCATCAATAAGCATCATATTCATATCAAAAGTATTATGATGTCTAAATGTTAAATAAACGATTTGTCCTGCAAACGCTGATAAATCAATAACATTTGTCTGTCTAGAGCCTGCTATAGATAAAATTTCGTTATGAATTGCAGTAGCTGTTTGAATATCCGTCAAGTTATTCAATGTGGTTACATAAATAGAATATTCTTCTAGATGATAAGGTGCACCTTGAGTTGTTCCATATGCATATTCTAGTTGTAAACCTGCTCCAGCAGTTGTTAAATCTATAGCTTGAGACACGACATAATTGTCTGGGCTCAAAGCGCCAATACCACCTTGGATCCATGATCTTGAAGCTAGGACAGCATCAAATTCAAGAATTTCAACCGCACCACCTGTAGCAAAGTCACCAGCGCCCCAAGTATAGCTATCATTATCTACATCATAAGTTGTCCAATCCGAAATATCTAAATCTGAAAAATCATCAGAAAAGAACGTTTGTGCCGTTGTAAACTGCATAGCGATAAAGCTAAAGGCAGCTAAAAAAGTAATTTTTTTAATCATATTTAAAAAGTATTAGTTAGTAAGAAAATTCAAGTTGTTAATGTAAAGTTAAAAATATTAAGTTAATAAAATTAACGATAAAGTGTTGTTTTGCATAGACGAAATTAAAAGGCAACGGTAAGGTTAGCGCTTAAGCCAGTATTTTCTGGCACAAATCTACAAACACCACCAATACAAATAAGTCCACCACGTTGTCTTCCGTAATTTAGGCCTAATCTTGTATTGCCTTTACTGTAGCTACCGCCAACACTGTAGTAATGAATTTTACCAAGACCTTCGTAATTATAATTATCTGCTGCATAAATAGCAAAGCTTGTAGAGAAATTATATTCTAATACGCCTGCAATCCAGTTTTTTCTGTCATCTTGAGACCATAAATGTTGTGCAACCATTCTAAGCGCTTTTCCTTTTTCGAACCTTCGCGTAGCTTCAATAACTCCAATGTTTGCATTAATAGAAGAATTACCTAACGGTCCTCCTTCTACAATTCCTTTGTCTATTGTAACATTTTGATAGGTAAAAACAGAGCTCCATTTTTTAGATAGACGTTTCTTAACTTCTAAATTTACGTCTCTAAAAAGTGTTTGACCTGAGCCAATAAATTTAGCTTTATACCATCTATTTTCAATATTGTATTCTGCATCTAATCCTGCCCAATAAGAGAAGTTAGCAGCTATCTTTGTGCCATATTTACCACCTAGAGCTGTTCCTTTTTTTAATGAATAATACAAATCAATTTGAGAACCTACTTCACCTGCACGTTGATCAAAAGATTCTATCACTAACCTTGGTTGTGGGTTATAAACGTAAATATTTGTTAATAGGTAATCTTGCTGCTTTGTTAATCCAGGAACATAATTAATAACTTGTTGATTAAATATGTTTCCTTCTGCTAGACGATCTGCGAAAAAACTAAAATTTTCTAAACGTCTAAAAGTAGCGTTAATTCCAAGTCCTTTTCGTGCATAACCTGCGTTAACTTGTAGTGCTGTACCATCATATAGTTTGTTAGAAGATAATTGCCCTTCGTTAACAATAGCATCAGGATCTTTAACGATAGCTTCTACACCAGCGTAGAAATCACCAATAACAAAATCAAAACGTCCACTGTAAGCACCAACATTACTTGGTATGGCTTGGTTACCACCTGTATCTTGGTTTCTTCCTACATAGCTCAAGCCCATTTGTATATCAACACTATTTATATTTAATGCATTACTTAAGTTTAAGTCGGCATCTATTCCTTGTATGTTTCCTTCTGATTCTTCGAAGCCATTTCTTTGTTTTCCAAAGACCGCTTTAAAATATAAATCTTCCGTAGCTTTATATCTTATGTTTACACCTTTCATTGCATTATTTAGACCTAGTTGACGGTCTTCCCAAGAGCGGAGTATTAAACCACTACCAAATTGCTCATAGAAAAAACCACCTGTAACATCTATTTTTTCGTCCTTATAATTAATATAATAGGTAGCAACCCCATTTTGCCCATCATAAATTGGTGCATAGCCTAATAAAGCAGATGGTAAGTAAGATTCAAACTGCATACCAGCTGTGAAATTCCCTAAATTATAATTTAATAACACGTAGTTATTAACTCTAAACTGATCTTCTGGTGCTAAGAAATTTATGCCTTCATCAGTTTGAAGCCATTGTGAATTAGACTCTAGTCCTCCATAAAAGTTGCCATTTTCCTGAGAAAAAAGTGTGCAGATATTAAAAAACAGAAATGCTTGAAAAAGTAATTTTCTCATAAAAAGTAAATTGTGGTGGTTGGAGAGTTTAGTGAGTTGTAAGACCTATAATTATTTTGATAGCTCTTTTATTTTTTCGTACAATTCTAATTCTGCACCAGGACTATAGCCAGAGTGTTCGTAAACAATTTTATTATCCTTAACAAGAATTGTAAGTGGTATACTAGATGCGTTTAAGGCACGTTTAAGATCTGCATTAATATCTAATAATATTGTATAATCCCAGTCTTTACCATTAACTAATGATTTTACTCTTTTAACGGTTCTGCTATCATCAACAGATACGGCAATAAGTTTTACGTTAGTTTCTTCTTGCCATTCAGAATATAAATCATTGATAGCATCGAGTTCTTTTAAACATGGAACACACCAAGTCGCCCATAAAGAAATAATGGTGACACCTTCTTTATTTATTGCATCTTTTAAGCTTATACTGCTACCTTCCATAGATGTTAAATCTACGTTTGGTAAATCATTTTGAGCAAAAGAAGATAATCCTATAATAGAAATACAGAAGGTTAAGATTAGTTTTTTCATAATGAATTTCAATAATTAGTTAGACAATATTAGTTAAATTTTTCACAAATTCAGTTCTCTTATAAAAAATAATTACTTTAGCAAAAAAAACTCTATACTATGAATACAAAAACAATACCAAAGCTATTTTTAACATTATGTCTTCTGCTTAGTGTTGCATGTAGCAAAACAGAGGAGAATTTACCTTTAACTATACCTACTGCTGAAATTTCGGTTGATAAATTAGTGAGGAAGGCCTCTTTAGTAAATCAAAATATTCCCTTTACTATTATTAATGAGCTAGGTATTGATGTCACAGTATTAGCTACATTTTACGTAAATGGTGAGCCTTTAGATGAAGCATCTTTCTCTTCAGATACAATTGGAGACTTTGAAGTTTATGGTGTGTATATAGAAGATGGTGTAGAGGTTACTACTAATACAGAAACGTTTAGTGTTATTATACCAAAACAAAAAATTGTTGTAGAAGATTATACAGGGACTTGGTGTGGTTTTTGTCCTAGAGTTTCTGCGGCTTTATATTCATTAAAGGGAGAAACAGATGATATTGCTGTTGTAGCTATACACGAGACTACTAATAATTTTCCGGATCCTATGCATTTTAATGAAGTTCAATTTTTAAAAGATGCTTTTGGTGTTGAAGGTTTTCCTGCTGCTAAAATCAATAGAACAACAAATTGGCAGATTCCACATTTAAATTCTGATGTTACTGGTATTGCAGGTTTAGATACTAACCTAGCCATTGCACTAAATTCTGTTTTAGAAGGGAATGAATTAACAGTTCAAGTTAATGTTGTATACGAACAAGGATCAGAGCAAGGAGATAAGCTTGTTGTTTACTTGTTAGAGAATCAAATCCTTAGTGATCAGGTTAATTATTACAATTCAGATACAACAAGTCCATATTTTGGTTTAGGTGACGTAATCCCTGATTTTGAGCATAATGATGTATTGAGAGAATCTTTAACTGGTGTTTTAGGAAATACGATACCTGCTACAGCTGCTTTAGCCGAGTATATAACTTCTTTTACAATTAACGTACCTGCTGACTACATAGTAAGTAATTTGAGTATTGTAGCAATGGTAGTTAATGATGAAAATACAGCTAAAAACGCACAATTTGCTGAGCTGGATGAGGATAAAGCATACGAATAGTAATAGCTAATATTCAAAACATAAAAAAAGGGTAGTAAATAATTTACTACCCTTTTTTCATGAATTAAAACTAGTTTAGTTAACCATAACTTTGGTTCTAAATATGTCATTATTTTCAGTAACTACATTTAAAATATAAATACCTGCATTTAAATTTACAGCCAATACTGTACGCTCACTTAAGTTTTGATTAGAATTAAATATTATTTTACCTGTAATATCTACTAGAGAAATAGAGGCATTATTAACCAATTTATTATGTAGTAGTACAAGCTCATTGTGAATAGGATTTCTTTCTAATTTAAAAACAGTAGTGTTACTTTCAGAAATACTTAATGGAGGAGTTAATATCTCTGACAAAGCAAAAGCTACGTTATCTTCTGTTAATTGAATGTGTGGTTCGTTGTCATCTGGTATAAAAGTATTGTCAAATGGTGTAACGTTGGTTGTAGCTCTACCTGCTAAGTTAATATCATGAAACCAGTTAATATCATCACCTTCAGTTTCTTCTTCTATTACAAGTGCCAATGCACTAACAGAAGGAATAAAACTAAATTTATCTATTTGAAGAGCAGTTAAGAAATCTGATGCGATTCCGCCTCCTACACCAATATCTCCAGTTAAAGCAGATAGATCAAATAAACCGCCTGGTGCTGCATCTACTCCATCAAAATTAGTTGTTTCAGAACTTGCTGTTGAGACTACGTTTGGAATAAAGGGTGGTAAAAGCGGTGCAAAGAAGCGACTTACTTCTTGAGCTGCACCTGCACTTGGAGTCATGTTTATTTCTATTTCTACATTTATAACTCCGATAAGACCCGTATCTACAGGAATGGTCGTGTTAATTACAGAAAAACTATTGGTAACTGGTGTTACGCCGTCCTTAGCTAAATAAGGACTTCCAATTCCGCTACCATTAATGATAGCTACGTTTCTAACATTCTCAGGAAATCCAGTAGCAGTTAATCCGTTAATGTTAGTTTTAAATATATCTCTAAAAGGATGAGGCTGAGGTAATGTTAGTAATGGATCAAAAGTAAATACATCAGCACCAGATAAGTGAGGTTCAAAATGATCAATTAATAATTGTCTTGCGGCAGGAGATTTTAGAAAGCCTTCGATAAGTGGCTCTAGTTCTGCAACAGGACTTAAAGTGTTATTTGCTAAAAAATTAAGTTGATGTTGTAACCCAATTGGGACATTTGCTCCATGATGAGGTGTGTCAAATGAAATATATAGTCTAGTATCGGCATCTAAATTTTCAGACTCCATGTGGTTTAAAGCATAACGTGCAATTAAGCCACCCATACTAGGGCCTATAATTACATTTTGTTCAGGATTGTTAGCTGCTTTACTTATGTTAATTATATTAATTAACTCTACTAAAAGCATTGCATTTCGTTCCATGAAATCTGAACCGCCATCAACTACGTTATTGGCACTGTCAGTATATGTTGGGAAATTCAAAATCACAATATCAAAACCTTCATCTCTAACTAAATCTGCTAGGTTTTCAGTTCCTGAGGGGTTGGTGAAATTTAAAAGGTTATAAATTCCTGTAATATCTCTAGTATCACCAGGGTCAAAACCATCCACAATAAAAATTGGCTTATCTAAAATATTATCTGCGCTCAGAAAAACGTCATATTCACATTGTCCAGGTAAACTAGTTGCACCTTCATATCCTGAAAGATCTAAAGGAATAGTTCCAGTGAGCGTCGTCTGCGCAATTATTAAAACAGGAAGTAATAATAAAATTAAAACGTAGTTTTTTTTCATAAGAAGTAGATTTAAATTCATTATAAAGATACAAAGTTTAAAATACTCATTTTTATTTTTTTAAGCATTTCTAAAACGGCAAAAAAAACCCTTAAAAGCATATAACTCCTAAGGATTTAGTTTTTAGTATATTAATTTGTTATCCTAAGAATGGATATCTGTAATCTGTTGGAGTAACAAACGTTTCTTTTATTAATCTTGGTGATACCCAACGTAATAAATTTTGAGCACTACCAGCTTTATCATTTGTACCAGATGCTCTTGCACCACCAAATGGTTGTTGGCCAACAACAGCTCCTGTTGGTTTGTCATTAACATAGAAGTTACCAGCACAGTTTTGTAGCGCTTTAGTAGCTTCATCTACAGCGTAACGATCTCTAGAGATGATTGCACCTGTTAATGCATATTCACTTGTTTCGTCAACTAATTTCAAAGTTTCAGAAAACGCATCGTCTTCATAAACGTATATAGTCATTACAGGTCCAAATAGCTCAGTACCCATAGTTGTATATTTTGGGTTTGTTGTTACGATAACTGTTGGTTCAATAAAGTAACCTTTAGATTTATCATAACCACCACCTGCAATTATTTCGGCATCACTGTCTGTTTTAGCTCCATCAATATACTTTGCTAATTTATCAAAAGAACCTTCGTGAATTACTGCAGTAATAAAGTTACTCATGTCTTCTGGTGATCCCATTTTGAAGGACTTTATATCTGCAACAAGATATTTCTTAACATCTGCCCAAATCCCTTTAGGGATGTAAGCTCTAGATGCTGCACTACATTTTTGTCCTTGAAACTCAAATGCTCCACGAGCAATTGCAGTCGCGACTTGTTTAGCATCAGCTGATTTATGTGCTACAATGAAATCTTTTCCACCAGTTTCACCTACAATTTTAGGATAGGTTTTATAGTTGTGAATATTGTTACCTATTTGTTTCCATAATTCTTTAAATATAAATGTAGAACCTGTGAAATGTAAACCAGAGAAATCAGGACTAGCCATTACTGTATTCGTAATCATTACAGGATCACCAAATACCACATTAATAACACCGTCTGGTACACCTGCCTCTTTAAAGACATCCATAATTACTTTTGCAGAATAGACTTGGCTATCACTTGGTTTCCAAACAACAACATTGCCCATTAATGCCATACAGGCCGGTAAATTTCCTGCAATAGCCGTAAAATTAAAAGGTGTTACTGCGTATGTAAAACCTTCTAAGGGTCTGTATTCAACCCTATTCCAAGCATCACTTGTGCTTTCAGGTTGTTCCATATAAATGTCAGTCATAAACTGAACATTAAAACGTAAGAAATCTATAAACTCACAAGACGCATCAATTTCAGCCTGATGTATTGTTTTAGATTGAGCAATCATTGTAGCCGCATTAATTTTTGCTCTGTAAGGGCCAGCAATTAATTCTGCAGCTTTTAAGAAAATACCGGCACGTTCTTCCCAAGGCATTTGTGACCAAGATTTACGAGCTTCTAATGCCGTAGCGATAGCAGCATCTATATGTTTTTGTTCAGCTACGTGATATTCACCTACAATATGTTGATGGTCGTGCGGAGGAGACATTGTTCTAGTATTACCAGTTTTTACATCTTCACCATTAATATATAAGGGAACTTCAACTTTGCTATTAAACATTGTTTTGTATGCATCTTGTACAGCTTTGCGTTCTGGCGAACCAGGTGCATAAGACATAACAGGTTCGTTAACTGCTACTGGTACATTAAAGAATCCTTTACCCATAATATGTTTTGTTTTTAGTTTGAATTTTAACGCTGCAAAGGTACAATTTTTATGATATATTGATTCTTTCAAACGTTATAGTTGTGTGAAGATTAAAAATATAATTTTGTAAGTTGCCTCCTGAAATACGACAGTATGCTTATGCATTTAAATAACGCTTTTATTTTATCGCTAGCATATCCTGAAACTATTGTGTCTCATGCTGAGGAATGGTATTCTAAGTTCTTACGTTTCTTTTTCATTGGGAGTCGTAAACATGTAAGAGCAGGCCATGCCTCATTGGTGTTAATAGATAAGAAGACAGGTGTCTTAGAATATCATGATTTTGGACGCTACGTTACACCATCACCAAACGGACGAGTTAGAGGAAGAGAAACTGATTTTGAATTGAATTTCCCACTTGTGGCTAAAATTGAAAATGATACTATTCTAAACTTAGATGAAATTTTGAAATTTTTAGCTACACATTCTAAATTAACACATGGTCAAGGAAATTTATATGCTTCTGTTTGTGCCTCTGTAAATTATGAATTGGCTAGAGAATATATAGACAAAATGCAAGATATGGGCTTTGTTAGATATGCTGCTTTTATCAAAAACAGCTGTAATTGTGCTCATTTTGTTGTTGATACACTTATTGATTCGGTGACCAATTTAGATCTAAAAAAGAAACTACAAAACTCTAAATGGTTTACACCGAGTACTATTGGAAATGTTATTATTGCTGATACTGAAGACTTTGTTTATATGGTTTCAGAACAGGGTGAGATAAATAAATTTAATTCTACTGTTAGTAAGGAGAATAGACGTTTATTTTTAGATGTTTTAAAGGGTTATGACCCAAGTTTAGTCGGAACTTTAAAACCGAAAGACAATGATGTAAAAGTTGAACATGCACAATGGTTAAGTGGTATTGCTGCTGGTGCTTGGTTTGAGATTTATGATTTAGAAATTGATTCAGAATATAGATTTAGACGAATATCTTCTTACGGTAATATCGACTGTGATGGAATCTATGAGACTAAGGAAAAAGGTTTTGTTATCAATGCAGATTATAAATTTATACACAATTCGAATTGCTCATTCTTTCATATAGAACAAGATTCTAGGCACTTCCGATTTGATTTTATAAGAAACTTTGAGTTTTAGTTAAGTGCAAAAGGTGCGCTCAATTTAAAAGAAGGAATAGATACTTTAAATTTATTAGTATTTGTAAAGTTTACCATATTGTAATAGCCTTGCATTGCACCAAAAGGTGATGTTAATAAACAACCCGAATTATAAGTATGAGATTCACCGGGCTTTAAAACAGGCTTCTTACCAATTACACCTTCTCCTTCTATAATCTCTTCTTTATTAAGAGCGTCTAGTATTTTCCAGTGTCTTGAGTTGAGTTGAACAGAATCTTTACTTTGGTTTTCAATAGTTACTTTATAACCAAACGCAAAGTGCACTTTATAGTTCTTATAAAATGTGCCTTCAAAGTTGGTTTCCACCGAAATTTTTATACCGCTTGTAACTTGTTGTACCATTAATTTTGAAATGTATGCTAAAATAGAATAATTTTTGAATGATGAATCACTATTTACGTTAAGAATTAAAAACTTTTAACATTTTATTTGCAACAAAAGCTTCTAGAGTACTAAAAAAGGCTAATATATCTTCTTTTTCTAATAAACTATTAATAGTGACCATGCGTATAAATTCTTGATTATTAAACTTTCCGAAACCGACCATTAACTCTGAGTTTTCATAAAGTGCTGTGCATAACTCTTTAGCATCAACACCTTTATAGTTAAAACATACTGATATGGAATCATCGAAACTATAAATATTATAATCTTCATTGTTTTTAATGTAATTTCTGGCAATTTCTGCCATTTCAAATTGTTTATCTACAATTTCTTCTAGTCCGTTTGTTCCAACAGATTTCCATAGTGTCCAGATTTTTAGAGCATCATTTCGTCTTCCGCATTGTAACGATGTTTTTCCTAAATTAAAGTCGTCTCCATCAGTTTGATATAAATAATCAGCTTCATTTGAAAAAGAATGATGCAATTGTGCTTTGTGTTGTGTAACTATAATAGAGCAACTTAAAGGAGTGCCTAACATCTTATGAGCGTTAATACTGAAGGAATCAGAGTATTCTAATCCACGAATAAGATGTTTATGGGTTTTGCTAAAAATAACACCACCACAATAAGCACCGTCAACATGCAGCCAAACTTTATTTTTATTACAAACTTCACTTATAGCTTCGGTATCATCAAATGCACCTATGACTGTTGTGCCAGCTGTGGCATTTACGAAGAAAGGTTGGTAGCCATTTTCTGAATCGTTCTGTATTAACTCTTCTAAGTGTTTGGCTGACATTTCACCTTTAGAATTTGTTCTAACCAACCTCACATTATCCCTTCCAATACCTGTTAAAGCTGCATTTTTAGAGATTGAATAATGGGATTCTTTGGAGGTGTAGAGTGTCATTGGCTTTGTTAAGCCTGCTGTTCTTACTGATGGGCTTATTGCATCTCTCGCCATAATAAGTGCCATCATATTACTCATAGAGCCTCCTGGTGCAACCGTTCCATCGCTGTTTTCTGCATAACCTGCGAGTTTGCAGATATTTTCAATTACTTGTTTTTCAATACCAACTTGTGGGCCTGCAACTTTATAGGTGTACATGCTATTGTTAAGCATTACTGCTAATAAATCACCAAGCGTTGCTTTGCCAATTCTACCTCCAAACAGTTGATTGAAAAATGATTTTGATGCTGTTTTAGGCGTGCTTTTTACAATATCATGAAGAATATTTATTAAGTTTTCTTCTATAACGCCCTTAGGATTTAAAGAGAGATCTATTTCTTTATAGAGTTTTGATGTTGGTATAGGGTACGCAACAGGTTGTTCTGTTTCTGATTTAAATAAAACATCACATAATTGAGAAAACAAGGCTATATCGTGTTGCATCTAAAGGTTGTTTCTAAGAAATAATTAAAATTGGTTCTTAGTCGTTAATTACGACCCAAATTTACAATTTAATTAGAAATATTTATTGAAGATGCTTCACCATATCCAATAAGACGATCATATCTGAAGCCTAAATCTCTATAATAAACTAATACTTTATAGTTGTTTTCTGTTTCCCAATAGTCACCACCAATAGCTCCCTCATCTAAAATGCCTGTCGATTTATCTACAGCGACATATTTGTAGTTATAAAACCCCTGTTTTAAACGTATTGTGCATTCGTAGCGGTTGCTTTCAGTATTGAATATCATTTGGTTGAGTTCATTCAATGCAAATGCATTATAGTTACCATAAATGTATATGCTCTTGTCTTTGAGCTGCTGCTGCGCTAGCGAAAAATGAATCATAGTATAATCTGCTTCAACATCAACATCACTTCTATCTATAGCTGTTGTGATGAAATTACCATTAATGTCAGGGTTATATGTATACGGACGGCCTTTACGTGGCTCATTAGTAAATAAATAGCCATGATAAAGTTCTTTTAAATCAATAAATTGTACTCCAACATTAGCTGCCCTAACATCCTTGTTTTCAAAAAACAAATATTCATTTCCACCCCAAAAAGCGGATTCTGTATCATAGCGATATATTAATTCGTTGCCTAATGTATATTGTGGTTTTAAATCTGAAATGGATGTATTGAGATTGTTATTTTGAATGATTAGAGCTTTAACGGTTTCTAAAGGGTTATTAAAATTGATACTATTTGTAAATATTTTTATATCTATAGATTGTTTTTCAGCGATTACTTTTACGTCTCTAGACCGTTTTACCATTACGCCAACATTTACGACATCTTCATAAATCATAAATTTTCGGCTAAACATTAATTCATCATAGTCATCGTAGATTAAAATCATATAATTACCACTTTTAAGAAGTGCTCGCGTTTGTGAGTTGGGTATCGTTAAATCGTAATGCGAGTATATTTGATAGGTGTTAAAAGAATTATCATAAGTTAAAATACGTTGATTATCTAACCCTTTAAGGTATTCTCCTTTTACTAACACAGATGGTGTCCAATCGTAGTTGTAGTGTTTTATGACATAATAAAAATCTTCTTCATCTCCATTTAGGGCATCAAATTCTAAAACTAAAGGTTCTCCTAACTTTAATATAGGGAGCTGACCTTGTGTGGTATTACTGTTAAATTTTATAGTTTTAATGAAATCGGGAGGATTAACTTCTTCGACTTGAGAAAATAAAATAAAAGGAATAACTAAAAATAATAAGACGCTATAAATATTTTTATTCATTGTTAATTGCTACAATTATTTAAAGATAGTCAAAATCTATGCCTTAATGTATTTAACTTATTTATAATCACTATAAATAAAAAAGATGTTTTAATATGAAAATTAATTAAGCAATAATTCGTAAATTTGCATCGATTTTTAGACAACTAATCTTTAAAGTATATGTCAAAAGACATCAGAATAAAAAAGGGTTTAGATATTAAGCTAGTCGGTGAAGCCGAACAAGCTACAGAAGCTGCCATTGTTAGCAATTTCTATTCTATTAGACCCGAAGATTTCCACAGTATTATACCAAAACTTGTTGCAAAAGAAGGTACCCATGTCAAGGCAGGTGAAACTTTGTTTTACAATAAAGACAATGAGGATATGAAATTTGTGTCTCCAGTTTCTGGAGAAGTAACAGAGGTTCAACGTGGACCAAGACGTCGTATAGACGGTATTAAAATTACTGCCGACAAAGAGCAACAACACTTAGATCATGGTAAATTTGATTTATCTGCCGATGCAGATAAAGTAAAGTCACATTTACTAGCTTCTGGTTGTTGGGCTTTTATAAAACAACGTCCCTATGATGTTGTAGCAAAAGCAGACAGAACACCAAAAGCGATTTTTGTCTCAGGCTATGCAAGTGCACCTTTAGCAGCTAATTTAGATTATGCTTTAGCAGGTAAAGACGCAGAGTTACAGGCTGCCGTTACAGCATTGTCAAAACTTACAGAAGGTGGAGTTCATATTTCTGTAGGTAGTTCTAATTCGCCACTAGCGAATCTAAATAACACAACAACTCATAATGTTTCTGGGCCACATCCTTCAGGGAATGTTGGGACTTTAATAAATAAAGTTAGTCCAGTAAACAAAGGCGAGGTAGTTTGGACGGTTAATGCACAAGATTTAGTAATTATAGGAGAGCTTTTATTAACAGGGAAATTTAATGCAGAGCGTATTGTAGCTTTAGCAGGTTCTTCAGTTAAAAAGCCAAGGTATTTTAAAACTAAGATTGGTTCTGAAATAGCAACTATGGTTTACGATAATGGAGTAGAGCAAGATGGTAATGATCGTATTATTTCAGGTAACGTATTATCAGGAAAACAGATTAAGCCGGATGGTAATTTAGATTATTACAGTAATGTAATTACGGTAATTCCTGAAGGTGATGATTACGAATTCTTTGGTTGGAATAAGCCGGTATTCGATAAAGTATCAACATCAAGAGCGTTAACATTTTCTTGGTTAACACCAAATAAGAAGTTTGCTTTAAATACAAATACTAACGGTGAACATCGTGCTTTTGTAATTACAGGGAACTATGAACAGGTATTTCCTTTAGATATTTTTCCGATGCAGATTTTAAAAGCATGTATGTATCAAGATTTAGATGAAATGGAAGCTTTAGGTATGTACGAAGTTGCGCCAGAAGATTTTGCACTGACAGAGTTTGTATGTGTGTCTAAACAACCACATCAAAAAATTATAAGAGAAGGTTTAGACTTAATGTTAAAAGAGATAGGATAATGGGTTTAAAAAGTAGTTTACATAATTTTAAGCAAAAGAATATAGATAAAAAGTGGCTTCCAGGTTTTAATGCGCTTTTTACATTTTTATATATGCCAAATGAGACGACTCATAATGGTACTCATATTAAGGCCGCTGACGATTTAAAGCGTACCATGAATACGGTAATCATAGCTTTAGTACCATGTTTAATATTTGGTATGTTTAATGCTGGTTATCAGCATTATTTAGCACAAGGTTTAATAGAGTCTGCAGATGGGTTTATAGGAGCTTCATTTTGGACATTAGATAACCTAATTATAGGTGCTTGGACAGTATTACCACTTGTAGCTGTTTCTTATGGTGTTGGTTTAGCAGTAGAATTTGTATTTGCTATCATTAAAGGACACGAAGTAGAAGAAGGGTATTTAGTGACAGGTATGTTAGTGCCATTAATTGTACCTATCGATATTCCATTATGGATGTTATCTGTAGCAGTTATCTTCGGTGTTGTTATCGGTAAAGAAGTTTTTGGAGGTACAGGAATGAATATTTTAAATCCGGCACTTACAATCCGTGCATTCCTATTTTTTGCTTATCCAACATGGATGTCTGGTGATAAAGTATGGGTTCATGGAGCAACTGAAATGGCAGGAACGCCAGATGCTATTTCTGGAGAAACGATACTGGGAAGTTTAGCTCAAAACAATGGAGCACTAGGTTACGATTATTGGGATATGTTTTGGGGAATTATACCAGGTTCTGTTGGTGAAACATCAAAATTTCTAATCATCATAGGGGCTTTATTCTTAATCTTTACCAAGATTGGGAGTTGGAGAATTATGTTGAGTACTGTAGTCGGTGCTTTAGCTATGGGCTTAATTTTTAATGGTGTTGTTGATGCAGGATGGATATCTGATTCAAGTAAATTCTACGGATTAATGAACGTACCATTCTGGCAACATTTAATTATAGGTAGTATTTTGTTTGGTGCTGTTTATATGGCAACAGATCCTGTTACCGCATCACAGACTAATAAAGGAAAATGGATTTATGGTTTCTTAATAGGTTTTATATCTATTATGATTCGTGTATTTAACCCAGCCTATCCAGAAGGTGTATTCTTAGCAATCTTATTAATGAATGTTTTTGCACCAACTATAGATCATTACGTTATACAAGCAAATGTAAAACGCAGAATGCAACGTTTAAAAGTTAAAATAGCATAATTATGGCAGTTAACACAGACAAAAATTCATACACAATACTATTTGCAATAGCAATGGTTGTAATTGTTGGTTCTTTATTAGCTTTTACCGCGTCTTCTCTAAAGCCGCAAATTAAAGAGAATGAGCGTATGGAAAAGCAGCAGAATATTTTGTATGCTTTAGGAGTAAATGAAAATGAAGGTACTGGAGATATTGTTTTCGTATCTACTAAGGAGGTAGCTGACAAGTTTTCTACTAATGTTTCTGAGCAATTAGTTTTAGAGTCGAAAGACGGAAAAATCATCAGTAAAATGACACGTCAAGAATTCATTGATTCTAAAGACGAAGGTAAAGGCAAGGAACCTTATTTAATTGATGTTAAAAAGCAGCAAGCAAGAGCAAAAAAAGGAGAATCTAGATTCTTACCATTATTTGTAGGTCAACAAGACGGTAAAACGGTTTATATAGCACCTATAAGAGGAAAAGGACTTTGGGATGCTATTTGGGGATTTGTTGCTCTAGATGAAAATATGGTGGTTAAAGGGACCTTTTTCGATCATGCAGCCGAAACACCTGGTCTAGGATCAAACATTAAGCAACGTTACTTTATGGATGATTTTTATGGCGAACGCTTGTTAACTGAAGCCGGTGTCTTTAAAGGTATTGCTGTAGCTAAAGGGAATAATGATCCTAAAAACGAAAGAAAAGAAGATCATGCAGTTGATGCCTTAGCTGGTGCAACGATAACAGGAGATGGTATATCGGCAATGATAAGGAAAGATTTAAAATTGTATATGCCATTTTTTCAGAATTTAAATATAAAAACGAATTAGTATGGGACTACTATCAAAAAAAGACGCTAAGTTAATTACAGATCCATTAGCAGATAATAATCCTATTACAATACAAGTTCTAGGTATCTGTTCTGCACTAGCAATTACTGCAGATCTTAAGGCTTCTCTAGTAATGGGAGTTGCTGTATTATTTGTTATGGGAGTTGGTAATGTTGTCATATCCTTAATGCGAAATATTATACCGTCAAAAATCAGAATTATCGTTCAGCTTATCGTAGTTGCTTCATTGGTAATTATTGTAGATCAAGTTTTAAAGGCTTATGCTTTTGAATTAAGTAAAACACTTTCTGTATTTATTGGATTGATTATTACGAACTGTATAATTATGGGACGTTTTGAAGCATTTGCTCTAGCCAACGGTCCTTACAGATCTTTCTTAGATGGTATTGGGAACGCTTTAGGTTATGCAGTGATTCTTGTGATTGTCGGCATATTTAGAGAATTGTTAGGTGCTGGTACTTTGATGGGATATCCTGTATTAGGAGATCCAATTGAAAAAACAGGAGTCTTTTCAATTGGTTATGAGAACAACGGTTTTATGTTAATGCCACCAATGGCATTAATAATTGTTGGTTTAATTATTTGGGTGCAACGTAGTAGAAATAAGGATTTAATCGAAGATTAAAAAGTAAGCGGTCAATAGTCACTCAGTTTACAGTCAATTGAAAGACTGAAAATTATTACTAAAAAAATAAAAAAATGATAGAACATTTAGAATTGTTTTTCAAAGCTGTATTTATAGATAACATGGTATTTGCCGTTTTCTTAGGTATGTGTTCGTATTTAGCGGTATCAAAAAAAGTTGCAACAGCAGTAGGTCTAGGTGCTGCCGTAATTTTTGTATTGGCTATTACAGTGCCTTTAAACTGGTTGTTAGATCAATATTTATTACAACCAGGTGCATTAAGTTGGTTAGGGTCGGAATATGCCGATTACGATTTAGGTTTCTTATCCTTTATAATGTTTATTGCAACTATTGCCACTATGGTACAATTAGTAGAAATAGTGGTAGAGAAGTTTTCTCCATCACTGTATAACTCTTTAGGTATATTTTTACCATTAATTGCTGTAAACTGTGCCATTTTAGGTGGTTCATTATTTATGCAATCTCGTGAAATTGAAACATTAGGATTAGCCGTAAATTACGGTATTTCTTCTGGTATTGGATGGTTTTTAGCCATTTTAGCAATTGCAGCTATTCGTGAAAAAATTAGATACAGTAATGTGCCTGCACCTTTAAGAGGTTTAGGAATTACATTTATTATAACCGGCTTAATGGGTATTGGCTTTTTAAGTTTCGGTGGGATGTTAACAGGTGGAGATGAAGAAGAAAAACCAGCTTCTGAACCAACCGTTAAAGTAGAACAAATTAAGTCTGAAGACAATGCTAAGAAATTAGCAGATAACACTAAAAATGTAGAATAGTATGATTTTAGCAGCAGGAACATTAGGAACTGTAATAGCAACAGTAGCAGCATTTTTATTAATTACACTCATGCTTGTGAGTTTGTTATTATTTGTTAAACAAAAATTATCACCATCTGGTCCCGTAAAGATTACCATTAACGGTGAACGCGAAATTGAAGTAGCCTCAGGAAGTACTTTGTTAAATACCTTAAGTGCTAATAAAATATTTTTACCATCTGCATGCGGTGGAGGTGGAACTTGTATTCAATGTGAATGCGATGTTTTATCTGGTGGAGGTGAAGCACTTCCAACGGAGACTCCTCACTTTTCGAGAAAAGAATTGGCACATGGAGCACGTTTATCTTGTCAAGTAAAGGTGAAACAGGACATGGAAATCACTATTCCTGAAGAAGTATTTGGTATTAAGAAATGGGAAGCAACAGTTGTAAGAAACTATAATGTAGCCTCATTTATTAAGGAATTTGTTGTTCAGATCCCTGAGGATATGGGTTACAAAGCTGGTGGATATATACAGATTGAAATTCCTAATTGCGAGATTAAATTCTCTGATATGGATATTACAGCTCACCCAGAAGAACATGATATTCCAGATAAGTTTCAAGCTGAATGGGATAAATTCGGAATTTGGCCTTTAGTGATGAAGAATACAGAAACTGTAGAAAGAGCCTATTCTATGGCGTCTTACCCTGCTGAAGGACGCGAAATTATGCTTAATGTACGTATAGCAACTCCGCCTTGGGATCGTGCTAATAACGGTTGGATGAAAGTCAATCCAGGTATAGCGTCATCCTATATTTTTGCTCAGAAGCCAGGGGATAAAGTAACAATATCTGGACCTTATGGTGAATTCTTTATTAATGAGTCTGAAAGCGAAATGCTTTACGTAGGTGGTGGAGCAGGTATGGCACCAATGCGTTCTCATTTATATGAATTATTTAGAACTATTAAAACAGGTCGTAAAGTAACTTATTGGTATGGTGGGCGTTCTAAGCGTGAGCTATTCTACATTGAGCACTTTAGAAAATTAGAAAATGATTTTCCTAACTTTAGGTTTTATATGGCACTTTCTGAGCCAATGGAGGAAGATAATTGGAAAGTTAAAACTGATATTAATGATGAAGCTGGTGATGGTTTTGTAGGATTTATTCACAATTGTGTAATAGATAACTACCTAAGTCTTCACGAGACACCAGAAGATATTGAACTCTATTTTTGTGGACCACCATTAATGAACCAAGCGGTCCAGAAAATGGGTGAGGATTATGGGATAGCAGATGAGCACATTAGATTTGATGACTTTGGAGGGTAAACTTTCATAATAGTTATAACATATAACAAAAAAACCAACTCTTAAGAGTTGGTTTTTTTGTTACATAAGAATTTTAATAATTTAAGACTGAGGCTCTAGTTGTTCTTCAAATTTAAACAACGCTGAGCAATCCATAACGTTTTCTATATTATCTAATGTACAGAGCTGTGAAACAACTTTACATAAGCCGTTAAATAAAATAGTATCATTAAAATGTTTTGGTCTGTGTAAACGTCTTGATGGAGTCAATTTATAATCACAGCCTTTTAAAAATGCAGCTTCAATTTGAAGCAACTCTAAAGGTGTATATCCATTAAATTTCCGATCTAAATTTTGATGAATTAAACCTAAATAATTCAATTTTTTTGTGCCATGAAAATCGGTTAAATGTTGCCAACTATCTTTATTGTCTAATATGTTGCCAACAGCACATTGTTTGCAATCCTCAGGATTTAAGGTGTTATTATGGAAGGCGTTGTATAATTTATTAATAGCGCTATCAAAACGAATTGAAGTAATCATAACAGTGGAGTTTTCTTTTTCAAGTTAAAAGATACAAAAAACGAAATGAATTTCAATAAATGATTAATCTTTTTAGGTCTATTTATATTCCATAATTAAAAAGACAGCAGTAGTTTCTCCTATATTTAATACTTCATGTGAGGTTATTTCATCTTTACTAAAACTATAGTCAGTTGGTACATCTACCTCTCTTGTGCCGTTGGTATCGGTAATTCTAAATTTACCACCAGTAATTGTATAGCCAACATGTGGATTGTGATAATGTTTCTCGTGTCCTACACCAGGCTCAAAAGTACATTTAAGTACTCTTAATTTAACGTTGTCTTCTAAAATTTCACATACAGCTTCACCATTCCAACCTGCTTCTAATGGGTCTGGTAATTTTTGGTTTTGGTCACAACTAAAAGTAGCCAAAATTAATACTGCACAGAAGAATATGCTTTTAAGGTATTTAATCATAAATTATTGTTTCAAACTATTCATTATCTCTTCAATAGCTTTATCTAATTGTGGTTGATTCCCTGTTAGTCTATCTTTGAAGTCTTCTTTTACATAAATGTCTGGCTTAACACCTGTAAACTCTAAATTGTCACCACTTAATGTGTAACAGCCCCAAGATGGTAAGCGGTAAAATGAGCCATCTACTAAACTTGCGCCTGATGTGAAGATAATCCAACGATATGTTTCTGTTCCAACCACTTTACCTAAACCTAACTCTTTAAAGTCAGCTGAAGTTACTTCTGCATCACTAAGCGTTTGCTCATTAATTGGCATGACGTAGACATCTTTATTTCCATATTGCGTAGCGCTAAAAGCTAACCACTTGCCGTCTGGTGATATTCGAGGAAGTGTTTCTTCTCCACGCATAGCTGTTAAACGGAGTGTTTCACCACCTGTTGCTGAAACCTTCCATAAATCACCATCATAGCTAAAGATAATTATTTGTCCTTTTGTTGATAACGTTGGGTCTGATGTAAAGTAAGTGTCTTGAGCTTTAGCAATGCCGTTAAATAAAAATAAACTTATAATTAGGGATAAATAATATGGTTTCATGCTGTTAGGGTGTTCTGTTTTTCTTGTTGTGTTAGATATTCAATTTATAATAATATTATTTTGAATTAAATGCTTTTAGAGCAACCAACGCTGGACTAAATTCTATGTTTAAATCCTGTTTTGCAGCATCATTTTGATAAATTACTCTACCATTACCTTTTGGTGCTTCGTTATTTAACATCGCAGAAATATCTGAAATCTTCCAGCTTTCACTGCTTAATAAATAGTTTTTTCCATGTAAGCCGGTTTTGGTTGTTAATTTATAGATTGCGTTTGCAACATCTTTAACATCTACCATCGCAAATTCTACATCATTGTCATACATCATCTGCATAAATGGATTAGGAGCAATTTTATTTTTAAATAAGAACTGCATTCCTGATGAAGTAGAATCTTCTCTTTTAGATAATTGTTTTCCAATAACAAAAGTTGGTGAAACACTCGAAATTTCGAAACCTACATTAGGATTATCTTCTATAAATTTTGAAACTGTCTGGTTAGCAATAAATTTTGCTTGAGCATAGGGATGACTTTCTTTACTTGTATAAGGCGTATCATTCTCGTTAACAGTTTCATTAGGATTTTTATTTCCTGCTGGCATTGGGAAATTGGTGTTATATGCAGCAACTGAAGCAATAAAAATAACCCTTTTAACCTGAGGAGCTTTGTTTACAATTTCAAGAAAATTCTCAGTGCCTTTTATTGTTGGGTCAAACAATTCTGCTTTGGCATCTTCAAAATCTAGTTTAAAAGGTGTACCACCATGAACTACAACGTCACAACCATTAATAAAATTTTGTAATTGCGCTTTGTTTTCTACTTTAAGTGGAACGATTTCTAAATGATCTGCGTTAGGAAGTTGTTTTAAGTGTTGATATTTTTCTGGTTTAGAAATATCTGTTGCAGATACTTTTACTTTGTAACCTTGCTCTAAAAATTGTTTTGTTGTGTGACTTCCTATAAAGCCAGATCCACCGATTATGCCTACTGTTTTCATAATGTTTTTGATTGCGTTAATTATAGTTTAATAAAGTCAAAAAGAACATCATGTTAAATGATGCTACCATAACGTATGTTTTAAGCAGATGAAGTAGAGATAGTAATTGGGTTTGTACTAATTATTGATGCTCTGAAATTAGAAATATAAAGTTACATAATTTTATTAGTCATATAACAATATCTAATTTTTTTACGTTCAAGTTACTATGAAGAAAGTACTATTGTTTTTATTTCTAATTATTGCATTTATAGTTTTAGCATTTCAATTAAAGCCTCTTACAAAAGTCGCAAATAGTGGTGCTGCAATTGTTGAAACATCAAGCTTAATTAATAAGGATAGTTTAACTATAAAATCTAGGGTTAATGTTCCTGAAAACTATAAACGTACAGCATATAAAAAAGGAAGTTTTGAAAATTACTTAAGAAATTACAAGTTAAAATCCTTCGGAAGCAAAATTATAAATTATGATGACACCAAATACTACTGGCAAGACGGTCATATAGGTATTTTAGAAATACCAGTGCCTAAAAATGGCTTACAACAATGTGCAGATGCTTTGATTAGAATTAGAGGCGAATACCTTTGGGATAATAACAGAAAGAATGAAATAGGTTTCAAATTTACGTCTGGTCATTATTGCTCATGGTTAAAATATGCCGAAGGTTTTAGACCAAAAATTAAAGGCAATAAAGTAACGTTTCATAAAACAGAAAGTGCTAATTATTCAAAAGAAAACTTCTATAAGTACTTAAATTTAATCTTTATGTATTCGGGTACTTTATCATTATATAATGAACTAAAATCAATTAAAGCAAAAGATTTACAAATAGGCGATATGCTCATTAAAGGAGGTTCTCCAGGTCATATTGTAATGCTTGCAGATGAAGCTGTTAATGAGAAAGGTGAAAAGCTTTTTCTACTATTTCAAGGCAATACGCCAGCCCAAAGTGTTCATTTGGTTAAAAATATAGAAGATTCTAATAGGTCTCCCTGGTATCAGCTAGAAGATGATGCTGTAGTTCCTATTTCAAATTACACGTTTAGTAGTTCGAAATTTGTAAGATTTAAATAGCAAGTTTGTATCTTTGTAATATGAGTAAACAACTATCACCACAAGAAATTCATAACCTAGCTATGAACCACGTAGGTAAGGACCTAGAAGCCCGTGGTTTTGAATTTGTAGCTATTAATAGTAAGTTAAAACGTCATCCACAATTTGTTTGTATAGATAAGAAAAGTCAATACTTTTTTGTGGTTGTTAGAGCTGTAATTCTTCCCGAGAATCCAAATAATTATGATATCGTTTGGATGGAAACTTTCAAGAAGCATGCTTACGAAAAAGATGCTAAGGTTTTATACGCTGGTGTAGGTATAGCAAACCCTAAAGGTGAAGATTTACCAATATATTTAAACGAAGAATATCTTATTGAATACAATGGTATTCAGATCATAGAAATGAATTTGAATTAATATGAATAAACTAATTGCAATTTTATTAATAATTACGCTTTTTTCCTGTTCTGAACAACCACCCACTAATGTGAAACTTTCAGGTCCAATATTTGGTACTGGTTTTAATATACAATACTATTCTGAAGATAATAGAAACTATCAAAATCAGATTGATAGTTTATTTAATATTGTCAATCAATCCCTTTCAACATACATTCCAAATTCTGATATTTCTAAATTAAATAGAAATGAAATAACGACAATTGATAATCATTTTAAACATGTTTTTGAATCATCAAAGGTGATTTATAGAGAAACTGAAGGAGCTTTTGACCCAACAATTGGTAATGTGGTTAATGCGTGGAATTTTGGTGCAGAGCAAAACAAATTTTTAACAGATAGTACAACTATAGATAGTTTAATGCGCTATGTTGGGTTTAATAGAGTTGGTATTAAAGACCTAACGGTTAAGAAACCTAAAGCATCTTATTTAGAGTTTAATGCCATCGCTAAAGGTTATGGTATAGATGTTATTGCAGAATTTTTGGACTCTAAGGATGTCGATAATTATCTTGTTGATATTGGAGGTGACTTGCGCGTTTCTGGCGTTAATTTAGAAAGCGGAAAAGGTTGGACAGTTGGTATTGATGATCCTAATTTTGATGGTACTCAATCTTATTCTAAAGTGGTGGTACTAATTGATGAAGCTATGGCAACCTCTGGAACGTATCGTAAATTTAAAACTGACGAAGAGGGAAACCGTTATGCACATATTATAAATACTAGAACAGGATATCCTACAAAAACAAATATTTTAAGTGTTTCTGTTATTGCACCAGATTGCATGACAGCAGATGGTTATGCTACTGCTTTTCAGGCCATGGGTTTAGAGAAGGTTAGAGATTTCTTGTACGCTCATAAAGAGCTAAAAGCTTATTTTATTTATGAGGATAAAGAAAATTCGCTACAAACACTTAATCTAAATGATTTTCCTGAATAGTATAAGTGACTTAATGAAAGTTATGGTGTCTTAATAATTGCTATTTATCATCATTTAAAAAAGTTGAGCCTTATTCGTTTGGTTCAGGTTTTTTTATTTGAATACTATAGGAATAATTTCATGTCTATTACAACAGAATTTTCTTAAAAAGCATTAATCAGTAATAATAACCAACCAATAACTAAAAGCAAACCACCTATTGGAGTAATAGGGCCTAAGAGCCGAAGCTTTTTCCCTTTAGCATCAGACAATACTAAGCCGTAAATACTAAAAGAGAATAATATAATACCTATTGTGAAGCACCAGTATGTTGCAGACGTTAAAGTATTAGGGTTAAAACCCAAAGCTAGTAATACAATAGCATGATACATTTGGTATTTTACACCAACTTCAAAACTATGTAATTGGTCTTTAGATAAAATTTTCTTTAGGGCATGTGCGCCAAAAGCACCAAGGATTACTGATAACATTCCAAAAAATGCAGCTGTAACAATTATAATTTGTTGTGTCATTAAAGTGATATTTAGTAAACTATTGTTATTTATAAACTAAAGGAATAATTTCACCTTTGGCTAATCTGTATTTATCAACCGCTTCATTTGAAAACTGAGCCGTATAATCAACTTCTTCAACTTTAAAACCTATAGCTCTAAGCTTGTCAAAATAATCACGACCATAAACTCGAACATGATCGTACTGACCAAAGATTTTTGCGCGTTCAGTTCTGTCAGTTATAGTATCGTCTTCAAATGTTTCTGCACGATTTAAATCTTGCGGAATCTGAAAAACACCATAACCTCTAGGTTTCATGACTCTGTATAATTCTTGCATTGCCTTAGTGTCATTTGTAATGTGTTCTAAAACGTGATTACACAGAATAACATCATAACTATTATCTTCAAACGGAAGGTCGCATATATCTGCTTTAACATCTGCAATAGGAGATAGTAAATCTGTAGTAGTGTAATCTAAGTTTTTTAGTTCTTTAAATCGATT
The DNA here is from genome assembly GCF_002364335.1 of Winogradskyella sp. UBA3174. Lineage (GTDB taxonomy): Bacteria > Bacteroidota > Bacteroidia > Flavobacteriales > Flavobacteriaceae > Winogradskyella. The sequence goes on along the minus strand of NZ_DEXW01000037.1, from coordinate 65,799 downwards.
TAAAAAACATTGCTCTGGTGCAAAGTGTAAGACTTTTAAGTTTTCTGCAAAGAAATCTGTTTCATTTTTAAGATATAACCAAAGTAATCTGTGTCGCTCTAAAGAAAGGGTAGAAGGTGATAAGACATTAGGTCTTTGTTTACCATAACCATAAGGTAGAAAGGTTCTAAAACTTTTTTCGTCTATTGGATCTGTATACTTAGTTCCCTTTAAAATTATGGCTAAAAGAGGTTTCACTAAATAGCTTAACTTAATTAATAAGGGTCTTGGAACATTATTAAGAACTAGTTTGAATAAATTTTTCAATGGCTATTATTAATCTAGTCAAAAATAGATTTTAATTTTCACTTTCTAAAGGGATTTTTCATTCGGTATAATAGATAGAATCTTTATGTTTTAAATGCATCATATGGCCTCCATTTGAAGCTCTAGATTTAGCATGCCATAATGTAATTTCTTCACCAATTAAATCATTATTAAAGCGTTGTAAATCAATACCATTTTCGAGCGCGCGATTAATGTAGTATATATTACTGTTATCTTTTAAAATAAAAACGAAATCATATACTCCACTTGAGTAAAGACTGTCAACAATACCAGTAACTACCATACTTTTTTCTTTATTGGTATCAACGGGACCAATTTTCACAACGAATATGAGCTATAAAATAAATAGAATAAAGAGTGTACTTATTTATTCCTAATGACCAGAACATTATTTTTTTCAGCATAGTGAGTTAGTTTATAATACTAACGCTTTTTGTCTAAAATGATTCTCTCTTTCACTAGTAATGCCAAGCGCTTCATGGACATAAGCAAAAGTCGAAAGAATTTCTGGTTGACCGTTTACAATAGCAATATCATGCTCAAAATGAACACTTGGTTTTCCGTCTAGTGTTACTATAGTCCAACCATCTTTTAGTTGCTTTACCTTGTGAGTTCCCATATTTATCATAGGCTCAATGGCTACAACCATACCTTCAATAAATTTTTTACCTCTACCACGTCTGCCATAGTTAGGCATTTCTGGGTCTTCGTGCATTTTACGTCCTAAACCATGGCCAACTAATTCGCGAACCACACCATAACCTTCAGCTTCACAATGTTGTTGAATTGCAAAACCTACATCACCAACACGATTTCCAACCTTTAATTGTTCAATCCCAACATATAAAGATTCTTTTGTAACACGGATTAATTTTTTAGTGGCTTCATCTACATTACCAATTTCGAATGTGTATGCATGGTCACCATAAAAACCATTCATTATAGAACCACAGTCTATAGATACAATATCACCATCCTTTAAAGGAATATCTGTTGGCAATCCATGTACTACAGCCTCATTTACACTACATAATAACGTAGAAGGGCAATCGTAAAGTCCTTTAAAACCCGGTAATGCACCATGATCCCTTATAAATGCTTCTGCAATAGTATCTAAATGATTGGTTGTAACACCTTCTTTAACTTCTTTAGCCAACATGCCTAAGGTTTTAGATACGATGAGTGCGCTTTGGCGCATTAATTCAATTTCGGCTGCAGTTTTTACTATAATCATGATTAATTAATTGAGCCGCAAAGATAGGTAATTATAATAATTTAAAGTTTCGTTAAAACATGATATAAAACAGTTTTTAACCCCCTTTTCTACCATAAATTTGCATTCTAAATTTAGAAGACATGTATAAAACGGTTAGTGCAGAAGACGCTGTAAAAGTTATAAAGTCTAATGATAAAGTCTATATTCAAGCAGCTGCAGCAGCACCTCAAGCTTTAATAAAAGCAATGTCTGCCAGGCATGAAGAGTTAAGAAATGTAGAAATATGTCAATTACACACAGAGGGTGAAGCTCCCTATGCTAATCCAGACTTAAAAGATAGTTTTCATGTCAATTCCTTTTTTATCGGAAAAAATGTAAGACATACATTAAAGGCAGGTAATGGTTCTTACACACCAGTTTTTTTGAGTGAATTGCCACGTCTTTTCAAGCAACGAATTATTGAACTAGATGTTGTATTAATTCATGTCTCTGTCCCAGATAAGCATGGTTATTGTTCTTTGGGGGTTTCTGTAGAAGCATCTTTAGCAGCTATAGATAATGCTAAGTGTGTGATTGCACAAATTAACACTAATATGCCGAGGACTCATGGTGCAGGTATAATACATCATACCGAAATTGACTATTTTGTAGAGTGTAACGATGAGCTTCCCATACATTTAATGGCTGAGCCTACTAAAATTGAAAGTAAAATTGGTGATTATGTAGCGCGTCTAATAGAGGATAGAAGTACATTGCAGATGGGTATTGGTTCTATTCCTAATGCGGTATTAACCCAGTTAACAAGTCATAAAGATTTAGGTTTGCATACCGAAATGTTTTCAGATGGGGTTATAGATTTAATATTAAGTAATGTTATAAATGGTAATTATAAAAAGATTAATCGTGGTCGAGCACTTTCCACTTTTTTAATGGGATCTAAACGTTTATATGATTATGTAGATGATAATCCATTTGTAGAAATGCGGGCTTCAAACTACACAAATAATACAGCGTTTATTAAGCAAAATCCAAGAATGGTAGCTATAAACTCTGCAATTGAAGTTGATCTAACCGGACAGGTTTGTGCAGATTCTATTGGGTCGAGTATGTACTCTGGTGTTGGTGGTCAAATGGATTTTATGCGTGGTGCATCATTAAGTGAGGGCGGTAAGGCTATTATTGCATTGCCATCTGTAACTAAAAAGGGAATAAGTAGATTAGTACCAGCATTAAAACCTGGAGCAGGAGTGGTAACAACGAGAGCTCATGTTCATTATGTGGTTACGGAATATGGTATTGCTAGTTTGTATGGTAAAACAATAAAGGAGCGTGTAAAAGCTTTAGTTAATATTGCACATCCAGATCACAGAGAAGAAATAGATAAGGCTTATTTTGAAATGGTTTAAGGCGTTAAAATTGCCACCATTTCTTTTTTTGGTTTTTTATATCTGGTGTTTCATTGGTAATTAATTGATAGACTTCTCCCCAACCGAGAATACCACCAATATTTCTATCATCGATGAATAAGTCCGCGTGAATTTTTCGGCTTCTGCTATAGTCAAAACGTTCTTGAGGAAAACTCGCGTTTACGGCATAAAACTCAATACCATTTTCTTTACAAAAACCTACAGCTTCTTCTAATTTTCCACCCGAGCGATACGTCCATAAGATTAGGCGATGTCCATCTTGTCGAAGGCGTTTCAACGTTTCAAATGCAAAGATTCTTGTTTTGCCAATTTTAGGATAGGCATCATCTACGATAGTACCATCAAAATCTACAGCTATTATTAATTTATCTTGAAAATTCATTATACAAGCTCAGTTAAAAAGCAAAAGTACAAAATTGAGCCTAAATTAGACTGTGTTGTGTCATTGCTTTGGGCTGAGGGAGACCAATTAATTTTAAAATTGTTGGTGCAATATCACCTAAAACACCATCTTCAATTGCTTTAATATCTTTATCTATTAAAATAATAGGAACTGGATTAGTAGTATGTGCTGTATTGGGAGAACCATCTGGATTAATCATAGTTTCACAATTGCCGTGATCCGCAATTAGTATGGTTGTATAATTATTGTCTAAGGCAGTTTTTATGACATCTTTGACACATTTATCTACGACTTCGCAAGCTTTAATAGCAGCTTCCATAACACCTGTATGACCAACCATGTCGCCATTCGCAAAATTTAAACACACAAAATCTACTTTACCTTTTTCTAATTCAGGAATTAAAGCATCACGTAATTCATAAGCACTCATTTCTGGCTTTAAATCGTATGTAGCAACCTTTGGCGAATTTCTTAAAAGTCTTGTCTCTCCTTTAAAAGGAGCTTCTTGGCCACCAGAAAAGAAAAAAGTTACGTGTGGGTATTTTTCAGTTTCAGCGATTCTTATTTGTTTTTTATTGTGTTTTTCTAAAACTTCACCTAAAGTCTCTTTTAAGTTGTCTTTATTGAAAATTACATTAATGCCTTTGTAGTTTTCATCGTAGTTTGTCATGGTGACATAATGAAGATCTAGTTTGTGCATATTATATTCATGGAAATCTTTTTGAGACAAAACCTCAGTTAATTGACGACCTCTGTCTGTTCTAAAATTAAAAAATATAACAACATCATCATCCTTTATGGTAGCGGTCGGTTTGTTATTATCATCTATGATAATCAAAGGTTTTATAAATTCGTCTGTAATGTTTTCCTTATAGTTATCATTAATAGTTTTTAATACGTTTTTAGTTTGAGTGCCTACTCCATTAACTAAAGCATTATAGGCTAGTTTTACGCGTTCCCAACGTTTATCTCTATCCATAGCATAGTAGCGACCAGTAACTGTTGCAAGCTTGCCTGTTGTTTTGTTTAAATAATCTTCGAGTTCTGAAATAAAGCCGTAACCAGATTTTGGGTCTACATCTCTGCCATCTGTAAAAGCATGAACAAAAACATCTTTTAATCCATAGTCATTCACAGCATCAATTAATCCATAAACATGATTGAGGTGAGAATGTACACCACCATCACTCACTAAACCTAATAAGTGTACATTCTTATTATTAGTTTTAGCATATTCAAAAGCATTTTTTAAAACTTGTTCTTGTTCTAGTGTTTTATTTTTTACGGCTAAGTTAATTTTTACTAAATCTTGGTATACAATTCTGCCTGCACCCAAATTCATGTGTCCAACTTCACTATTGCCCATTTGGCCTTCTGGTAACCCAACATGGAGGCCGTCAGTTCTTAGGCTGGCATTAGGATAGTTTTTATAAAGAGAATCTATAAATGGAGTCTGTGCATTATCGATGGCAGATACTTTTGGATCTGGTGATGTTCCCCAGCCATCTAGTATCATCAGTATAACCTTTTTGTTCATTAAAATAGTTTTAGTAATCCAAAGATAAGATATACAATACTATAATAAATTTACACAGAAGAAAATTTAAGATGTAAACTCCAAATTACTATTCTGAAGACCTAGTAATACACACTAATTCTTTTTGTGATACTCTTAACAGATTTGTTTCCAAATCGTTAAATATATGTTATATAATTTTTTAGGTGTAACAGATCTGAATAAATACCGTCTCCTATAGTATAATCAAAAAACAAATCAATTAAATTTTAAAATCTTTCATCATGAAAAAAACAGTAGTAGTATTTGCCTTAGCATTAGGCTTTTCAATTTCAAGTTTAAATGCATTTAACAGTACGTTATCTTTAAATTCTGAAGTAAACGTTGAAAAAAGAGTAGAAGTTAGTCCTTTGTGTAAAGCAGTAGCAACAGGAGATATTGTAACTGTAAAAAAATTAATTAAGAAAGGAGCGGATGTTAATGCAAAATCTAATGGTTTGCGTCCTATTCATTATGCGGCAAAGTACAACCGTGTAGAATTAATAAAAGTATTATTAACAGCCGGATCTGAGGTACATGCTACTTGTGATGAAGGTTATACAGCTTTGGCGTATGCTAAAAAAGCAAATGCCAAAGATGCTGAACTATTTTTAAAGCGTTTTAAAAAGAAAAATATCTAGGAGTAGATAATTATTTGAGTTAGTTAGTTGAAAAAGCGTCTTAGTAATTTAAGACGCTTTTTGTTTCTGTAATTTCTTATAGATTCTATTTTCTGGATCTGGATGCGAACTCTGAAACTCTGGTGCACGATTTGGACGATCTGCAGCCTTTAAAATTTCCATTACACCAATTATTTCTTCAGGGTATAACCAGCGTCCATCATAAATTGTACGCCAAGTTCATCGCTTTCTAATTCGTCACCTCTTCCATTTTTTAAAAGTTGACCTTGTCCCATTTTTTGAGCTACAATTCAAGTATCAATGACAGAACCATCCAGAGCATTAACGTTCCAAAAGTTAGCATTAGTAATACGTCCGTTGGAATGTTTTCCTAAAACATGTCCAATTTCATGACCTATAACACCTGCGAGTTGGTCTTCATTTTGTAGTTGAGAAAACAATGCATAAGTGATGAAGATTTGTCCACCAGGTAATACAAATGCGTTAATGGTTTGCTAATCAGCTAAGGGATGAAACTTATATTTGTAGTGTGTTTTTTTGGCAACACTATTATTAACTAGCTTGCTGCCCACATCGTCAACCAAAGCTTGATAATCCTTTCGAGGATGCAATCCACTGTGTTGTTGTGCCATACCACGAGCGCTTTGTTAACCAATAGTATCTCTTGTTCTGGTGATAGCGAAACGGCTTGAGTCTTTCCTGTGTAAGGACTAACCTCTTCTTGGCTACACTTTCTTTAAAAAAAGCAAAAGCAACAACAGCTAAAGCAATAAAAATTCTAATTTTAAATTTTTTACTTCTCATAATAATTCATTTACAAAAGTTTAACACATGATTTTATTGAAAAGTCATCCTTTTAATGGTAGAGTTGCCGTTTTATATAAGTATTTAAATTATTTTTATCCTATTAATAACAGACTATGCCTTATCAGTTTAGAATACTACCGAATGACGATTTAGATGTAATTATACCATTAGTGTATGAGCTTAATGAAGCTAAAGTTAGTAAAGAGCTTCTCAAATCTAGATTTAATGAAATGAAGAATCAAAATTATGAATGTGCAGTAATATTTGATGGTAAAGATTTAGTAGGAGTTACTGGCTTGTGGTTCTGTACACGTCATTATGTCGGCAAATCTGTAGAATTAGACCATGTTTTTATTCAACCAAAATATCGAGATGAAGGATTAGGTAAAAAATTCATGAACTGGATACAGAATTATGTTACAGAAAAAGGATATAATTCTATGGAGCTAAACACTTATGTTCAAAACTACCCTTCGCATAAGTTTTATTATAACAAAGGTTACGAAATTTGGGGTTATCACTTCTTTAAGAAAATTTAATTTATTTTAAAAAGCCTAAATCAGAATTAGGGTTTATTTCATAAGGAGCTTTGTTGTATTCAAAAATTCTTGCATCTAAGGTTCCTTTTAAAGTTAGATTATTTCCTTTTACTTCAATCCAACTGCCTTCTCTTAGTCCTATTACTGGTTGTGAGTTGTGTGCCAGAAATTCTTTAATCCGAGTTTCTCTAGTTTCTCCCATGTGTTTGCTGCCTGGTTTTGGGTCTAAATAGTGAGGGTTTATGTTAAATGGTACTAAACCTAAAGTCTTAAAAGTTGGTGGATAAACTATTGGCATATCGTTGGTGGTATTCATCGTTAAGCCACAAATATTACTACCCGCACTAGTGCCTAAATAGGGTGTGCCATTTTCTACGGCCTTTTTAAGTAATGATATAACTTTGTTTTTGTAGAGCTGATTAACCAAAACAAACGTATTACCTCCTCCTGTGAAAATTCCTTCAGCGTTACTAATCGCATCTTTAGGATTATCAAACTCATGTATCCCTTTAACTGTTTTACCAATTAAATGAAATGCTTTTGAAGCAATTTTAGTGTAATCATCATGAGAAATGCCACTTGGTCTTGCATAAGGAATAAATAGAATTTCTTGAGCAGATTTGAAATGAACTTTAAGCTCATCTAATAGATATTCTAAATAACCGCTGCCATGAATAGTTGAAGTACTCGCAATTAAAATTGATTTCAAAATTTAAATTTTAGCAAATTTAAGTAAACATTGAGTTGAATAAAAGTTTATGTAGTATAATGCCTACTAAGACAAACTTAAATAGTATCTTTAATAAAAGGAAAAAGATGAAAAAATTAGCGTTTTTATTTTTTATGTTGAGCTTAAGTAGTTTTCTCTTTTCTCAAGAAAACAATCAAATTAATGTAAAAGGTCAGATTATTGTTGAAGGTAATGATATTGAAGGTATTGTTATATTCAATAAAATGTCAAACAAAGGTACTGTTAGTGATACTAAAGGTGAATTTAAACTTAAGCTTAAGCTTAGTGATACTATTGAGTTTAGGGCATTAAAATATCAAGACTTTAATGTAGTTGTTAATGCTGCTATCATTCAATCTAAACGAATGAAGATTTTTTTAATTGAAGAAATTAATCAATTAGATGAAATAGTTATCAGTGACAGCCGTCTGTCAGGGAATCTGATAACAGATGTTAGTTCTGTGCAAACATTTAAGCCAAAATATGAAGCTATTTATTTTGGTGTAAAACAAGAAAGAAGACTTAATGAAAGTGAATCAGATTTTACAAGATCAGATATTGCTATTACAAATATAACTTCACAAAACAAACCACTTGTAAATGGTCTTAATATAATTAATGTTGTAGATCAGTTATTAATACCTCTATTTAGATCAGAAGTTAGAAATAAAAAGGAATTAGGTGTGCCAGATGTACCTGCAAAGTCTATTAAATACTTTTTGGGATCAGAGTTTTTATTAGATAACTTTGGTATACCTAGGCATAGAATAGAAGAGTTTATACGTTATGTTGAAGAAGAAAACTTTGATTTCAACCTTCTTAATTATGGAAAAGAGTTAGAACTTTTAGAAGTGATAAACCAAAAAAGTAAACTTTTTTTGAAAGATGAGAACAAGAAAACTGATTAATAGCTTATTCTGATTTAACATAAATTTACAAGCCTTTTCTATGGAATTAGGATTTTAAGCACGAAATTTATGTCTTACAAATAATTCAATGAGACATATAGTACTATTACTTTTTAGCGCTTTAACAATATCTACATACAGTCAAGAAATTGACAGAGTTAGGGTCAACGGAAAAATAGTTGTTCTATCAGAAGATAAAGAAGGAGTAAGCGTATATAACAGTTCGTCAAATAAAGGTACCACAACAGATGTAAATGGGAATTTTAAACTTAATGTAGCGCTTAATGATGTTATTGAGTTTGGAGCGCTTCAGTTTAGAGACTTTACTATAACTATAAATGATAGAATTATTGCATCTAAGCAGATGACTGTAATTTTAGTTGAAGAAGTGAATAAATTAGATGAGGTTGTTTTGCTTCCTTATGGCCTTACAGGTAATTTAAATGCAGATTTAGAAAATGTAAGAACGTATAATTCAGATTTAGATGCCATTTATTTTGGTTTAGATCACATAACCGATTTTGAGTTTTCAGCAGATTATAAAACCAAAGTAGAAAACCCAGCTTTTGATGAATACCAACCAAGAGTAGAAAATATGCTTAACATTGTAAATCTAGCAGGTTTTTTAATCAGTCAGGTCGTAGATGTTGAAAAGAAGTCTAAAAAAGAAATAGCGATTAAGGCTACACCATTCCGAAAAGCACTAGATCAGTATAGTATCAATTTTATCCATTCTAATTTTAATATACCATTAGATAAAGTCGAGGCCTTTATTGATTATGTAGAATTAGAAGGTGTTGATGAAGATTTATTAAAGAACAATAAAGAAGTATTACTTTTAGAACGTATTAACCAATTAAGTAAATCTTACCTAAAAAATCAAAGTGCTAAAGAGTAAATGTTTTATTCTTTATGTTGTGTTTTTTCTTTGTTTAGGATTAAGTGCACAGCATAAAAAACTTAAAGGTCTACTCATCGCAACGGATGACGTAGAAGGCATTCATGTTTTAAATAAATCTTCTATTAAATACACAGTTTCTAATGAAGATGGAAGCTTTGTAATACCAGCTAAACTTTCAGATACATTAACTATTTCTAGTTTAAAATACAAAATAAAAATGGTTATTATTACCCAATCTATTTTAGATTTAGGTGAATTTAGTGTTCAACTAGAGGAGCAGATAAATGAACTTAATCAAGTTGTTGTGGGTAAAATATATACAGGAAGTTTAGAGTCCGATCTTCAGAACTCTGATGCTGAGACAGAAATTAATTTTTATGATTTAGGAATTCCTGGTTTTACAGGTAAACCACTAACACAAAATGAACGAAAACTATTTGATGCAGATGCTGGGAGTATGTTTAGTTTAGGTGGAGGAAGTTATGGAGCAGGAGGTGGAGTTAACTTTCATAAGTTGCTAAACAAAATTAGTGGAAGAACTAAAAAACTTAAAGAAATAGTAGCACTAGATAATAGGGCTAAGTGCATAAATCGTTTAAGGTTAGAGTACGAATCTATAATTTTCGAGAAAGATACTCTAGCTGAAAACTTAAAAAGTGAGTACTTTTACTTTTGCGAAGAAGACTCAGATTTTAAAGCCTTATGTGATGCAAATGACGACTTAACTGCAATTGAATTTTTAAGAGCTAAATTAGTAGCCTACAAAAAAAACAGAGAATCAGTATCTAAAGATTAATTTTGGAATGCTTTTTGAAATTAACCAGTAAATTTTATAATTAAACATGAAATCGTTAACGTTAATAATTACTTTATTAATAGCTCCTTTATTTTCTATAAATACAAGTAATACGCACGAATATTATATTAGTGTAACTAAGGTAGAATACTCTAATGAGCAAAGTTCACTGCAGATTATAAGTCAGATTTTTATTGATGATTTTGAAAAATTACTACGCCAACGTTATGATGAGAGTATCACGCTTACCGAGTCTAATGAGCCAAAAATTATAGAAGATTACATGAAACGCTACTTACAAAACAAGTTAATGATAAATGTAAATGGTAGTAAAGTTAATTTCAATTTCTTAGGTAAAGAATATAAAGATGATATTGTTTATTGTTATTTAGAAATCGAAAATATAACAGAGATTAATTCTATAAAGATCACCAATCGTGTTTTGTTCGACGTAATCTCAGAACAACAAAATATTGTACGATTAAAATTAAAGAACAAAAATAAGAGTTTTCTACTAACTCCAGAGAATGACAATTGCATGTTAAACTTTAATTAAAAACTGTTAGAGACATCATAATTCATTAATTTAGACATCATTTTTTAACCAGACAAAAATCACACATGAAAATTTTTAAGTACTTATTATGTGCTTTATTATTTGTTTCAGCAAATATGTTTGCACAAGACGAAGTAAAGCCAGAACGTAAACAAGGTCACACCAATCAAAACAAGTTTAAACAACTCTATGATGAGTTTTCTACACCAAACATGTTTAGAACAGGCTCCGGTGCACCAGGTCCAGCTTACTATCAACAACAAGCTGATTATAAAATGGATATTGAAATTGATGATGAAAAGGCAAGATTATATGGAAATGAGACCATAACTTATACTAATAACTCACCAGATGAACTTAAATACTTATGGGTTCAGTTAGACCAAAATATGAGAGCAAAGGATTCTAAAACTCCTTTGGTTTCTAATGAAAGACCACAAGAAGCCACGTATGCGTCTAGTTTTACTAACACATATTTAAAAGATGGTTTGGAAAGAGGTTTTAACATTGAGCATGTAAAAGGTGTCAATGGTAAAGATTTACCAAACACTATTAACCGCACAATGATGCGCGTTGAGTTGCCTAAGGCTATGAAAACTGGAGATAAGTTTTCTTTCAATATAAAATGGTGGTATAATATAAATAATCACGTTACTGAAGGTGGTCGCTCAGGTTACGAGTATTTTGAGGAAAATGATAACAAAATTTATGTAATGGCTCAATTTTATCCACGTATGGCTGTATATAATGATGTTGAAGGATGGCAAAATTCTCAGTTTTGGGGACGTGATGAGTTTGCGTTACCATTTGGTGATTTTGATGTGAATATTACAGTGCCAGCAGATCACATTTTAGATGGTACAGGATATTTAACGAATAGATCAGAAGTATTTACAAAAGATATGATGAAACGATTTAAGCAAGCTCAAAAATCTTTTGATAAGCCAGTAATGATTGTAACTCAAGCTGAAGCTGAGAAAACAGAAAAGATGAAGAGTAAGTCAAAAAAGACTTGGAAGCTTTCTGCTCAGATGGTTCGTGATTTTGGTTTCGCTACATCTCGTAAGTTTTTATGGGATATGATGGCAGTAAAAATCGGTAAAAAAGATGTTATGGCTGTATCTTTATATTCTAAAGAAGGGAACCCTTTATGGGAAGATTGGTCTACTAATGCAGTGGCAAGTACATTAAAGTCCTACTCTCGTATGACGTTTGATTATCCTTATCACAAAGCAATATCTGTACATGCACCAATGGGAATGGAATATCCTATGATTTGTTTCAACTTTGGTCGCCCTGATAAAGAAGGGAAATTTTCTGATAGAACTAAATACGGAATGATTAGTGTAATTATTCATGAAGTAGGACATAACTTCTTTCCTATGATTGTAAATAGTGACGAGCGTCAATGGACATGGATGGATGAAGGTTTAAATACTTTTGTACAGTATGTTGCTGAACAAGATTTCGGTGAGTGGTATCCAGCCGCTTTGTCCCCTAAAGACAAGAAATACCCTTCTCGTAGAGGTCCGGCTAAGAATATCGTAAGATATATGGGTGGTGATCAAGATTTTATTGCACCAATTATGACTAAGGGGCATAATACATTCCAATTTGGTAGTAATGCTTACAGCAAGCCAGGAACTGGTTTAAATATATTAAGAGAAACGATTATGGGTCGCGATCTTTTTGACTATTCTTTTAGAGAATATGCAAACAGATGGATGTTTAAGCACCCAACACCAGAAGATTTTTTCCGTACTATGGAAGATGCATCTGCAGTAGATTTAGATTGGTTTTGGAGAGGATGGTTTTACACAACGGATTACACAGATATTGGTATTAAACAGGTTAAGAAATATCAGGTAACAAGTAATCCAACGACTGCGGTTAAAAATCAATTAAAAGAGCAAGGACGTTCTATAGATGACTTACCACCTTTAGTGTTTTTCGTAGAAGAAGGAAGTGAAGATTATGATGCTACAATGGTAGGTAAAGATGTTGCCGAGAATGCTAAAACAGTTAAGGAATACGTAATGGATAACTTTACTCCAGAAGAGCGTAAAAACTTAAAGGCGCCTAAATATTTCTATAATATAACATTTGATAAGCCAGGTGGTTTAGTAATGCCTTTAATTGTAGAATATACATATTCAGATGGTTCTAAAGAGAGAATTACATATCCTGCACAAGTATGGAGATTAAATGATGCCGAGGTGTCTAAATCTATAGGTAGTGATAAAGAAATTGTGTCAATAATGGTAGATCCAGATTTGGAGACTGCAGATGTAGATACTTCGAATAACTCTTGGCCTAGAGAAGTTAAAGAGAATGATTTTGATAAATTCAAAAACAAAGTGAAGGATTAATTCTTTACTTTTATAATATAAAGCCGACTTTAACGAGTCGGCTTTTTTTTTATTAGACAAAGTCACTCTATATTTGCACTGTGATACAATTAACTACATTATTATTTATCGGAGGTACCGAAATCATCTTTATACTTTTTATAGTGGTTATGGTTTTTGGTTCAGATAAAATTCCTGAAATAGCTAGAGGTTTAGGGAAAGGTATGCGCCAACTAAAGGATGCCACAAACGATATTAAACATGAAGTAACTAAAAGTGCGAAAGAAAATAATATCGTAGACACAGATGCCGCTAAAGAAATTCAACAAGAATTAAATAAAGTAAAGGATGAACTTGAAGATTTTACAGGATCATTAAGACGTAATAAGTAGTTTATAATCGTCTACTTATTGTTAAGCCATCTCTTATTGGTAAAAGTACTGTTTCTACACGTTTATCAGTTTTAAGAAGTGTATTATACTCTAAAACAGCTTTTGTAGACTTATCTTTTTCTTCTAACGGCTCAACTACTTTTCCGTACCATAAAACATTATCAGAAAGAATAACACCTCCTTTATTAAGCTTTTCTATAATTAAATGGAAGTAATTACTGTAGTTGGGTTTATCTGCATCTATAAAAACTAAATCGAAGGTTAAATCTAATTTTGGGATGATATCAATGGCACTACCTGTATGTTGAATGATTTGATGACCTCTGCCAGATTTATCGAAGTATTTACGTTGAAAATTAACTAACTCCTCATTCACGTCAATGGTATGTATTTGGCCGTCAATTTGTAAGCCTTCTGTTAAACAGATGGTAGAGTAGCCTGTAAACGTTCCGAGTTCTAGTATTGTTTTTGGATTTATTAACTTAGATATCATGCTCAAAACCCGTCCTTGATAAGGACCACTTAGCATTATAGGCTGTAAAACCTTTTGATAGGTTTCTCTAGTTAATTTTTGTAATAAATCCGGTTCTTGCTCGGAATGCGCCACAATGTAGTCATCTAAGACTTCAGGTAAAAAATACATATTAATAAATATTAGTAGAAATTAAAATTTAAACTATGAGTTTGTATCGTTCTCAGGTAAATCTAGTTTAACAGCTTTTCCTTTAAACTTATTCGAGAAAAATATAACTGTACCAACTACAATAAGGCTTATTTTTATAATCCAAGATATAACGTCTCCCCAATTGTCGATCCAAGATAAAATATAGAGTTGTCTATCAAAATAAGGAAGAGCTATAGCAGCAACTCCGAATAATGTTATATAAACACCGAGTCTTTTCATAGTTTAGGTATCAATTAATTTTTAAATGTATTTATAACTTTAAGACAGTATTCTAGAAATCAGTTTTTTCTTGGAAGCTTCATTATCTCCGCACAGCCACTGAATAACGTTGTCTTCCCAAATAGCATCACGCTCTGTTTCTGTTATTATTTTCCGTTCTATGGCTAAGTCTAAAATTTTACCAGGATAAGAAGATTGTTGTTCGCTTTCCATTTCACCAAGCGGATAAGGATCATCTAATCCCATTAAAACTTGTTTAGAACCTTGGTTTCTAATTAATAGTTCTAAACCACCAGTGTCGTGTACAAGTGTATCAAAGAATATATTTTTATGACCTACAGCTTTTCTAGGATGGCTTTTTCCTTCAAATAAATCTGGACGTCCGTCAAACCCTTGAATTCGTCTTCCTAAGTTAATTTGTGCTAATTGACCACCGTGAGCAAAACATGTTCGCATGTTAGGATATTTATCTTGGTAGCCGTTTAATGTTAAGAAATGATAGGCATCTGCACATTGAGCTAACATCCATATTAAATGAAATCGCCATGAGGTGTTTTCTAGTTTTATGAATTTCTCACCATCGTAAGGGTGTACTTCGATAGCTAAATTGTACTTGTTAGCTAATTCGAAAATAGGTTCATTTTCTTCATCAAAAATACAACGCCAAGTTCCAATGGTGTCCATGTAATGCGTTGGTAAGCATAGTAGTTGCAAACCTAATTCTTCAACACAACGTTCAATTTCCCAACAAGCACCTCGAACAAATCCAGGATGTACAACAAAACCACAAGTAAACTTACTCGGGTGATTTTTTTGCACTTTAGCATTAAAATCATTCTGAAAACGCAACGCTTGTTTCATTTCTTCAACCCGAAGCCCATTACCATATAATTGTGATAAATTTAAAACTACGGCGTGATCTAGCTTGTTTCGCTCCATCCATTCTAGTTTTTCATCTAAAAAGAAACTAGAATCTGTGATTGGACGATTCCAATCTTTTTGGAGCATAAACTTACGGTCTTTATCGACCCAGAAAATACCTTTATCTTTCATAAACTGAGGAATATCTTCAGGGTAGGGAAGAAGGTGTGAGTGGCCGTTTATTCTTAGTTTGCGTTTTGTCATACTATTTCCTGCAAAGGCAGGAATCTTATTAATTAGAGTTTCAATTATTATTGAATCTCAGAGGTTAATAATATCTTTTTTAGATATTAATTCTTGGTAATTACCTATCACTAATTTACAGCTAAGAGATTCCTGTGGAATTAGGAATAAATCAATCTATCTGTACTTTCTCTGGTGGCTGCATTACTGAACTACAATTTGGACAACTACGCTTGTCTGTATCACCATAATAATTATCGAAAATTACAGGCATATCGGTTTCAATATTTTCAACTGTAAAATCTTCTTCATATAACTTGGTTGTACAATTTTCGCAAAACCAAAGTAAAGCATCTTTAACACCTTTGTCTCTTGGGTATTCTATAACTAAACCAACGGTATTTGCACCACGTTGCGGAGAATGCGGAACCTTTGGTGGTAATAAAAAGATCTCTCCCTCTTTAATATGGATATCTTTTGGTGTGCCTTTATCTATAATTTTTAAAATAATGTCACCTTCAACCTGATAGAAAAATTCAGGTGTTTCATTATAGTGATAATCTTTTCTGCTGTTTGGTCCTCCAACAACCATGACTATAAAATCACCATCTTTCCAAACGACTTTATTGCCCACAGGTGGTTTTAATAAATGACGATTTTCCTCTATCCAAGCTTTGAAATTTATAGGTGGGAATAATTGGCTCATAATTCTATTGTTTTGTCATTCCTGCAAAGGCAGGAATCTACTTTTTGTTTTATTAATTATTAGATTAGCTTTCGCTGAATCTTCGATTTCTGGACAACTGCGGAATGACAAGTCGTATAAAGTTACAAACTTTTTGTGCGTCCACCATCAACGGGTAGGTTAATTCCGTTTATATAACTTGCGCGCTCGCTCGCTAAAAATGTAATAGCAGCGGCTAACTCTTCAGGTTTTGCAAAGCGTTTTGCTGGTACTGCATTTTTCATTGCATTTGCAGCTTCCTCTTCAGTTTTACCAGTTTTGGCAGATTTGTTTTTTATAATTTCGGTTAATCGCTCTGTGCCAGTCGCTCCCGGTAAAACATTGTTTACAGTAATACCAAATTGACCCAATTCGTTAGCTAATGTCTTGCTCCAATTGGCAACAGCTCCGCGAATTGTATTACTTACACCAAGTCCGTCTAAAGGTTGTTTTACAGAAGTAGAGATTACATTAATGATTCTCCCAAAAGTTTCACTTCTCATAAACGGAACAACAGCTTGTGCTAAAACATGATTGCATTTTAAGTGTTGGGTAAATGCGCTTTCAAATGCCTCAATTTCAGCAGAAAACACAGGTCCACCAGCAGGCCCGCCTGTGTTGTTTACTAATATATGAAAACCATGATGTTTTGAAATGTAGTCGCTTACTCTTTGTTTTAATTCCATAGGATTAGAAAAATCAGCAACAATATAATCATGGTTACGATGCTGAGGTAATTCAGCAAGTGTAGCTTTTAGCTTATCTTCATTTCTTGCAATTAAGGTTATAGTTACACCTTCTTCGGCAAGAGCTAAAGCAGTGGCTTTTCCTATTCCTGCTGTACTTCCGCATACTAATGCGTATTTATTGTTTAATTCTAAATTCATTTACTTAGCTAATTTAAAACTGTTAAGAATTTTATCTCCAACTTCAATATATTCATCATATTCGGTTGTAGTAGATGAAAAAGTTAAAATATAAGCTTTACCATTATTGATAAGAAATATTTGCTTAAACTTTAAAGCCATTCCATTACCAAAATCAGCTGTCCATATAACTGCTATTGCTTCCCAACCATCTATTTTAATGCTTTCATTAGATATAACTTTTGCACTTGGAATCTGACCTGTTATTTGATCTATTGAAAGTTTAGAATAGTCTTCGAGACTTAGTGTTTGTAAAGTTAAATCTTCTAAGGTTAGATTTATATTTTCCCTAAATTTATCTTCATTTTGCGATTTTTCATCAGACATTAGTAAGAATACCATTGAAGGCTGAGGCTTTTGTTCACTAGATATCCAGTCTTTAGGATAGCTTACAGCATAATTGTCTTTTGTTAACGTCTCCCAACCTTTTTGTGCAAAAAGTGTTGAACTTATAAAAAATAACAGTAGTGTTGTTAGTTTAATTTTCATGATATTTGATTTTTCGGTTCATACTTAATTTTATTTTACCAGGTAATCGTTTTGTAAATTTAATATTTTATACAGACATTCTTAGCTTCAGTAAAAAATCTTAATGCTTCAAAACCACCTTCGCGACCAACTCCAGATGCTTTTACACCACCAAAAGGGGTTCTTAAATCGCGCATCATCCAAGTGTTTACCCAAACAATGCCTGCTTGTAGTTGGTTACTCATTCGCATGGTACGCTTTAAATTGTTTGTCCAGAGCGTAGCTGATAATCCGTATTTAACTTTGTTAGCCATCTGAAGTACTTCATCTTCAGAATTGAAAGGCATAATTGTAACTACTGGGCCAAAAATCTCTTCTTGGTTGACGCGACATTCATCGTTTGTCACTTCAATAACCGTTGGTTCTAAATAATAGCCATTTTCGAACCCCTTTACAGTGACTTCATTTCCACCATATAAAATAATTCCGTTTTCGTCTTTTGCAATAGTGATGTATTCTTTCACTTTCTCTAAATGAGACCTTGAAACTAAAGCACCAATATTGGTGTCTGATTCAGAGGGATGGCCAATTTTTAAGGCTTTCACTTTTGCAACGAAGTCCGTTTTAAACTTTTCATAGATTGATGCTTCTATGAAAATACGACTTCCACATAAACAAATCTGACCTTGATTTGCAAAAGAAGATCGTACTGTGGTGTTCAGCATATCTTCATAATCGCAATCTGCAAAAATGATGTTTGGGTTTTTTCCACCTAATTCTAAAGATAGTTTTTTAAACATTGGAGCAGCTACTTTGGCAATATATGCTCCAGTTGCTGTACCACCTGTAAATGAAATGGCCTTAATATCGGAGTGTTTTACAATAGCTTGTCCTGTTGAACCTCCAAGACCATGAACAATATTTAAAACACCTTTAGGTAAACCAGCTTCATTACAAATTTCACCCAATAAATAAGCCGTTATTGGTGTGACTTCACTTGGTTTGGCAACGACACAATTTCCTGCTGCTATTGCTGGTGCAATTTTCCAAGTAAATAGATAGAGAGGAAGATTCCAAGGACTAATGCAGCCCACAACTCCAATGGGTTGACGTAAAGTGTAATTAATGGCTTGTTGACCAACACTTTCATGACTTTCACTGGCAAACTGCGTAATAGCATTACCGAAGAATCTAAAATTACTTGCTGCTCTTGGAATGTCTACAGCTTTTGCTAATGCAATTGGCTTGCCGTTATCTTTACTTTCTGCTTCTGCAAAACGTTGTAAGTTGGCTTCTATTAATTCTGAAATCTTTATAAGAATGCGACTGCGCTCGTCTAATGTAGTTTGTGACCAACTTGGGAAAGCTGATTTCGCAGCGATGTATGCATTCTCAACATCTTCTTCTGACGAGTTAGGTATTTGTCCATAAATCTCACCATTAGAAGGATTGTAGTTGTCTATCCAATTATCTTGAATTGGATTATGAAAATTTCCGTTTATGTAGTTTTTAATTTTCATAACATTTTCTTAATTAACTCTTTGGCTTATAACCTTGTAAAACTTGCAACTATAATTTTTTTTGATGTATAATAAGTCATACCCATGTGACATAAAATAACCCATAGAAAGATAAGCTTTATTTAGTTCTTTATTGAAGATTGGTTTATGTAACATTAATTGTCCTTCTTTTTCGTTATCTGTAATTAACCTTTGAATTTAATCTTTAGAGACAAGAATGATTTCGTTATGATTATCATCGTAGTAACGGATTTTTGACTAATCTACAATGTTAAATCCGTAATTTGAAAGTTTATATACATCTAAGCTTTCATTATTCTTTAATTGATTAACAAATTCTGGCAAAGTTGATGGCTTTACTAATGCACCAATGTATGCAACATCTTTATTTCCTTTGTATTCAAAAGAATAAAATATTAGATGTGGTTTTTTATACCCATAAGGATATAAATATTGGTCCTCTTTATTGTTTAAAATTTCATTTAAAAACGCAAGCTTAAATTCATCAGTAATTACAGGTTTTTCAATGATCGCTTCATCAACTTCAATAGATAATATTTTCTTTTGTAAGTTTTCATATGAAGAGCATAAAAAGATAAAAAATAGAACATAGCAATATTTTCTAAAACTATTAACGGAATTATCGAAGTTGCCGTTTATGTAGTTTTTGATGTTCATCAAAAATTTATTTGTATTTGGTTTCGGTTAATATTGCGTCTATAACGTTTTCTATCTCATTCAATTTTATTTCGGCTGAAATGACTCTATATAAATAGTCATCTGTAATATTCTCAAATTCAATATCGTTAAAAATTTCGTATTTATCTATTTGCAACGTTGAGTTCTTTTTCCAATTTAAATTTCCATATTTATCAATATCCCTCAATGCATAATTTTTTGATAAATAAGGTATTAGTTCATTATCAACTTTTAGTTCTACTCTATTAAAACTTACAGTTAAACTCTTTAAGTCCTTCTGCCATTGGTATAATAGTGTTTTAAGTTTTTTATTTTGAAGTAGTTTTAATCTGCCCGATTGAATTAAATCACTAATGGTATTTTCATTTGGACGAAACTCCCCGCTTTCTAGTACCATAAATAATAGGCTGTCTGCATTACGTTGGTTTATAATTGCTTCAGGCTTACCAAACAAATCCATTATTAAAAAACCTGCATTTTTAATAGCTACAGATTCTAATTGTGTCGCTTTTAATATTTTCTTACTTTCAGAAAACTCATCATTAATATTTTGTAAAATGAAATTCTCTTCTAACTTTTCTTTTCTATTTTCATTCCATGTGTTAATCTGCAAAGCAATCAAAATACCAATAACTACAAGAGCTATTTCACCAATAGCATATTTAAAGTATTTACCTGTTTTGTTTTCCATGAGTATTGATTTACGAATACGTCTAAAGAATTTAATCATTATGAATTTATGTCTATAAGTGCTCTTTCTATAGCTAAAATAATAGTATTAATGTTTTTTTTAAGCCACAATCTCTATCTGTAAGAAAATCTATATTGTGTTTGTGATACCAAATTACATTTTCAAACTTAAGTGTGTTTAGTTTTAAAAAATTGATGCTATTATTAAATTTTTCTGAATAGATCTTAATTTTATCATTATCCCAACTCTTTGTAAGCTCAGCATTTGCCAAAGGAAAATAGTCTATTAAATTATCGTTGTAATTAGCACTCTTAGTGAGTCATTTTTTAAAATGTCTAATTTTCCAGAATTTATAATTTCATCTGTTATTCCGTATCCGGCATTAAAAGTTCCAATATATCCAAGACGTCCCAAAAGACTATCTAATGCTGTAGATTGTTTTTCTAATGTATAGTCTCTAATCATTTTAGTAATTCTAAAACAAGTATCTGTGTTTTTTTTGATTTACGACTATGTTTGCATCAATATTTTCTAAGTTATTATTGAATTCATTTTGTAAACCTATCAAAAGATTTTTTTCTGTTTGGTTGTCTTTACGTTGTTCATTACAATTGTTAATTTGAATTGCAACCAGAATCCCAATGAACACAAGGATGATTTTGCCAATGGCATAGAGTAAATACTTTAAGAATTTGTTTTCAGAAAGCAGTGATTTACGTATATGTCCAAAGATTTTAATTACATTTTAAAATTAAAACGTGATTAAGTGATGGTTGGTTTAAGGTTGGTAATATTAGAAGAATTAAAAATAGTTTATTCTATTTAAAACATCTAATTATGATGTAACTAGCTTGAGTTAGACATAACATATAGTTTTATTCATGCTATTCTTGCCAAAGTTCATCCTCAGCGATAGTCAAAGGCTAGGAATAAAAGCTATTGTTTTTTATAAGCCATAACTTTAATTTCAACCACTAAATCTGGATGTGGTAATTGATGTACTGCAACGGTTGTGCGTGTTGGTCCTGCTTCTTTTTCAAAGAACTCCGCATAGGCTTTATTATAACCTGCAAAGTCATTCATGTTTACTAAAAAGGACGTAACATCAACCACATCTTTTAAAGAGGCTCCTACTTTAGCTAGATTACCTTCTATATTTTTTAAAACTTCTCGAGTTTGTACTTCCGCATTTAAGCGTTTGGTTCCCATTTCGTCAATGATGTCCACACCAGCAATGGTGTTATCTGGTCTTCGAGAACTTGTTCCTGAAACGAAAATGAAATCGCCTACTTGCTTTACGTGTGGATATGCTCCTCTTGGTGTTACTATTTTTTCTTCCATAATTCTGTCATTCCTGCGCAGGCAGTAATCTAGTTTTAATAATTTTATATGTCATGGATTCCTGTCTTCGCAGGTATGACAACTTATCTCAATCCAGCAATTTTATTGTCTTCTAAAATAGCTTCAGTTGCAATTTTTACTTTATCTAAAATGGCTTTCATGTCACCAGTTGTTGAAATAACACCATCAGATAACATATTCAAAATAGCTTTGTCTTGAGCACGTCCTCTAAGCATCGCTTCTCTGTAGCCAATTTGCCCATTAAAAGTAACTAAACTATATTTTGATGAATAGTCGTTTGGAAATTCCTTCTCTAGCGCCATTTCAATTTTTCGTTTTTCTTGAAATATGGGTTGACCAACATGGCTCTTCATTTCATGAAAATTATCAACAGCTAAATCTGCAATAGCGTCGGTATCTTTCTTTCTGTTTTTTTCGTAGGCTGTAAAAGTAGCTTCCCAACTGTCTAAATTTTGGTCGAGTACTTTATCAAATTCTACAACATCTTCAAAAGAGGCATTCATGCCTTGGCCATAAAAAGGAACAATTGCATGGGCAGAATCGCCCATTAGTAAGGTATTTCCTTTATAATGCCATGGCGAACATTTTACGGTTCCTAATGGAGCTGTTGGGTTTTCAAAAAAGTCTTCTACTAGATTTGGCATTAACGCTAAAGCATCAGGGAATTCCTTTTTGAAGAACTCCATAACAATCTCTGGTGTTGTTAAATTATTGAAATTGTATTCACCTTCCGCATAACTTAAAAAGAGTGTTACTGTAAAACTACCATCTAAATTAGGCAATGCAATAACCATAAAGTCTCCCCTTGGCCAAATATGTAATGCATTTTTATAGGTTTTGTAATCTCCAGTTTCGGTTGGTAAAATGCTTAATTCTTTATAGCCGTGTGTTAAGTATTCTTGCGAAAAACTGAATAAGAATTTGCGTTCTAAATAGTAGCTTTTTCTTAAGGCAGAACCTGCTCCATCTGTTGCAATAATGCAATCTGCATCTTCTATAAATTCATGTTTAGTTTCATAATCTTGAAACGTGGCTGTTGTCTTTTCAAAATTAACGGACTTACATTTTTTATTGAAGTGAATTGTGACATTATCGTGCTTTTCGGCTTCAGTTAAAAGTAGGGCGTTAAGTTCTCCTCTAGAGATAGAGTTGATGTATTCGTGGTCTCTACCACTGTAATTTGATAAAAAGGTATTGCTTTCTTTATCGTGAAGCATACGGCCATTCATTGGAATACAAAGTGGCTTTACTTTATCTACCATGCCAACGAGTTTAATCGCTTTATTGCCACGATCTGAAAAGGCTAAATTGATAGAACGACCAGCTGAGATATCTGTTTTTCGTAAGTCTGTACGCATTTCGTAAACGGTAACGTTGTAGCCTCTTTGTCCTAGTCTTAATGCTAGTAAACTTCCGCAGAGTCCAGCTCCTATAATTAGTATATTTTGTTGTTTTTTCATTCTTTTTCTTGTTATTCCTGCGTAGTCAGGAATCTACTTTTATTTTCAACTTGAACGGATTTCGCATCAATTACGAAATGACAAGCTAGTTTAGTATTGCTTTCATTTTTTCTACCATTAAATACACATCTTCAAACGAATTGTATAAAGGCACAGGTGCACATCTAATAACGTCTGGTTCTCGCCAATCGCTAATGACACCAGCTTCGGTTAATTTAGTATGTAATAACTTATCTGCGTTTAATACTTGAATTGATAATTGACAACCACGCTCATCAGGATTTTCAGGGGTGATAATTCTAATGACATCGTCTCCTAATTGATTCAATAAAAACTCAAAATAGCCTGTTAGTTTTTTAGATTTTTCAAGAAGTTTAGTCATACCAACTTCATTAAACATATCTAGTGAGGCTTTAATTGCTGCCATGGACAAAATAGGAGGATTACTTAACTGCCAACCTTCTGCTCCAGGTAAAACATCAAACTCATGTCGCATATTAAAGCGTGTCGCTTTATTGTGACTCCACCAACCTGTAAAGCGATTTAAAGTTTTATCGTGGGCATGTCTTTCATGTACAAAACAACCAGACAAACTTCCTGGCCCTGAGTTCATATACTTATAAGTACACCAAACTGCGAAATCAGCACCAGAATTATGTAAATCTAAATCTACGTTCCCTGCGCCATGTGCACAATCAAAACCAACTTTGCAGCCGTGTTTATGTCCTAGATCTGTAATACGTTTAAAATCGAAAAACTGGCCAGTATAGTAGTTAACTCCACCAATCATAACGAGTGCAATTTCATTACCATGTGTTTCGAGAATCGCTTCTAAATCTTCATAATTTAGTATTTCTTCCTCTTTTCTGGGTGTCCAAAGAATTAAGCCTTCTTTATCGTCATAACCATGATGGCGTAATTGCGATTCTACAGCATACTTATCTGAAGGAAATGCATCACTTTCAATTACAATTTTATAACGTTCTTTTGTGGGTTTATAGAATGAAGCCATCATAAAATGAAGATTCGCCGTTAGTGAATTCATTGTTACAACTTCAATTGGTTTTGCACCGACTAACTTTGCTGTAGCTTCTGTTAAAAACTCATGATAAGGCAACCAAGGGTTTTTTGCATCAGTATGACCTTCTACACCAAGATTTGCCCAATCTTCTAGTTCTTGATTTATATAGTATTTCGTTGACTTGGGTTGTAATCCAAGCGAATTTCCGCAGAGGTAAATCAGTTCGTTTCCGTTTTTGTCTTTCGGAATATGAAACTGTTGTCTATAGCTTGATAATTCGTCTAAAGTATCTTGTTGCTTAGCGTAATCAAGACCAGATTTATAATTGGACAAAGTGAATTAATTTTTCGGTTGCTAACAAAAATAAGGATTTTAAAGCACAAAAAAAGCGCCTTGAAAACAAAGCGCTAGGAATATATATATATAGACGCACGAGGCGGAAAATGTAAGTTATGCGTTTTAAGTCTAAACTTTAGACGCGAATCTTACATTATAGGTTATAAAAGTAGTACATACTCCTACTTGTTTAAAGTTATACTTACGTCGGTAAAATTTAAATTCCAGTTACCACCTGCCATTTTATGATCTGTTGCAATTTTAATACCGTTGTAGTTTTTATAGTTTTCAAAAGTAGTTGCCATTGTAGGTTCTTCTGTGTTACTTTTTCTAAATACCCATTCTTTAATTAAATAATCGTCGCTGTAAAAAATATCATAAGCATCACCAGGTGTATAACCACCTTCATTTGAATATAAAAGGGTAATCATGTTTAATTCATCTTTGCTAATTGGTGCTTCAGCTTTTTTAGATTCTGAGATTTTTGCAGATGCATCCCAAATGAGTTGAAATGGCACTAATAACCAAAACTTGTCGTTAATAAAACCTTTGTCAGTGCCAACGTGTGTGCTATCCATTTGACTTCTCGTATATTCAATTGACCCATAATTTGCTTCAAAAATAACGCTACCCTTTTTAGGAGACCAAGTCCAAGATCTACTACTACCTTTTATGGTGTCTCTGTCTACTTGAAATGTAAATTTTACTTCTTCAACATTTTTCCAATTTTCAAAACCATGTGCATTAGCTATTTTTTCGGCAATAGTTGCATCTTTGATTTCTTCTGTCGTTGGTGTTTCTGATTTACATGCTGAAACTAGTAATAGACAAATCAAACCAAGGTATAATGACTTCATATTAAAAAGTTGTTTTAAATTACATACAAAATTAACCAACGATGAAGGAGAACACTAATTATTTTGATGTAAATAAAGACACTTGGAACAAGAAGGTAGGGATACACGCAGAAAGTGAAATGTATAAAATGAACGCTTTTAAATCTGGCGAAACCTCTTTGATGCCATACGAGTTGAAAGCTTTAGGCGATGTCAAAGGAAAATCACTATTGCATTTGCAATGTCATTTTGGGCAAGATACTTTGAGTTGGAGTAGGATGGGAGCTAATGCTGTTGGCGTTGACTTAAGTGATGAAGGCATTAAATTAGCTAAGCAATTGAATGAGGAATTAAATCTTGAAGCTGAGTTTGTGTGCTGTAATGTTTTAGATACTTCTAAATACGTATCAGAAACCTTTGATATTGTATTTACAAGCTATGGAACCATTGGGTGGTTGCCAGATTTAAAACCTTGGGCAATAATGATTGCTGAACGATTAAAGGTTGGTGGTACGTTTTATATCGTTGAGTTTCATCCTATAGTTTGGATGTTTGATTATGTAGATGGTGTGTCTAAAATGAAATACCATTACAATAAGAAGGACGTGATTTATGACGAATATGAAGGGACTTATGCTAGCAAAACCTCAAAGATGGTGAGTAAAGAATATGGTTGGAATCACGGCTTAAGCGAAGTTGTAAACGCGTTAATCGAAGCAGGATTACAAATAGAATATCTTAATGAATATGATGAAAGTCCGTATGATGTATTTCCGGATTTAGTGAAACAGGATAATGGCTTATATAAAATGAAAGATCAGCTTTTTCCTATGGTATTTGAGATAAGGGCGACGAAGAAACATTGATAAGTATACCGTCTTTAAATTGATTTTTTATGAGTTTATAATGCCAATTACTAAGGCGCTTAGCATTATGATCTGTCTCTATCATTTTAGATACTTGATCAAAACATTTTGAGTCAGAGTGTCTAAAAATAAACCAAGTATCTAAATTTGGGCGATTTATGTGTACTCCACTAATTCAACCATATTCTTTTGTTAGTTCAATCAGTTTTTCAGTATTAAACTTGTCAATTTTTCCACGTATTAGTTTTAAAGAGTTAATCTCTTTTTAGAATAACGACGATCATCTTTATTAAAACTATTAGTAGCTTTTTAACCTTATTTGACAGTCTTTACTTAATTATTTCACACATTTCAGATTTATTTGAAATTGATTTTTGTGCGAAACTTTTATGCAATAAGACGAGTAGGGCAATTGAAAATATGTGTTTAATATGGATAAGCATTTTTTATTAATTTGATAAAACTCTTAAAGAAGAAAACGTTTCTTAATGCTTTTCGTCTTTCTTCAATAATTCAGGCAACTTGGCTTTAAATTTATTTAACCGAGGTATTGAAACATTTCTTATATAGCCATTGTTAGGATTTCTGCGCTCATAGTTTTGATGGTAACTTTCTCCAACCCAAAATTTTTGAAATGGATAAACTTCTGCTGCTATTGGTGCATCTAATTCTTTAGATAAAGCAGCTTTCTTTTCTTCTATAATTTTCTTTTGTGCATCATTTTGATAAAAGATAATTGAGCGGTATTGAGAACCTCGATCTGGTCCTTGTCCATTTACTTGTGTTGGGTTTTGAGATCCAAAATAAACATCTACTAAAGTAGAGAAACTAACCACTTTAGGGTCATAAATAATTTCTACAGCTTCTGCGTGTCCCGTTCTACCAGTATTACTCGCTTCGTAGGTTGGGTTTTCAGAATGTCCGCCTGCATAGCCGCTAATTGATTCTTCAACTCCTTTAACACTTTCGTATACAGCTTCAACACACCAAAAACAACCACTAGCAAAATAGGCTCTTGCTTTGCCTTCCTTTAATGGAATAACGATAGGTTCAGCGTCAATAATTGCTTGTTGATTTTTATTGACTTGTGCCTGATTATGATAGCTAAAAAATAAGCTTATGCTTAAAATATAAAGTAATTTCTTCATGGTGATTTTTTCTTTTTCTAATAGTCGTATAAAATTACAAATCCTTAAACGTAATTCTTTTAAAGTTTTATTAAAAAAAAAGAGCCTTCACGTTAATGAAGGCTCAATATATTTTATGGAATAAAGAATTACTTTGTAAGCTTAGCAAATAATTTATTCATTTTTATTTTTTCTTCTTCAGCTAAAACAGCATCAACTAAGATGCGTCCACTATGCTCATCAGTAATTACTTTTTTACGAGAAGCAATTTCTACTTGTACTTGTGGTGGAATTGTAAAGAAAGATCCTCCAGAGGCACCACGTTCTATTGCAACAACTGCTAAGCCATTTTTTACGTTGTGTCTAATTCTATGGTATGCTTTTACTAAACGATCATCGATTTTCTTTTGAAAATCTTGAGATTTACTTAAAAGCGCTTCTTCTTCTTTTTCAGTTTCTTTAAGAATTTCATTTAACTCACCTTTTTTATGTTTAAGGTGTGTTTGTCTATCTTTTAAGCGACTTTTAGTTTCAGAAATAACTTCTTTTTTCTGATCTATTTGAACCTTAAATTCTTTGATGTTTTTCTCAGCCAATTGAATTTCTAATTCTTGGAATTCAATTTCTTTAGTCAACGAGTTGTATTCTCTGTTATTTCTAACATTGTTCTGTTGCTCGCTATATTTTTTAATTAAAGATTTTGCTTCTTCAATTAAGTTCTTTTTACCTTTAATATCATCGTCAATTATTGAAAGGTTATCACTTAACTTATCTAATCTTTTGTTAAGCCCTTCAACTTCATCTTCTAAGTCTCTTACTTCTAAAGGAAGTTCACCTCTGACATTTCTTATCTCGTCTACTCTAGAGTCGATTAACTGTAAATCATATAGTGCTCTTAATCGTTCTTCAACAGAAACTTCAGCTTTTTTTGCCATAATTATAAATACTTTACCGGATTTGTATTTTTCTTTGATAAAATGATTGCAAAATTAGGCATTTTTTTCGAGAGATAGTCCACTAAAAATGTTTTTGTGAACTGTTCACTTTCGTAATGTCCTATATCTGCCAATACAATGTCATTTTCTGCACTAAAAAAATCGTGATACTTAAGGTCTGCAGTTAAGAAGAGGTCTGCTCCTGCATTTTTTGCAGCATTAATAGCAAAACTGCCTGAGCCACCTAAAACAGCAATACGTTTAATGGATTTTTTTAATAGATTAGAATGTCTAATGGCGCTTGCATTCATTTTGGTTTTAACCAATTTTAGGCATTCATTTGCATCCATCGCTGTTTCTAAATCACCAATCATTCCCATCCCTATATGTTGGTTAGTGTTTTCTAAAGTAGATACCTCAAAAGCAACTTCTTCATAAGGGTGCGCTTTAAATAGGGTTTTTAAAACTTTAGATTCTAAATGTTTTTTAAAAGTGACTGAAATTGCTGTTTCGTTTTCAGTATGTAATTCACCTTTTTTTCCAATTACAGGATTTGATTCGGCATTGCCTTTATAGGTACCCTCACCATTAACATTAAAACTGCAAGATTCGTAATTACCTAAACTACCCGCTCCAGCATTGAAAAGTGCTTGTCTTAGTTCTTCTGCATTTGTTTTTGGAACATAAGTTTGTAGCTTTTTAATTGTACCTGCTTGCGGAATTAATATCTGTTTGTTTTTTAAGCCTAATTGATCACATATAATTGAGTTGACACCTTCAAAAGCATTGTCTAACGCCGTATGAATTGAAAAAATAGAAATATTATGTTGTATAGCTTTAATCACAACACGTTCAACGTAAGTTTTACCAGTTAGCTTTTTAAGGCCTTTAAAAATTATAGGGTGAAAACTAACAATAAGATTGCAGTTGTTTTCTATTGCTTCATCAACAACAGATTCTAGGGTATCTAGAGTTACAAGCACACCAGAAACAGACTTGTTTTTATCGCCAACTAAGAGACCAACGTTATCAAAATCTTCTGCATATGCTAAAGGTGCTAAGTCTTGAAGGTGATTAATTACATCTTGTACTATCATAAGTGCTTATTTGTTTCAAAAATAATATATTTTAGTGCTCATGAAGTTTATACGCATCATATTATTCCCTATTGTACCAATTTATTTTATCGTAACATGGTTTCGTAATTGTTTATATGATAGAGGAATTAAGCATTCTCAATCCTATGATTTTCCGCTAATTTGTGTCGGCAATTTAAGTACTGGTGGTACTGGAAAAACACCTATGATTGAGTATTTAATACGTTTACTGAAAGATAAAAAATCACTAGCGACACTAAGTAGGGGCTACAAAAGGCAATCAGAAGGTTTTGTTTTGGCTGATAAAAATACTTCTGCGTCTATTATAGGCGATGAGCCTTTTCAGTTTTATAATAAATTTAATTGTATTAAAGTTGCTGTCGATGCTGATCGCCTAAATGGAATCTCTAAATTGATGGGATTAAAGGAAAAGTCTGAAGTTATATTATTAGACGATGCTTTTCAGCATAGACAGATTAGGGCAGGTTTTAATATCTTATTGACTGCATATAATAATTTATATTTTAAAGATATTGTATTGCCAACTGGTAATTTAAGAGAGCCAAGATTTGGAGCGAATAGAGCTGATATTATTGTAATCACAAAATGCGATAAAAATATTTCTGAAATAGAAAAGGTGAAAATTGTAGAGCGATTAAAATTGAAGTCTCATCAACACGCTTTTTTTAGTTACATTGACTATAATGATTCAGTATTGTCCTTTGGTAAATCAATAAAGCTAGAGCATTTGCCTAGGTTTACTTTAGTTACAGGCATTGCTAATGCAAAACCGTTGGTTGATTTTTTGAGTGCTAAGGGTCTTCAATTTGATCATTTAGAATATGCAGATCACTATGATTTTAAAGTATCTGATGTTGATAAATTAAGATCTATAGATTTAATTGTGACTACGGAAAAGGATTTTATGAGATTATCAGGTTTTAAGAATCTCGAAGAAAATTTATATTATTTACCGATTCGTTTAAAGTTACACAATGCGGAAGCTTTTGATAAAGCTGTAGAAACTTTTGTTAATTAGAAAAAACTTGAAGTTACTTCTTTACCAGAAAGGACATCGTATAATTTCTGTTCAAAATCTTCTTGCTTAAATGGCTTTGAGATTATGTCATTGAAACCAGCTTCACCAAACTCATGCATCTTATCTTCTAAGGTAACGGCAGTTAAGGCAAAAACAGTTAAGTCCTTATCGAATGTTCTAATGATCTTTGTAGCTTCTAAA
The DNA here is from genome assembly GCF_002364335.1 of Winogradskyella sp. UBA3174. Lineage (GTDB taxonomy): Bacteria > Bacteroidota > Bacteroidia > Flavobacteriales > Flavobacteriaceae > Winogradskyella. The sequence continues at coordinate 34,937 of NZ_DEXW01000037.1, read as the reverse complement.
CCGCTGATTCCAGGCATGTGAATATCCATGAGTACAACATTATATGTTACAGATTTAACTTGTTCTACGGCATCTTCACCATTATCTACAACATCACAAGAAAGTCCCATTTTATTTAGGATTTTTTTTGTAATCATCTGGTTAATTTTGTTGTCTTCAACAATTAAAATTTTAATTTCACTTAAATCCAAATCTTCCATTTTACTAGATTTCTTAACTTCAACAACTTTCGTTTCTTTAACTTCTTCAATGTGTTCTAATGGCAATTCAAAAAAGAATGTTGTGCCTTTGCCAAGCTCACTCTTTAAGTAAATTTTACCTTTTAGAATTTGAATAAGTCCTTTTACAATAGACAAACCAAGACCTGTTCCTCCGTACTTTCTGTTAATTTGCACAGAACCTTGAGAGAAACTCTCAAACATGTGATCTTGTTTTTCTTTTGTAATACCAATACCATTATCTTCAATTTCAAAGCGAAGCGTGTACAAATTGTCTTTTACATTAATTTTGTATGCTCTCACCCAGATGTCTCCATCTTTTGTAAATTTAATAGCATTACCAAGTAGGTTAATTAAGATTTGGGAAATTTTTAATTGGTCACCGTTATAAGATTCAGGTATACCGTTATCGTAATCACAATGTAATTTTGTACCATTATCTTTTGCAGAATTTGATAATGCTGAAATTACATTTTCGATTTTATTTTTAAGGTTGAAACTTTCAGGGTCTAGCTCAACTTTATTAGCTTCAATTTTATTTATTTGAAGTATGTCATTTATAAAGGTTAATAAATAGTCACCCGAGAACTTTAAAGATTTTAAATGTTGTACTTGATGCTCCTTAGGTTCCTCTTCTAATAGCATATTGGTTAAGCCTGTTACCGCATATAATGGTGTGCGTAACTCATGCGTTACTGTAGATAAAAAATTGGCTTTTGTCTTAGAGGCGAGCTCGGCTTTTTCTTTTGCAACGATAAGCTCATCATTCTTCTTATGAAGCATATTGTTGGTCTTAAGCCTAATATTATTATTTTTATAAAGTGATAATGTTAGGAGTGATAAAATTGTAATTAATGCTATACTAAGAACCGTTGTTATTCTTGTAAAATTACCTTCAGCTTTAACTTCATCCATCTGGTTTTTTAAATCTTCATATTCTTTTTTGTATTCATTAATAGATTCTCCAGTGTCTCCAGAAGCATAGTTTTTACGTTTTGCTTTTGAAAGTGAGTCGGACAACTGATTGTATTTTTTAATATATAAGAAAGAATTTTTGTAGTCGTTATTGTTTTCGTGTATAGTACTGAGGGTTAAATAAGCTTCGTTAATATTCTCAGCATTATTAGATTCTTGAGCTATGGTTAAGCCTTTTTCTGCCTCAGTTAATGCTAAGTTAATATTGCCTAAACTACTTGATACTATACTACTTTGTATTAGAGCGCTACTTAATCTGCGCTTTTGTTTATATTTCTTAGTAATTATAATTGTGTTTTCTAATTCAGATTTAGCATCATCGTAACGCTTTAGAGCTATATATACTTTAGCTTTATTTAAGGTAACTTCTGAGATGTATTCTTCTAAATCTTCTTGTTCGAATAGGTTTTTTGCTGATTTAAAATAGTCTAAAGCACTATCATATTCTTCTCTGTTGCTATGAAATACACCTTTTATGTTATATGATATGGCTTGGCTTCCGTAGTCATCTATTTCTCTTTGAATTTTAAGTGCTTTACTTATAGAAATATTGGCTTGGTCTTCTTTGTTATCTATGTATTGAACTTTTGCAATCTTGGTTAAGATTTTTCCTTGGTTAGATTTATCATCAATTTTTTCAGCAATCTCTAATGCTTTACTTAGATTGTCCGAAGCACTATTATAGTTGCCACGGTCACTGTCTAGCTTCGCTTGGTCTACATGACTTTGAAGCTCGATTATGAGCATATCTTTGTCTTGAACATTATCTTGCTGAGCAGAGACAAGTGTGCAAAAACATGCTAAAAAAACAAATAAGTGGTATTTGATCTGGGACATTTCAGCTCTTTTATGATGAACAAATATAATTATTTATTCGACAAAAGTGCTCTTTTGTCCGATAAATAGCAGATTAAATCTAATATTCTCGAGCTGTAGCCCGTTTCATTGTCATACCAACCTACAATTTTCACCATATTACCAATGACAGAAGTCATTAGAGAATCAATAATGCAGGAGTGAGGATTGCCAACAATATCAATTGATACAATAGGATCTTCAGTGTATTCTAAAATGCCTTTAAACTCATTTTTAGCTGCATTCTCAAAGATTGCATTAACCTCTGAAATAGAGGTGGGTTTTTCAACATTAATGGTGATATCTGTTAATGAGCCGTTAGCAACAGGTACACGTATACCGCAACCACCAATAACGTCAGATAAGTCAGGAAAAATTTTAGTTAATGCTTTTGCTGCACCAGTCGTTGTAGGTACTATAGATTGCCCAGCAGCTCTAGCTCTTCTTAAGTCTCTGTGTGGTTGATCGTGTAAACTTTGATCAGTAGTATAAGAATGTATGGTTGTAATATAAGCTTGTTTTATACCGAAGTTTTCTTTAATTAAAGAAATCATAGGTGCTGCATTGTTTGTTGTACAAGACGCATTAGATAAAATCGTTTCCGAGCCATCTAATGTATTTTCATTGACGCCAAGTACAATAGTTTTAATATCATCTTCTATAGCAGGAACTGATAATATGACGCGTTTAGCTCCGTTAGTTATATGATGTTGTAATTCTGGTTTAGTCTTAAATTTTCCTGTAGATTCTATAACATAATCTGGTTTAACCTTAGACCAGTTTAATAATTTTGGATGATTTTCATTATATAACGGAATAGAAATGTCATTAACTATAATGTGGTTATCATCACAACTAATTTTTTTATTTAGTACACCATGTATACTGTCATATTTTAGTAAATGACTTAGTGTCTTTGCGTCTGCTAGGTCATTAATGGCTACAACTTTAATTTGCGGGTGATTTAATGCTAGCCTAAATACACGACGACCAATTCTGCCAAAACCATTAATGGCTATAGTGATCATTAATTAATGTGTTTTTGCGCTTTATATGAAGATCTTACCAAAGCACTACTTTCTACATGTCTAAAACCTAAGTCTAAACCGATAGCTTTGTATTCATCAAATTGATCTGGATTTATAAACTGCTTAACTGGTAGGTGCTTTTTACTAGGTTGAAGATATTGGCCAATTGTTACAACATCGACATCATTTTCTCTTAAATCGTGCAGAGTTTCAATAACTTCTTCGCGCTTTTCTCCTAGTCCTAACATTATGCCAGATTTGGTTCTACGTTGTCCTTGTTGCTTTAAATATTTGAGAACTCCCATGCTTTTGTCGTACTTGGCTTGTATACGAACTTCGCGAGTTAGGCGCCTAACGGTTTCAATGTTATGAGATACAACTTCTGGTGCTACATCTACGATACGGTCTATATGTTTTTCTATACCTTGAAAATCTGGAATGAGGGTTTCTATAGTAATCTCAGGATTCATTCGCCTTACAGCATTAACAGTTTCCGCCCACATAATGCTTCCCATGTCTTTTAAATCATCTCTATCAACACTCGTTAATACAGCATGCTTAATTTGCATGATTTTTATAGAACGTGCAACTTTTTCTGGCTCATCCCAATCTACAGTTTCTGGTCTACCTGTTTTAACACCACAAAATCCACAAGAACGTGTGCATACATTACCTAAAATCATGAAGGTTGCAGTGCCCTCTCCCCAGCATTCTCCCATATTTGGGCAGCTTCCTGAAGTACAAATAGTGTTAAGCTTGTATTTATCTACTAAACTTCTTAGCTCAGTATATTTTTTTCCGGTAGGTAGTTTTACCTTTAACCACTTAGGTTTTCTTTCTGGTAATATGTTTGATGCTACTTGCGTTTCCATAGGTCTTCGTTTCAGAAATACAAAGATACAAAGTAAATCATTAAAATTAGCTATAGTGTTGTAAGGTACCAGAGGCTAAAACCAATTAAGAAAATTATGCCTAAATAAGAAAGAATGTGCAATTTTAGAGTTGGTCTCCATACCGCAGGTGTGTGCTTACTAGAAATTAGTTTATAGTTTACTATAGCATAAAAAGGAGCAGTAATAAAAGATAAGATGGTTGCTATTTTAATGAGTAAACCCATTTCTGATGCAAATAGAAAGAAAATTATTAGCGTGCCTAAGGTTAAAACGATAATCCAATTACGATAACCATTTTTATTAGTTTTGTTTGTTAGACTATCTAAACTTTTTGACATCGCTCTTGGTGAAGCGTCTAATGTGGTTATAGTAGTACTAAACATAGTTGTAAATGCTGCTATCCCGATTATAAGATATGCCCAATTACCTAAACTTTTAGTGTATAAGTCTATCAGTTGATTTGAAAACACAGCTGCTTTATTGCTAAAAGCTTCACCAGATTGAAACATAACAAGATAGCCAAGACTTAAAAAAGCAATGCCTAAAACAATGGTGCTTACGTAACCGATATTAAAATCTAGTAACGCTTCTTTTGGCGTAAATGTTTTTTGAGTTTTTTTCTTTTCAATAGTCCAAATAGAATGCCAGACAGAAATATCTAAGGGTGCAGGCATCCATCCCATAAACGCAATTAAGAAAGCTATTTCTGTTCCATTTTCAGGTAGTTTCTGAACAAATGAGAGTGGTTTGTCAAAACCAGAAAAAGCAAAACCAACAGCGATAAGTGTGCTTATCGTTAATGTAATTATAATGATTTTTATAAGTTTATCTAGGACATTGTATTTGCCTACAAATAGAATTATTAAACAAATTATAAGGATTATGACAGTCCAAATTTGTATACTAGAAATTGAAATACTACCTAAATTTATTGTTCCAATATCTCCAAATAGCGAGTTAGCTAAACCCGCGGTTACAATAGTTACTGCGGCTTGTATAGTAAACATAGTTCCCAAGCTTAATACGAAATAACTTGCTAAGACTCCTCTGCCTAATTTTCTGTAACCTTCAATTAAGCTTTCACCTGTTGCTGATGCATATCTAGGACCAAATTGAAAAAATGGGTATTTAAATAAATTCACTAATAGTAAAGCCCATAGCAAGCCCATTCCAAAATCTGCTCCAGCTCTAGTAGATTGGACTAAGTGAGATACTCCAATTGCCGCACCAGCAAATAATAAGCCTGGGCCTAATTTTTTAAGGTTTGTAAGCATCACTCTTAGTAATTATCTCGGCAAGTAATTTTTTAGCTCTTAACAATTTTACTTTGACATTATTAATAGGTTCTTTAAGCTCAACAGAAATTTCTTTATAACTTAATTCTTGAAAATACCTTAAATTAATCACCTTTTGGTAATGTGGTTTTAGCTTTTTTATATCTTTTAATAATTTAGCTAAATTCTGTTCTGTAATTATTTTATCTTCAGGTGTGGGTGAGTCATCTATGATTTGAAAGTAGTTCTCATCATTATCTTTAGATGTATTTTTTATTGTCTTCTGTTGTTTTCTAACTAAATCAATATGAATGTTTTTTGAAATGGTAATTAACCATGTCTTAAAATTATAAGTTTCATCATAGGTGTTAATCTTATCAAAAGCTTTAGAGAAGGCTTGAATGGTTATATCTTCAGCATCATTTTCGTTTTGAGTACGTTTAAGCTGAAACGCATATACAGCATTCCAGTAGTTGTCTAGGAGAAAATTAAACGCAATTTGGTCATTTTGTTTAGCTTTATGTATTGCGTGCTTTATTTCCAATGTTTCGGTTTAGATATTAGGTTAGCACTAAAGATAATTAATTGGGTGCTAATTAAAAATAATTCTAGTAGTGGTGCTAAAAATAAAAGGTCAACTTCATTTAGTTTTTTTGAAGAAAGTCCGAATGTGGTTAGCTGAACTAAGAAACGAAAAGCAATCAATAGGATTACTAATTCCCATTCATATCCCAAAGCTAATAAAACGATGCCTAAAAGCCAAAACAGAAGTTGAGAGGTATAGAAAACACCTAACAACATCTGATGTTTTTTTTTGTATAGTTTAGCAGTGCTAATATGTCTGCGTTTTTGAATGAGCCAATCTTTTAAAGATGTTTTAGGTTCTGATAGCGTAAAACTATTTTGACTTGTGCAAATAGCCGTATTTTTTTTGTCAGCCACTTCATTTATAAATAAATCATCGTCACCAGAATTTATCTTCATATGACTATTGAAACCAGAATTATTAAAGAATAATTCTTTTCTGTAGGCCATATTTCTACCAACACCCATATAAGGTAAACCTAAATTTGTATAAGAGAAATATTGTAGGGCAGTCATTACGGTTTCAAAACGTATAAGTTTATTTAAAAATGAGTGCTTCTTTTTTTTGTATCCACCATAACCTAAAACGATTGATTTTTCATTTGAAAATTCGCTGCTAATTTCAGTCAACCATTTATTAGAACTAGGATGGCAATCTGCATCAGAAAATACTAAAAAGTCATACTTTGATGCTTTTATACCCAAAGTAAGTGCGTATTTCTTATTTCCCCAAAATGCTTCAATATTCTTAACATCAACAATTTTAATGTTCTTATGGTTAACTTCAAAAGACTTCATGACTTCCAGAGTATCATCAGATGAGCCATCATTAACTAAGACAATTTGAAATTCTGAATGATTCTGACTTAAAAATAAAGGAAGATTATTATTTAAACTTTCTGCCTCATTTTTGGCACAGATAATTAAAGAAAGTGGAATATTACGTTTTGTTTTAGCTTCTTGTTTTGTTATTGAAAATGAAAAAAGGAAACTTAAATAATAAACAACCTGTATAAAAACAATGACGATAAAAAGATAAAACAGTATCGAAAAAAACGTCATTAAACCTTATGAATGTTGAGGTTCACTACAGTCTTCATATTCATCTGGTGCTTTGCCGCAAAAACCACAAGATTCTCCTTCTGTGTTTAGCATTGGGTTTTGACTAGCGCAAGTACCAGCGAATTTGCCGTCCTTTTTAGCCCAAATCTTAATGGTGATTCCTGCAACTGCAAGTGCTAATAAACCTAGAGTAAGTAGTAAAAGTTTCATTAATTTATTAAATTTAATGCAAAGATAATACTTTTACTTTATTTCTTTGCCCTTCTTCAATGTGACTTAACGCCTTATTGTTGTGTCTTATAACTATTAATTATATTATTAACTAACTATTTTATTATGAAAAAACTATTAGCAGAATTTATTCGTACTTTTTGATTAGTACTAGGTGGGTGTGGAAGTGCAGTATTAGCTGCAGGTGTTGCAGGTGTTGGAATAGGACTTGTAGGAGTCTCTTTAGCATTTGGTCTTACTGTTCTAACTGGCGCTTATGCATTAGGCCATATTTCAGGTGGTCATTTTAATCCAGCAGTTTCTATTGGATTATTTTTTGGAGGTAGATTTGAAGGTAAAGATTTACCAGGATATATCATTTCCCAGGTATTAGGTGGCACTGCTGGTGCAGCTATTTTGTATTTGATTGTAAGTAGTTCTGTCGATTTTACCGGCTTTTCTGATAGTGATGGAGTTGTAAACGCAGGAGCATTTGCAAGTAATTTTATGATGCAAATGTTTATGGTGTAAACTTTGGTTTAGTAGGTGCGTTAGTTACGGAGATTGTAATGACATTTATGTTTTTAATCGTTATTCTAGGTGCAACGCATAAAAATGCATCACTAGGTTTTGGTGGTATGGCAATTGGTTTGGCTTTAACGCTAATTCACCTTATTAGTATTCCTGTTACAAATACATCAGTTAATCCTGCTAGAAGTACTGCTACTGCAATATTCGCAGGTGCAGACGCAATGGGGCAATTATGGTTGTTTTGGGTGGCTCCAATTGTTGGTGCTATTTTGGCAGGTATTGTTTATAAGTTTATGGCTCCAAATAGAGATTAAATTTTAAACAGATTTTTAAGTCTTAAAAAACCTGAACACTAAATTTAGTGTTTAGGTTTTTTCTATTTATCTTTTAGAGATATTTCTGCAACTTCAGTATTATTTTCGTTTGCAACATCTCCCTTTTTGCTTATTTTAATGCTAAGGGCTAACGCGTCTTCCATATATGGGATTTGCTTTAGCTTACGGTCAGACTCATCTAAGATACCTAAGTTTACCATTCTGTCCTCTAGCTCTGCCCATATTTGATAATGTTGTTCTGCTGGTAATTGTGGTAACGTAATAACATCAATCATAGATGTTTTTTCAACAGAATTAATGTATGCTACAGTCTTTAGGTCTTTTGCACGATCATTGCCTGTGATTACATATTTTCTAGCATCAGGATTATTTAATTTCAATAACTCTTTAGATAGGTCATATAACTTAGAATTATTCTTTTCGATATCACTTCTTAAGTCAAAAATTTCATCAATAACAACATTGTTTTCGTCGTTTAAATTTTGATTTTTTTGATATAACATAAAAGAAGTTACTGCAAATAATACCGCTGCTGCACTTGCTGCAATGCTGTACCAAGGTGTTCTTCTATTTTGTACAAGCTGAATAACCTTAGTCTCGTTAGACGCGTCTAATGATGTTAGGATATCTGATAAGATATGATTTGGTATATCAACAGCACCAACTTTAGCTATTATTTCTAAATTATCTTGGAGCTTTCTGTAAGCTTCAGAAGCTTCAGGATATTTGGCAATAAAAAATTCTACTTCAGCAGTTTCAGTAATATCAGACTCACCTACTAGGTATTTGTTAAGTAGGTTAGAGTCTAAAAAGTTATGTAATTTTTTTTCCATCTTAATAAAATTTATGGATTGTAAACTTTTTTGAGTTCTCTCAATCCTATTTTTAATCTAGATTTTATAGTACCCAACGGAATGTCTAATTCATCGCTAGCTTCTTGTTGTGTCATACCTTGAAAAAATAATGCGTCTAACACTATTTGATACTTTTCTTCTAGTCTCCCAACATGTTCTTTAATATCCAAGACATCTTGGTTTAAATTGTTTGTTGGTAAGAGATATACGTTTGAATTATCGATTTGGACTTCTTTATGGTATCTATTGTTGAAACTTCTTAGTTTGTCAATGGCAGTATTTCTTGCAATTCTAAATAGCCAAGTAAAGAGTTTAGCCTTTTTAGCATCGTATTTTGTAGCATTTTTCCACACTTTAATGAAAGTTTCTTGTAAGGCGTCCTGGGCAATTTCTTCGTTAATTATAATTTTTAATATAACACCGTAGAGACTATTAGAATAGTTCTCATACAATAAGTTTAAAGCGCGTTTATCACCTTTTTGGAGAAAGTCGATAATTTTTTGTTCTATAGGTGTAATACTCAAAATGTTAAAGTGTTATTTTTCTTGTTTTTAGAATGTCTAAAATCTGTTTTAAAAGGTAAATATAACAAATACACCAAACGAGGTGGTCATCATATAATAGAATAATTTTTCTTCAAGATCTCAATAGGGACAGATTAATAGCAAACTAAGATTATTCTATAAAACAAAAGTCATAATTAATATTATGGCTTTTGTTTTATAGAATATTCACTTCGGTATCTATATTAATATTAAAAATACGCTTTACTGTTTTTTGAATAAGCTTAGCCAAAGCATAGATATCTGTTCCTTTTGCATTACCATAATTAACTAAAACTAAGGCTTGTTTATTGTGTACTCCGTAATCTTTAAATCGCTTGCCTTTAAAGCCTGATTTTTCAATTAGCCAACCAGCAGGAACTTTAACTTCTTGATCAGATAGTTTATAAGAAGGTGCATCTGGAAAGTTAATTTTTAAGTCCTTAAGTTGTTCTATCGAAATTACTGGGTTTTTAAAAAAACTTCCACTATTACCTATGTCTTTTGGGTCTGGTAATTTGCTTTGCCTAATATTTATAACCGCTGTAGAAATAGTTTTAATCGTCGGTTTTTTTATTTTTAACGCAGCTAACTCTGTTTTAATCGCGCCATAATCTAAACGTAATTGGTGATTACTTTTTGTGAGTCTAAAATTCACACTTGTAATGATATACTGGCCTTTTAATTCTTGTTTAAATATAGATTCGCGGTAGCCGAATTTACAATCTAACTTCTTAAATGTTCTGTTGGATTGATCCTCTATATTAATGGCTTCACAGCTAACAAAAACATCTTTAAGCTCAACACCGTAAGCACCTATATTTTGAATTGGTGCAGTACCAATATTACCTGGAATTAATGAAAGGTTTTCAACTCCACCAAAATTGTGATTTATGCACCACAATACAAATTCATGCCAGTTTTCTCCAGCATTAGCTTTTACAATTACAGTATCTTCTGTTTCATCAACAACTGTTATTCCTTTAAGATTTATATGTAGAACCAAAGAATCTATGTCTTTAGTTAGTAGCATATTACTCCCGCCACCTAATATAAAAAAGGGACTGGTATATTGCTCTTTTAATATAGTTTTTAAATTTTCTAATGAGTCTATATCACAATAAGATTCAGCATTTACATCAATACCAAAAGTATTAAACTGTTTTAGGGAAACATTGTGATTAATCATAATTAGTCTTTATAAACTTTTAGGGCTTCTTCTAGTACTTTTATCGAAATTTTCAAACTAGCTTCATTTAAAACATATGCGATACGAATTTGGTTTAAACCAACTCCATGTGTAGAATAAAAACCAGCAGCAGGAGCAACCATTATAGTGTTGTTTTCAAAATCGAAAGATTTTAAAAGCCATTTTGCAAAATCATCCGTGTTTTTTACTGGCAATTCTGCAATACAGTAAAAGGCTCCGTTGGGTTTAGCAACTTTTACACCTTCGATTTTTTCTAGACCTTCAATTAGGATATCTCTTCGTTTTACATATTCTTCTATAACATCATCAAAATAACTTTGTGGTGTATCTAATGCAGCTTCACTAGCTATCTGAGCTAGAGTGGGTGGGCTAAGTCTTGCTTGTGCAAACTTTAAAGCCGTTTTCATAACGTCTTTGTTTTTAGATACTAAGTAACCTATACGAGCACCACACATACTGTAACGTTTAGATACAGAATCTATAACAATAGCATGTTCTTCTAGGCCTTCTTCTTGTAGAATTGAATAATGAGAAATACCATCATATACAAACTCTCTATAAACCTCATCTGCTATTAAAAATAAATCGTATTTTTTAACTATTGCAGCGAGTTTTTTTATTTCTTCTTTAGAATAAAGATACCCAGTCGGATTGCCAGGGTTACAGATTAATATAGCTTTAGTTTTTGGTGTTATTAGTTTCTCAAATTCTTCAATAGGTGGTAATGCGAAATTATCTTCTATTTTAGAAATAACAGGAACTACTTTTACACCAGATGCAGTTGAGAATCCGTTGTAATTTGCATAAAAAGGCTCAGGGATTATAATTTCATCGTGCTCATCCATGATGCTTCCGAAAGCAAATAATAGAGCTTCACTACCACCAGTTGTAACGATAATATCTTTATGAGTAACTTCGATTGAATTGCGTTTGTAATATTTAGCAATCTTTATTCTGTAATTTTCAGAACCTTCAGAACGAGAATATGCTAAAATATCTAAGGAATGTACTTTAACAGCATCTAAAGCAACGGCAGGCGTTTTAATGTCTGGTTGTCCTATGTTTAGGTAATAGACAGTCTTGCCTTGGTTTTGAGCTTCTTCAGCGAAAGGCACCAATTTTCTAATTGGTGACTCAGGCATGTTAATTCCTTTTTTTGAAATACTAGGCATAGCGTTAGTTTTAGGAAGCTAAGTTCCGAAATTTCTTAAAGTTTACTAAAAAAATAATGGTAAAATAATCATTAAAGATAAAGATTTGTAATTTCAGTAAAACATAGTTCATATTGAAGCTGTTATTCCACTATATTATTTTAGTGTTTTTCTTGTCAGGATATCAAGTTAATTGTGTGCAAGACGGTTTTGAATTAAGACAGGGTATTAGTAATGAAATTAATTTGTTAAGTCCTAACGAAAACAAATCTAATAGTTTAATTAAAAAAGATTACTGTTTTAAACTACATAATGTCCTTGAAGCCAGTATATAAAATAGTAGAAATAAGACCATTTTCAAATGCTTTTAAGGTAAGTCAACAAATAGGTGGTGTGCTTATAAATATTAATGGCAAACCTGCATATAATTATAAGCTTTCAAATATTATATTGAGGTAAAGGTGTTGTCGTTCGTCTTAAAATAGAAAGAAAAGGAGTTTCTAAAACTTTTAAATTTAAGCTAGTTAATGCTTTTGAAAAAAAAAATAAGCTCCCAATAATTTGAGAGCTTATTATAATATTATATAGATTGATTTTTTATTGCTCAATCATACTTTTTTCTTTTTTTTCTAAAACACTAGTTTTATTAGGGTCTATTACTAAACCTTTAATTTTTAGTGCAACTGTTGGAGTTTCAGCATTAGAAATTACTGTAATGGTTTTTCTTATAGGGTTTACTCTATTAGTGTCATATTTTACTTCAATTTCACCAGTTTTACCAGGCATAATTGGACCTTCAGGTTTTTTAGGTACTGTGCACCCGCAAGTAGACTTTACACTAGATATTATTAAAGGCGCATTACCTGTATTAGTAAACTCAAATACTCTTATTCCATTAGAACCTTTCTCTATGGTACCATAGTCAATGATATCAGTCTTAAACTCAATCTTTGCTACTTTTTCTTGAGCGTATGATCCGATACTAATTAGTCCTACAAATAATATTGCTATTAAATTTTTCATCATTTTAATTTTTTAAATCTATTATTCAAAGCTAGTTACTTTTTCATTCCAAACAAAATTTATTAGACGTAATACACTTCATTTAACAGAATTTATGGCTTTTGAACCCATATTCTTGCACTAATACTATTTCAAAAAAGGAATTATAAGTACTTTTACAAGTTATAGGTCAAAAACAATACCAAACATGGATATTCCTTCTAAATACAATGCATCTTCAGTAGAAAATAAGTGGTATGACTACTGGATGCAGCACAATTACTTTCACTCTAAACCAGACGAAAGAGAACCTTATACCATTGTAATTCCTCCACCAAACGTAACTGGAATATTACACATGGGACATATGCTTAACAATACGATACAAGATGTATTAATTCGTCGTGCTCGTTTATTAGGTAAAAATGCTTGTTGGGTTCCAGGTACAGATCATGCTTCAATTGCTACTGAAGCAAAAGTAGTTGCGAGATTAAAAGAACAAGGCATTGATAAAAATGATTTAACGAGAGACGAATTTTTAAAACATGCTTGGGATTGGACAGAAGAATATGGTGGAGTTATTTTAGAACAACTTAAAAAATTAGGATGTTCTTGCGATTGGGATCGTACCAAGTTTACGATGGATGATGATATGTCTGAAGCTGTAATTAAAGTGTTTGTAGATTTACATAATAAAGGTCTGATTTACAGAGGTTACCGAATGGTGAATTGGGATCCAGAAGCAAAAACAACACTATCTGATGAAGAAGTGATTCATGTTGAAAAACAAGGTTTACTTTATTATTTAGAATATAAAATTGAAGGAAGTGACGAAAAGCTTACTATAGCAACAACACGTCCCGAAACTATTTTTGGTGACACTGCAATTTGTATTAATCCTAATGACGAACGTTTTACACATTTAAAAGGAAAGAAAGCTATTGTTCCTATTTGCGGGCGTGTTATTCCTATTATTGAAGATGAGTATGTAGATGTTGAGTTTGGAACAGGTTGTTTAAAAGTAACACCTGCGCACGATGAAAATGATAAAGTTTTAGGCGATAAGCATCAACTAGAAGTTATAGACATTTTTAATGACGATGCTTCTTTAAATAGCTTCGGGTTGCATTATGAAGGTCAAGATCGTTTTGTAGTTAGAAAAGCAGTAGTTAAAGAATTAGAAGCTGACGGAATCTTAGTAAAAACAGAAAATCACATAAATAAAGTAGGAACTTCTGAGCGTACAAAAGCAGTTATAGAACCACGATTGAGTGATCAATGGTTTTTGAAAATGGAAGATTTGGCAAAACCTGCTATTGATGCCGTTTTAAAAACTGGTGATGTAAAACTATTTCCAAAGAAATTTGAAAATACGTATCGCCATTGGATGGAGAATATTCGCGATTGGAATATCTCGCGCCAGTTACTTTGGGGACAACAAATTCCGGCATATTTCTATGGAGATGGAAAAGAAGATTTTGTAGTAGCAGAAAATATTGAAGAAGCAGTTAAACTTGCAAGAGCAAAAACTTCAAACTCTGAGCTTCAAATTTCAGACTTAAAACAAGATACAGATGCTTTAGATACCTGGTTTAGTTCATGGTTATGGCCTATGAGTGTTTTTGATGGTATCAGAAATCCTGAAAATGAAGAAATAAAATATTATTACCCAACTAATGATTTAGTAACTGGTCCAGATATTTTGTTTTTCTGGGTAGCACGTATGATTGTTGCTGGCTATGAATATAAAGATGAACGCCCTTTTGAAAACGTTTATCTAACAGGATTAGTTAGAGATAAACAACGTCGTAAAATGTCTAAATCTTTAGGGAATTCTCCTGATGCTTTAAAGCTAATTGAAGAATATACAGCAGATGGCGTTAGAGTTGGCTTGCTTTTAAGTTCTGCCGCAGGAAACGATTTAATGTTTGATGAATCGCTTTGTCAACAAGGTAGAGGTTTTGGTAATAAAATATGGAACGCATTTCAACTAACAACACTTTGGAAAGTTAAAGATATAAAACAACCAAAATCTAGTAAAATAGCTTTAGAGTGGTACGAAGCTAAATTTCAAGCAGCATTAGTAGAAATCGAAGATCACTTTAGTAAATACAGATTAAGTGATGCATTAATGACTATCTACAAACTTATTTTTGATGATTTTTGTGGTTGGTTATTAGAAATGGTAAAACCAGCATATCAACAACCAATAGACGCAGCAACCTATAATAGATTGATGTCTATTTTTGAAGATAACCTTAAAATAATACATCCATTTATGCCATTTCTTACTGAAGATATTTGGCAGTATATAAAGGAGCGCTCACCAGAAAACGCTTTAATTATTTCAAAATGGCCAGAAGCTAAACCAATTAATGAAACCTTAATTTCTGAGTTCGACTTTGCTTCAGAAGTAATTTCAGGTCTAAGAAACATAAGAAAGCAAAAGAATATTGCTTTTAAAGACGCAATAGCATTTTCTGTAGTGAATAATGAAAATGTAGCAAATACGTTTGACGAGATTATCTCAAAACTAGGAAACTTAGAGACTTTCGAATATTTGACTGAAGCTCTTGAAGGTGCTTTAACCTATCGTGTAAAATCTAATGAATACTTCATTCCTATGGAAGGTAGTATTGATATAGAATCAGAAATTAAAAAACTCATAGAAGAATTGAATTATACAGAAGGGTTTTTGAAATCTGTTCAGAAAAAATTATCTAATGAGCGTTTTGTTGCAGGTGCGCCAATACAAGTAGTAGCTTCAGAAAAGAAGAAAGAAGCTGATGCGTTAGCTAAGATTGAAACTTTAAAAAGTAGCTTAATCAGCTTAAAATAGTTAAAAACTCTTAAAATAACGGATGTTGATTCATAGCTTTTTTTAGGAAGTCTTTAGTTAAAACCTACGTTTTTATCACATATATAAGATATGTTAATGATTTATATAAAAAACATATATAAAAGTATATGATTTTTTATAGTGATTTTTGCGGTGCAATAAAAACTACTGCAAATTATGATAAAAGTATCACTAGCAAAAGGAGATGGAATTGGCCCAGAAATTATGGATGCTACACTTAGCATTCTTAGCGCTGCCGGAGCAGATTTAACTTTTGAAGAAATTGAAGTTGGAGAAAAAGTTTATCTCTCTGGAAGTTCAACCGGAATTACAGATGAAGCTTGGGCAACTATAAGAAGAAATAAAGTGATTCTTAAAGCTCCAATAACAACACCTCAAGGAGGTGGGTATAAAAGTCTTAATGTAACTATACGTAAAACGTTAGGATTGTATTCTAATGTTAGACCATGTAGAAGTTTATATCCTTTTGTTACTACTAAACATCCTGATATGGATGTGGTCATCATAAGAGAAAATGAAGAAGATTTATATGCAGGTATAGAGCATCAGCAGACTGATGAAGTTGTGCAATGTCTTAAATTAATTAGTAGACCTGGTTGTGAAAAGATTGTAACGTATGCTTTTGAATATGCAAAAAAATACGGTAGAAAAAAGGTAACATGTTTTACTAAAGATAATATTATGAAGCAAACAGATGGTTTGTTTCACCAAGTCTTTGATGAAATAGCTTCACGTTACCCAGACATTATAAATGAGCACTGGATAGTTGATATAGGAGCGGCATTAGTTGCAGATACACCAGAAAATTTTGATGTTATTGTTATGCCTAATTTATATGGAGACGTCATATCAGATATTGCGGCTCAAATTACAGGATCTGTAGGTTTAGCTGGTTCTGCAAATATTGGTGAGGAATGTTCTATGTTTGAAGCTATTCATGGCTCTGCGCCAGATATAGCTGGTAAAAATGTAGCTAATCCATCTGGTTTAATAAACGGAGCAGTTATGATGCTTAATCATGTTGGACAAAATACTGTTGCTGAAAAGGTTCAAAATGCATGGCTAAAAACTATAGAAGATGGTGTGCATACTAACGATATATATGATCCAATAATGAGTATTAGGCGTGTTGGAACTAAAGAGTTTGCTGAAGCTGTAATTGCTAATTTAGGCAAAACACCTAAGCAATTGCCAGAAGTCTTTTATGAAGATAATACTCCTTTAGTTTTACCAAGATATCAAAGAAAGCCTTCTAAAACTAAAAAAGTTGTAGGTGTAGATTTGTTTGTAGATTGGAATGGTTATGATGCAAACATATTGGCAGAAGAACTGAAGAAATTAAATAATGATGAATTAGAGCTTTCTTTAATTACAAATAGAGGAGTTAAGGTTTGGCCAAATGGTTTCGATGAAACATTCTGTACGGACCATTGGAGGTGTAGATATCTTTCTAAAGAAGGTCAAGAATTATCTAAAGAAAAAATAATTAATATTTTACAATCGGCAATCGAGAATAATATTGATGCCATTAAAACAGAAAACTTATACACTTTTGATGGTGTAAGAGGCTACTCATTAGGCCAAGGGCAATAGACATAACATATGTTAGTGTTTATATCCTAGAGTTAAATTTGAGTTAGTTAGTAGATTTTTAAGATATAAATAATATACAAAGACACCATGATTTTGGTAGATACATAATTGGTAAATTTATTGATAGGTTGTTAGATACTGATTATACGGATTATAATGTTTCTGTGCAACGTTGTGCAAAGATCGCAGGAAACTTATAAGTAAGGTTATTAGTTAATATTATTACTATTACTACCAGTGATTGGTGTCTTTTTTTTATATAATGTCTATTAGGTTTAAAGAATAAAAAATTACAAAATATTGATTATTAGAATAACAAAAATATTCCCATATTTGGTTGTCTTTTTATTTACCATTCATTAATCTTATTACTATCCAGTTTTACAAAAATAAATAGTAAAATAGTGAAACCCCAGAGTCCGGAGCCTCCATAACTAAAAAACGGTAAAGGGATTCCGACTGTCGGTATTAGTCCCATCACCATACCAGTATTAATTGTAAAATGAACAAAGAATATTGAAGCAACTCCATAGCCATAAACCCGACTAAATTGTGATTTTTGAGATTCAGCTAAATATAAAATCCGAATAATTAGTGTCAGAAATAATAGCACTACAAACACACTACCCAAAAACCCCCATTCTTCGCCAACAGTACTAAAAATATAATCAGTGTGTTGTTCTGGCACAAATTTACCTGTTGTTCTAGTGCCTTGTAAAAAGCCTTTGCCTGTTAATCCGCCAGAGCTTATTGCTTGTTCTGATTGAATAAGGTTATATGCTTCACGTTTCTTCATTAGTTCCAACTTAGCAGGATCTTTTTCTAATCTCAGCCATAAACTAATTCTGTTTTGTTGGTGTGCTTTTAGTCCATGTTCGTAGAATGCTTTTATACCATAAGAAAAGCCTACACAAATACCTAAAACTAAAAGATATTGTAAAATAGATGCACGTTTCTTTTTTCTAAGAAAATATCTGGCTAATAGTGCCAATAATGCGACTAGCGAAGCGATTAATACTCCAAATTTTAAAGCCAAAACAGTTATTGCTATCAGCGATAATGCAACGACTAAATAGATTTGTTGTAACCCTTCTCTATAAAACACAAAGAAAAATGCGAGATAAACAATGGTACTACCAGCATCATTTTGAAGTAATATAAGTATAGCAGGAGTAAAGATAATCGCAACAACTTTTAATTGATCTTTAAGCGTTTGCATATTAGTTTGCATGTCACTTATGTACTTGGCTACTGCAAGTGCTGTAGCAAATTTAGCAAATTCACTAGGCTGAATCGTCATGCTACCAATCCCATACCAAGAACGCGCACCATTAACATCTTTTCCAAATATAAATAAGCCTACTAGCGCTAAAATGGCTATGACATATATAATACTCGCAAACCGTTCGTAAAACTTTGCTTCAAATGAAAGAATAAGAATAATTAGAACAAATGTTAAACCCAAAAATATGAGATGTTTACCATATAGTTGTGAGGTGTCAAAATAACTAGTTATCTCGCCAACGTGAGATGCAGATAAAATATTTAGATAGCCAAAACTTACTAATAATAAAAATAGAATTATGGTGAGCCAGTCGAATCTAAAACGTCTTTGATTTTCTCTTAGCATTTTCTACGACTTAGGGATTTCTGCTTTAAGCTTTAAAATATTATGAAACTCTTTCTCATCAATAGGAACTAATTTTGTTTGTCTATTAATTCCAAATGGTTCATTAGAATATGGTTTTTTATATTCGTGCTCTAAGGAATGCCTTAGTACAAAATTCTCCATGTCAGTACGCGTTATTTCACCATTGATATAGCGTTCAATCATCAAACTTGCCATTCGGCCTGCAAAACGACTTCCGAAGTAGCCATTTTCTACAAAAACAGCAATCGCTATTTGAGGATTGTCTTTGGGTGCGAAAGCAACAAAAATAGAGTGATCTGTCAATTGTGTTTTTACACTATCTATAATAGTAAAATTTTCTGCAGTACCAGTTTTACCACATATTTCTATGCCTTTAACTTGTAAGGTTGAAGCAGTTCCTTTATTGTAAACGTCAAACATACCTTGTACTACAGGTTCAAAATGCCGTTTATCTATAGTGGTATACTTAGGTGTAGTGTATGCATTAGGGACAGTATCTCCTTCTATGTTTTTAATAATATGAGGAGTATAATAATAACCGCGATTACCAATTGCAGCAGCCATGTTAGCCAACTGAATTGGTGTTGCTAAAACCTCACCTTGACCAATAGCATTAGAAATAGTAAAGGTGGTATACCATTTGTTTTCACCATAAGCTCTGTTGTAAGTGGCAGCATTTGGTATCTTACCTGGTTGACCAACAGATAAATCGTTATTTAGATAACCACCTAATCCAAAGCTCTTTATATGGTTACTCCAGTTATCCATACCTTCCGCAGGTGAGTCATATTTATCTATTATCCTTCTATAGACATTGGCGAAGTATGCGTTACAGGATTGATATATACCAAGATTCATATTCACAGGACTTCTATGGGCATGACATCCCATTTTTCTATTTCCGTAGCGATAACCCATAGAGCAACTAAAACGTTCTTCAGTGGTAACAACTCCTTCTTGTAATGCGATTAAAGCATTAAGTGTTTTAAAAGGAGAACCAGGTGGGTACATGGCTTGTAGTCCTCTGTCAAACAAAGGTTTCGCTATACTATCTCTATATAACTTCGAGAAATTTTTAGAACGATCTCTTCCAACTAGTAAATTAGGATTGTAAGAAGGTCCCGATATCATAGCTAAAATCTCACCAGAATTAGGTTCAATTGCAACAATACCACCACGCTTATTTTTCATTAATAACTCACCATAAGCTTGGAGATTAGTATCTATTGTAATTGTAATATCTTTTCCTGGTTTTGGCAACGTATCATAAATACCGTCTTTATAAGGTCCAATATTTTTATTGAAACGATCTTTCTGAATAAATTTAATCCCCTTTACTCCTCGTAATGTATTTTCATACGTTTTTTCAACACCCAGATTACCAATTAAATCCCCAAGTTTGTAATAGGGTTGTTCTGCTATAATACGGCGATTTACTTCAGCAATATCTCCTAAAACATTAGCTCCTATTGTAGTCTGATAGGATCTTAAAGATCTTTTTTGAATATAAAAACCTTGATATTTTCGCATCGTTTCTTGTAGTACTGCATAATCTTTTTTTGAAAGTTGAGGTACAAATGGTGATGGTAATCTTGGTGAATAGTTAGTCGCTCTCTTTAGTTTTTTTATATAATCTTCTTTTGTTATTTTTAATAACCTGCAGAATTCTTTAAAATCTGTTGAGTCTAATGGTTCAACCTCTCTCGGAATTACCATAACATCATAAGAAGGTTGATTGGCTACTAATAGTTTTCCGTTTCTGTCGTATACATAGCCACGTTTCGGATAATTGAATTCTTTTTTAATAGCACTGTCTTCAAATATATTATAAGCAGTATTACTATAAACTTGAAGGTAAAATAAGCGCGCAATAAAAACAAGACCAACTAAAACGGTAGACGTTAAGAGTAGTAATTTTCTCATTTTCGATTTCGGCTAAAAAGAATTATTATTAGTACACTAACTATTACAGTGAAAATAGTAGAAAATAACGTTTTCTTAAGTATTAAAATTACACTTGAGATGTTAAAAATTTCTAACGCAAATAGAATAAAATGATGTAGTATAGTTGCCAATGTAACATAAGTGATTAAGTTACCGATGTCAGTATTACTAAACTTTATACTTTGATGCTCATAGAGCATACCAAAAGAGCTTTTAAGAATTACTGGTCTAGAATAGGCTAAAGCAACAGATGCTGCTGCATGCACACCTCCAGAATCTGAAAACATATCTACAAGCATACCCAATAAGAAACTAACTAATAAAAGGGTAAGTCTAGTATCTCTAATTGGAAATAATAATATAAAAACGATATAAACGTATGGATTAACATACCCTAAAAAGTTAATATTATTACAGATAAGTACTTGTACTAGAAGTAGCAGTATGAATCTAATTATATGTGTTGCTGCTACATTATTCATTAACACTATTCTCTAAAGTTTCAATTTCCTTTTTGTCTAAATTTTCTAATATATAGACTGTCCCAATATTTGACATATCATTAAATAACTTTACCTGAATTGTATAAGTATCTCCAATAATATCTGTATCGTAACTCTCAACAATTCCAATCCCAATACCTTTTGGGAAAATAGTTGATTCTCCACCTGTTTCTATGGTATCACCAACTTTAACGGGAGCGAAATTTGAAACATCTACGAGCTGAACATATAGCGGAGAGTTACCATTCCATTTAAGTGATCCAATATGTCTTGTCGCTTTTAACTTTGCGTTAATTCTACTTTTTTTATTTAGAATAGATAGAACTGTAGCATAACTTTTAGAGGTGTTATCTATAATACCGATGATTCCTTTAGATGTAATAACACCAAAATCTTCCCTTATACTGTCTTTTTCACCTTTATTTATAGTAAGATAATTATTACTTAAAGAGTAACTATTTTTATAAACATTGGCAACTGTAACTCTATATTTAGAGCTTATGAATGTAGAATCTATATAAGAAGAATCTGTGTCTGTTTTATAATTATAGATGATTTGTCTCAACCGTTTATTTTCTTCAACTAAAATTTCATTTTGATCGTTTAAATCAAAGTACTTGTCAATTGAGTTGAATGTTCCATAAACACCACCAGTTAATCCATTGGCAGAATTAATAAATTTACTTCTGTGGTAAGAATGGGATTGAATGGTTAAGGCAAGCGAAATACCAAAAAGCAGTAAAAACAACAGAAATGTTTTGTTTTTAATAACAAAATTAAAAATTTGTTGCATTATTTACGCTTTATTTAATCAATACGCTTTTGTATTTAGGTAAGTTTTTAAGAACAATACCAGTGCCTCTAACAACAGCTCTTAAAGGATCTTCAGCAATATAAACTGGTAAATCTGTTTTCTGTGAGAGACGTTTATCAAGACCTCTTAGCATAGATCCACCACCTGCTAAATAAATGCCTGTGTTATAAATATCTGCAGCTAATTCTGGAGGAGTCTGTGAAAGTGTTTCCATTACAGAATCTTCAATTCTTAAAATTGATTTATCTAAAGCTTTAGCTATCTCTCTATATGAAATTTGAACCTGTTTAGGTTTCCCTGTTAGTAAATCACGTCCTTGAACGCTCATATCTTCTGGTGGCAACTCTAAATCTTCAGTAGCAGCACCAATTTGTATTTTTATTTTTTCAGCAGTTCTATCTCCAACATACAAGTTATGTTGCGTTCTCATGTAATAAATAATATCGTTTGTAAAGACATCACCTGCAACTTTTACAGATTTATCACAAACAATACCACCAAGAGCAATTACAGCAATTTCTGTAGTACCACCACCTATATCAACAATCATGTTTCCTTTAGGTTGCATAATATCTACACCAATACCTATAGCTGCTGCCATAGGCTCGTGTATTAAATACACTTCTTTTCCGTTAACACGCTCACAAGATTCTTTTACTGCTCGCATCTCTACTTCTGTAATACCAGACGGTATACAGACAACCATTCTTAAAGCTGGGTTGAAGAATTTTTTCTTTAAAGCAGGAATGTTCTTAATAAACAAACTAATCATTTGTTCAGAGGCATCAAAATCTGCAATCACACCGTCTTTTAATGGACGAATGGTTTTAATATTCTCGTGCGTTTTACCTTGCATCATTTTGGCTTCTTTACCAACGGCAATAATTTTACCACTAATTCTGTCTCTTGCTACTATAGAAGGGCTATCAACAACAACTTTGTCGTTGTGTATTATTAGAGTATTTGCGGTTCCTAAATCAATGGCTATTTCTTCCGTTAGGAAATCAAAAAATCCCATGTGCTATTCTTAATTATTTGGGTTATTCTAGTCTTCTTTTTACGACTATATGTAAATGTAATAAATTATACGATATTTCAATGACAATAGACGTTTATTGCGTGATTATTTTTGTTTTTTATTTTGAATTGAATAAGGTACAAATTTAACATAAACATTTTCTAGAACTATATCCTCGAAATTAGTACAAAATAAGTCTATTTTCTATCGTTTAAAAACATCTAAATATTACCGAAGCCTTGGTATGAGATTCCTTTTTCAAAGGAATTTGTTTAATGTTTAAAATGACGTGTTCCTGTAAATACCATAGTAATATTATTAGCATTGCAATAATTAATGCTCAATTCGTCTTTAATAGATCCACCTGGCTGAATAACAGCAGTAATACCTGCATTATCTGCAATTTCTACACAATCAGGGAATGGGAAAAATGCGTCGCTCGCCATAACGGCTCCGTCTAAATCAAAGTTAAATGATTTTGCTTTATGAATCGCTTGGTTTAAAGCGTCAACTCTACTTGTTTGCCCTGTTCCACTTGCGAAAAGCTGTTTATTTTTAGCTAAAACAATGGTATTCGATTTTGTGTGTTTACAAATTTTTGAAGCAAATATTAAATCGTCTAATTCGTTTGAAGTAGCTGTATTATTTGTTACAGATTTTAAACTTTCAAGTGTGTCTGTAATGTTATTTCTGTCTTGTACTAAAACACCATTCAAACAACTTCTTACATTGGTTTTAGGCATTTCAATGTCTTTTAAAATTAAGAGTATGCGATTCTTTTTCCCTTTAAGAATTTCTAAAGCCTCCGAAGAAAAAGATGGTGCAATTACAACTTCACAGAATAATTTATGAATTTCTTCTGCAGTAGCCGCATCAATTTCAGAATTACTAATTAAAACACCACCAAATGCAGAAACCGGATCACCAGCTAAAGCATCTACATAAGCTTGGTGTAATGTGTCGCGTTGAGCTAAACCACAAGCATTATTATGCTTTAAAACAGCAAAAGTTGGTGCGTCGTTTTTAAACTCTAACATTAAATTTACAGCGGCATCAACATCTAAAAGATTGTTATAGCTTAATTCTTTTCCATGAAGTTTTGTGAAAACAGCATCAAATTCACCAAAGAAAAATCCTTTTTGATGTGGGTTTTCTCCATAACGTAAAACTTTACCTTCAGTTTCGGAAATTTTTAAAGAAGCAATCTCACGGCCTTTATTAAAGTAGTTGAAAATAGCAGAATCGTAATGAGAAGATATATTAAACGCTTTGGCTGCAAATTGTTTTCTATCTTCATTAGAGGTCTCTCCATTTTTAGCTTCTAATAAGTCTAAAAAATCTGAATAATCATTTACAGAAGATACACAAGTAACGTCTTCGTAATTTTTGGCTGCAGCTCTAATTAATGAGATGCCGCCAATATCAATCTTCTCAATAATATCTTGGTTGCTTGCTCCAGATGCTACTGTTTTTTCAAAAGGGTATAAGTCAACAATAACAACATCTATTTGCGGAATTTCAAACTCTGCCAATTCTGCAACATCACCTGCATGATTTTGACGATTAAGAATACCGCCAAATACTTTAGGATGCAATGTTTTTACACGACCACCAAGAATAGAAGGATAGGATGTAACATCCTCTACTGGGACAACATCTATTCCTAAATCTTTTATAAATTTTTCTGTACCACCTGTAGAATATATGGTAACATTAAGATTGTTTAATTTTTTTACAATTGGTTCTAATCCATCTTTACTGAAAACGGAAATTAGTGCAGATGAAATGGTTTTATTGCTCATAGTGTTGTGTTGTAATTTATATGCCGCAAAAATAAGGATATTCGTAATGAAGTTCTTAGTGTAAAAAGCACTTTGTTTAAGTTTTTTGTAACAATGAATTGTTGAAAACGTCTTATAAATATAATACGGTAAACTTACCAGTCTATGCTTGTCTATTTAAGAGTTTTTAAAGAGAGTTTTTCTTTTGCATTAAATGCACTTAGAAATAATAAATTACGAACATTTTTATCCTTACTAGGAGTTACTGTTGGTATTTTTTCAATTATATCAGTTCTCGCAGCTGTAGATTCTTTGGAGAGAAACATAAAAGATAGTTTGTCTGGTTTAGACAAAAATACAATCTACATTTCTAAATATTCTTTTGGGCCAACAGATGTGCCACGCTGGAAACGGGATAATTACCCTCAAACTGGCTACGACGATTATGAATTTATTAGGCGTAATATACCAGGTATAGAAGCATCTGCTTATGTTATATTTGGAGGTAGTGAGACTATAAGATATCAGGCAGAAACTTTAGCTAACGTTAATGTAACACCAGTTTCTTACGGCATATATGAAATTGATGATTTAAAACTTGAAGAAGGTCGTTTTTATTCTGAATTAGAATCTGATACAGGTGCGCCTGTGATTGTTATTGGCTCTAATTTAGCAGAAAACCTATTTGCTAACACAAACCCAGTTGGAAAACAAATTCGTGTTTATGGAAGAAAATTGACAGTTATAGGAACTTTAAAAAAGATAGGAGCAGGCTTTGGAGATTCGCCAGATGATAAAGCCTTTGTACCAGCAAATTTTGTAAGACGTTTTAAAAATGGAGGTATTGGTGGTTTGCCAGGTGCAGTAGCTATTAAGCCAAAAGCAGGAGTAGATTTGGCTGGTTTTGAGCAAATTCTTAAACAAAAAGTAAGAGTGTTTCGTGGGTTAAAAGCAGATGAAGAGGATGATTTTTTTGTAAATAAAATAGCTGGTTTAATGACTTTAATAGATGAGATTATTTCTGTGTTAAATGGAGCAGGTTGGCTTATTAGCGGATTCTCATTGTTAGTAGGTGGTTTTGGCATTGCTAATATTATGTTTGTTAGTGTAAAGGAGCGAACTAATCTTATAGGAATTCAAAAATCATTAGGTGCCAAGAATAGATTTATTCTATTTCAGTTTTTATTTGAAGCAACAATTCTTGCTGTTGTTGGTGGATTAGTAGGCTTATTTTTTGTCTACATAATATCTCTCGTTATGAATGGAGTCGTAGAAGATTTTGAGTTTATATTATCTTTTGGAAATATGTTCTTAGGCTTTTTTCTTTCCACAATTATTGGTCTAGTTTCAGGAATAATCCCAGCAATTACGGCCTCGCGTTTAGATCCTGTTGAAGCTATAAGAACTGGTATGTAATATATTTATACTTTTTGTAACACGATAATTATATAAAAGCTATTATCTTTCAAATCCAAATAAGAAATGGCTAATGTTTTTATATATACGTTTATTTAACGAGAGTTTTGCTTTTGCTTTTAATGCTTTGCGAAATAATAAACTCAGGACGTTCTTGTCTCTTTTAGGCGTTACTATTGGTATCTTCTCTATTATTGCGGTTTTAGCAGCTGTAGATTCATTAGATAAACAAATTAAATCTCAACTAAATTCTTTAGACAGTAACACCATGTATTTGGCAAGTTTTTCTTTTGGACCAACTGATGTACCACGTTGGAAACGAGAACAGTTTGACCAAATATCCTTTAATGAGTATAAGTATCTTAAATCTAATCTATCAGGAGCAGAAGATGTCGCTTTTCAATTGTTTGTGAAACGCGAAAATATAAGGTATGAATCTGAGCTCGTCAGTAGTGTTAATACAGTAGTAGTTTCAAATGAGTTTACAGATATTCAAGTGTTAGAATTTGACAAAGGTAGATTTTATACAGAGTCAGAGTCTAATGCAGGTAGACCAGTCGTTGTTATTGGTTCTGAAATAGCAAAATCATTGTTTGGAGAATTTGAGCCTATTGGAAAAAAGGTAAGACTGTATGGTCAAAAATTCACCGTAATTGGAGTGGTTAAAAAACAGGGCTCAGGGCTTTTTGGAGATAGTAATGACGTTTCTATTTTTTTACCAGCTAATTATGTAAGAAATAGATTTGGTGATAATAATAAGAACTTTAGCAATATTGTAATTATTAAGCCTAAAGAGGATGCTGATATAGAAGGTTTAAAGGCAGAGATCTCACAAGTATTAAGAAACAAACGAGGTTTAAAACCAGATGAAATAGATTCATTTTTTGTAACTGTTATAGCTGGGTTACAAGATACCATCGATGGAATTATTGGTACAATGAATCTTATAGGTTGGATTATCAGTGGCTTTTCATTACTTGTTGGAGGTTTTGGTATTGCAAATATTATGTTTGTTAGTGTAAAAGAACGTACCAATCTTATTGGAATTCAAAAGTCTTTAGGTGCTAAAAACCGATTTATTTTATTTCAATTTTTATTTGAAGCAGTAATATTAGCTGTAGTTGGTGGACTTATTGGTTTATTATTAGTTTGGCTAGGGACATTAGCTGGTAATAGCTTTTCTGATGATTTTGAATTTATATTATCATTAAAAAATATGCTAATAGGCTTTCTTATAGCATCGTTTATAGGATTAATATCTGGAGTCATTCCTGCTCTTTCTGCATCGCGTTTAGATCCTGTTGAAGCCATTAGAACAGGTATATAGTCTATTGTCTAAGCCATTAGTTTTGCAACTTCCTTGCAAACAAATTCTAAGAAACGCTCATCTGCTTCTGTAAAAGGATCTGGTGTATTAGAGTCAATGTCTATTTGGCCAATGTTTTCTCCATTAATAAAAACAGGAATTACAATTTCAGCTTTTACCGTAATACTACATGCAATATAGTTGTCTTGAGCAGTAACATCTGGCACTACAAAATTCTGATTAGTAACAGCGACTTGCCCACAAATTCCTTTTCCAAATGGTATTATGGTATGATCTGTTGGCTCCCCAACATAAGGTCCAAGCTTAAGCTCGTCTTTGTCACCATTTTTAAAATAAAAACCTACCCAGTTATAGTATTCGATATGTGCTTCTAGGATTTCGCAGATATTCAATAAACGTTCGTCAATACTCAGGTTTTCTTCTTTAATAATTGATTTTATTTTAGGCTTTAATTCTTGCAGCGTCATCGATTTATAAAAATTTTTGTAAAAGTATTCAAAATGTACAGTTATAAAATGCAGTTTTTATAAATTTAACATCAAACTAACATTACTTATTTTTTTGAGGGAGTTATTAAAACAATATAAACTAGTAATTAGATTTATAATCACTTTTTCAGGGGTTTATATAGTGTTGATTTATGCGTATAATCTATATTTAGATTTATCTAATAGTTCTGAATTTTACCCAGATTATATTACAAATTTGGTAGCAAACCAAACTAATTCCCTACTAAATAGTATTGGTTATAATGCAAGTGTTTTACCACACCCTAATGAGCCTTCAATAAAAGTTATAATTAATGGAAAATATGTAGCTAGAGTTATAGAGGGTTGTAATGCGGCGAGTATAATTATATTATTTATAGCATTTATTACAGCTTTTGCAAGTAAATTTAAAACAACTATAATGTATTGTCTGGCAGGTAGTATTATTATCTATACGTTTAATCTTATCCGTATTGTTATTTTATCTGTAGGTTTATTTCATTACCCATGGAGACGAGAAGTGCTTCATACTGTTATTTTTCCATTATTTATTTATGGTACTGTTTTCTTACTTTGGATGTTTTGGGTTAATAGGTTTTCTAAAAACATAAAAAGCAATGTCTAAATTAATGCGCTACATATGTGTTGCTATTTTATTTGTTGTGCTAGTCTGCATACGTGTATTTGAAGATGTGTTATTCTATGATCCCTATCTTACCTTTTTTGAAAACGACTATCTATATATGGATAATCCAAGGCGAGAAGTTGCTAAACTTGTGTTTTATACAACCCTAAGATATTTGTTTAATGCATTAGCTTCGTTAGGAATTTTATACCTAGTATTTAAAGATAATGGTATCATTAAATTTTCAGTTTTAATATATGCTGCAGCTTATGTATTTTTAATAATTCCATTTCTGTATTTTGTAATTAATCCGAGGCAAGAAGATTATTATTTATTCTTTAATCTTAGACGGTTTTTAATTCAACCAATTCTAATATTAATATTACTTCCAGCATTTTATTATCATAACTTAAAACGTTAATAATAGTCTAATAGCAAAGTTAGATATTTAATTATTTTGTAGGTTTGCACTGTGAAATTTTCAGTAGCATATAAAGTCTTTTCAATTGCATTATCGCTTTTGGTTTTGTTTTCTACGTTTTCTTTAACGATAGAAAAGCATTTTTGTGGAGATGTGTTGATTGATGTTGCTGTATTTACTGAGATTGAAAAATGTACAGACGATACTGTTTCTGTTTTTGATAAAACGGACATATCAAAAAAATCGTGTTGTAAGGACGAAATAGAAGTTATAGAAGGTTTGAGCCAATTAACAATCAATTCGTTTGAAGACTTAGAAGATATACAAAAACAATTACTCTTTTCATTTAGTTATATATACTTAAACCGTTTTGAAGACATACTGTCTTCGGTTATTCCAAAAGATGATTACTTACCACCTTTACTCATTAAAGACATACAAGTCTTAGATGAGTCCTATTTAATTTGATTCACCTAATATTTTAAGATTCAGTGTCTATAACTAGATACTACTTAAGTATTAAAATTTCAAAATTAAATAAACAAATGAAACATACATATAACGTTTCAGGTATGACCTGTAACGGTTGCAAATCTTCGGTCGAAGAATCACTTTCAGTACTCCCAAATATTGAAAATATTTCTGTAAATCTTGAAGCTAAGGAAGCAATCATAAGCATGAAAACACATTTAGACCTCAAAACTCTTCAAAATGTGCTTTCAGACAAATTTAAAATTTCAGAAAAAATAGAGGCAAATAGTTTTAATAGTACTGAAACTAAAAGTCAAAGTGAATTAAAGCAACTGTTTCCATTATTTTTAATTATAAGTTACCTCATAATAGCAGCTTTATTATTAAATAGAAACCCTTGGGATACGAGTGGTTTTATGCTTGATTTTATGGGCCTATTTTATATCGTTTTTAGCTTTTTTAAATTATTAGATCTTAAAGGCTTTTCCAATAGCTTTAAAATGTACGATCCTCTTACAAAAGCGATTCCGGCCTATGGTTGGGTTTATCCTTTTATTGAAGTTGCTTTAGGTCTTATGTTTTTATTCCGTTTTCAAACGGATATCGCACTAATAGTTACACTAATAGTTTTGGGTATTACAACGTTTGGAGTTACCAAAACGTTACTCAACAAAAAATCAATTCAATGTGCTTGTCTAGGTACAGCTTTAAAACTACCAATGACAAAAGCCACATTTATAGAGAATACAATAATGATAACAATGGCAATAATAATGCTATTTAAAACTATGAGTTTATGAAAAAGTTAATAGTTTTATGTCTGATGCTGCCTTTGTTTGCAGTTTCTCAAGAACAATTAGAAGGCGTTGTATTAGAAGCGAGTAGTGCTAAAGAAAGTCCTTTGCCAGGTGCTAATGTGTATTGGGCAAACTCTACCGTAGGTACAATAACTAATGAAGATGGTTCATTTACACTACCTTATAAATTCTCATATAGTAAGCTTGTTATTAGTTATGTTGGTTTTAAAACGGATACCATAACAGTAACAGAGAATAAATATATTAAGCATGTGTTACAAGCGTCAGACGAGTTAGATGCCGTAACGGTAACCTCTAGGAAAAAAGCGACATCGAGATCTTACTTAAGAGCAGCTAATACGCTTTTTGTAAGTAGTGACGAATTGTTAAAAGCAGCCTGTTGTAATCTGTCAGAAAGTTTTGAAACCAATCCGTCTATAGATGTTAATTTTGCAGATGCTGTTTCAGGTACACGACAAATTAAGATGTTGGGATTAGATTCACCGTATATTTTAATTACAACTGAAAATGTGCCTGCAATTCGAGGTGCATCACAAGCTTATGGATTGAGTTTTATTCCGGGTACTTGGGTAGAAAGTATTCAGATTACAAAAGGATCTGGTAGTGTGGTTAATGGTTTTGAAAGTATCGCAGGTCAAATTAATGCAGAAATGGTTAAGCCAACAACTGACGATAGGTTATTTGTTAACGCTTATGCTGGTGCAAATGGTCGTTTAGAGTTAAATACGCATATAAATCAAAAGGTGTCCGATAAGTGGAGTACAGGTTTGTATCTACATGGTAATTTAAGAGATCAGAAGTTCGATAGAAACGATGATTCATTCTTAGATGTTCCTTTAAAGAAACAAATAAATGTGATGAATCGTTGGCAGTACACTAATGGAGAAAAAGGTGTTGTGAGCTTTATTAACTTGAGATACCTTAATGATAACACACAGTCTGGTCAAGTAGATTTTAATCCAGAGCGTGATAGAGGTACAACTAACTTTTGGGGAAGTGAAATCGATACAGAGCGTTTTGAGGTAACTACTAAATTAGGCTATGTAAACCCAGCTATACCTTACCAAAGCTTAGGGTTTCAGACCGCTTTTAGTCACCATAAGCAAGAGTCTTATTTTGGTTTGAATACCTATGATATTAAACACAACAGTTTCTATTCAAACTTGGTTTATAATAGTATTATTTCCGATTCTAGGCATAAGGTAAAGACAGGTCTGAGTTTTACTTACGATCATTATAATGAAGTCGTAAATACAGATACTTACGAGCGTACAGAGAATTCAGTAGGTGCTTTTTTTGAATATGCTTACGATAACTTAGATAAATTAACCTTTACAGTAGGTCTAAGAGCAGACCAACACAATAGGCTTGGTTTCTTTATAACTCCACGTTTTCACTTACGCTACACGCCTTGGGAGAAATCTGCATTGCGATTTTCTGTGGGTAGAGGTAAGCGAAGTGCTAATATTTTTGCTGAGAATCAGAACATGTTTTCGAGTTCTAGGCAAATAAATATTACAAATGCAGGTGGAAAAATTTATGGTTTAGATCCTGAAATTGCTTGGAACTATGGTGTAAGTTATTTGCAAGGCTTTAATCTATTTGACAGAAAAGCAGATATTACTCTAGATTTTTACAGAACCGATTTTCAGAATCAAATTGTTGTCGATTGGGAAAACCCGTTTGAAGTGAACTTTTATAATCTTGAAGGTGATAGCTATGCCAATAGTTTTCAGTTTGAATTTAATTATAACGTATTTGAAGGTTTCGATTTAAGAACAGCCTACAAGCATTATGATATTAAAACGGACTACACATCTGGCCAATTAGAAAAACCATTAATACCCCAAAATCGTGTATTTGTTAACGGTTCTTATGAAACAGTTGAAAAAGAAAATGGAGCGCATTGGAAATTTGATGCGACTTATAATTGGCTAGATTCACAACGTTTTCCGAGTACAGAGTTGAGTGCTACAGAATTTCAATTAGATGACTATTCGCCAACTGTAGGAACCTTAAATCTCCAAGTTACAAAGGTGTTTTCTCCGAAATTTGAAGTATATTTAGGTGGTGAAAATGTAACTAATGTAAGGCAAGACAATCCAATTATTAGTCCAGATAATCCATTTGGTTCAAATTTTGAT
Source organism: Winogradskyella sp. UBA3174 (assembly GCF_002364335.1). Taxonomy (GTDB): domain Bacteria; phylum Bacteroidota; class Bacteroidia; order Flavobacteriales; family Flavobacteriaceae; genus Winogradskyella. The sequence goes on along the minus strand of NZ_DEXW01000037.1, from coordinate 2,338 downwards.
AGTAACTTTGTGTATGGCCCAATTTTTGGAAGTATGTATTACGCAGGCTTACGTTATAAAATAAAATAAATACCTGCTAAAGCAGAAATCTTAATAATTAAAAATAAAACAACATGAAAAAAGTAATTTTAATATTTACGTTATTAGTAACAACACTAGCATTTGCACAAAACAAAAACGAAAAAACTTCAATTGAAGTCGATGGTGTTTGTGAGATGTGTAAAGAGCGTATCGAAAAAGCTTCAATAAGAACTAAGGGTGTAAAGTCTGCGGTATGGAATGTAGATACGCATGAGTTAAAACTAATTTTTGACGCTCGTAAAACGAACATAAAAATAATTTCTAAAAACTTAGCTGCTGTTGGTCATGATACCAAGGAGATAAAAGCGACCGAAGAGCAATATAATTCTGTACACCCATGTTGCAAGTATCGTGATGCAGATGTTAAGAAAGATCATGAAGGTGGTAAAACAAAAGGAAATTAGAATTTACTATAAACCAACATTTAAAATAGTTTTATGAAACTTAACTTGTTTTTCATTATTTCACTTTTTTACGTGCTCAACCTAAGTGCTCAAAAGGATTACATTATCACTATAGATGGCGAATCTTATGAAATGGAGCTAGATGGTAGCCGAAAAATTAAAGTTAAGGGGAAATCTGTAGAAATTGAGCTTAAGAAAAAAGACACACTTGTATTAGATGAAGATTTCTTTCAGCTTAAATATACGAAGAAGCACAAAGTTTCAAGAGTTGTTGTAGAAGAAGGTATAGAGCAATTAATGTTAATTACCGCAGGAGGTTCTGGTATTATTGTTCAGAAGTACGATTCATTTAATCCTTCTATGCTTCAAGAAATGATGCTTAATGAAGTGACAAAAGAGAGTGTTAGTTATGGTTACACGATGAAGCGTGAAGACTACGAAAAAACATTAATTTCTGGTGAAATTATTAAAATCTTAAAAGCTGTTTTAGAATATAAAGGGGAAAGAGAAATCTATGAAATTGCCGCGCATGGCATAAAGGATGAAGGCTTGCTTATTATGACAATGAATGTTAATGTAAATCTTGATGTTGAAGATGGTGGCCGAGATTTAATTAAGCTCATGTGGAATTCCTTAAGAATTAAGAAATAAAAAAAGCCTGAATCTAAATTCAGGCTTTTTTTATCCAGTTTTTGTTCTGAACTTGGTTTGTAATCTTATTAAATTATTTGTCTTTTTGAAATTTTTCATCCAACTTCGTTAATCAACTGCTAAAGTGCGGATTTAGTTATTAACTATATTTAATTGTTACCCAACATTTGAAAACCGACTACAATGTTTTGGAAAAAATTGAAAAATAAAAAACGAATTGAAAAGGTTGAATTGACTGAAAACGGATTTGTCGTTAATTACAATGGAGAAATTACTCAATTCGAATGGAATGAAATTGACAAGCTAATTGGTTTCAAATTTGATAGATTTACAGTTGATGAAATTTGTCTTAATATCGAAGCTGAAAATAAAATAGCAATCACAACAGAAGATTTTATTGGTTGGCGGGATTTTATGAATGAATTGCTAAAAAAATTCCCCGAAATAGATGAACATTGGGAGGGAATTATAGCACAACCACCTTTTAAGAGAAACGAAACTGAATTGTTCAACAGAATAAAAACTGAAAAAGAATTTCGTTGCAATGAATGTGGAAAAGTGCATTCGGAATGGCCTGCTTTGGCTTTTAAATCACCAGCTAATTACGATTGTCTTTCTGATAATGAAAAGTCGGAAATTGGACAATTAGACACGGACTTTTGTGAAATTCAACACGAAGACCAAGTTGATAAATTTATAAGAGTAACTCTTACTCAAAAAATAAATGACGCTTGCGAAACGCTGGAATATGGGCTTTGGGTGTCGTTAAGCGAAAAAAGTTATTTAGATTATAAAGAGAATTTCAATAATCTGAATTACGAAACTGGATTTTTTGGTTGGTTATGTAGCAATATCGCTGAATATGGAGATACGTCTTCAATTCCGTGCGATGTAATGACAAAAAGCGGAAATGACAGACCAGAAATTTTTCCACATGAAGATTTTGATCATCAATTTGTTAGAGATTATTACAACGGAATTTCAAAAAAAGAAGCAGAAAATCGGATAAACGAAATGATGAAAAACGTTGGGTAACAACGTGTATAATCAATTGCTCAGTCCTCGCCTACTTGGAAATTCCTTCGGAATTTCCTCTGGTTCGTTTTCTTTTGCTAAATTAGTTGCTAGCCAACGCAACTAACCATACACGAACCCGTTGTAAAACATTTTGACCCGTCTTGAAATAAGGCTACATAATTTTA
>NZ_DEXW01000086.1:557-5187 GCF_002364335.1 Winogradskyella sp. UBA3174 | reverse complement strand
CTACTTAAATCACTTAACGCTGTGGGCTTAACTATTTTGGCGTTGATTTATATCGTTATAGCGTTTACGTTTAGAAGTTATAGCCAGCCGTTATTGTTGTTATTATTAGTACCACTGAGTTTACCAGCAGTAGCTTGGGGACATTGGATTCACGATTACCCTGTAAACATTTTATCAATGTTAGGTGTTATCGCGCTTATTGGGATTATGGTGAATGATGGCTTGGTGCTCATCGGTAAATTTAATAGTAACTTAAGAGAGGGATTGACTTTTGATGATGCGTTGTATGAAGCAGGTCGCTCACGTTTTAGGGCTATATTTTTAACCTCGATAACTACAGTTGCAGGTTTAACACCATTAATTTTTGAAAGAAGTATGCAAGCACAGTTTTTAATTCCGATGGCAGTATCCATTGCTTACGGTATCGCTTTTGCTACAGTTTTAACCCTGATCGTTTTGCCAATTTTCTTATCGTTTAGTAACTACATAAAGCAAAATGTAAAGTGGTTAATTACAGGAAATGATGTTACAAAAGAGGAAGTAGAACGTGCAATCAAAGAACGTAACGAAGAAATTAATTCTGAAAAGCTTAAAGTAGAATATAATAAAGAACATCTCATAATCGAAGGAAATGAAGAGGTATAATTTTAATTTAGTTTTTTTAGTTTTTGCTTTGTGTTTTTCATTTATAGGATTTTCGCAGCAAGTTGTAAAACCATCAGAAGTGATTACTTTAGCTTTAGAGCATAATTATGGTATTAAAATTGCAAATAATAATATTGAAGTCGCAGACAATAATAAGAACATTTTAAACTCAGGGTATTTACCAACTTTAACCGGTAATGCTGGTGGAACATATAATAGAGATAATATTGCTGCTGAGTTTTCTAATGGTGAATCTGCAGAGCTAAATGGTGCAGAGAGTTCGCGCTACAATGCAGGTATTAATCTCAACTATACCCTTTTTGACGGACTTGGTCGTTATTACGATTATAAGCGATTAAAAGTAGAGTATAATCTCAGTGAATTACAAGCGAGAGAAACTATTGAAAATACAATTACACAATTACTCACCGTTTATTACGATGTTGCAAGAAGATCAGAGAATTTGAAGTCGCTTCAAGAAACTTTAGAGATTTCAAAAGATAGATTAACACGATCAGAATATCAATTTGAATATGGACAAAATACAAAATTAGAAGTGCTTAATGCCGAAGTTGACATAAATAACGATACTGTTAATATCATAAATGCTGAACAGAATTTAATTAATTCTAAACGCGACCTTAATTTTGTTACTGGAAATACAATTGCACAAGAATTTGTGGTAGATACAACAGTTGTTTTTTTACTACAGTTAAACAAACAAGACCTTTTGAATACTCTCTATAAAAATAACGTCACCTTAATTCAGAATGAAAAAAATATTGAGATTAATGAGTTTACGCTTAAAGCAAATAAATCTGGTTATTTACCCACCATTGGTTTAATAGGGTCTTATGGCTGGAATGAAAATAATAATAACGCAGCTTCTTTCGTTGCGGTTTCTACTAATACAGGATTATCTGGCGGATTAAATCTAAGCTGGAATTTATTTGACGGAGGAGGAACAATCACACGAGTAAAAAATGCACAAATTAATCTTGAAAATCAAAAGCTTCAAAAAGAACAGTTAAAACAAGATGTAGAACGGAACTTTAATAATGCTTGGGACGATTATCAGAATAAACTACGAATTTTTCAGGTCCAAGTATCTAATATTGAAACCGCAAAAAATAATTTTTCGAGAACACAAGAAAAGTTTAAACTTGGCCAAGTCACTTCTATAGAATTTAGACAAGCGCAGCTTAATTTACTAACTTCAGAATTAAGTAAAAATCAAGCGAAGTATGATGCAAAGTTAGCAGAGGTTTCAGTCTTGCAATTGAGTGGTGAATTATTAAATGTTCAATTTTAAATTAAAACTAAAATGGATGAATATTTCTTTCAATGTCCATACTGTTGGGAACAGGTTTCAATGTTAATTGATGTATCCCAAACCAGTCAAAGCTATATAGAAGATTGTGAGGTTTGTTGTAATCCAATTCAAATTTCAGTTTCAATAGAAAACCAAGAAGTCATAAGTTTTCAAGCAGAAAACATAGAGCAGTGATAAAAAATTAAAACACTGAAAATCAGTGATATATCTTTTATAACATGTAGTTCGTCGAAAATATTTGCATTTCATGGAAATTGATTATATATTTGATTATTGATTGTGCCCCCTCCACAAAAATCTACTATTATGAAAAACTTAAAACTAACACTTCTGTGTTGCCTACTTTCTGCATTTGTATTTGCCGAAGTTTCACAGACGCAAAAAGATGCATTAATTGCACTTTACCAAGCAACCGATGGAGATTCTTGGATTAAATCTTGGAATTTTGAACAACCTGTCTCTAAATGGTGTGGATTAACTTTTGATGACAATGATAATGTTGTTGCAATAGACCTAAGCTTTAATAATCTTAACGGAAAATTACCAAAAGAAATATCGGGTTTAACAGCTTTAAAATATCTAAATTTATCATTTAATAAACTAGAAGGTGAACTACCAAGTAGTTTAATGACAATGGTTAGTTTAGAAGATTTGAAATTATTTTCTAATAATTTCAGTGGTCCAATTCCTTTTAATATAGGGAGTTTAATTAACTTAAAAAATTTAGAATTATTTAATAATAATTTTTTCGGTGAAATTCCATCATCTATTGGTAATTTAGAGAAATTAGAAAGTTTAATATTAAGTAGTAATCAGTTAATGGGTAGACTACCGTCAAGTATTTCTAACCTAAAATCTTTAAAAGTTTTAAGCCTTTTCGATAATAGTTTGCTGGGAACAATTCCTTCATCGATAGGTCAGTTATCTCAATTAGAAGAACTAGTATTGTCTAATAACGCATTTTACGGAAGTTTACCTAGTGAATTGGCACAGTTAACCAATCTTAAAACCTTGTTATTAAGTAACAACGGATTTAAAGGAAATTATACACTATTAAAAGATCAATTACCAAATATTGTAGATTTTGATTTAGACGCAGCAAATATGAAAGGAGCTTTAGCGACCTTAGACTCTGAAGATGAAGACAACTAACAAATTATAATTTAAATACACATAAAAAGCGCTCCTAAAATCGAGTGTTTTTTTTTGTTTTAATTCTTGCTATAATTAAAAAGCGTTGTATATTTGCATTCCTAAAATGATTGAGTCGGTATTATGAACCGAAAGTTAAAAGCTAAGAAAATTATTTTAATATTAAATCGCGGGATAGAGCAGTAGGTAGCTCGTCGGGCTCATAACCCGAAGGTCACTGGTTCGAGTCCAGTTCCCGCTACTAAGGCGAAAGCCATTAAAATCAACGGATTGTGTTCTCACAATCCGTTTTTTTATGTCTTATATTTTCTTACTTTTACAAAACGTATACGAAAACGTACACGCTTTGCCTATGAAATTGAATTATTCAGAGCCTAGAATCTTTCTTTATGGCTAAGCCTCGCCGCAAAGGCAAAGAAAGCGTCCTGTAAAGGAAATAGGAACACCTCAGATTGTTGTATTAACAGTCGGTTATAAAGGATATAAAATCGGAGTTAATAGTGAAAAAGTGAGACATGACTTTCCAGATACAATAATATTGGTTTCTCCAAAAGTTGTGTCAATCTTTATGTATTCAAATTCAATATTAAGTTCATCTTATTTTGGTCATATAAACTTAAAACCTCCTTCTTTCCTAAATCTGTTTTGAAAAGTGATGTCATTGGTTTTGGTTAATGTGCTACAACTTGATGTGTATGGTTAGTTGCGTAATTAAGCAACTAAATTAGTAAACAAATACTGACTAGATAAAATTCCGAAGGAATTTTCTAAATAGGCAACGACCAAAGCAATTAATTATACACGTTGCTAGCCTTTTTTTTGTTCATATATATGAAATTAATAAATAACTTCAGCAATAATAATATTCTCGTTTTATTCTTCTTAATTTATAGCATAAAAAAATGATTTTTTTAAATAAAATATTTGTCTTTCTTACAATAATAATGTTTGCATTTAATGGAAATTCCCAAAGTTTGGAAACTCAATTCAGTTATGGCTTTCCCGGAGGAGATGCTAAGGATCTGATCTCATATAATTTTTCAGGAGATATAGCTTATATGATTCCAGTTAAATTCAATAGGAAAGATGATGAAGATGATCCATACGATAGAGTTATTGGTAATAAGCATATAGGTATTGATATTGGTGTATCAGCTGGGTATTCATATTCAGTTGGAAAAGAGGGTTTAGATGATTTTCAATTTTTACCAATAGCTGCTGTTCCGAGAATAACTTATTTTAAATTATTTTCTTTAAGTTTTCCAATTGGTTATGCAATAGGATTAAACCCTGATGTCAGTTCAGGCGGTTTTTATGGTGGGCCAAATTTTGCTATTTCGGGTAAAAAACTATCATTTAATTTGTCTTTAAGAATGATTAATTTAGATGGTTTGTACTGGAGGACGATTAACATTGGTTTAGGTTACAAATTCTAAAAGTTTACATTATATAACATATTTAAGGCTAATGATAGATTTATGGTCAGTGGCCCTTATTCAT
>NZ_DEXW01000086.1:0-334 GCF_002364335.1 Winogradskyella sp. UBA3174 | reverse complement strand
TTGTATTGATTGCATTGTTCCTGAATTCGGGCAGCGGTATTTAGTACATCTCCAGAATAGATGATATCTTTTTTAATAACACCAACTTCACCTGCCATGACAGAGCCGTAATGAATACCTGCCTTGAATTCTGGCATAACATTATATTTCTTTTCGTAAATAGGCCTTAAATCAACAAGTTTTTTTTGAATCTGTGTGAAGCAATTAAGACAATTTGCCTTTCGCACACCCTTTTTCATCGACCAAGAGATTACAATTTCATCTCCAACATATTGGTATATCTCCCCTTCATTATTAAGAATCGTATTGGTCACATCAGCAAATAGATCATTCA
>NZ_DEXW01000034.1:1116-4246 GCF_002364335.1 Winogradskyella sp. UBA3174 | reverse complement strand
CCTTCTTTTAGGTCAGGAACGTCTTGTAAGTTTTCTGCAATTGTTTTTCCTGTAACCGTTAAACAATCTCCATGAATGAGTCCCTTTTTAAGAAGATATTTCAATACTGCTGGAATTCCTCCAACAGCATGTACATCTTCCATTAAGTATTTGCCACTTGGTTTTAAATCGGCTAAGAATGGGGTTTTATCACTTATGTCTTGAAAATCTTTCAGTGTGAAATCAATTTGAGCCGCTCTTGCAATGGCTAAAAAGTGTAGCACTGCATTTGTAGAGCCGCCTAATATAGTGACCAATCTCACCGCGTTTTCTAAAGATTTTCTTGTAATAATATCTGAGGGTTTAATGTCTTTTTCTAATAATAAACGTAACGCTTCACCTGCTTTTACAGATTCTTCTTGCTTAGCGTCGCTCAAAGCAGGGTTTGAAGAATTAAATGGTAGTGCCATTCCTAAAGCTTCAATAGCAGAAGCCATAGTGTTTGCCGTATACATGCCTCCGCAAGCTCCAGCTCCAGGACACGCTTTTTCTACAATATTTTGATATTCGTTTTCTGACATGGTTCCGGCAACTTTGCTTCCCCATGCTTCAAAAGCTGAAACTACATCTAGTTTTTTTCCGTTGTGGCAACCAGAATCAATGGTTCCTCCATAGACTAAAATGGATGGGCGATCCAAACGGATCATAGCCATTAATGCTCCTGGCATATTCTTGTCACAGCCAACGACCGTAATTAATCCGTCATAGCTCATGGCTTGCACTACAGTTTCCATGGAGTCTGCAATAATGTCGCGAGATGGCAATGAATAACGCATTCCTGGTGTTCCCATAGAAATACCATCACTTACACCAATGGTGTTAAAAATTAAGCCAATGACATCTTCGTTTTTTGTGCCCTCTTTAACAAGTTTTGCTAAATCATTTAGGTGCATGTTACAAGGATTGCCTTCGTAACCTGTACTGGCAATTCCGACTATTGGTTTAAAAAAATCTTCTTTAGTCAATCCAATAGCATGCAACATCGCTTGAGCAGCTGGTTGCGTTGGATCTTGTGTAACGGTTTTACTGTATTTGTTTAATTCATTCATAGTTTTATTGTAGCAAAAGTGATTTGCAAAATCTAAATTACTTGTTATGCTATATTTAGAGATTGATATTCTATTTCTTAATCTAAATTCAATACAACTGACATTGGGTTAAACATTTGATTGTTAATATTTTAACTTAAAATAAATATGATGCCCAAGTATGTTATATTTTTGTGAGATAGAGCCTTTATAATTTGAAGGTTAAGAAATTTATAACATGAGTTTTGATGGTGGAGTCAACGGGACAAAAGACGAACTATTTTAATGAGGATTTATTAAGTTTAAAAGGAGTTTAACGATTGAAATTATTTTACTACCCGTATTTAGTTGCAAAGTTTAGATGGATTAAAATGACCAAAAAGTGTCTGTTGGTGAAGGAACTTTGCTAGTTTTTAATTCGTTAGAACCAGAAAATTGATAGGTTAATTTCCTTGCATGAAGGCAAATAGATGGCAGCAAGTATTGTTAACCTGAGTTATATTTTCATCCCCAATAATAGGTAGTCCTAATATTTGATAATTGGGTTCTTATTTGATGGAATCGATCAGTTTTTGGTTTTATTTTTAAAAGATAGCTAGAATCATTTTTGTCTATTAACTCGATAGGAAAGAAAACATTGTAAGGTATCTTTTGATCTTGATTTGACTATTTATGCTCTTTTTTCTAACTTGTTTTTTACGAGAAAATTAATTAAGTTTTCTTTGTTGGCTTGTTTTTAACACCTGTCAAATACGCTTTTTGAAACTTTTCGTCTATTAAATAGCGCATTAAATACTACAAGAATGCTTTTTTTATTGGCAAAAATTAAGATGCCACTAGTCATACGATCTAATCTATGTACAATAACAACAACAACAACAATATAGGGTTTTCGTTTGTTTTTAAAAGGTGATTTAAAATTTGATCCTCAAGAGTTTAATTCCCGAAAGTTTTTTACTTATCCGACCAGCTATTTTGTTAACAACTATAGCATCATTTGTTTCATCCAATACTTTAAGGCTTGACATAAGTAGATGTTTTTATAAATATAAAAATAGTTTTAATATGGCTCTCACTAGAGTTGCTACTTTTCATAATGGCAGTTTGAATTTAAAGTTCGTCAATTCGAATTATCAACTGTCCTGTCTTTTTTTTTGGTAAGACTGCATGTTCAAGACGTTAACTTGTTATCTGATTATACCAGCTTTAGTCATTTAAATTAATTATTAGTTAGGGAATAGATACTAATCATTGTGTATTTTTAAGGAATAATTTATTGTGTAAACTCGTTATCACTAGTCTTCTGTCAGTAAGTAATTATTGTTGACGTATTCAGTTAATTATCGTTACTCAAACTACAAACTACAGCATTATAAAATTGTTTGCGGAAAGAATTACGTTTTTATAAAAAGAGGCTTCAGAACTGAAGCCTCTTTATTATAAGAATATACACTTGCTATTTATAAAAAAGATAGTGTTTAGTTAATAATTATTTTCTTGTTTACTTTTCCATTTTTAGTCTCAACCATCACAATATAAACTCCTGAAGCTAATTGCAGAGGTAACGACATAGACCGTTCATCTGGATTTATATTCCATGTTTTTACGCGTTGCCCTACATAGTTAAACAAACTAACATTTAGTATTTCTGTATCTACAATTAAATTCAGTTGTAATTCGGAAATTGAATTATTCATATAAATTTGAATTCCGTCCAATAAAGTTTCCTCTTCTAAAACATTTAGAGTTGGCTGACGTACAATAAAAAATCTATTTAGATACTCACCTGCTTCTAGATTAATTGAAAAGTTTTGGTTTGTAATATCATGTGTTTGACCTGTTAAATTGTCTTTAATATAAATAGGAGTGTAATCCTCTGCATTTTCTAGCTCATCAACTTCGATACTTACAAGTCCACCTTCTAGTGTTTGAATACCTATTGGGATTTCTTTATCAAAATCAAATTCATTAGTTGCTTGAATCACATATTTTTTATCGTCAAGAACCCAATACATATCATCATCATAAACATCGTACATTTCTGCATCATATCCCCAATCTAC
>NZ_DEXW01000034.1:0-850 GCF_002364335.1 Winogradskyella sp. UBA3174 | reverse complement strand
TGGTGCTCCTTTTACTGAGAATCCTAAAGTACTTACGCCTGAAACAGAAGGGTTTGATGAGGCTGAAACACCTCCACTTTTAGTATAGGTTCCATAACCTGCTTGATAATCTGCCAAATTATGGGTGTCGCCACCATAATGCTCCCAAAAATAAATAGTTCCAGTTATGGAGGCTGTACCTGAAAATATTCCATTGTCATCAATAAATTTATCAGCATCTATAGCCGAAGGATATGGGTTTCCAACCAAATGATTGTTATTAGCACCTACTGTTAATTCAATAATCCCATTATTTGGTTCGCCAACAAAGGTATAATTTTGTTCTTCTGCGTTGGCGTTAGTCCCCTTCATGGTATATCCCTGACCTACATTTACTTCTCCATTATTACCTGCACTCTCCCATGCGCTATAACCCAAACCAGAATCTTCTAATTTATACATCCAAGCGGTACTTAGTTTAATTGGTGAACTTGTTGTTCCGTCAGCATAAGTATAACTAGAGCCAAAATCAATATCTATAATATTATTTGGATCTGTAGCATCTCTTAAAACTTCTCCAATGGTAAAGTTAGTACCACCTGAGTTAACCGGCGAACTCCAATAATTATACCTAAAGCTATTACCTGTTCCTTGTTGGTTAATTTCTATCGAGCCAGTACTTGCGGCATCTAAAACACTTCCAGTATCTTGTAATAATTGGGATTCTCCTTGTAAGTTAAGTTTGCCGTTTAGTTTTAAAACAGCAGTAAGACGTAAACTATTGTCATTTATGGTTAATGAAGCGCCACTTAGAATTTCAAGATTTTCGGCAATACCACTATTGTCAGGCTCGGCACCAATTATAGGGTAT
>NZ_DEXW01000073.1 GCF_002364335.1 Winogradskyella sp. UBA3174 | reverse complement strand
ACATCACTAATGAAGTCTAAGAAGTCAATAACATGCTTAATAGTAGACGATGAATTATCATCGCAACGCGTGCTACAACATTTTGTCGCAGAGACTAAGGTTTTAGATTTAAAAGCCACGTGCAATAATGCCCCTGAAGCCTTTAAATATTTACAATTACATGGGCAAATAGATTTACTGTTTTTAGATATTAATATGCCTCAGCAATCTGGATTAGATTTTTATAAAAATCTAAAAAATCCACCTCAGGTTATTTTCACTACAGCTTATCCGCAATATGCCGTTGATGGTTTTGAAGTTAATGCTGTTGATTACTTGCTAAAACCAATAGCTTATGAACGCTTCTTAATAGCTATAAATAAAGCACTTAGTAATGAGACTAGCCTTCAAAATGACGATGATTTTATTGTTTTAAAGGAAAATAAAGCCTTACACAAAGTATTCTATAAAGACATTCAATATGTTGAAGCATTTGGCGATTATGTAAAATTACATACTGAAGACAAAACAATTATAACACATAGTACGTTTTCAAAACTAATAGAAAACTTACCAAATAATTTTCTGAGAACACATAAATCATTCAGTATTAATCTCAACAGAATGAATCATCTTTCTGGCAATCAAATCACTGTAGATGCACATGTAATACCTATTGGACAAACCTATAAGCAATCTGTTTTAAAAGCCTTAAATTTGTAGCATGAAGCCCATTCTAGGCATTTAAAAAGAATTAAATACCGCTCAAAAGTATAATTTAAGCATTCCACAATTTATAATTTCTAACCCGATGAAAATAGAATCTATCGTCACTATTAAAAAGGAACTAAAGCATTTATCTCAGGCTGAGCTTTTAGAATTGTGCTTGCGTTTGGGAAAATTCAAAAAAGAAAATAAAGCACTACTCACCTATTTACTTTTTGAGTCTCACGATGAAGATGGTTACATTGTTAGTGTAAAAACGTCTTTAGACGAACTTTTTGAAGGTATAAACTCAGATAGCTACTTCTACATGAAAAAGACGATTAGAAAGATTCTAAGACAAATTAGAGTCTATAGTCGTTACTCTTTAAAGAAAACAACAGAAGTTGAGCTCCTACTCTATTTTTGCGAACGCTTAAATGAATTAAAACCTTCAATTCATAGAAATACTACTTTGAGCAATCTCTATGAAAGACAGATATTTTCTATTAAGAAAAAGATTAGTGTGTTGCATGAAGATTTACAATACGATTATAATTTGCAGTTAGAGCACTTAGAACGCTAAAGGTGTAATTAATCAGTTTCTAAGAATTTTATATCGCTAAATCGTAAAGGCGCAAAATTGTACTCTGAAAATTAGAACTGAAGACAAAACAGCAGATTAACACTAAAGTCTAAAGATTTTTCTTAGCCTTCTTACTGCCTTCGTACATTTCGTACTTCACTAAACGCGCTTCAAGCTTCGCATTAAAGACTTTTATCTTACGAGAAGGGCGTAAACCTACAAACTTCAACGCTTCGAGATTAGAGGTAATTAACCAAGCATTGGTGTTAGGATAACCATGCTTAAGCGTTGTACCAATATCGCCATAAAATTCTTCGACATTCAAATTCTCTAAACGCTCTCCATAAGGAGGATTAAAAACCATGTGTAGCTTATCGCTTCCAGATTTTTGCGTTTTAAAGAAATCCTCATGCTGAATATGAACAAACTCATCTAAATGCGCATTCTTAATATTCTCTGTCGCTTTAGCTATAGCAGAAGGTGATTTATCGTAACCTATAATTTTATGATGAAAATCTCGTGTTTTTTTCAAAAGTGATTCTTCAATCTTTTCAAACAATTCTACATCCCAATCGCTCCAACGTTCAAAAGCAAATTCCTTTCGCATTAGGTTTGGCGGAATATTACATGCAATCATAGCAGCTTCAGCCAACATGGTTCCACTACCACACATTGGGTCCATAAAATCGGTTTGTCCATCCCAACCACTCATCATAATTAAACCAGCAGCAAGGACCTCGTTAATTGGTGCAATGTTCGTTGCTGTTTTATAACCACGTCTGTGTAACGATTCTCCAGACGTATCTAAAGAAATAGTACAACGCTCTCTATCTATATGCACGTTTATTTTTACATCAGGAAAACGTAAATCTACATCTGGTCGTACACCATCATTCTCTCTAAAACGATCTACTATTGCATCCTTGGTCTTTAAAGCTGTGTATTGTGAATGCGTAAACACACTATTATGAACCGTAGCATCAACAGCAAGAGAACCTGTTGCTTTCAAATAGTTCTCCCACTTCATGTTTTTAACGTTCTTATAAAGATCATCTTCTCTATTAACTTTAAACGTTTTAATAGGTTTTAAGATTTTAATAGCAGTACGCAAGCCTAGGTTAGCTTTGTACATAAATCCTTTATCACCAACAAAGCTAACATTTCGGACACCAGTCTCTACTTCTATAGCGCCTAGCTGAGTTAATTCTTTTGCTAAAATATCTTCGAAGCCAAATAAAGTTTTGGCAACCATTTTAAAATTATTATCCATGTGCTAAATAAAATACCTTAGAGCAAGCTCATTAGGAATTAATTGAAAACAGCATCCGTTTTAGATGTGTATCATTATATTCAAATCTCGTTAAGCGAGCAATTAGATTGCAAATTTACACTATTTTTGCAGGACATTTAACAATATGACTAAATCAAAAAAACAATGGTACGCTTCGTGGTTTGACACGCCTTACTACCATATTTTATATAAAGACAGAGATTATTCGGAAGGCCAGGTGTTTATGGATAATCTTACCAACTACCTAAATATTCCAGAAGGTGGTAAAATATTAGATTTAGCCTGTGGTAAAGGCAGACATTCTGTTTATCTTAATAAACTAGGCTACAATCTCACAGGTGTGGACTTGTCTGAACAAAGCATTGCACACGCCAAGCAATTTGAAAACGAAACGCTTAAGTTTAATGTACACGATATGAGTAAACCCTATCCTGATACATTTGATGCCGTTTTCAATCTTTTTACTAGTTTTGGTTATTTTGAAGATGAAAATTGTAATCTTGAAACTATAAAGTCCATTAAAGAGGAACTGAATGAAAATGGTTTTGGAGTTATTGACTTTATGAATGTGAATTATATTCTTGAAAATTTAGTGGAAGAAAATGTAAAAACGGTCGAAGGTATTGACTTTAATCAGAAACGAAGATTAAAGGATGGCTATATCGTAAAAGATATACATTTTGAAGTCGATGGAGAAGATTATGAATTTCAAGAACGCGTTAGAGCCTTTACCTTAGAGGACTTTGAAACCCTGTTCGAAAAAGCTGGTGTGTATTTGTTAGATGTTTTTGGCGATTACAAATTACGCAAATACTATTCTAAAACATCAGAACGTTTGATTATGATTTTTAAGTAAATTACAAGCATGAATAAGTACTTACTTCCTGTATATGCCATAATCATTGGCGTCATCATTGCTTTTATAACTAAAAAGCAAAAGTCTATTGGTACAAAGTTACTTTTGTCTTTTAGTGGTGCATTTTTATTGGCATTAACGTTGTTTGATTTGCTGCCAGAAGTGTATCATCATTTAGAAGCCAAGCAAACAGGTTTGTATATAATGTGTGGTATTCTGCTACAGATTATTTTAGAGTTTTTCTCTAAAGGTGCTGAGCATGGTCATTTACATATTCATAAAGAGGATACTAAATTCCCATGGCTACTTTTTGTTAGTTTATGTATTCATAGTTTTTTAGAAGGGTTTCCGATTCACCAACACAATGATATGGTATATGGAGTGTTAATTCATAAAATACCAATTGCGGCTTTAGTTACAGCATTTTTATTACAATCTAAATTTACTAAACTTCAGATTGTAAGCTTCTTAATCGTGTTTGGTTTAATGACACCTTTAGGTACGTTTATTTCGAACAATACCGTCTTTGTCGCAGATTATGTAGATATTATTAATGCTATTGTTATTGGTATATTTTTCCATATTTCTACAACCATTCTGTTTGAAACTGGCGAAGGTCATAAATTCAATTTATCGAAGTTGGTTGCGATTTGTTTGGGTATTTTAATTGCTTATTTTATTTAATATACTCAATAAGTTAATTTAGGTTCGTCAGTTCGAGTGAATTTAGCAGATGATAATCTGATAAATTTGTATCGAGAACCTATAATGCTTCATACAAAGTAGTTCTTGCTAGCTCTGTTAAGCTTCTCGCAGTGCATTCCGACAAAAGTATCGGAACTATCTAACCGACAAAACAAGAAAATTATCACTAAATTTAAGCCTAAATTAAATTCATGTTTAAATTCTTTCGCAAAATCCGCTTAGACCTTATGAGTCAAAACAAAACCAGTAAATACTTTAAATATGCAATTGGTGAGATTATTCTAGTAGTTATTGGGATTCTTATAGCTCTAGCCATAAGTAATTGGAATTCTCAAAGACTTAATAAAAATAGAAACACCTTACTATTAACAAAACTATCTAAAGAATTAGATTTAAATATAGATCGTGCCTACCTATTAGACTCTACCAACATAAGTTTTAAAAGTAGACTTAAATTCACGGACAGCTTAGTTAAGATTTTAGATCGTGGTATAGAATTAAATGACCTAGACTATATGATTGTTTCTCATATAATGCCAATATTCTTCGTTAACACCTTTAATTTAAATACGTCTGTCTTTGAAGAATTAAAAAATACTGGGAGTTTGTACTCCATAGGTTCAGATAGTCTAGTTACAGAAATTCAGCGCTACTACCAATTATGTGATAGAGAATCGTTTTATAATTTAAATTATAGCGAAAACGTCACCAAGTTTCAAGATAAATGTTATAAAGGCTGGTTTGATTTTAATTATATGTATCTAAAGAACCCAGAGAATGCTTTAAAACAGCATCAGTGGGTATTTAACTCTAGATCGCAAAACTATATTGAGTTTAGACAATTTGTAAATTACACAAGAACTCACAGTTATCTGATGGTAAGTAAATTAAAAGGAATTATTAGGGCCTCTGAAGAATTAAAGAAAATGATTGCACAAGAACAAAAGTCTTAATGGTCTCTTTAAGACAAACTAATCTTAATAAAAAATTCTTCAATCAAATACACAACAGCTATTAAATGTTCTCAAAAGAAGAAAGCCGCATACTAAGACAAGACTTCTGGACCAGTTTCGGAAAATCATTCCCAACAAAATGGGTCTTATACGATACTAAAATTAAAGGCGTTGCTCTTAAATTTCATTTCGATACAAATTCTGCTTTAATTGCGTTAGACTTAGAGGATCATCTCGAAAACAGAATTAACTGCTGGGAAAAATTAGTCACATTAAAAAATATTCTACAAAAAGACTACTTAACAGATGCCATTTACGAAGAAGAATACTATTTAGAAAACGGCAAAGAAATCTCACGCATCTATTTATCATTAGAACAAAAGGTGTCAATACATAACAAAAATACATGGAGAGATGTTATGGAATTCTTTAATACAAAGATGACTTTATTTGAAGCTTTTTTTGAAGAATATCGCGATATAATAAAAGACTAATCGTGTCCTACAAATAGAATAATTAGTAAAAAAGCACCTAAATAAAGCCCTTTATATTGCTATCAAAAAATTCTGTTTATAAGAGAACGGAACGGTAACAAAAAAATGCTTTAATCTGTTATATTTTAGGGATATGAATAATAGGAGTTGCTATATAATGAGTTGTACTTAATTTTATCAAAAATGAAAAAAAACATCTTAATACTTATCATTTTTACTAGTATTTTCTTGAATTGTAAGGAACAGAATAAAAACGAACTAATTGGCAAATGGACATGTACAGATGTTTTAGATAAAATGGAAATTCCAGCATTAGGGCTTGAGTATTTAGAAAATACAATTGTGAATAAATGGACAATTGAATTACAAGAAGATGGAACTTTCAAAACAGAAATTATTGATACGGATTCAGCAAAAGGCACATGGGAATACAATCCGACAACGAAATTGATAAAGGTTAAATTAATAGGAGAGTCTGATTTGAAATTTGAAGTATTAAAGTTTGACTCAAACAAAATTGACCTTAAATCAGAACTAGGAAAATTTATTTTTGAGAAGACTATAAATTAATTGATTACAAACTAGGCACAATACGGTATATATACTACTGCGGATTTTCTCAAACAAAAATTTAACTGAATTAATTATATTCCCTAACTATCGGAAAGTAAATCGGATTTTTAACAGCAAAAAAACATCAATAAGCACATTTGTGAAACTATAAAGACAACTCAGCACTGATAAATTACAATTGAGTGAATAAAAATCTTTGTTAACTAATTATTTTTAAATTTTTACATCTTAATCTAATACTTAAAAAATGATTGGAGATATTAATTTAAAAAGAATACTAGTTTTTCTGATAATTGCAATAACAATTTCCAATATTTTTAGGTTTGATATTTTTGAACTCAAATCCGAATTAGAAAGATTACCAACTTGGATTTTTATACTAACTTCTGTTCTTCTCGAAGGCAGCGGAGTCATTATAGGTGCATTAATAGCAATTTCATTATTGAAGAAAAAGAAAAAAACAGAGATTACGCTTTTTGGAACATCAAAATCAAAAAGTCTAATAATGCTAACTATCCCAATTGTGATTTTAACAATAATTGGTGTGAAAAATGACTTTGAACTAGACGCACATCTTTATGGTTTCATAGCTGTAATCGGAACTTTGATCTACTGTATAATGGAGGAATACGGCTGGAGAGGTTACTTACAAGAGGAATTAAAAGCCATAAAATCCTGGCAAAAATATCTAATAATAGGTTTTCTATGGTACTTGTGGCATTTAACTTTCTTAACGAAAGCAACTGTTGGTGATAATCTTTTCTTTTTTGGAATGATGGTTTTTGGAAGTTGGGGAATTGGACAAGTAGCAGAATCAACAAAGTCCATAATAGCTTGTGCTTGTTTCCATCTAGTTATTCAAATTATGATGTTCAATGCATTAATAAAAAATGGAATTAACGGAACCGAAAAACTAATAATTTTTGGTATTTCTGTTGTTTTGTGGTTTCTAATCATAAAGAAATGGGAAAAACAAAATACTATTACTAAACAAAGCACGTAATTGTTACTTATAGACTAATTAAGAAAACCCTTGTAGATTTACTATTCGGTTTATATTTGTTAAATTGTTTAGTAAACCAAGAAAAAAATGATTTTTAAACCTTAAAAAAACATAATCAAACCAACCGAATCACATAATGTTCCCAAAAAGCTTGTAACTCCTATTCGACTCCAAGACTATGGTGTTGGTGTTTTCAGTTCAGCTGTTACAAAATCTGCATTAAAAAAAGCACTTAAGAAACAGTATATTATGGTTAATGGTAGTATTGCTACTTCGGCTACTTTTATAAATGGTGGAGAATGCATTACGCTATCTGTTCCAGAAGACCAGAGTACAAAGAAGAAACTAGTATTTCAACTTAAGGCATTATTTGAAGACGATTACTTAGCTGTGATTCATAAACCTGCCGGTATTTTAGTTAGCGGCAATAGTTTTAAAACCGTTGCCAATGCATTAACTCAAAATCTAAAACGAAGTCAACTATTTGATGGAACAAAACCACAACCTGTTCACCGATTAGATTTTGCTACAACAGGTGTTTTATTAGTCGGAAAAACGAGTAGTAGTATTCGTGCTCTAAATAAACTATTTGAAAACAAGGCAATTAAGAAAGCCTACCATGCGGTTACTATTGGAGACATAAACAATGAAGGGGAAATTACTTCAGATATTGACAGTAAAATAGCACAATCGAATTATAAGCTTTGCCAATCGGTTACTTCAAAACGATTTGGTAAACTTAACTTAGTAAAATTAGAACCACTAACCGGTAGACGACACCAGTTACGAAAACATCTATCGAGCATAGGAAATCCCATATTGGGGGATAAAGACTATGGTATTGAACCTCTAATTTTAAATGGAAAAGGCTTGTATTTGCATGCCTATTCTTTAAAATTTATACATCCATTTACAAATGAAGAGCTCTATATAAAAGATGAATTACCTAAAAGGTTTCAAAAACTATTTAATTTGAAATAAATCTAAGTTGTAATGTAATCTTAAGTAAACTATTAAGACGATACGCTTTCTTCTTTTAACCAAATCTTAATAGTCTTATAAAATGTAGTACTTATCTTTAAATTTTAATTCTATTATTTTCATGAAAAAGTATATCTTATTACTATTATTGGCACCACTTCTAATGCACCAAGCTGTTGCACAAGAGAGTAAGCAAAAAAATCACTATACGTACAAAAAAGGTGACCCAAATGGCATTGGTAAATGGTATATGGGACGAGAAATAGCTTATGTTATGGGCTTTCAAGGTATTAATTGGTTAGAACGTCCTGAACGCGAGGAAGAAGAAAACACTTCAAAGCTTATTAAAAATATGGATATTAAGCTTGGTGATTCTATTGCAGATATTGGTGCTGGCTCTGGTTACCACGTATTTAAAATGGCACCAGTTGCCAAAGATGGTTTTGTCTTTGCTGTAGATATACAAGAAGAAATGTTAGTTGCCTTACTAACACATCCAAACTATAAGCAAAGCGCTAATATTGTGACTGTTTTAGGCGGTGAAAAGACGGTTAATCTTCCTAAAAATTCTGTAGATAAAATACTAATGGTAGATGTGTATCATGAATTTAATTATCCTTATGAAATGATGATGTCTATGAAAAATGCACTTAGAAAAGATGGAGAAATTTATTTAGTAGAGTATCGAGGAGAAGATGCTACTATTCCTATTAAAAAAATACATAAAATGACAGAGGAACAAGCCGTAAAAGAAATGAAAGCAGTAGGCTTTAAACTTAAAAAAAACATAAGTAACTTACCTTGGCAACATTGTATGGTTTTTATAAAAGAATAGATTATAATGACTTTATAAAATAAATTAATAGCCTCTAAAAAAGAGACTATTAATTTATATAAAGATGTGTTAAATATTATAATAAAAGTAGTATTTACATTATTTTTGGTAGGTAAACTTACATAATATGGGCAATAAAATTTCTATAAGTAATCGTGTTAAAATCGGGTTTTCATTTGCCATTGTTTTTCTACTCGTTTTAGCAACAAATCGACTCGATAAAAAGCGTTTTAATACTATAGAAAATTCGTTAACTTCTGTTTATGAAGATAGATTAGTTGCAAAAGGCTATGTTTATGAACTAAATAATATTTTTCACGAGCAGGAAAAATTACTTCTAAATAATTCTGAATATTCAACCAAAAAGGTTAGTTATGACAAAATAAACGATTTAATTATAGAATTCAAATCAACTAAATTAACTAAAGAAGAAAAATTAGCTTTTAGTAATTTTCAAGATGATTTTAAAAAATTAACTGCATTAGAAGAATCACAGACACTACTAAACAGTGCACAGGTTAAGTCTAAAATTGAAGCGAAACTCAATCGCATTCAGAATGATTTAGATAATCTAGCTAAGATTCAGATTTCAGAAGGGCAAATTATGACCCAGTTTGCTCAAAAATCTTTAAATTCCTCAGCTACAGTATCCAAAATAGAAATTGCAGTAATTATTCTTATAGGTATTGCTGTACAGTTTATAATCTTTTACAAATAGACTATATCACATAAAGAAATATCATAAAAAAGTGGCAAACAGCACCACCTAAAACAAACAGGTGCCAAATGACATGGAAATAAGGAACCTTCTGCAAGGCCTAAAATAATACCAACAGTATAAGACAAGCCATTACTAAATTCAAAATATTAAAAATATCTCTAAACCTTCCTCTATAAATGATATTCCCCTCTTCTAGAATAAACAAATAGAGTTAGAATAGTTATAAAAAATCAGTGTGCCCTTTTATTTAAAAAAAACGCTTTTGTGTAAATAACAAGAATTTTTTGTTCCTTTTCCTTTTCAAATAGAGGATAAATTACCGTTAAATCAACCATTCATACTTTCTAATTACCACTAGATAAAACAATTGACCTCTAGATAAGTATAGTATCCTTAAACTTTATTGCTCAAGTATTTTTATATCGAGCAATACTGCTTTAATGAATCTAATAATATACTTATTATGAAAAGACTTATACTTTTAAACCTAATGGCCTTATTGTTTTCGGTCAGTGCTTTGCAGGGACAGGATATTATTAATCCAATAGGCGTTACCATGTCCATTTCTAATACTTTAAATACACCTCCTATAAATATTGTAAATGGAGAGGGATTGAGTGAATTCCCAAGTATTACTGCTACTCACGAAAATAATACACCAACAAACGCAATTTTATATTTCAATGGTTCAAATACTATTGATTTTGATCTTGGTGGAAATTTTGATGTAGTAGGATTTGCCTTTTGGAATGCTATTGGTCCTGGTTCTAATAACTTTGGGGTGAAAGATGTTATTATTTCTGCTTCTCAAGACGGAGTAAACTTCACACCTATAACTGGATCACCGACAGAATTGGCTGAATCAATGCCGGCACCAGCTTTGCCAGAAACATTCTCATTTGATGTTGTAAACGCTACTCACATTCGTATTGTAGCATTAAACAACCATGGAGAACCTAGTTTTACTGGTATTAGTGAAATCGCCTTTATTGGATCAAACACATCAAGCGAAAACGTCATTAATCCAGTTTCTGCAACGACAACATTATCTGCTGAATTTGGATCAAGCCTTATTAATACCATTAATGGTTCTGGTTTAGATACATTTCCTAGTTTATCGGCATCACACGAAGGAGCGAATCCTGGTACTGCTTTTTATGCCACCAATGGTACTGGCACTATAGACTTCGATTTAGGTGGTTCTTACTTAGTTGACGGTCTTTC
>NZ_DEXW01000033.1:50506-51776 GCF_002364335.1 Winogradskyella sp. UBA3174 | reverse complement strand
TGTTGATGCTAACAAAACTAAAATCTTATTTAAACCGCAATACTAAAGCAGCACCTTTGGCTGTTTTTAGAATAGGTTTTGGTGCTCTGATGTTAGCGAGTATAATCCGTTTTTGGGGTTTGGGGTGGATAGATAAATTGTACTTGCAACCAAAATTTCAGTTCAGTTATTACGGGTTTGAATGGATAAAACCTATTGGTAATTACACCTATTTAATTTTTGCAATTTGTGGATTATCTGCAATTTTTGTTATGATAGGTTTTAAATATCGATTAGCGATAATTACATTTTTTCTAAGTTTCACCTACATAGAATTAATGGATAAAACCACGTATCTCAATCACTATTATTTTGTAAGTGTAATTAGTTTTTTAATGTGCTTTTTACCAGCTAATGGGTATTTTTCTATAGATGCTATTATTAGAAAGAAACAGTATAAGCAAATTCCGAAATGGACAATTGACGGTATAAAATTATTACTTTCAATCGTTTATATTTATGCAGGTTTGGCAAAACTGAATAGCGATTGGCTTTTTAAAGCAATGCCATTAAAAATCTGGTTGCCCTCCAAATACGACATTCCACTTATTGGCGAAACATTGATGCACAAAGATTGGTTTCACTTTGCTATGAGTTGGTCAGGTTTAATTTATGATCTTGCCATTCCGTTTTTATTACTGTACAAAAAAACACGCACCTTTGCCTTTATCATGGTGGTTATTTTTCATGTGTTTACTAGGATCTTATTTCCGATTGGTATGTTTCCTTATGTGATGATTGTATCGACTTTAATATTTTTTGATGCTGATGTGCACGAAAAGATTTTGAATGTATTGAGAAGATTTTTAACTTTTTTAAAGTTAAAAACAATAGTACTAAAAACTGAGGTATATAACTACAATCATAAGAAAATTATAGTGCCATTACTCATCGTTTTTTTTGCAGCCCAACTCACTTTTCCTTGGCGCTATGTTTTATATCCAAATGAATTATTCTGGACAGAAGAAGGCTATCGATTTTCATGGCGCGTGATGCTGATGGAAAAAGCAGGTTATGCAAATTTTAAAATTGTGAATAGTGAAACCAAAGATTTTTTCTATGTGGATAACTTAGATTTTTTAACGCCATTTCAGGAAAAGCAAATGAGTTTTCAACCTGACTTTATTCTACAATATGCCCATTACTTAGGTAACCATTTTAGCAGTCAAGGTCACGAAAATGTACAGGTATTTGTGGAATCTTATGTGGCCCTTAATGGAAGATTAAGCCA
>NZ_DEXW01000033.1:43417-50490 GCF_002364335.1 Winogradskyella sp. UBA3174 | reverse complement strand
GAACGAGAATCGTTCAAACAAAAAAAATGGATTTTACCATTCAATGATGAAATTAAAGGTTTATAATATTTTAATACTGTTCTCAGTTTCCATTTCTGTCGCTTTAGCACAAAACAAAGTCTCAGGAATTGTAACTAGCAAAGTAACAAATTCTGTTATGTCTAATGTCGAAATCTATGAGAAATCATCAGGTCTATTAGTAAAGACAAATACAGAAGGTTATTACGAATTTACTACAAGCAAAGATAAAATAACCATAGTTTTCTTTTCTTATCAATTTCAAGTGTTAGAAGTTGAAGTAGCCATAAATGGAGCTACAAATGTAAACCAGCAACTAGAACCGTTAGGGGAACAATTGACTGCTGTAGAAATTACAGCTATCAAAAGAAGAGTCTTTCAATTAAGCCGTTTAAAAGATGTTGAAGAAACTGCCATTTACGCTGGTAAAAAAACAGAGGTGATTTTAGTAGATGAATCTATGGCAAATTTAGCAACTAACAATGCTAGGCAAATTTATAGTCAGGTCGCAGGTTTAAATATTTTTCAGAATGATGACGCAGGTTTGCAGCTCAATATTGGTGGTCGTGGTTTAGATCCCAACAGAACTTCAAATTTTAATACACGGCAAAATGGTTATGATATTAGCGCAGATGTTCTGGGTTATCCAGAAAGTTATTATACACCACCTGCAGAAGCTTTGTCCGAAATTCAAGTGGTTAGAGGTGCCGCGTCCTTGCAATATGGAACACAATTTGGTGGACTTATTAATTTTAAATTCAAGTCTCCAAATCCAAATAAACCGATTGAATTAATTACAAGAAATACTTTAGGAAGTTTCGGCTTATATACCAACTTTACAAGTCTGAGCGGCACAAAAGAGAAGTTCAGTTATTACACCTATTTCAACTTTAAAAAAGGAGATGGTTTCCGACCGAATTCAGAATTTGAAGCTAAGAATGCATTTTTACACATAGGCTATCAACTCTCTGAAAAAACAAAATTTTCTGGAGAACTAACCTATTTACGATATTTGTCGCAACAGGCAGGAGGTTTAAGTAATGCCATGTTTAACGAAGATGCATTTCAAAGCAATCGCACACGAAATTGGTTTCAAGTGGATTGGTTGTTGTATAATTTTAAGTTGGCGCATCAGTTTTCAGATAAAACCAACTTCACATTTAATTTCTTCGGCTTAAATGCAGAGCGTAATGCATTAGGTTTTAGAACGAATCGCCAAGACATACCAGATAATTTTGCTGAGCGTGATTTAATAAAAGGAGAGTATAATAATTTTGGTTTTGAAGCACGACTATTAAGTAGATATAGACTTTTTGGAAAGGATGCCACAGGCTTAATAGGAACTAAATTTTACAAGGCTGATAATACATCTATTCAAGGACCAGGGAGTGATGGTTCTGGGCCCGATTTTAATTTACAGACGGAAACGTTTCCTAATTATGGTAACCAATCCAACTTCAGAAATCCAAACCTTAACATTGCTGTTTTTGGAGAAAATATTTTATATCTCAATGATAAATGGTCGGTCACACCAGGGGTGAGATTCGAATACATAAAAACTGAAAGTGATGGTTTTTCTAAACGTATTAATTTAGATGCGGCAGGAAATGTGATTCTAAATGAAACTGAATTTTCAGATGAGTTAAATGAACGTGCTTTTGTTTTATTCGGTTTGGGTGCTAGTTATAAGCCTAATGATAAAGTTGAGTTTTATGCAAACGCATCTCAAAATTACAGATCAGTAACGTTCTCAGATATTAACTTAGTTAATCCAAACTTTAGTGTGAGACCGTTAGTTGATGAGACGGGAATGACAGGCGATATCGGTTTTAGAGGAACTTACAGGGCGGCTATTTCTTTCGATGTTAGTGCGTTTAGTCTGTTTTACAATGACAGAATTGGAATCACTTTAGAAGTACAACCAGATAATAGTGTTAGAAAGGTTAGAGACAATATAGGTGATGCGTTTATCTACGGATTAGAATCTTTAATTGATTTTGATTTGAACGAAATTTTTATAAAGGATAGTAAGTATAGATTCAATTATTTTGTAAATACTTCGGTTACTCATTCGGAATACATAAGGTCAGACGAAACAGGTATTGAAGGCAACCAAGTAGAGTTTGTGCCGCAATTAAACCTAAAAACAGGTTTACGCTTCGCTTATGAGAATTTACAAGCTAGTATTCAATACACCTACTTGTCTGAGCAATTTTCTGATGCACCAAATTCTGGTAACGACCCTTTGGGAAGTTCTGGTGTTATAGGATTAATTCCGTCTTATGATATTTTAGATTTTTCATTATCCTATCAATACAAACAATTTAAATTAGAAACAGGAGTAAATAACGTTCTTGACAATACTTATTTTACAAGACGAGCAACAGGTTATCCTGGACCAGGAATATTACCGTCTCCACCAAGGAACGTTTATGCAACCTTTGAAATTAAAATTTAATATATATAAAATGAAAAATACATATTTAGTACTACTATGCGCTATCGTATTTAGCGCTTGTAAAAATGACACATCTAATCAGTCTCAAACTGAAAATGAAACAGGGGAAATAGCAAAAGAAGTAACGGTCTATACGCATAGACACTATCCTTCGGACCAGGAATTATTTGCAAAATTTGAGAAAGAAACGGGTATAAAAGTCAATGTGGTAAACGCAAAAGCTGATGAGTTGATTCAGAAAATGACCCAAGAAGGCGAGCAGTCACCAGCGGATGTTTTAATTACCGTTGATGCAGGCCGTCTTGTCCGTGCTAAGGATAAGAATTTATTGCAATCTATAGATTCAGAGCTTTTAAACAAGAGGGTTCCGTCAAATTTAAGAGATGAAGATAATCAATGGTTTGCGTTAACTAAACGTGCTAGAGTTATTGCATATGCTTTAGATCGTGTAACGCCAGTACAATTATCAACGTATGAGAATTTAGCAGCAGATACTTGGAAAAGTAAAATCTTAGTACGCTCTTCTGGTAATATTTATAATCAATCTTTAATGGCTTCGATTATTGCACATAATGGCGAAGAAGTGGCTAAAACCTGGGCTGAAAAGGTAGTTTTAAATATGACACGTTTGCCTAAGGGAAATGATAGAGATCAAATAAAAGCGGTTGTGGCTGGCGAAGGAGATTTAGCCATTGTGAATACTTACTACATCGGTAAACTTTTAAATTCTTCGGACGCAGCAGAAGTTAAAGCTGGCGAAGGTATTGGGATCTTTTTTCCGAACCAAGAGGGACGAGGTACACACATCAATATTAGTGGTGCAGGAGTGGCGAAATATGCTCCGAATAAAGAAAATGCAATAAAATTCATTGAATTTTTAGCAAGTAAAGAATCACAAGAAGTGTTTGCCAAAGCTAACTATGAATATCCTGTAAATGCAGAAGTAGAACCTTCAGAATTGTTACAGTCTTGGGGAACTTTTAAAGAAGATCAATTATCACTATCAGAATTAGGAAGAAACAACAAAAAAGCTGTCATTTTGTTTGATGAAGCTGGATGGAAATAAACCTTGAAATATAGATTTTTAACATATATAAAAAGAGATTTCAATATATGGTCAATACTAACATTGGCCATTATTGGTTTTATTTCTGTACCTATATTTACGGTTTTATTGCAGTTGTTTGAAGGTCCTGGAGAGACATGGACTCACATTGTTGAAAATCTCCTTGCCGACTATACTCTTAATTCTGTAATTTTAATTTTAGGTTGTAGTTTTTTAACACTTATTTTTGGGGTAAGTTCAGCGTGGATTGTAAGCCGTTATAATTTTGTGTTTAGAAAGCAAATAGAATGGCTTTTAATAGTACCATTAGCAATTCCATCTTACATTACAGCTTACACTTACGCAGGGTTTTTTGATTATGGTGGCACATTTCAATATGTTACTAAAAGCATAGGTTTTGGTGCACTCAGGTTTGATATTATGACTTTAAGTGGTCTTATTTTTATATTGAGTATTTCAACATATCCTTACGTGTATTTATCGAGTAGAGCGGTCTTTTTATACCAATCAGCAAGGTTAATAGAAGCTTCTAAAGTTCTTGGTGCTTCAGAACGTAAAACATTTTTTAAGATAGTTTTGCCTATTGCCAGACCAGCTATTGTAGGTGGTTTGATATTAGTAATAATGGAGGTATTAAATGACTACGGAGCTGCACAGTATTATGGCGTTAATACATTTACAACTGGGATTTTTAGAGCGTGGTTTTCTTTAGAGGAGCCTTCCACTGCAATTTATTTGTCCGCTATTTTACTGATTGTTGTGTTTATCTGCATTGGTCTAGAGCGGTTGCAAAGAGGTTCTAAGAATTTTGCGTTTTCATTAAAGAATGGTGGGGATTTACATCGACTTACAATATCTAATAAAAAGAGGTTTATCCTATATCTAATTGTTGGTTTTCCAATAGTTTTTGGTTTTATATTGCCTTGCTTACAATTAGTTTATTGGTCTTATTTAACGTTTTATTCAGTCGCTTCAAAAGACTTTTTTATTACGGCATTACAGAGCTTAGGTATTGCTTTTCTTGCTGCTTTATTAACGACGCTTCTTGCGCTTTTAAGTTTGTATTTTCCAAATTGGAATCGTCTTTCAGTACTTAAAAAGAGCTCAAGAGTTGCTGTTCTTGGTTATGCGATGCCAGGTGCAATTATTGCTATTGGTGTAATGATTCCATTATTGAGTGTCGATAAATGGCTCATTTCAGTATTTAAAATTCACCTTAATTTAGATATCGGTTTTGTTATTAATGGCACAATACTACTTTTACTTTACGCTTATAGTATTCGGTTTTTGGCTGTGGCATTTAATCCCATAGAAGCAGGACAACTAAAGCTAAATAAATCGCTAACGGAGGTATCACAATTACTTGGTAAAGGAAAACTGAAATCGTTCTTAAATGTTGAATTACCACTTTTAAAATTTAGTATTACAGGTGCTTTTATTTTAGTGTTTGTAGATATAATGAAAGAGTTGCCGCTTACCCTAATTTTAAAGCCTTATAACTTAAATACTTTAGCAGTAAAAGCTTATGAATATGCAAGTGATGAGTTAATTATGGAAGCTGCTTTGCCTTCTTTATGTATTATAGCAACAGGCATCATACCAGTAATACTATTAAATCGATTAATTTTGAAATAGTTATGAATAAAGCTATTGAAATATTTGAAGGAGAAAGAGTAAGTAATTATGATAAGTTCGTCATTGACTATTTTCCGAGTTATAGTTTTGTAATGCAAAATTGTGCTGTTTTAATAAGCGAATATTTAAATACTAAGTTAAAACCTAAAATTTTGGTTGTTGGTTGTGGCACGGGAAACGAGGTAAAGCAACTTTTGGATTATAATGGAGATTGGATGATTGACGCTTGTGACCCTTCAGAAGAGATGATTAATAAAGCAAAATCTAAACTGTCTAATTATGCCAATTTAAATCTTGCACATAGTGGTGTTGAGGAATTAGATAAAAGCAATTTATATGACGCAGCAACTTTATTTTTAGTGCTTCATTTTATTTCAGACGATGGTGCAAAGTTAGATTTGCTAAGAGAGATTGGTAGCCGATTAGAAGTTGGAGCTAAATTTTTACTTTTCGATATTTGTGGTACTAAAAATGAAATTGAAGAAAATTTTGATATCCTGCGCCAATTATTTCCAAAGAAATGGTGTAGTGAAGAGATTGAATTGCGTAGAGAACGCATGCTAAAAACACTTAATACCATTGATGAAAATAGAACTTTAGAACTTTTGGAATTAGCAGGATTTGTAAAACCTGTTAAATGGCACCAATCTTTTTTAGTTCGCTCGTGGATTTTAACTAAAGCCTAATGACAGACATTCTAAGTATAAAAAGCCTAACTAAAACATATTCAAATACTGAATTACCTGCTATTTCTAATTTTAATTTAGAGTTAAAAAAAGGGTCTATTTTAGCAATAGTTGGGGAGAGCGGAAGTGGTAAGACCACTCTGTCAAGGCTCATTGCAGGGTTAGAAACACCTGATGAGGGTACCATTACATTAAACGACAAAGTAGTGGCTTCTAACGATACATTTATTGAACCAGACAAACGGCAAGTCGGAATGGTGTTTCAAGATTATGCCTTATTTCCACATTTAACAGTTAAAAAAAATATAGGTTACGGAATATCTAAATTGAAAAACCGAGAACAGCGTATTTTGGAGTTATTAAAACTTGTAGAGTTGGAGGGTTTAGGTGGGCGTTATCCGCATCAATTATCTGGTGGTCAGCAACAACGTGTGGCATTGGCAAGAGCACTAGCTCCAAAACCAGAACTACTTATTTTAGATGAACCATTTTGTAATTTAGATGCGAACTTAAGAACACAATTAAGACAAGACGTGTTTGGTATCATTAGTAAAACCCAAGCCACAGTAATTTTTATAACACACGATACTGAAGATGCTGTTGCCGTTTCAGATCAAATGGCTGTGATTAAAAACGGGAAACTTTTTCAACACGATACCACAAAAACTGTTACAGCAAATTCTAATAATACCTATGTTTTATCATTATTTCGAAAATAATTTCAGTAAACGTTTCAATTAATTCATCTTATTTTTTTTCAATAGTGTGTCCATTTCAATTTGAAAAAGTGTGCCTTTTAGTAAATCCTTCATGTTCTTTATTTCAATATAGCTCATTGCGAAACTAACCATCGGTGTTGGTGTTTCAAGAAGAAGTGCTTTGCAGGAGTCATTCGACTTACAATCGTCACACAAGTCGGTATTTTCTAAAATATCATATGTGCATTCCAGAAGTTGATTTAGTTGTCTTTTTGTAATACTTAAGCCCGCATTTCTAAATATAAGTTGAATCTTTTTCGTGTCTTTAAGATGTCCATCTTTCCATTTGAAAGCAATTCCGAAGTCATTGTGGTAGAGTTTATAAATATCATTCATTACATTAATATTTTTGAGTTTTTAAAAGCTTTACGAAATAAAAGTTCTCGTTTAGTTGAATGTGTAATTTGTGTTATCTTTTTTATGTGTTCTCTCAATTTTTTAGCATATCGCGA
>NZ_DEXW01000033.1:0-43143 GCF_002364335.1 Winogradskyella sp. UBA3174 | reverse complement strand
AAATTTAATCGCCATCAGTATCAGTAGTCGTAATAATTATGGAGAGTACACTTCTTACATCTACTGCAAACAAAATTCGTAAATCTTCAATTTTGGTATGTAAAACTTCAACTTGTGCGTTACTTTGATTTACAGCTTCGTCTAAGGGTAATGACATAGCATTGAGTGCCGCATAGATTTCATTGATCTTATTGAGAATAGCATCATTTAAGTCTTGATTGTTAGTGATTGAAAACACATAATCATCAATCCCTAGTCCAGCTGTATTAAAATAAGCGGTTTCAACACTTTCTATACTCACGCGCACCAATGCTTTTGAGGTATCGCTAAAATAGGCTTGGGTTAATTCTGGATTTATGACCTGAGAATTTTCTAATCCTGCAGGTTTTCCAACTTTGGTGCTTTTGGTAACGTCTAAGGCATTATGAATACCATTATAATACAAATTAAATGACCCCTGAATCCCAGAGCCACTATTATTTATAAATGTAGTTCCGTAATCTTCGCCAGACGTGGCCCAAACATTTTGAAGCTTATCTGCCCTTGTTTTAAGATATATTGAAGATAATCTCAAATAATCACGACGTTTTTCAGAATTCATAAATCCTGAATTTATAGTCGCCGCATTTTCAGCAAATAACAAATATTCAATAGCAGCCAATGATTTGGCTTGTGAGCTGATGGTAGCCATAAATGTGGCGTCAATGGAATCGTTATCTGAAATAAAATATTCAATTGCACCTTCAACCGTTGGCCAATTATAGATTGAATTATGCAAAAATTGAGTTCGTGCTAAACCAATATGATAAACATAGGTTTTCTCGTAGTTAATTGCAGTCGTTTTCCACTGTTGTCTGGCCAGTTCTAAATTAGCAACCGTTGGATTATTCGTATACGTCGAAATACTTTGTTCTAAATTTGAAGTCTCTAGATTAAATGTATTGAGTGCAGGTTTTATATTTAGATTTACAGCATTGTCTAGAAAATTCTTAACGTTGAATCCTTGGTCTGATGCGTCACTATCACTACTACTACAAGCTATAATGATTATTGAAGCTATAGCAATTAGGGTAAAAGTGAATTTTTTCATAGTAATTATAGAGAGTTTACAAAATCAATTATCTGTTGACGTTGGTCTGTAGATAAATTTTTAAAATTATTTTTTGCGCTTTCAGCTTCACCACCATGCCAAAGTATGGCTTCTTCGATATTTCTTGCACGACCATCGTGTAACAAAAAGGTATGGCCGTTTACTGTTTGTATTAAACCAATTCCCCAAAGTGGTTGCGTACGCCATTCGTTACCATTTGCCAAAAAATCTGGTCTGTTATCTGCAAGTTCTTCACCCATATCATGTAATAAAAAATCAGAATAGGGTTTAATATTTACATTACTTAACATCGGCTGAATTTCAGAAGTACCTGTAACCATATTAATACGATGGCAACCAATACAATTAAGTTCATTAAAAAGTACTTTCCCTTTCAATACAGATTCATCCGTGAAGTTCCGTCTATTTGGTACAGCAAGTACACCTTGATAAAAAATAACACGTTCTAGCTGATTATCGGTCACCTCAAATTCTCCACCATTTGGTGCTTCAAAACAATCTTGC
Organism: Winogradskyella sp. UBA3174; assembly: GCF_002364335.1. Lineage (GTDB taxonomy): Bacteria > Bacteroidota > Bacteroidia > Flavobacteriales > Flavobacteriaceae > Winogradskyella. The sequence continues at coordinate 41,528 of NZ_DEXW01000033.1, read as the reverse complement.
TGAGGCGATGGACAATTGTTTTCTGAAAAAAGTGAGGTTGTTAATCCCATATCTCCATGAAATGCACTCGCTATCTGTTGTCTTAAAGTAGGTGCATTAGCTTTCCAACCATATTTACCCAATTCACTTTGTTGAGTTTCTATGTTATATGCATAATTTGGACGTCCGGAAATACCGTCATTGTCAGAGTCAGATTCATCTGCGAATTGCAAAATCTGTTCATCTGGTAATGCGCTAATTAGGCCAAGTCCAATAGTTTGTGTGCCAACCCGTGGCGACATTTCTACACCGGCTAAACTACCGAATTGTTCTTCCGAGAATGAGTAAATTGGTTTTTGAAGTTGATAGGTCGTGCCATCTTCATATGCACCATTTATTTGTTCATAATTTACATTAACTTTCGCCTCAAATGAGATGCCAATATTCGAGCGTTCTTGAATTTGAGTATTATAGCCAGGTACTGGATTGTTATTTCCAAAGGCATCTTGCCCTGCTAAACTAATTCGCATTAAAAAGCCATTAGAATTTGCACCATTAAATAAAGGTCTTCCTCTGCCATCTTTAAAATGGCAAGTATTACAAGCGCGTGCATTAAATGTTGGACCCAAGCCGTCAATTGAAGTTGTTGATGCAGGGGCTGAAACCCAAGACTGATTAAATAATGAATTCCCTGTCGAAAATGCAGTTATTTCATTAAATGATAAGCCATCAATTTTTAGACCAAAAGCAGTGTCACTTGTATTGTTAACACCCAAAGAACCAGTTAAAAGTTCTTCGCCTTCTTCATATAAGTCTACAACAGGTGAATAGTTGTCGTCATCTGAATTACAAGACATAAAACAAATAATAATCAGTAATAAAATATTTTCTTTTTTCAACAACAAAAGATTAGATTAAAATGATAAATCCCAAAATGTAAATTCTGGGATTTATCTATAAAAATTAAACTAATTATGGTTATTAGTTTACAGTTAGGCCTATTAAAGTTGCTGATGCGCTAATTTCATCCGCTAAATCTCTTAATGCTACAACAGATTCCATAACAGGTCCAGTAATTGGATTTGTAGATTCTTGAGCGATTAATAAATCAAAAGGCTTAGAGTTAACACCTACGATATTCACTCTGGCAATAACCTCGTCTGCTGCAGCTTTTAAACTATTAGCTTGCGTAGGATTTTCTAATAAAACCAAATCGTAAAATGAAGCTCCATTTGTAGTACCATACGAACCAAAAATAACGTTAATAACACCCTTGGCATTATTATAAACATCACGATTAGTATTATCTGCAAAACAAGAATGCTCAAGTTCTTGTCCTAAACCACCAATTCCTTCAGTGTTATCAACTGGTACTACCATTCGTTCCTCCGATAATTCATCGCCAGAGATAAAAAATGCACCTTGGATTGCTTGTGATAAGGCAACATCTTCGTCTAGGCCTTCAAATACAGTTCTGTAAGTTCCTCCAACAGTCCATGTATTTGCCAAATCGTTAAGGTCGCTTACTAATAAATTTGTAACTACCTGCAAATACTGTCCGCGTCTATCTGCATCACTTGCTGTTGTATAATCTGTAAATTCGCGTTGACCAGCTAATTCTGCCTCAGGGAATGTTTGGTCTTGTCCCCATAATAAAAATTCTATGGCATGCCACCCTGTGCTAACCGCTTTCTCGTTTGAGCCACCAGCTTCATTTAGGTCAGCAAGTGTGCTCGCGTCAATCGTTATGCTTGCATCTGCGATAATACTACTCGTAAAAGTACCAGCCCAAGCTTCAGAACCAGCTTCTACATAATCGATATAAGCTTCGTCAATTGGCCAAGCATTCATCTGCCCTTCGGTATTCAACGACCAAGGATTACCATCTGTATCTATTGGACCAGTTGCACCTCTGTAAGCTTCTGTTTGTCCGTAAGGCTCTCTCGCTGCCAACCATGTACTTTTCGCAGTTGTAAATCTAGCATCGGTTGGATCATTTACAAAGGCGTTTATTGCACTTTGCATTGTAATGGCTGCGCTATAACTATCTGCATAGGATTGGTAAACCACATCAGCATAATTGGAAACAACGTCTGCCTTTGTAACATTATTATCATTAGGTTGGTTGTTATCATCATCACTAGAACACGCTAGAACGAGTGAGAGACTTAATAGTAAAATTGAAATTTTTTTCATCTTAAAAGTAATGGTTAATAATTATTGAATTGCGAAATTATTTAATAATCTTGAAACCACAAAGTTTATTTAGACTAAATTTAAATAAGGATTTTAAAATTAGTATTTATTTATTTTTTGATAGACTGTTTTGTCTTTTTTATAATAGAACTCATAATATATTTTCATTTTCTCATTTTCTAATTACTGCCAAAAAAAAGCGTAGCTTTGCATGCAATTATACCTTAATTGCAATGACAGCACACGAAAACAAAATATTAGGAGAAGGTCTTACTTACGATGACGTTCTATTAGTTCCAGCATTTTCTGAAGTTCTTCCACGCGAAGTCAATATTCAAACAAAGTTTACAAAAAACATTACTATTAACATCCCTGTGGTTTCCGCTGCTATGGATACCGTTACTGAAAGTAAAATGGCAATTGCCATGGCACAAGAAGGTGGGATTGGTGTGTTGCATAAAAATATGTCTATTGATGAACAAGCCAGAAAAGTTCGTAAAGTAAAACGTGCTGAAAGTGGCATGATTCTAGATCCTGTAACCTTGCCTATGGATGCTGTAGTGTCTGATGCAAAAAATGCAATGCGCGAGCATAGTATTGGAGGTATTCCGATTGTAGATGACGAAGGCATGCTTAAAGGTATTGTAACGAACAGAGATTTACGTTTCGAACACCAAAATGACAGAGCAATTGTCGCCGTTATGACCTCTGAGAATTTGGTAACTGCTGCGGTCGGGACGTCTCTTAAAGATGCTGAAAAAATTCTTCAACAAAATAAAATTGAAAAGCTACTTATTGTAGATGATAATTATAAACTCGCTGGCCTAATTACGTTTAGAGATATTACTAAAGTAACTCAAAAGCCAAATGCGAATAAAGATACGTATGGTAGATTACGTGTAGCAGCGGCAATCGGAGTTACAGCTGATGCTGTTGATAGAGCAGAGGCTTTAGTAAAAGCGGGTGTTGATGCTGTAGTTATTGACACAGCACATGGACATACAGTTGGTGTGGTCACCATTTTAAAAGCCTTAAAACAACAGTTTCCAAACCTCGATGTGATTGTGGGTAACATTGCAACTGGTGAAGCCGCTAAATATTTAGTAGAAGCTGGCGCAGACGCCGTTAAAGTTGGTATTGGTCCTGGTTCTATTTGCACAACGCGCGTTATTGCAGGAGTTGGTTTTCCTCAATTTTCAGCGGTCTTAGAAGTTGCTGCAGCTATTAAAGGTTCAGGTGTCCCGGTTATAGCAGACGGCGGCATTCGTTATACAGGAGATATTCCTAAAGCGATTGCAGCTGGCGCCGATACTGTAATGTTAGGTTCACTTTTAGCAGGTACAAAAGAAAGTCCTGGACAAACAATTATTTACGAAGGAAGAAAGTTTAAGTCTTACAGAGGTATGGGTTCAGTTGAAGCTATGAAACAAGGTAGTAAAGACCGCTATTTCCAAGATGTTGAAGACGATATTAAAAAGTTAGTTCCAGAAGGAATTGTCGGAAGAGTTCCCTATAAAGGTGACTTGGTAGAAAGTATTCATCAATTTATTGGTGGCTTAAGAGCTGGTATGGGTTACTGTGGAGCGAAAGATATTGCATCGCTTCAAGACAAAGGGCGCTTTGTAAAGATTACAGCCAGTGGAATTAACGAAAGTCATCCTCACGATGTCACTATTACTAATGAATCGCCTAATTATTCTAGATAACAAAACAAATTCCTGTAAAGGCAGGAATTTCATAATTATAAAAAAACAGCATCGTATTGATGCTGTTTTTTTATGTAGATTTTTGAGTTTCGTTTAATGTCTAGTCTAGTAATAGCCCTATTTTTTTAACGTGTTTAAATTTATTTTAACATTTTAGAGAATCACTTTTTATAAGTAAACTCTTATTGTCAATCTATTTGGTTTCTCAACTACCTTTAAACTGTAGTTATCGAAATAGAGAGTCAATATTAAGAAAAAAGTGAAACCTATTTTAAAATAAGGTTTATAAATGGTTTTTAATTGATAAATATTTTTTTGTTTTAACTATATTTGATAACAATTAGACAAAAGTAAGAAACAAGCATTTTTAAAAGAAGCGATAATTTTTAAAAATGCCAAAATAAGCCATACGACTACTAAAAATAGATTGGTAGCTTGTAGAGAAGCAAAACGACTTGTTTTAGAAATTAACGAGATGTATAAAAAATCAAAGGTGACAGCTTTAATAGAGGGTCTTACTTTTAAGAAAAAGAGAGTTGATATTAGATTAAAATGATGACTCGACTCAGTTATATATAACAAGGAATTAAATAGTAGTGGACTGCTTTATACTTATTACGAAAAGATGAGGTAGCAGTTTGAGGATAGATCCGAATTAATAATTAATCACAAAAAAGTTATAAAATGAAAAAAATTATTTTAAAATGGTACCCAATTATTTTAGCATTCCTTTGTTTATTATACTCGGTAGGATATGGAATATTAGGTATGACAGAGGAGGCTCAATATTCTGCACACTGGCCAGGGACAATATTATTGTTTGCAATAGCAATTAGACAAAGAAGAACAACATGAACATAGGATTTTTTATAATAGGTGCAATGATTTTCTCTGTATATATAGGATTAACATTTTGGAATATTTTCTATTCAAACAGGAAACAAAGAGAAGAGAACTATCCAAATCTGAAGAAAAATGAAGATGTTAATATATATACACCTTCTCAAGAAAATCCTGCTAAAGCTGACAATAAACCTACTGAATAAGATTTATATAGTCTCTTCAACTTTTTTGATATTTTAACCTATTTATCCTAATAGTTCAAAATAGGGAGTAAGTGAAAAAATCTTGAATTTTTTAGTGACTAAAATTTTGTTTTGAACGATCTTATAATGCTTATTGTCCAGAGGTTGGAGATTCGGTTTTTATCCAGAAAAAGACTAGTAGCAAAACAAATTTGTATTTTTCTTTAGTTCTAAAAATAGTTTAATATTTTTTACACCGGAGTTAGAGCATTTTAAGCAATGTCTCTAATATAAAATCGTTTCAATTTTTTTATCAAGTTCTACTGAAACAAATTCATCAGAGGTAAACGTAGTTAGCAGAAAATTTTCAGAAAGTAAAATTGTAATCTAGTTAAGATATCAATCGTCATTCCATTAAATAAAGCAAGATTCAATTTATAAATTAGTATTTTTTTTGCATTTATTTTGAGACCAATATACTTTTCATTGTACCTTTGCTTCGCTAATGAAAATGAAAACTGTTATTATAATTGGTGCTGGTATAGCTGGTATGGCTGCTGCAATTCGGCTAAAATCTCAAGGGTATAATGTTACTGTATATGAGGCTAATACCTATCCCGGAGGAAAGTTAACGGCATTTTCTAAAAGCGGTTACAGGTTTGATATGGGACCATCGCTATTTACAATGCCACAATTTATAGAGCAGTTATTTAAAGTGGCCAAAAAACCAATTGAAACGTATTTTCAATATAAAAAGAAGTCTATTGTATGTAATTACTTTTACGAAGATGGTACAACGTTTTCAGCGTTAGCAGATGAAACAGAATTTGCTAAATCTGCAGCAGAGACTTTTGATGTAGATAAAAGTGAAATTCTAGATTATTTTAAAAAAAGTAAAAAGAAATACGACCTAACAGCATCTTTGTTTTTAGAAAAGTCATTACATAAAACGTCTACCTATTTAAATACAGATAGCTTAAAAGCTATTTTTAATCTGAATAGCTTAGATATTAATACAACGCTTTCAGACTATAATTCTAAAGTATTTAAAGACGAACGTTTAGTTCAATTTTACAACCGTTTTGCGACTTATAATGGGTCTTCTCCTTACCAAACACCAGGTATTATGTCTATGATTCCGCATTTAGAACAGTATTTTGGTACGTATTTCCCCAAAGGAGGTATGCATTCAATTACAATGAGTTTGTTTCAATTGGCAAAAGATATTGGTGTTACCTTTAACTTTAGCAGTAAAGTAGATCAGATTGTTACTAAGGGTAACAAAGCCATTGGTATAGAAATAAATGGAACTACTGTTATATCTGATATTGTTATTTCTAACTCAGATATTGTACCAACCTATAGGTATTTATTAAAAGCACACAAAGCACCAGAAAAAATTCTGCAACAACCAAGAAGCAGTTCTGCTTTAATATTTTATTGGGGAATTAAGAAAGTGTTTCCACAACTAGATTTACATAATATTTTCTTTTCGGAAGATTATAAGACTGAATTCGATTATATTTTTGATAAGAAAGATGTGTATTACGACCCAACTGTTTACATTAATATATCTTCAAAAGAAGAACCAAACGATGCACCAGAAGGTTGTGAAAATTGGTTTACAATGATTAACGTGCCTAGTAATACAGGTCAAGATTGGAATAGTATAGTAGCAGATGCCAGACAAAATATTATAAAAAAATTAAGCCGATTGTTAAACGAAGATATTTCAGAATTAATTGAATCTGAAACCGTTTTAGATCCACGAACTATAGCGTCTAATACGCAAAGTTACCAAGGTGCATTATATGGTGCATCTAGTAATAATAAATATGCAGCGTTTTTAAGACACCCAAATTTTAAAAGTAGTATTGATAATCTTTATTTTTGCGGTGGTAGTGTTCATCCTGGTGGTGGTATACCATTATGCTTACTATCTGGTAAAATAGTATCAGATTTAATTGAAGCTAAAAGCTAATGAAGGAGAATTCAAATTTTAAAATCCGTATCTCTATATTTATCATATGGTTGTTTGCTATATCAGGAATAATAGGTGTGTCGTCTAGTGCGCAAGATTGGTTTTTGTCTATGACACCACTTAATTTGCTACTAAGTCTCGCAATGGTATTGTGGCACATTAAAAATTATAACTACAAAGTTATTTTGGCATTAGCTATTCCTTTTTTTATAGGTTTTATAGCAGAAGGGTTAGGTGTAAATTTTGGTTTAATATTCGGAACTTATGTTTACGGTGAGAATTTAGGGTTTAAAGTGTTTGGTGTACCACTAATGATTTGTATTAATTGGACCTTATTAACAGCAACAACAGCAGATGTTTCTAAATATTTCTCAAAAAATATTGTAATTTCAGCTTTAGTAGGTGCTGCTTTAATGACAGGTTTAGATGTTATTTTAGAAGTATCTGCACCACGTTTTGATTTTTGGGAGTTTGAAAATGGCATTGTGCCAATTAAAAATTACATAGGGTGGTTTGTTACTGCTTTTATTGCCCATTTAGGTTACCAATCATTTAAAGTTGAAACCAACAGGGTAATTTCTTGGCATGTTTTAGTATCAATAATTATCTTTTTTAGCGTATTTCTATTTATATAAATGAAGCATTACGATTACATCATATTAGGAGCAGGAGCTTCAGGTTTACTTTTAGCATACCGTATGTCTAAAGATGTCTATTTTGATGACAAGTCAATTCTAATTATTGATAAAATTATAGATAAAGGTAATGACAGAACTTGGTGTTACTGGGAAGATGGAGAAGGTGAGTGGGATACGTTATTAACTAAAACGTGGACTAAAATTTATTTCGGAAGTGACACCGTTTCTAAGACGATAGACATTTCACCTTTTAATTACAAAATGATTAGAAGTAAAAATTTTTATAAAACACTTTGGGAAACTATTAGGCTAAAATCTAATATTACTTTTGTTGAGGATACAATTGATACATTCAATATCTCAGAGATAGGTGTAGAAGTTATTAGTAAAACAAGAAGTTATTTTGGCTCAAAGCTTTTTAATAGTTTGCCAAACCCTAAGCCTTTCCAATCTCAAAAAAAATATCCTATTCTGCAACAGCATTTTGTAGGTTGGTTTATAAAAGCGAAGGAAGCTATTTTTGATGATTCTACCGCAACTTTCATGGATTTTAGGGTTAAGCAAAAAGGTAACACACGCTTTATGTATGTTTTGCCAATAGACAAAAATACAGCCTTGTTTGAGTACACATTGTTTTCAAAAGAATTATTAGAATATACAGAATACGAAACAATGATTAGTGAGTATCTAAAAGAGAAAGGTATTATAGATTATGAGATTATAGAAAAAGAGATGGGTTCTATACCAATGACATCTTTTAGGTTTTCTGAGTTAAACACAAAGCATATTCTAAATATTGGTACAGCTGGAGGTTGGACTAAGGCAAGTACAGGTTATACATTTAAGAATACTTCAAAAAAAACGAAAGCTTTAGTACAGTTTTTAAAAACAGAAAATGACCTTACTAAGTTTGATAAAAGATTGAAATTCTGGTTTTATGATTTATTATTCTTAGATGTTCTCGCTAATCATAACGACGAAGGAGCTGCGCTTTTTTCTTCTATGTTTAAAAGGGCAGACATTAAAACGATATTTAGATTTCTAGATGAGGAATCTACAGTACTAGAAGATTTTAAAATAATAGTATCTGTTCCTCCTAAGCGTTTTACTCAGGCTTTCTTTAAGCGTTTGTTTTAATCATTAGAATAAACTTGCCCTCTATGTGGCTTTAGTGCGTCTCTAATGGGTTTCATTTCAGATTCATTAACAACTAAATATGCCAAACTGTGCATATCGCTCAAGGCTTCAACACCAGTAATTTCTATATCTAAATTATTAATACTTATGTATTCTTTTAGATGAATAAGGTGATGTTCTGCGGTTTTTTGGCCAGATGGACCTCTAAAATCCCAAATTAGTTTTAATTTACGCATTTGCAACAGAAACTCCTTTTTCTACAAAGTTCTTAAAGTTTACCATATACTTTAACGACTCTTTCTTAAATATGCCTGGCATAGCAATAGTCATCATTCGCATAAAGAAATTAGTAGGTAAATACTCGTATTCAGCAACCCATTCTGTTGAGCCTTCATTGGTAGTTCTAAAATAATTTTGCTGTATGTTGTACATGCCTTTTGTATTGTAAGTGGCATGAAGCTCGTGAGGTAAGTTACGTTTTGTAATAGTTTCCTTTAGTTCTATTTTTGTGTTTCCAAAGTTATAAACTAAATTCATTCTCGCTCCAAATTCGCCAGGAGTTCCAGAAATATGTTCGCTTCTTATTAGGCCTTCTTGCCAGTGCTTCATATTATCAACTGAGTCGAGTTTTTTAATAACAACCTCGAGAGGTTTTGCTATTGTAATTCTATTACAATATTTCATTTTTGAGGGAATTTTTATTAAAGATAGATAGAAGGTGTTAAAGTCTGCTTACTTTTTCGATGAGCGTATCGTTTTTAGAGTTAAAATAAAAAGTTTATTAGTAACGTTTTAATGTTTGGTATGATTTTTATGTAAATGGAAATGATTCTACTTGCGAAATGCGCTATTTGTGTTATTTTTGTTCAACTCCAACAAGTATTGAAATTTTCAAATTCCCATAAAAATAATCTTAAATTATGAGTATTAAATTTAAAAGTTTATTCATCCTTCTATTTGTACTACTATTTGTACTAAATAGTTCCTTTTCTCAAAGTAATGATGGCGTACTTCTTACTGTAGATGGCGACCAAATAAAAACTTCAGAATTTCTAAGAGTTTATAATAAGAATCTTGATTTAGTTAAGGATGAAAGTCAGAAAGATGTTGATGGCTATTTAAAACTATTTACTGAGTATCAGCTAAAATTAAAAGAAGCAAAGCGTCTTAAGTTAGATGAAAATGCTAAATACTTAAGAGAGTTTTTAAGCTATAAAAAGCAACTTACAAAAAACTATTTGTCTGATAATAAAGTTACTGATGTCTTGGTTAAAGAGGCATATGAAAGAAGTAAATTAGATATTAAAGCTTCACATATATTAGTGCGAATTGAAGAAAGTTCTAGTGATACAGCAAAAGTCTACAATCAGCTACTAGCTTTAAAAGAACGCGTACTAAAAGAAGGTTATGATAAAGTAAAGTATGATGCACACGACGGTCAAACCATTTTTTTAGAAGATTTAGGATATTTCTCTGCATTTAAAATGGTTTATGATTTTGAAACAGTTGCTTTTAATACACCTGCAGGTAAAATTTCAGAACCCTTTAGAACCCAATTTGGCTACCATGTAGTTAAAGTAGATGAGGTAAGACTATCTCGTGGAACCATAACTGCTGCTCACATTATGGTGACATTAAAAAGTAAAGACTCTACACAAAATTCTGAAAACCGAATAAATGCTATCTACAGTCGATTACAGAAAGGAGAGGATTTCGAATCTTTAGCTAAGCAGTTTTCTGATGATAAAAGTTCTGCAAACAGTGGTGGTAAATTAGCTCCTTTTAAAAGTGGACAATTAACCTCAATACAATTTGAAGATGAAGCATTTACTTTAAAGGCAGACGAAGATTTTAGTAAGCCTTTTAAGACAGAATACGGTTGGCACATTGTAAAAAGAATAAGCCTAAAGCAGATATTACCATTTGAAGACTTAAAACCGTCTTTAGAAAGCAGAGTTAAAAGGGATGCTAGATCTAGATTAATTAATTCTGCAATGGTAGCTGAGTTAGAGAAGCGTTACACAATTTCTCGTAATAAGGATGCTAAAGCTTATTTTGAAACGGTTATAGATAATCGATTTTTCTCACGTGCTTGGAAGATACCTGAACTATTACAGAAAGATAATGTATTATTTACTATAAATAATAATACCTATACGTATTATGATTTTGGACGTCACTTATTATCAGCGCAGCGCAGCTACAATGCTAAAAATGTTCCTAAACCAAAAATTGTAGAGAAAGAACTCAATACATTTTACAACAAAACAATTCTAAAGTATAGAGAAGATAATTTAGAATTAGAAAATAAAGAATTTGCATATATTTTACAAGAATATAGAGATGGGCTTTTGTTATTTGAGCTTATGGAGAAAGAAATATGGAATAAGGCATCAAAGGATAGTATAGGTATAGAGAATTATTATAATCAGAATAAGGTAAAATACCAATGGTCTGATAGAGTAGATATAGTAATGGCGTCTTCTGCAGATAAAAACATGGTAGATAATGTTTCTAAAATGATGAAAAGAGGGAAGTCTGAAGAAGTTATAAGTTCAAAAATAAATGAAGAAAAGAATCAAAATATCATTTTTACAAAAGGTGTTTTCAGTTCTAAAGATGCTAAGCTCCCAGAGAATTTGAAAATAGCAAAAGGGATTTCTAGAATATATGAGCACAATGGAGCGTTTCATGTTATAGACGTAAAGGAGGTTATACCTGCTGGACAAAAAACCTTAGAAGAATCTAGAGGGAATGTGATTAACGATTATCAAACACAATTAGAGTTAGATTGGATTGATGTATTGTATAAGCGTTTTGATGTTAGCGTAAATAAGAGTGCTTTAAAAGCAGTTAAGACCAAAATAAAAAATCAATAAGAACCTTTGAATTATAGATTATATAGTGTTTCGATTTGCTTATTACTAATGAGCTGTGACTTCTTTATGAAGACAGACGATAGTGAGCGCATTGCCAGAGTAAACGATAATTTTTTATATAAAGAAGATATAAAGGATTTAGTGCCAGAAGGCATGTCTACTCAAGATAGTACGCTTATGGTTAATGCTTATATAAATAGATGGGCAGAACAGCTTTTGCTAATGGATGGAGCTAAGATTAATCTAAATGAATCTAAGCAACAAGATTTCTCTCAGCTTATAGATCAGTATAAGATTGATTTATATACAAATGCTTACTTAGAAGGCCTAGTAAAAAAGAATATAGACACTCTTGTTTCTGCAAAAGTAGAAGAACAGTTTTATGAAGCTAATAAAGAATCTTTTAAACTTAATGATGATTTATTGCAGTTCCGATATATCAATTTACCATTAAACCCTATTAATTTAGATACAATAACAAACAGGTTTAAGCGATTTAATGAAAAAGACAGAAGGTATTTAGATTCTATCTCTGTTCAATTTAAATCGTATGCACTAAACGATTCACTTTGGATAAAATTTAGTCAAGTAGTAGATAAAATTTCAGTGATTAATTCTGAAAACAAAAATCAACTGTTAAAAAAATCTAATTTTTTACAACTCAAAGATTCATTAAACCTATATTTGATGCGTGTTAATGACATAAAAACTTTAAACGATTATGCACCGTTAGATTATGTCAAAAATTCGATAAAACAAATTGTTATAAATAAGAGAAAACTAGAGCTAATAAAGCAACTAGAAAAAGATATTACTAAAGATGCTATTAAAAACAATCAATTTGAAATATATAACTAAAGCAATCGTAATCATTTGCTTTTTGTCTTTTACCGCAGGTAATGCACAAGAAATTATAGAGGATACAACTAAGGAATCATCTCTTAAGAAAAAAGATACTGTAATAACTGGTAATAAAATAAAAGCTGACGGTGTTGCTGCTGTTGTAGGTGATTTTATTATTCTCGAATCTGATTTAGATAGAGAAATTGCCCAATTAGAAGCTCAAGGAGCAGATTTAGAAGGCATAACAAGGTGTCAGCTTTTTGGTAGTTTACTAGAAAGTAAATTATATGCACATCAGGCGATTCAAGATAGTGTTTTAATTAACGAGTTGTATATACAGTCTTTAGTAGAACAACAAATTGATGGAATTTTAGCACAGACAAATGGAGATATGGCAGGTCTATTAAAATTCTATAAAAAAGATTCTGAAGAATCTTTGAGAGAGCAAATGTATGAAATCAATAAAAACGGATATTTAACACAGCAAATGCGTTTAAAAGTTCTTGAAAAAATTGAAGTAACACCAGAAGAAACAAGACAATTTTTTAATGAAATAATAGAAGAGGAAAGACCAACGTTTGGTACAGAATTAAAGTTGGCTCAAATTGTTATTATACCTAAAGTAACTGAAGAAGCTAAGAAGGCTGTAATTGATAAATTAAATAGTTACAAAAAAGATGTCGAAGAAAACGGTGCAAATTTCACAACTAAGGCTTTGTTTTATTCAGATGATGGTTCTAAACAAGATGGTGGTAAATTACCATCAATGAATAGAAAGCAACCAAGAATGGTTAAAGAGTTTAGGGATGTTGTCTTTAACATGCAAGAGGGAGAGATTTCTGATCCTTTTGAAACCGATTTTGGGTTTCATATTGTATGGTTAGAAAAGATTAGAGGTCAAGAATATGATGTAAGACATATTTTATTACGCCCAGAGATAACACAAGAAGCATTAAAAGGTACCGAAGATAGACTAAAAGAGGTGAGAGCTAAAATTATTGATGGTTCTGTAACTTTTGCAGAAGCAGCTAGAGAATTTAGTGATGAAAAAGAAACGAAGTATGAAGGCGGTCAAATGATGAACCCAGTAACTCAAGATTTTAATTTTGAGCTAACAAAAATTGATACTGAACTTTACTCTCAAATTCAAGATTTAAAAGATGGAGAAATCAGTCCTGTGCTGCAAGACCAAGATCGTGTTAACAGCATAAAATTTAAAATTCTAACAGTAACAGATAGAATTGATGATCATAAGGCAGACTTCTCTAGAGATTATTTAAAAATAAAGGAACTAGCCTTACAGAATAAGCATGTAGATGCTATAGCAGTATGGCAAAAAGAAACCATAGCAAAGACTTATATTAAGGTTAATGGCGAATATAAAAATTGTGATTTCCAAAATAACTGGTTAAAAAAACAATAGTTATGTCAGATGTTGCGCTAATAGAAAATTTCGTTAAGAAATTTGGGGATTTAAAAAAAGAGGTTTCAAAAGTTATTATAGGCCAAGATGAGGTTGTAAACCAAATTCTTATATCAATATTTTCTGGTGGTCATTCACTTTTAATTGGAGTCCCAGGTTTGGCGAAAACATTAATGGTAAATACTATAGCTCAGGCTTTAGGTTTAGATTTTAAACGTATTCAGTTTACACCAGATTTAATGCCTAGTGACATATTGGGTAGTGAAATACTAGATGAAAACCGTCAATTTAAGTTTATTAAAGGACCAATTTTTGCAAATATTATTTTAGCTGATGAGATTAACCGTACGCCACCTAAAACTCAAGCAGCGCTTTTAGAAGCAATGCAAGAACGCTCTGTGACTATTTCTGGTCATCAATACAAATTAACATTACCTTATTTTGTTTTAGCAACACAAAACCCAATTGAGCAAGAAGGGACTTACCCTCTGCCTGAAGCGCAGTTAGATCGTTTTATGTTCGCTATTAACTTAGAATATCCATCTTTTCAAGAAGAAGTTGATGTTGTTAAAGCAACAACTACAGATGTACAGTCTAGTGTTAATGCGTTATTTACAGCGCAAGAAATTATAGATTTTCAAAATGTAATACGTCGTATTCCTGTTGCAGATAATGTTATAGAATACGCAGTTTCTTTAGTATGTAAGACAAGGCCAAAAGCTGATACAGCCGCAGATATAGTCAAAGAATTTGTGGATTGGGGAGCAGGTCCAAGAGCCTCCCAAAACTTAATATTAGCAGCCAAAACACATGCTGCTACCAATGGTAAATTCTCACCAGACATAGAAGATGTCCAAGCTGTTGCAACAGGAATATTGCGTCACAGAATTATAAAAAATTATAAGGCTGAAGCAGAGAATGTTTCTGACGAAGATATCATTCAAAGTTTATTTTAATAAAGTCATCGCATAGGTTTACATTAACACTATGTGGAATCATCCTAACAGAAATTTTAGATTAGATGTTATAAGGGCATTAGTCATAGTGCTAATCGTTTTATCGCATTGTACATTTTAATTCCTGAATTTAATGGTCTAATAACAGATGCTATTAGACTAACGGGAGCTAAGGGAGCTGATTTGTTTTATGTACTCAGTGGTTATTTCTTATTGGTGGATTAATTATTAAGCATTTACAATCTGGTGAATATTCTGCTAGAAGTTTAATTCATTTCTGGAAACGAATATGGTTAGTGACTTTACCAAATTATTTTGTAATTCTTATACTCAATATATTATTAGTCTATTTTTTAGATCGTAAATTGAATACCAATATACTCTTGTATATTCCTTTTTTACAAAATTTAGCACATCCACAAATTAATTTACAGAGGCATGGAGCTTATCAATTGAAGAATATGCTTATCTATTTCTTTCTGCGATTATATACGTTTGGATTTTTTTAAAAAAACTAAGTCTCCTTTAAAAGTTTTTATTTTTACAACACTGCTCGTTATTGGCATTTTGTTTGTGCTTAAGTTTAACTTTTATAAAACTGTAGATATTAATAATTATAAGAGATTGGAGTGCTTCTTTTAGAAAAGTAGTCATTTATAGGTTAGATTCAATTTATTATAGCCGTATACCTACATAATAAATAGACAAGTATAAACAGCTTTAGAACCTTACTTTTAATTTTTGGAATTTCAATTTTTGTGGTAACGCATATTGTTATTGTTTATTTTAAAATAATGCCTTACGGCTATAACCTTTTATATCTCCCATTTATTGGAATAAGTATAACCTTAATTTTTCCATGGTTTATAAAACTAAATACAAATCGATTCGTTTCAGATATAGTATATTATCAAAGTACCCGACTCTACGCCATTTATTTGTAAATTATTCTCTTGTATTATTAGCCGTTGAAAGATTTATTAATCCGTCTAGACACGCAATTTTAATTTATTTAATAGCGTCATTATTTTATATAGAACAGTTGAGTTGCCTGTACTAAAACTAAGAGATAAAATTGTGCCTCGTTAAGTTTTATTATAGGGATTTTCTATACAACCTAAATTTAGGGTGTTCTGTTAATTACGAATTCATTAAATAGTTAACATATAAGTAAGTAAAATACTATTTTTTCGATTATTTTTTTGATTTTGCCTAAACTATTCTTAATGGTTTATAGATTTTACTACACATTTTTAAAAATGCTTTAAAATTTGTAAATTTGTGTCACTAAAAAAATGAATTTCCAACCTCTTAAATATACTTTATGGCATTTGATATTGATATGATTAAAAAGGTTTACGCTAACATGACTGAGCACGTTGATGCAGCTCGCGATATTGTTGGTACACCACTAACACTTTCAGAAAAAATATTATACTCTCACTTATGGCAAGGTAAACCTACTAAACCATTTACACGTGGAAAGGATTATGTAGATTTTGCACCAGATCGTGTTGCATGCCAAGATGCTACAGCTCAAATGGCATTATTACAGTTTATGCAAGCAGGAAAGCCAAAAGTTGCTGTACCAACAACAGTACATTGTGATCATTTGATTCAGGCTAAAGATGGTGCTGCAACAGATTTAAAACATGCTAATAATACAAGTAGTGAAGTTTTTAACTTTTTAGAATCAGTTTCAAATAAATATGGAATAGGCTTTTGGAAGCCAGGTGCAGGTATTATTCACCAAGTGGTATTAGAAAATTATGCATTTCCTGGTGGAATGATGATAGGAACAGATTCACATACAGTTAATGCTGGTGGATTAGGAATGGTAGCTATCGGAGTAGGTGGTGCTGATGCCGTTGATGTAATGGCTGGAATGGCCTGGGAACTTAAGTTTCCTAAATTAATTGGTGTAAGATTAATTGGTAAATTATCTGGTTGGACTGCACCTAAAGATGTTATCTTAAAAGTAGCTGAAATTCTAACTGTAAAAGGAGGAACCGATGCTATTGTAGAATATTTTGGACCTGGTGCTTTATCTATGTCTTGTACAGGTAAGGGAACTATTTGTAATATGGGTGCCGAAATAGGGGCAACAACATCTACATTTGCTTATGATGATTCTATGGAACGTTATTTACGAGCAACAGATAGAGCAGATGTTGCAGATGCAGCAAATAAAATTAGACCTTACTTAACTGCTGATGCAGAGGTATATGAAAATCCTGAAAAATATTTCGATCAGGTTATAGAAATTAATTTATCAGAATTAGGCCCATTATTAAATGGCCCTTTTACGCCAGATTTATCAACCACAGTAGGTAGAGAAATGACAGAGAAAGCTACAGCTAATGGTTGGCCAATGCAGGTAGAATGGGGATTAATAGGGTCTTGTACCAATTCTTCTTACGAAGATTTATCTAGAGCATCATCTATAGCTCAACAAGCTCTAGATAAAGGCTTAAAGATGAAAGCTGAATTAGGCATTAACCCAGGATCTGAGCAAGTACGTTATACTGCTGAAAGAGATGGGATTTTAGGAATTTTTGAAGCACTAGATGCTAAAATATTTACTAACGCTTGTGGTCCATGTATAGGACAATGGGCAAGATACAGTGACCCTAAAAATGCACCCAAGAATAGTATAGTACATTCTTTTAATAGAAACTTTGCAAAGCGTGCCGATGGTAACCCAAATACACACGCTTTTGTAGCTTCACCAGAATTAACGGCAGCTATAGCAGTTGCTGGTCGTTTAGATTTTAACCCATTAAAAGATAAACTTATCAATGAAAATGGTGAAGAAGTAATGTTCGATGAGCCAACAGGATGGGAATTACCTCCTAAAGGCTTTGAGGTAAAAGATAATGGCTATTTAGAGCCAGTAGCAGATGGTAGTGGAGTAGAAGTTTCTGTAAACCCAACGTCTGAACGTATACAATTATTAGAGCCTTTTGTACCACTTGGTGATTCTATTTCTGGTGCGAAATTATTAATTAAAGCTTTCGGTAAATGTACTACAGATCATATTTCTATGGCTGGTCCTTGGTTACGTTTTAGAGGTCATTTAGATAATATAGCAAACAATACTTTAATTGGTGCTGTTAATGCATTTGGTAAGAAAACTAACTTTGTTAAGAATCAGTTGACAGACGAGTTTGGAGGTGTGCCAGATACAGCAAGAGCTTACAAGGCTGCTGGAGTTAAGTCTATAGTTATTGGTGATCATAATTATGGAGAAGGATCTTCTAGAGAGCACGCAGCAATGCAACCAAGACATTTGGGTGTTGCTGCTGTAATTGTAAAATCATTTGCTCGAATTCACGAAACAAACCTTAAAAAGCAAGGTATGCTAGGTTTAACATTTGCTAATGAAGCAGATTATGACTTAATACAAGAGGATGATACATTCAACTTTACAGATTTAAAGGAGTTTGCACCAGATAAGAAACTACATTTAGAAGCCGTACACAATGATGGAAGTAAAGATGTTATTTCTTTAAACCACACCTATAACCAAGCACAAATTGATTGGTATAAAGAAGGGTCTGCTTTAAATTTAATTAAAAAAGAAAACGCTTAGAAAGTATAACTTTTTAGAAAATTTAAACTCCTGGCATATAAAGCTAGGAGTTTTTTTGTTTTTTATGAAAGGTTTTCTATTATTAAACGACTCTAAGGTTAACTCAATTAAATCGAAACTAATTATGAACTCATTATGGGTATTCGAAGACGTGAATCTTTTCAATATACTTTGTCCTCATAAGTTTAAAAAATTTAAGGCATGTCATGACTTTGATACTTATAAAAAATGCGATTATATTTATTTCGAAGATGATGCTGCCAACAAAGTATATCTTATAGAAAAAGGAAAAGTGAAGATTGGTTATTATAATGAAGACGGGTCTGAAGTAGTAAAGGCAATATTAAGTAAAGGAGAGCTTTTTGGAGAGAAAGCTATACTTGGGGAAGGGGTACGAAATGAGTTTGCTCAGTCTTTAGAAAATAACACGTCAATATGTCCAGTTAGTGTAGATACCATGCACGAGTTAATGAGAGATAGCCAAAGCTTTAGTTTTAAGGTCTATAAGTTTATTGGTTTTAAATTCAAAAAATTAGAACGTCGTATTCAGTTATTACTTTTTAAAGACTCTAAAACGAGGTTTTCTGAGTTTTTAAGCGAACTATGCAATGATTATGGATATGACTGTGATAAAACAGGTGATAATATTATAAATCATCCATATACACAAAAAGATATTGCTTCACTCATAGGTGTTTCTAGACCTACATTAAATATATTGCTGAATGAATTAAAGGAAGCTAACGTTATAGATTTTAAACGTAAGCAGATTAGAATTTATAAAAAGTCAGCTTAAAATTCTTTCAAATGAAGTTAAAAATTTCTAAGCTTAACATCCTATTTTTAATTATTATCCTAGTATTAATAATCCCTCAGACGAGACAACCAATACAAGTGCTACTTCATAAGGGCTTAAGTTATGTAAGTAGTTCTAACATTATAGAAAAAGAGGATAGAATATTAGTTAAGGATTCTAATTGGCAATTAAAGTCAGATAAAAATTATATTATAAATTTTATTGATAGTAAAGGAAAAGTTGTTTTTGTTAATTTTTGGGCGACTTGGTGTCCACCATGTATTGCAGAGATGCCAAGTATTCAAGAGTTATATTCAGAATATAAAGACGATGTAGTTTTTCTCTTTGTTACTAATGAAGATTTTCAGATTGTTGAAAAATTTATGACTAAAAAGAAATTTACTTTTGAAGTATTCAACCCAATCAATACTATTCCAAATCAATTATTAACGAAGTCAATACCAAGAACTTTTATTATAAATAAAAAGGGTGAAATTGTTGTCGATGAATCTGGTGCACTAGATTGGAATAGTAAAACTGTTAGACAGCAATTAGACCAATTGATTTCTGAATAATTATTACTTAAAGTATTTAAATGGTACGATAAGCATCCCAAAATTCTCACCTTTATCTTTCCCTAAGTGCTTATGGTGAATTTTGTGCGCACGTCTTAAACCTCTTGCATATTTATTATCAATATTTCTAAGCCATTTAAAACGTTGGTGAATAAATATGTCATGGACAATAAAATAAGCCAACCCGTACATTAAAATTCCAAAGCCAATAGGTAATGTAAACCAAACTCCTTCAACACTCCAAAGGTAAAAACAAGACATACTTACTACGGCATAAAAAATAAAAAAAGTATCATTACGCTCAAACCAACTATCGTGATCTTTATGATGGTGATCTTTGTGTAGACCCCATAAAAAACCATGCATAACATACTTGTGTGTAAACCATGCATTAAATTCCATCATAAAGAACGTGCTTAAGAAAATTATAATCCAAAAAAAAGTTTGCATAATAGTTATTCTAAAATTTTATAATAAGTTTAATTGATACTTCACGTAACTTCGAGTAAGTAGTTCTACTTTTCTATAATTAGGAACTCTTATTCTTGTGGATTTTATTTTTAAAGCTGGTGTCTTTTTTAACTTATCTAGTAGCTTGCTGTAGTAGCGATAGGCCATAAAAACACCAAATCTCGCTTCTAGAGGAAGACGTTTAATGCCTTCGAGACCTTTAGCAAAATCCTCTTCTATATCTTTAATAATAGTTTGCTTAGAAACTTCGTCTAAATGATTTAAATCTGTATTAGGAAAATAGGTTCTACTTAAGTCGTCAAAGTCTGCTTTTAAATCTCTAAGAAAATTTACTTTTTGAAATGCAGAGCCTAAACTCATAGCTGAAGATTTTAAATCTTCATATTTTTCATTATCACCATTTACAAAAACTTTTAAACACATTAAACCAACAACGTCAGCAGAACCATAAATATAATCTTTGTATTCTTGTTCTGTTAAATACTCTTTTTTATGAAGATCTAGTCGCATGCTATTCATAAATGAGTCAACCAAATGTTTATCAATTCGGTACTTATGATAAGTTTCTTGAAATGAATTTAAGATAGGATTTAAACTAATTTTATCCTCTAATGAATTTTCTAAATCATTTTCAAAATTCTTAAACAACTTTTCCTTATCATAATCATGAAAAGAATCAACAATTTCATCTGCAAAACGCACAAAGCCATATATGTTATATATATCTTGTCTTATGGTATCAGATAGCATTTTTGTAGCCATAGAGAATGATGTGCTGTAAGCATTCGTCACAAGCTTACTACATTCTTTGGAAACATTGTCAAATAGTGATTTCATAGTAATGTTATGTTTCTAAAACGGCAATTAAATTTCATTTTTTTGAATCAGTTCTGCTACGAGCTTTCCTGAAATTAATGATGGAGGTACACCTGGCCCAGGAACAGTTAGTTGTCCGGTAAAGTACAATCCATTTACTTTTTTACTCTTTAGTTTTGGTCTTAAAAAGGCTGTTTGCATTAATGTGTTTGCCATGCCGTATGCATTTCCTTTATAAGAGTTGTATTCGCTTATAAAATCGTTAACACAAAACGATTCTTTAAAAAGTATATTTTGTTTAACATTTTGATTGGTGCGCAGCTCAAAGCGATTCATAATTATATCAAAATATTGTTGTCTTAGTGCTGGTGTATCCTTTAAACCTGGTGCTATTGGAATAAGGAAAAACCCCGTTTCACAACCACTAGGAGACATGCTTTGATCTGTTACTGAAGGAAAGTTAGCATAAAATAATGGATCTTCGGGCCATTTTGGGTCATCATATATTTCTTCTGCATGTTTCTCAAAGTTCGTGTCAAAGAATAAATTGTGATGTTCTACATTTTTAAGCTTTACATCAAAACCAACATAAAACAGTAAAGATGAAGGAGCAAACGTACGTTTGTCCCAATACGATTCCGAATACTGCCTATAGTTTTTATCGAGTAAAGTTTCAGAATGATGGTAGTCTGCACCACTTAAAACAATGTCTGATGTAATGGTCTCTGCATTAACAGAAATCCCAACAGATTTGCCGTTAAAAACATTAATTTTTTCTACATTACTGTTTGTATTAATAGTGACTCCTAAACTTTCAGCAAGAGATTTCATTCCTTTTATAATCTCATACATACCTCCTTTTGGGTGCCATGTTCCTAAACCAAAATCAGCAAAATTCATAAAACTATAAAATGATGGTGTCTGGTTAGGTTTTGCTCCTAAAAATAAAACAGGAAACTCTAATGTAGATATTAGTTTGGGATTCTTAAAATTCTTACGAACTTCAGAACTAATTGTTTTAAAGAACTGATCAACTCTAGTTATGGTTTCTTTAGTTACCAGCTCAAATGGTGATAAACCAGGTTTTAAAACGACTTTATTTATCGCAATATTATAATGCTCTTGAGCTCTGGCAATAAACTTGCGTAAAGGCTTAGAGCTACCAGGTTCAATACGATCAAACTCTTCACATATTTGGTCCATATGGTCACCAATTGTGATTACGTCATCTGAAAAGAAAATTTTGTACGCAGGACTCAATTTATCTAACTCGTAAAAGTCACTAGTACTTTTACCAAAGTCGTTAAAGAATTTTTCGAAAACATCTGGCATCCAATACCAACTTGGTCCAATATCAAAAGTAAAACCATCTTTTGTGATTTGTCTCGCTCTTCCGCCAACCATTGCGTTTTTTTCATAAATAGTTACATCGTGTCCAGCCTTTGCCAAGTAACAACATGCAGATAAAGCAGAAAATCCAGAACCAATTATTGATATTTTTTTACTCATTAATTTAATTCGCTTAAAAGAGATTGTATAGATTTAAAGGCTTTCATCCCTTTCGGTAATTCTGTAATATCGATTACGTTTAGCATCTGGCCTAAAATCCAAAATTCAGTTTGTGGTGCGTTTAAAATATGTTCATCGAAATCATGGAGATATTGTTTTATATCATCTTTTTCTGGCATTACTGTAAAATACGAAACGTAAGTTATGTTATCGTAGTAGTTTTGAAGGTCAGATAAATTTTCTAAAGGAACACTTTGACCTAAAAATATACACTGATAGCCTTTGCTTACTATTTCGTGATTAATAAACATTAAACCAAGTTCGTGTATTTCGTTATCTGGAAGATATAGTACAAAAGTTTTATTTGATTTATGCTTTTGCTTTGCTTGGACCTTCTCTGTACTAACTAATATTTTTTGTCTAATTAGAGTGGTTATAAAATGTTCATGTGCTGGTGATATCGTATTTGTTTGCCACAATAAACCAATTTCAGTAAGAAGTGGAATATAAATATCGTAGAAAATTTCAAAGAAAGCTTTTTCCTTTATAAGCGATTCATATGTTTTATAGAATAATGCCTGATCAAAGTTAAGCATTGCCAATTTAAAGGAATTAATAGCATGACTTTCAATATTACTTTGTGATGCAATCTCTCTTACTAAAAGCGGTAACTTATGCTCTTCTATTGTTGCTATCTTCGATATTTTATAACCATTATTATTTAAGAAACTAACATTTAGTAGTTTCTGAAAACTTTCTAAATCGTAATATCTAATATTAGTCTCTGTTCTTTTGGGTGTTAGTAAACTATAGCGCTTCTCCCAAATTCTGATTGTATGCGCTTTTACACCTGTGAGATTCTCAAGGTCTTTTATACTAAACTTGTTTTTAATGTTGTTCATTTTTTATAAAAAATGGTTAAACAAAAATAGTGCTATTAGCAATATAAAAGTTTGGAATTAACAAAAAATAAGTAAAATAGAAAAAGTGCGCACGAGAAGACTCGAACTTCCACGGACTAATGTCCACCAACCCCTCAAGCTGGCGCGTCTACCAATTCCGCCACGTGCGCTAATAACATAAGTTAAAGATAAAAAAAAAGTTAAGCTTAGGTAGCTTAACTTTTTTTTGTGACCAGTCTGGGGCTCGAACCCAGGACCCTCTCCTTAAAAGGGAGATGCTCTGCCAACTGAGCTAACTGGTCATAATGCTTTTCTCTAACGAGGGTGCAAATATAAAATGTTTAATTAATTAAACAACACTTTTTTTATTTAATTTTTTGTTTTTTTGTTGTCTCTTTGCGTAGAGATTTAATAATCAATTTATAAGCTTTATGATAGTCATTTTAATGGGGTACATGGGATCAGGAAAATCTACTATAAGTAAGGAATTAGCTACAGTGCTAAATTTTAGTTTCTTAGATTTAGATGATTACATAATTAATAAGGAAAGTGCTTCAATTTCAGAACTATTTAAAACTAAAGGTGAAATATATTTCAGAAAAAAAGAAACAGCGTATTTAAAAGAGCTTACAAGTTCTAAAAATAATTATGTCATTGCTCTAGGTGGCGGAACACCATGCTATGGTAATAACATAGAGCTATTAGTAAATAACCCTAATGTTGTTTCGTTTTATTTGAAGCTTTCAATACCATCTTTAGCTCAGCGATTATTTACAGAACGTGAAAAACGACCATTAATAAGTCATTTAGAGACTGAAGCTATGTTGTTAGAATTTATTGGTAAGCATGTTTTTGAGCGTGTTCAATATTATACTAAAGCAAACCATACAATTTCTACAGACAATAAATCGAAGCAAGAAGTAGTAGAGCAAATTGTAATGAACCTAATCTAGGTATGCTTCATAAGGTTGTTTAGATAGATTAACATGCACATGTTCAAAAAGCGATGTTGATAAGGAAATACCCTTAAAATCTGCTTTTACAGGATATTTTTTGTGGTTGCGGTTAACCAATACAGCTGTTTTAAATTGTTTTAAAGGAACATCTAAAAAATGCTTTATGCCATAAATTAGAGTACTTCCAGAGTTTAGCACATCATCAATTAACACAATAGATTTATTTGTGTAATCTTCTTTTTTAAGTGATGTTAGTATAGGTAAAGTAGGTTGGCCTTTATTTATGGTTACTTTACACAATGTACATTTTATTGTAGAAATTTTTTCTAGGTTAGCTTTTATTTTTTTTGCTAATAGATAACCATTATTTTCTATCCCAGCAATAACAAGTTCTGTTTCGTCAACATTACATTCATAGATTTGATATGCAATGCGTTTAATCTTGTGCTCAATTTCTTTGTGACTTAAAATTGTGTTTTTTGTTAGTGCCATTAGGTCTTTTTTTCAAATATAAAAAACAGTTCCTTATCGTGCCTTTGTTTTACAGAATTAATTGATTTTTCTAAAACTCTAATGTCAAACAATTTTTTGAATAATGATTTGTACTCAGGTAAACTTCCACCAAATGGAGGACCAGAGTTTGTTAATTTAAAATCAAAAAGTAGGCCAACGAGTTTTCCATTTTTTTCTAATAGCGTATGCATTTTTGAAACATATGTCTTTCTTAAATTAGGGTTAAGAGCACAAAAGAACGTCTGTTCTAATATTAAATCAAAAGTAGTATTTAAATCAAAAAAATTCTTGCACAACAACTGCTCAGAAGGAAAATCTGGAATACGCTTTTTTAAGTTATCTAAAGGGTGTTTTGCAAAATCTAAAACACAAATATTTTTAAAGCCATTGTTCCATAAATATTCGGCTTCATAACTGTTGCCAGCACCTGGTATTAATACCTTTAATGTTTTATCATTAAGTTGCTGAATATAAGTTATCAAAGGGGTAGATCCATAACCGATATCCCAACCTATTTGTTTGTTTTTATAACGACTATCCCAATATTTATTATCTAAGTTATTCTTCTTCATAATAGCCATCAATATCGCGTCTATCTTTTTTTGTAGGTCTACCAGTTCCTTTCTTTCTGTAATAGTCTTTACTATACTTTAATAATTGCTTAGCCTCAAAAGCTTCTTTTGGTGTTGTATCTGTTCTGTAAATATCTACAAGTTTAGCACCAACTCTATTTGGAGGTAAATCATTTACAGTTAATTGGTATATAATCTGGTCTTTTCTTAACTCGATATTATCTGTTGCATAAACATCTCTAGACGGTTTTACAACTGAGCCATTGACCTTTATTTGTCCTTTTTTACAAGCTTTAGTAGCGATACTTCTTGTTTTATAATATCTAACACACCACAAAAATTTATCAATTCTCATATATTTTTTAACTAAAAACTACGTTAATCTTATAGTACAAAAATATTATAATATTGTATATTGCAACCATATTTATTGAGCAATAATGAACCTTATATTAATTATGTGGTATTTTAATATAAGTAAAATAAAACGTTATGAAAACTAAACAATTTAGATTAAGCCTTCTGGTCTTCTTCGCTTTTGCATTTTGTATTTCTTGTGAGCCAGATGATGATACTGTTACAAATGTCTTTACTACCAGAGATAGAGATGAGCAACAAATAGTTGACAATGATTCTATTTTAGAATTCTTTGCAACGCATTATTATAACGCTAGTTTCTTTGAAACTGGAATCAATCATAAGATTGAAGATATTATTATTTCAGAGTCAGCTATTGATGAGAACGGTAACTCTAATAGACTTTTAAGTGAGGCATTAGCAGATGGTACAATAACGACAAGAACTACTATTCTGTTTGAAATAGATTACACGTATTACTTTCTAAATTTAAACCAAGGAGAAGGAGATTCTCCTACTTTTACAGATCAAGTAAGGGTGAGGTATGAAGGTTTTACAGTAGAGACTGAAGAAATTTTTGACCAAATAGTTACACCAGTAAGTCTGCCTTTAACAGGATTAGGTTTTTCAGGTGGTGCAATACCTGGTTGGCAACGTGTTTTACCTGAGTTTAATGCAGCACTAGATTTTTCTATTGGTAGTGATGGTTCAACAAATTATAATAATTATGGTTTTGGGATTATGTTTATTCCTTCTGGTTTAGCTTATTTTGCATCACCACCTCCTGGATCTTCTATTGATGCATATGCAAATTTAGTCTTTAAGTTTGAGTTGTTACAAAAAGAGGAACTTGATCACGATAATGATGGCATACCTTCTTATATTGAAAATTTAAATAATAATGACGATGTTTTTGATGATGATACAGATGAAGATGGGGCACCAAACTATATAGATTTAGATGATGATGCTGATGGCGTTGCTACAATTAATGAACTTGTTTCTACAACTTACCAAGTAGATACTAGTATTGATCCTGAGCCTACGTTAGCTGCCAATGAATATGAGGTTAGTAGAAGTGAAGTTGATGGCATACTAACTATTAATACGGTCACAGCAGTTGATTCTGATAACAATAATATTTTAGATTATTTAGACGAAAATATTTCTGAAAATTATAATGATGATGAGGATAGCTAAGAAAAAATGAAACATAAAAAAGCCGCTTATTAGCGGCTTTTTTATGTCTATTTAAAACTAAACAATTCATTTACTCTAAAGTGCAATAGATAAACTTAATATTAATTGTTCTGGTCTTGTATCTATTCTTCCAACCGTATTTGGGCCAAAGTTGTTATTAATAAAAACAGCTTCATTATCACTAAATCCTCTTTCGTATCTCAAATCAATTCCTATCTTATTAAAATTGATTGCTATTCCAAAATTTAAACCAATTGAGAAATCGTTTTCAATATTATCTATATTAATACCATTAAAATCTGTGTCTAAAATGTATTGTAATGAAGGACCTGCAAATACACTTATTGGACCTAACACTTTAATACCAACTAATAAAGGTGCGTCTATTTTTTTGATTTCAAACAGGTCGTTATTATAGTCGCTCTTAGTAGCGGTATATATTAACTCTGGTCTAAAGTATAGTCTATTACCAATTTTGCCAAACACACCAATATGATAACCAATATTGCGATCTGGGTTTTGAGCATTTTCACCTATAGACTCAAAGTAATCACCATTAGTACCATAATTTAAACCACCTTTAAAGCCAAAACTACTTCCGTTTTGGGCATTTAAACTCAACATTGTAAGCGCTAAACAAGTAACGATTATAGTAGATTTTTTTAAAATTTTCATAATGTTCGTTTTTTAAGATTAGGAATCTAATATCAAAAACGTTGCCAAAACAAAATTATTTTCTTTTTAAGACAGTTTTTGCTGCATTTATAATAGCATCACTGTTTAATCCATACTTATCCATTAATTGTGCAGGTGTACCAGATTCACCAAAAGTGTCTTTAGTAGCAACAAACTCTTGAGGAGCAGGCTTATTTTGAGATAAAACTCTAGCAACACTCTCTCCTAGACCACCTAAATAGTTGTGTTCTTCTGCTGTTACTATGCATCCTGTTTTACCAACAGAATCTAAAATAGCTTTATCATCCAATGGCTTAATAGTATGAATGTTTATAACTTCGGCAGAGACACCAGCTTCATTTAAAGCTTTTGCTGCTTCTAGTGCTTCCCAAACCAAATGTCCTGTAGCAACTATTGTAACGTCATTTCCTTCAGTAAGTTTAACTGCTTTTCCTATTTCAAAGGTTCCGTTTTCTGGAGTAAAGTTTGCAACTTTTGGGCGCCCAAACCTAAGGTATACAGGTCCTTCGTGTTTTGCTATAGCTAATGTTGCTGCTTTGGTTTGGTTGTAATCACAAGTATTAATTACAGTCATACCAGGTATCATCTTCATTAAACCGATATCTTCTAAAATTTGATGCGTAGCACCATCCTCTCCTAAAGTAACACCAGCGTGAGAAGCACATATTTTGACATTTTTATCAGAATAAGCTACACTTTGTCTTATCTGATCGTAAACTCTTCCGGTTGAGAAATTGGCAAATGTACCTGTAAAAGGTATTTTGCCACCAATAGTCATTCCTGCTGCGATACCAATCATATTAGCTTCAGCAATACCGATTTGAAAAAAACGTTCAGGATGATTTGCTTTAAATTCATCCATCTTTAAAGATCCAGTTAAATCTGCACAAAGTGCAACAACATTTTCGTTTGTTTTACCTAGTTCTGTCAAACCAGCTCCAAATCCTGATCTTGTGTCTTTACTTCCTGTATTTGTGTATGTTTTCATTCTGTTATTTTGAAACTGTAGTTAATTTTTATTGTCTTTTTTTTATCGTTAACCTTTATGGCTTCGATCATAGTGTTATTATTTTCAATTACTTTCATAATTAAACCACTTGGTATATTTGGCATTGATTCGTCTTCTAAACCAGATTTCTGAAATGCAATCTCAAAGATTTTTTTAAAGATTTGATTATTATTTACATTGTAGTCCTTATCTGTAGCCATAGTTATTACGTCATCTGGATTTTCACTTGGAAACATATTATAAACTTTCACATCTTTTCCAAGAACTTTTATAGTCTCTCCAGTATTTTCAGTAATTAAGTCTAAACTATTTTCATCCCCATTACTTCGACGAACAGGTATAAATGAGTCTAAGCTTAAATTAAAGTAAATTAAATTTTTGTTTAATTCAAACACCAATGTCAAGGTTCCATCTTCTGTGTTAAAAATGATATTACTTTTAGCATTTACAAAATCCTCAGATGAATTTTTAAGCATCGATTTTGCTAATCCTAATGCTAGCTCATTATAATTTGTCCAAAGATATTTACCATTTTTATCAAATCCGATAGATATAGTATCAATTGTTTTATTGCCCTTACTTGGTATTGTATAGTCAACAACATAATCTATTTCTATAACCCTTTCTTGTGAAAAGACTAGTGATGTAATAAAAAGAAACGTAAAAAGTAATGATCTACTCATATTAATAGTCACCTAGAGTTTCAGGGTTTTGAGATAGTCCTGTTTTTAGTTGTTCGTCATTTGGAGCTTTACCATGCCATGCATGAGTATGCATCATAAAGTCTACACCATTACCCATAACAGTTTTTAATAAAACACAAATTGGTTTTCCTTTTCCGGTTAAAGATTTTGCTTCGGCCATACCTTCAAGAACGGCTTCAATATCATTACCTTCTTCAATTTCAACGACAGTCCAACCAAAAGCCTCAAACTTCCCTTTTATACTTCCCATTGGTAAGACACTATCTGTAGAACCATCAATTTGTTGACCGTTTAAATCTATCGTAGATATTAAATTGTCAATTTTTTTAGCAGAAGCATACATTATAGCTTCCCAATTTTGCCCTTCTTGTAATTCACCATCACCATGTAAACTATAAACCAAATGATCATCATTATTCAGTTTTTTAGTTTGCGCAGCACCTATAGCAACAGACATTCCCTGACCCAAAGAGCCTGAAGCAATTCTAATACCTGGTAAGCCTTCATGCGTTGTTGGATGCCCTTGTAAACGTGAATTTATTAACCTAAAAGTGTTCAGTTCATCTACAGGGAAATATCCGGATCTTGCTAATACACTATAATAAACAGGAGAAATATGTCCGTTTGATAGGAAAAATAAATCTTCACCATCACCATCCATATTAAAATTGTCTTTAGTTTCCATAATATCTTGGTAAAGTGACACGAAGAATTCAGCACAACCTAAAGAACCACCTGGATGACCAGAGTTTACTTTGTGTACCATTCGCAATATATCTCTACGAACTTGAGTAGTTAAATCTTTTAATTTTTGTGTATTTGGCATTTTTTATAGCTTAGATTAGTAGTGCAAAAGTAGTTTTTTATGATAGCCTTACAAAAGTGTAGTACGTTCACTTATTAACGATTTTAAGGATTTGCTAACAATTTTAAATTTAATTAAGATGTCAATGTTGTTGAGTTAATTATATTTGCCGTTAGACTAAGTTTTAATGGATTTTATACGTTTAGCAAAAGATAAAGCAACAAAGGCAAGAGCTGGTACAATTACGACCGATCATGGTACTATAGAAACACCAATATTTATGCCTGTTGGAACTGTAGGGTCAGTAAAAGGTGTGCATCAACGCGAATTAAAAAATGATATTAACCCAGATATTATTCTTGGTAATACCTATCATTTATATTTAAGACCTCAAACTGCTATTTTAGAAAAAGCAGGAGGCCTTCATAAATTTATGAATTGGGATAGGAATATCTTAACTGATTCTGGTGGTTATCAGGTTTATTCTTTGTCTGCAAATAGAAAAATAAAAGAAGAAGGTGTTAAATTTAAATCTCACATAGATGGAAGTTATCACGTTTTTACGCCAGAGAATGTGATGGAAGTTCAGCGTACTATTGGTGCTGATATTATAATGGCATTTGATGAATGTACTCCATATCCATGTGATTTTAATTACGCAAAACGATCAATGCATATGACGCATAGATGGTTAGAGCGTTGCTTAACACATTTAAAAGAGCTTCCTTTTAAATATGATTATGAGCAAACATTTTTTCCGATTGTTCAAGGAAGTTGTTATAAAGATTTAAGACAACAATCTGCGGAATATATAGCAAATGCGGGTGCTGAAGGAAACGCTATTGGTGGTCTTTCAGTAGGAGAGCCTGCTGAAGAAATGTATGCAATGACTGAAGTCGTTTGTGAAATTTTACCAGAAGATAAGCCACGTTACTTAATGGGTGTTGGTACACCAATCAATATATTAGAGAATATAGCGTTAGGTGTAGACATGTTTGATTGTGTAATGCCAACACGTAATGCTAGAAATGGAATGTTATTTACGGCATACGGTAGTATAAATATCAAAAATTTAAAATGGGCAGATGATTTTTCACCTGTAGATGAAATGGGAATTACTTTTGTAGATACAGAATATACTAAAGCCTACTTAAGACATCTATTTACAGTTAATGAATTATTAGGTAAACAAATTGCTACGATACATAACCTAGGATTTTATTTATGGTTAACTAGAGAAGCAAGAAAACACATTATTGCAGGTGATTTTGGGGTTTGGAAAGATAAAATGGTTAAACAAATGGATAATAGATTGTAATACGTGAAAATTTTAGATTGGTACATATTAAAACGCTACTTGTTTACATTTTTAATGATGTTACTTCTGTTTATTCCCATAGGTATTACGGTTGATTTAGCAGAGAAAGTTGGAAAAATATTAGAGAATGAAGCTCCATTTGGAGAAGTATCCGCCTATTATTTAGATTTTACAGTTTATTTCGCGACTTTATTATTCCCATTATTTTTATTTCTTTCGGTAATTTGGTTTACGTCTAAACTAGCTAACAATACCGAAATAGTAGCTTTTTTAAGCTCAGGGGTTTCATTTTCTAGATTTTTAAGACCCTATTTAATCGGAGCTACAATAGTTGCTAGTCTCGCTTTATTTTTAGGGATGTATTTGTCTCCTATAGCAAGTCAAGGGTTTAATGAGTTTAAGTTTAAATATTTAAAAAAGAATAAAAGAATTCAAAAAACCAAAGATGTTTATACACAGGTTAATGATAATGATTACATATACATTAGTAATTTTATGCCAAAGCAAAAAGTAGGTAGGAATTTTACTTATGAGCATTTTGAGAATAACGAGCTGAAGTATAAAATATTCGCTGACAATATTAGATACATCGAAGAAGATAGTACTTACAGATTAACCACTTATTTTAAACGTACGTTTAAAAACGGTAAAGAATATATTGAAAAAGCAAGACGAAAAAACATGGATTTACCCTTTGAGTTGGAAGATTTGACACCCGTTGAATACGCCGCTGAAACAAAGCCTTATGGAGAACTATTAGATTTTATCGCAGCAGAAAAACGTAGAGGTTCACCCAATATTGGACGATACGAGGTGGTAAAGCTAAGAAAATGGAGTTTACCAGTATCTATATATATATTAACCATTATCGCAGTTGCTGTATCATCAGTAAAACGACGTGGAGGAATGGGAGCAAACTTAGCAGTAGGTATTGCCATAGCGATGATCTATGTGTTTTTTGATAAAATTTTTGGTGTTATGGCAGAGCAGTCAAACTTTGAGCCGATAGTTGCAGTGTGGTTTCCTAATTTAGTATTTGGTATTTTAGCAATATATCTTCTGCGAAATGCCAAACGTTAAATTAAAGCACTATTTACATTTACATTTTCTTGTTTTTATTGCAGGTTTTACGGCAATTCTAGGTGAACTTATAACTATAGGATCACTAGCGCTTGTATGGTATAGAATGTCTATTGCAGGCATCATAATGTTTGTGTTTATTAAAGTTACGCGACTTAATACTGAAATTTCAAAAAAAGCAGTCTTACAATTTTCTATTGCTGGTGTGATTATAGCATTACATTGGATCACTTTTTTCGAATCTATAAATCAGGCAAACATATCTATAGCTTTGGCTATGTTTTCTTCTGGTGCATTTTTTGCATCTTTTATAGAACCCATTTTTTTTAAACGGAAGATTTTACTCTACGAGATTATTTTTGGGCTTATAGTTATTATAGGTGTTATACTTATAACCAGTAGTGAGATGGACTATATAAATGGAATTATATTAGGTTTATTATCAGCTTTATTTTCTACATTGTTTGCTGTGATTAATGGGAAATTTATCGAAAAGCATAATGCAACAATTATTTCATTTTATGAGTTTATAAGTGGTGTTGTGTTTTTGACTGTTTTTATACTTTTATCAGGTAGTAGTTTTGATGCTGAGTTTTTCACACTTTCAAATTCAGACTGGTTATATATTTTTATTTTGGCTTCTGTTTGTACTGCTTATGCATTTATAGGTGCAGTAGAAGTAATGCGTTATATAAGTCCATATACAGTTATTTTATCCTATAATCTTGAGCCTTTATATGGAATTGGACTCGCACTAATTTTGTTTCCTGAAAAAGAAAAGATGTCACCTCAATTTTATATAGGGTCAATACTTGTCTTAGGTGTTGTCTTATTAGATGCCATTTTTAAAAACTACAAAAAGAGAAAAAGTAAAACCAATACCATAACCAATTAAAGTTTTTATATTTGTAGCAGAATAACTAACCAAACTAAAACTAACTTCAAATTGTATGGAATATTTAGAGTTTGAATTACCAATAAAAGAGCTAGAAGACCAACTAGATAAGTGTCAGATTATCGGTCAGGAGAGTGATGTAGATGTTACAGAGACCTGCAAACAAATTGAGTTAAAGCTTGCTGAGACTAAGAAAGATATATACAAAAATTTATCAGCATGGCAACGTGTACAATTATCGCGTCATCCAAATAGACCTTATACATTAGATCATATTAAAGCGCTTTGTGGCGATTCTTTTTTAGAATTACATGGAGACAGAAATGTTAAAGATGATAAGGCAATGATAGGTGGTTTAGGTAAAATAGGTGACCAATCTTATATGTTTATAGGTCAGCAAAAAGGATTTAATACCAAAACCAGACAGTATCGTAATTTCGGAATGTCTAACCCTGAAGGTTATCGTAAAGCATTACGCTTAATGAAATCAGCAGAAAAATTTGGTATTCCTGTAGTTACTTTAATTGATACTCCAGGTGCTTATCCAGGTCTAGAGGCTGAAGAGCGTGGACAAGGTGAAGCCATAGCTCGAAATATTATAGAAATGGCACGTCTTAAAGTTCCTATAATAACTATTATAATAGGCGAAGGAGCATCAGGTGGTGCATTAGGAATTGGAGTAGGTGATCGCGTTATGATGCTAGAGAATACGTGGTATTCAGTTATTTCGCCAGAATCATGTTCTTCAATTTTATGGAGAAGTTGGGAATATAAAGAACAGGCTGCAGAAGCTCTAAAGCTTACAGCCAAAGATATGAAGCGCATGAAGCTTGTTGATCAAATTATTAAAGAACCATTAGGTGGCGCACACACAGACAGAGAGAAAGCTTTTTCAGCTGTAAAAGATGCTATTTTAAAGTCTTATGAAGATCTTAAAAACTTATCACCAAAAGAATTGGTTAAACAACGTATGGATAAATATAGTGAAATGGGAGTCTATAAAGACTAGTTCCACTAAACATAGGTAATTTAAAAAACTGAAGTCTTTAACTTCAGTTTTTTTGTCACTATTAACAATATATAAGAGTTATTAACAGTTAAATTGTTAACGAACTGTTGAGATTGCAAAACACTCAACATGTAGTTTATCAATACCATTTAGCTACTTTCGTACACTATGAAACAACCAAATCCAATACAAGGTTATAAAGTTGATAAGAGCAATATTATTAGCCTTGAAAAAGGTAAATTACCACCTCAGGCACTTGACTTAGAGGAAGTTGTACTTGGGGCGATGATGATTGATAAAAAAGGTGTCGATGAGGTAATTGATATTTTGAGCCCTGAAGCATTTTATAAAGATGCTCATAAACATATTTTTGAAGCTATTTTTAAATTATTTGAAAACAGTGAGCCTGTCGATTTATTAACCGTTTCTAGTCAATTAAGAAAAGATGAAAAATTAGACGTGGTTGGTGGTGATTTTTATTTAATCTCCTTAACACAACGTGTATCATCTTCTGCGCATATTGAGTTTCATGCACGTATTATTCTTCAAAAATATATACAACGAAGTCTAATTAAAATTTCTAACGAAATTATAGAAGAAGCCTACGATGAGACCAAAGATGTTTTTGACCTTTTAGATAATGCAGAAGCTAAGCTCTATGAAGTTACTCAAGGTAATGTCAAAAAGTCAACTGAGACGGCTCAGAGTTTGGTAATTCAAGCTAAAAAGAAAATTGAAGAAATGTCTAACAAAGAAGGAATGAGTGGAATTCCTTCTGGTTTTGATAAACTAGATAAATTAACTTCTGGTTGGCAACAATCCGATTTAATCATTGTAGCTGCACGTCCTGGTATGGGTAAAACAGCATTTACACTAACGATGGCTCGTAATGTTGCCGTTAATAGTAATATCCCTGTGGCTTTCTTTTCATTAGAAATGTCTTCTGTACAATTAATTACACGTTTAATTTCAAGTGAAACAGGCTTGTCTTCAGAAAAATTGAGAACAGGTAAGTTAGAAAAACACGAATGGGAGCAACTCAACGTAAAAGTAAAGACTTTAGAGAATGCACCTTTATTTATAGATGACACTCCTTCACTTTCAATTTTCGATTTAAGAGCAAAAGCACGTCGTTTAGCCTCCCAATACGGCATTAAAATGATAATGATTGATTATTTGCAATTGATGACAGCGGGTGGAAGTCAAAAAGGAGGAAATCGTGAACAAGAAATATCAACAATTTCTCGTAATCTCAAGGCTTTGGCTAAGGAATTAAGTATTCCTGTAATAGCATTATCACAGTTATCGCGTGCGGTAGAAACACGTGGTGGAAGTAAACGACCTTTATTATCTGATTTACGTGAATCTGGTGCGATTGAGCAAGATGCGGATATAGTGTCCTTTATTTATAGACCAGAATATTATAAGATTGATGAATGGGATGATGAAGAACGCTCTCCAACAGAAGGTCAAGGTGAATTTATTGTAGCTAAGCATCGAAATGGTGGACTAGATAGTATTAGATTGAAGTTTATTGGTCACTTAGGTAAGTTTGATAATTTAGATGATTTTGATACTCCTTTTGGTGAATTTCATTCTAAAATGAATGCAGCTGCAAATGATAACACGTTTAAACCAGATAATTTCCCTTCTCCCTCTGACGCTTTTGATGGACCTGAAGATGATGGTGTGCCTTTTTAACAGCATTTTATGAATTAAAAAATTCTTTTTTAGCTTACCTTTACTTTTGCTTATTTATAAGAAAATTGTCTCATGTTAGATCAAAGACGTACAACCAACGTGTTGTTACTAATTATTGTTGTTCCCCTAGTTTTTTATTTATTAAAAATCTTATCTTTTATATTTATACCATTAGTATTTTCAATGTTTATAGCGCTCTTGTTTTTACCATTAATGAGATGGTTTGGAAGAAGAAAAATACCCAAATTTGTAAGTGTAATTATAGTCTTACTTTTAGTAATTGGAGGTCTTAAACTGGGTATAGAATTAATACAATTATCTAGCAAAGAAATTATAGCTACAAAATCAGAATTTTTTCCAAAAGCAGAAGAAAGATTAGGAGAGATTAAGTTGTATTTATCTGACACGTTTGGTGTAGAATATGAACAGAATAAAAATATCTTTGCTCAATTTTTTGAGAAAGAAAATCTAGGTTCAACTATTGGGTTTTTAAGAACTTTTTTAACCACATTACTTATGACTGTTTTCTTCGTTATCCTATGGTTAGCAGAGTCAATAAATGTCTACAAATTATTAAACAACACACTCTTAAAACAAAAATATACTTCGGTAAAAACCTTTATGAAGATTGAAAATGATCTTATAAAATTTATTAAAGTAAAATTTTTGGTAAGTGTTTTAACCGGTCTCTTTACCGGATTAATGTGTGTGTTTTTTGATGTAAGTTTCCCTATTTTTTGGGGATTATTTGCTTTTGCAATAAACTTTGTTCAAATGGTAGGTTCCTTTATCTCAGTTATACTATTATCTATATTTGCGTTTGTAGAATTAGACCCAACGAGTACTTTATTTTTCTTTATTTTATCTGTAGCACTTGTTCAAGTTGTTTTCGGTGCAATTCTAGAGCCTATTTTTATGGGTAAATCGTTTTCAATTAATATCATAGCGGTTCTAGTTATGCTTATGTTTTGGGGCTTTCTATGGGGAATTCCAGGTTTAATTATGGCAATTCCAATTACTGTATTTATAAAAATTATTCTTGAACAATTTCCGGGTACAAAACTTATTGCAAGTCTTCTTTCTGGTAAGCAAACCGATCTAAAAGAACTTTAAAAGGATAAAATACTGTTACTAATTTTAAGTAGCTTTACTACTTAAAATCTAACTATATGATTCACGGTACACACAACGCCATAGAAGACCCGAGAAATGAAGCTATTTTAATTTCTATAAACGATCAATTATTCCCTAGAAATGAAGCTAAGATATCAGTTTTTGACAGTGGTTATTTAGTGGGTGATGGTGTTTGGGAAGCTCTAAGACTTCATCATGGTGTCCTAGTATCTTTAGAAGATCATTTTAATCGTTTGTGGCAATCTGCTGCAACTGTTGGTATGCATTTACCTTTTACTAAAGGGGAGTTAACTCAGAAGGTTTGGAATACGTTAAAGGCTAATAAAATGACAGACGGTGTGCACGTTAGAATAATGATAACCCGTGGGATTAAAAAAACACCTTCACAAGATCCTAGATTAATAATTTCTGGGCCTAACGTTGTTATTATTCCTGAGCATAAAACAGCCTCAAAGGACTCCAAAGAAAAAGGAATTACACTTTTTACAAGTACGATAAGAAGAGGCTCTCCAGATTATTTAGACCCACGATTAAATTGTCATAGTAAACTTCACGAAGTACAAGCTTTAATTCAAGCAATTCAAGCAGGGGCTGATGAGGCATTAATGTTAGATATACACGGGTTTATTGCAACATGTAATGCAACTAATTTTTTTGTAATTAAGAATAATGAAGTTTGGACGTCTACAAGTAAGTATTGTATGAATGGTATAACTAGAGCAAAAGTTATTGAAGTTTGTAAACTAAATAATATTCCTTGCTACGAAAAAGACTTCTCTTTATTCGACGTTTATGGTGCTGATGAAGCTTTCGTTACTGGTACATTTGGTGGATTAACACCAGTTACTAAAATTGATGGACGACAAATAGGTGAAGGTAACTATGGTGATAAGACAAGAGAACTTAGTAAACTGTATAACATACTCATTGAAAAAACAGTATCAAATGGATAATATGAAACGTATTTGTCTATGGTCTGGGCCTCGTAATATCTCAACAGCGTTAATGTATTCTTTTGCGCAACGAGATGATACTAAAGTTTTCGACGAGCCCTTATATGCCTATTATTTGAAGTATCATCCCGAAGCCCATGCTTATCATCCTGGTGCTCAAGACATTTTAAATACAATGGAAAATAATGGTGATAACGTGGTTAAAATGATGTTGGAAGAAAATGAAAAACCAGTTTTATTTTTTAAGCATATGACGCATCATCTTCTAGATCTAAATCGAGATTTCATGAAGGAAATGATTAATATTATTCTAACAAGAGACCCAGAAGATATGTTACCCTCTTTTGATAAAGTCATTAAAAACCCCACCATAGATGATGTAGGCTATAAACTTCATTTAGATTTAATAAACTACTTTAAAAATGAAAAAATTTCATTTTCAGTATTAGATTCTAAAAAAGTATTATCAAATCCAGAAGAAGTATTAAAGAAATTATGTGCATTTATTGATATTCCATTCAGTAAAAAAATGCTGAAATGGTCACCTCAAAAAATAAATGAAGATGGGATTTGGGCAGAGTATTGGTACAATAACGTACATAAATCTAAAGGTTTTTTAACATATAAGCCAAAGGAAGATAAATTCCCAGAGCATCTTATACCACTTTTAGAAAAGAGCACACCTTATTACAAACAACTCTTAGCGTACGCACTTTAAATCTTAAAAGAATAATAAATTACAGTCTTACAGATTAATATTTGACTATATTTCGTTCTAAACCTACGAATTTGAAACAAGCACTTTTTATAATAGTTGTATTTTTTTTGAATATTAATGTATATGCGTCTTATATACTTATTCCCATGGATTCGGAATCTCAAGAAAACCATTTAAAAGCTTATGGTGTAACCTACTGGATGTTAGAACGTGAGCTTAAAGTGAAATGGCTATTAAACTATAGAGGTGGATCTTTTTTATTGCCAGATGGAGAAATTATACAACGCGAGTGTCAGATAAGAGGGGTTTCTTTCGAAATTATTTCTGATGCTAAAGCGGCTCAAATTTTAGAAAATATCGCTAGTCCAGCAGTTAACCAAGAAGCTGTCGTGTTAGAAAAAGCCCCTAAAATTGCCGTATACACACCTTACGGAAAACAACCTTGGGATGACGCGGTAACCATGGTATTAACGTATGCAGAAATACCTTATGAAACAATTTATGACAAAGAAGTATTGAATGATGAATTGTTATTATACGATTGGTTACACTTACATCATGAAGATTTTACAGGTCAATATGGTAAATTTTACAGAACCTTTCGTTCTGCGGCTTGGTATATTGAAGAAAAAAAATCAGCAGAAAATTTAGCAAAAGAATTAGGATACTCTAAAGTTTCTGATGCCAAATTAGCGGTAGCTATAAAAATTAAAAATTATGTTGCAGGTGGTGGATTTATGTTTGCTATGTGTTCGGCGACTGATAGTTTTGATATAGCTTTATCCGCAGAAGGTATTGATATTTGCGAGCCAATGTTTGATGGTGATGGAAGCGATCCAGGTTATCAGAATAAAGTTGATTTTTCTAAAACTTTTGCATTCAAAGATTATATTTTAGAGCGTAGTCCAAATGTTTATGAGTTTTCTTCAATAGATATGACTCGGAAACGACAAATTCCATTTAAGACAGATTATTTTTCATTAATGGAATATTCTGCAAAATGGGACCCTATACCAACCATGTTAACTCAAAATCATACGTCATTAGTAAAAGGGTTTATGGGGCAAACAACGTCTTTTACAAGAGATCAAATAAAATCTAATGTATTAGTGATGGGAAAGAACAGAACCAATGGCGAAGCTAAATATATTCATGGTATAAAAGGAAAAGGCTTTTTCACCTTTTATGGGGGTCACGACCCTGAAGATTATACACATAGAGTGGGTGACCCAAAAACAGAATTAGATCTACATCCAACATCTCCTGGCTATAGACTTATTTTAAACAATGTGCTATTCCCTGCAGCTAAGAAGAAAAAGCAGAAGACTTAAATTGAAATTTAACACTGTGAAGCAATTTATAATCTTAGTAGTATTTGTGTTATTTTATAATGCAAATTATGCACAAGACTTTAATCTTTATGGTACTTATATGAATTAGAAGCTAATTTAAGTGGTGTTATTTGGAATGTCGAAGATGTTTAACCAAATATTCATTCATATTTAATTATAAATAATGATCTTTCTTTTGAAGGTTTTGGAGTCCGCAATACGCTTTTAGGTAATTATACGTATGATGCTAGTGGATACAGCTTATTGCCAAACTTAATTCTACATATATTGACGCGATACAGAGAGTAAAATAGTTTTGAATATTCATTTTTTAATCAAGTATCTTCTAGCACGCAAAATAACATAACTTTAAATATTGAATCTAATAGTATAGAGCTTAAGTTGGAAAGCTTTTCAGAATTTATTGCTAAATATAAAAATATCAGCTTGTCAATTTTAGAATGAAAACTAACAGAATTATCAATTTATCCGAATCCGGTTTCTGAAGTTTTATATATATCATAAAACAATACTAAAGGATTAGAAACGATTATTTATAATATTTATGGATAAATTGTATATAGAAATAAGACTAATGATTCTAGTTTGAATTTATCAGAATTACCAAAAGGAATTTATTTTTTAGAGTTAATAACTGAAGAAAGTAAGGTAATTAGAAGATTTATTTAAGATTAGTTCAGTCATTTAATATAGTTTGATAATGAATAAATTGTTGCAATTATATATGAGTATTTAACAATTAAACTTTATATCAGTTGGTTTTCAAATGAAGGTGCATTTTTTAAATTAAAAACAAAAAGTCCGATTCTTGCGAATCGGACTTTTCTAAGCGAAATGTTGTTATTAATTTTGGCTAAAAGCCTTATTTTACTTTGTTTACTACTGCTTCAAAGGCTTCTGGGTGATTCATAGCTAAATCAGCAAGAACCTTACGATTCAATCCGATGTTATTAGTTTTTAATTTTCCCATAAATCTTGAATAGCTCATTCCATGTTGTCTGGCACCTGCATTAATACGCATAATCCATAACGCACGGAAATTTCTCTTTTTTACTCTACGGTCTCTGTACGAATATTGCATCGCTTTGTCAACCGCATTTTTTGCTACTGTCCAAACGTTTTTACGTCTTCC
>NZ_DEXW01000043.1:83434-146844 GCF_002364335.1 Winogradskyella sp. UBA3174 | reverse complement strand
AATTCGTCAATTCGAGTGATTCTGGAGGATGAGGAATTGTATCGAGAACTTTTACATTTAGCTTGTAAATAATATAATTTGGTTAAAGGTTTTAATATATTCCAATACAAAATTCTTAAAAAAGAATTTCAATCGAACTGATGTCAGAAGAAATTAAATTAATTATAATCCTTAGGTGCAACTCTAGCTTTAGAAGCTTGTTCATAAACATAAGCCCACTCTAACAATTGCTTTTCTTGAAGCCTCTTACCTATAAACGTTAGCCCTTTTGGCTCTCCTTTACTAGTATAACCCATAGGCACTGTTAACGCAGGATATTCTGCCACAGCAGCAAAAGCTGCGTGATAATTATTTATAGATAAAAAGCCATCTAAATTATTTGCCTTCATCGGAATGTCAAAATATTGCTTTCCGTTAGTTTTTAAAGTATCCTTAATACGTTCTAAATAATTATCATCACCATTATCATCAGCAATTCCTTTGAATAAATTTTGTCCATAAGGCATCGTTTTTAATGAGTCCTTTAAATTAAAATTCATAACATCTGAAACAGTTCTCAACATAATATCTTTATTAGCATAGCCTTCCATATAGGCTGGTAAATCCTTTTTCATGTCTAGATTAAGCAAACGAAGAAAGTTTGGCAGCCCTAATTTTTCCTCATCTATTTCAACAATTACTGCTCCTTGTTGTTTTAAAACTTTCAAAGCATTTGCATACAGTGTGTCTTGGAGTAATCGTTTTGGAGCACCGAAACGCTTTCCT
The DNA here is from genome assembly GCF_002364335.1 of Winogradskyella sp. UBA3174. Taxonomy (GTDB): domain Bacteria; phylum Bacteroidota; class Bacteroidia; order Flavobacteriales; family Flavobacteriaceae; genus Winogradskyella. Next base: position 146,079 of record NZ_DEXW01000043.1, on the reverse strand, counting down.
TTTAGACTAGCATCTTTTATCTTCTCATAATAAAATCCAGGTTCCCATATGGCATAAATGGTTTTTGCATCTGATGTATCCTCACCAAAAATAGCATCTAATAAAATCGCATTATCCATTACATTTTTAGTAATTGGTCCTGCTGTATCTAATGTTGAAGAAATAGGGACTATACCACTACGACTTACCAAACCAACAGTTGGTTTAAATCCCACTGTAGAATTCTGACTTGCAGGAGATAAAATAGAACCAGCGGTTTCACTACCAATAGCTGCAGCACAAAAGTTAGCAGAAACAGACACTCCACTTCCAGAACTCGAACCACCAGTATCAAAAATACGTCGGCCGTAAGGATTCAGGGTTTGACCACCAATTGCAGAATAACCGCTCGGACAATCGCCACAAAAGAAATAAGCCCATTCACTTAAATTTGCTTTACCTAAAATTAAAGCTCCTTTAGATTTTAATTGGCTGACTATAAACGCATCTTCTACGAAATTATCTTTTAATGCTAATGCTCCAGCTGTGGTTACCATGTCTGATGCGTTGACATTATCTTTTAAAAGTATTGGCATTCCGTGAATAGGATGAATTTCATCGTAATCGTCAACTTCATCTAACTTATAAGCTTGTTTTATAACATTTGGATTTATTGCTATTACAGAATTTAATGAGAGCCGATTTTCACGGTCAAATTCTCTAATACGATACAAATAGAATTTAGTTAAGTCTTGATAGTTAAATTTACCATCTGCAATATGCTTTTGAAGTGTCGTAATATCTTGCTCTAAAACCAATGGCTTTAAACGATTGTAATCCGCCTCTTTAAAACCTGACATTTGTGGGCTTATGAGACTCCATATTTCAGCCTTGGCCAAGTTCTCTGAATCTAATACCTTAAAGTCCCTAAAATCTTTAGTTGATATAGCGCTTAAATCCGAAGTTGATTCATTAGTAATTAATGAATCAACTTCTGTTTCTGCGATTTCAGTTTCTTCTGCTGGTTTACTAATATCTAAAGACTTAGAATCTTTACAAGAAAAAACAAATATTAAAATGAAGAGAAAGAATGTATTGCGCATAGTTGGTGTTTTTTATAAAAATACGAAATGCAACTCTATTCTAATATTTAATGAAAAGGCTTCGACTGTTCTCAGCCAAACAATATTAAATGTATTCGTGAGATTTCTGTGTCCAGAGAAATTTATTACTTAAAAAAAGAATCCACAAACTCATACTTATTAAATACCTGTAAGTCTTCAATACCTTCGCCTACGCCAATATATTTCACAGGAATTTGAAACTGGTCACTAATACCAATCACAACTCCTCCTTTTGCAGTACCATCTAATTTGGTAACCGCTAAAGACGTTACTTCTGTTGCAGCTGTAAATTGCTTAGCTTGTTCAAAAGCATTCTGACCTGTAGAACCATCTAAAACTAATAACACATCATGTGGAGAGTTATCAATTACTTTCTGCATAACGCGTTTCACCTTAGTTAACTCATTCATTAAGTTTACTTTATTGTGTAAACGACCAGCAGTATCTATAATAATAACATCTGCATCTTGGTTAACTCCAGATTGCAAGGCATCAAAAGCTACAGAGGCAGGATCAGATCCCATGTCTTGTCTAATCATTGGAACATCTACACGATCTGCCCAAACCTGAAGTTGATCTATTGCAGCTGCTCTAAATGTATCAGCAGCACCTAAGACAACCTTAAGTCCTTGCTTTTTAAATTGGTAAGCTAACTTACCGATGGTAGTTGTTTTACCTACTCCATTAACACCAACAACCATTAAAACATACGGAGTCTTAGAACCATCAGCTTGTTTTGGTAATTCGGGTATAGTATACTCTGTTTCTTCACCAGATTTAGTTTCAGATAATAATGCTGCGATTTCTTCTCTTAGTATTTTATTCAATTCAGATGTACCAAGATACTTGTCTTGTGAGACGCGTTCTTCAATACGTGTAATAACTTTTAATGTGGTATTAACACCTACGTCACTAGTAACAAGGATTTCTTCAAGATTATCTAAAACGTCGTCATCTACTTTAGATTTTCCTGCTACAGCTTTATTTAATTTATTAAAAAAAGAGGATTTAGATTTCTCTAAACCTTTATCTAAGGTTTCTTTCTTTTCAGAAGAAAATATTTTTTTAAAAAAACTCATTTCAAATTCTATTTGCTTTGCTAATTACAACAATCTTGCCCTAAATGCTTTACTGCTAAGTTGTCATATTGTACCAATAACGGATTCAAAATAATTGACACCACCTCAAATATAGCCATAAAAAAACTGCTTTCAAATGAAAGCAGTTTTATAAATCTATATGTAAATAAAGATTATTTTTTGTTTAAAAAGTCATTGACAAATTCTGGTGCCATTACTGACTCTACGAACATGTAAGCTCCTGTTTTTGGTGATTTCACCATTTTGATAGCTTTTGTCAAACGCTTAGATCCGGTCTGTAAAGACGCAACTGATTTCTTTGCCATGGTTTATAGATGTTATTTGACAATTTCACATAAGTGAAATGTCTAAATTATTATTTAATTTCTTTATGAACTGTCATACGTTTAAGGATAGGATTAAATTTCTTAATCTCCATACGGTCTGGCGTATTCTTTTTATTCTTTGTTGTAATATATCTAGAAGTTCCTGGCTGACCAGTACCTTTGTGCTCTGTACACTCTAAGATAACTTGTATTCTATTTCCTCTTTTTGCCATTGTAAATTGACTTTAGCGCATTACGCTTATTTGTATAATCCTTTTGCTCTAGCTTCTTTTAACATCGCAGCGATACCAATTTTATTGATAGTCTTTAATGCAGATGTAGAAACCTTTAATGTTACCCACTTATCTTCTTCAGGAATATAAAAACGCTTTTTGATTAAATTAGCATCAAACTTGCGTTTTGTTTTATTCATAGCTTTAGAAACATTGTTTCCAACCATAGCTTTTTTCCCAGTAAGTTCACAAACTCTTGACATTGTATTCTTTCTTTAGGTCTATTAATTCTTAATGTTTATTGTAAAAACCATTTAAGGTTATTTTAAACAAGGGTGCAAATTTAATAAAACTTTACGTTTCATCAAACATAAAGTCTTACTTTTTTGAAATTTCTTTCTGAAGCATTTCAAAGGCTTTATTAGTCGCTTTCATTATCACTTTTTCACGCTGGTTACTAAAATCAAAAACTTCAGAATATACGTCTGTTTTTGTAGCAATAGCGATCCAAACTGTACCAACATCTGCATCTGAATCTCCTTTGGTTGGACCTGCATTACCTGTTGTACTTACAGCATAGTCTGTATTAAACAATGCCATCACATTTTTAGCCATAGTCTCTGCTACGACCTTACTCACTACAGAATAGCTCTTTATATCATCTTCAGAAACACCTAAAATATTAACCTTAGAATCTGTAGCATAGCTTACAATACTACCCTTAAAATATTTTGAAGCTCCTGCATTAGCAGTAAATCCTTGTGCAATCCTACCACCAGTACAACTTTCTGCAATCGCTAAGGTTTTACACATTTCTGTTAAACGAGAACCAATTATAGCTTCGATAGAATTGTCTTCTTCAAATCCTACAAAGATATCTTCAACTTGTGGCACTAGTAAGTTGACTTGTCTTTCCATTTCGGCTTCAACCATAGTTTTATCCATAGCTTTAGCAGATAATCTTAATCGTACCCTACCCAAACTTGGTAAGTATGCGAGCTTTATAAAATCGGGTAATGCATCTGCAAACGTTTCAATTCTGTCTGCAATAGCACTTTCTCCTAAACCATAGGTTAAAAGTGTTTTGTGCATTATAAAGGGAAACTTAAATTGTTCTAACAACTGAGGTATTACCAAATTAGAAATTAGAGCTTTCATCTCGTAAGGCACTCCTGGTAATGACACAAACACTTTACCATTCTTCTCTATCCACATACCTGGTGCAGTCCCAAATTGATTCCTTAAAACTTTAGCTTTAGAAGGAACTAAAGCTTGTTGTCTATTAATATCTGAAATCGGAGTCTTAATATATTTTGAAAATAAATACTCAACATGAGCAAGCACCTCTTTGCTTTCTACTAAAGTATCATTAAAATATTCGCAAAGTGTGTGCTTTGTAATATCGTCTTTTGTAGGACCTAAACCACCTGTAATAATTATAATATCTGCATTCTGTTCAGCTTCTTTTAAGGCCTTTAAAATATGAGTCTTATCATCTTGAATTGACGTAATTTGATATATAGAAATACCAACTTTATTCAATTCTTTACCTAAAAACGCTGAATTTGTATCTATAATCTGGCCAATGAGAATCTCATCGCCAATCGTAATTATCTCTGCTTGCATTTACAGTCCGAAATCGGCTTTAATTTCGTTTACAGCATTATCTACAGCTGTAAGCACAGTTTGTAGTTGTGCCGTTACATCTTTATCTTCTTGCTCATGTTTTCCCCAATCTTGTACCTCTATTAATGCATCTAACACACCAAGCTCGAACAAATCTATTGTAGGTTTCATTTTATGAGCCGCCTGATAGGTTTCGTAGAAATCACCTCCTGGCACAGACTTTCTCAAACGTTCTGCATCTTCTGGTACTTCTTCAATAAAAGCTGCTGCTAATGCTGCAACAAAATCTTCATCACCTTCAGCCATTTCGCGAACGCGATGTAATTTATAATATTCTGACATTTATTTTATTTTAATAGAAAACAATTCTTCGTCTTCGATATATCCTTTTAATTCATCGTTTGCAAAAACCTTACCAACTCCAGCAGGTGTGCCTGTAAAGATAACGTCTCCAATTTTTAAAGTGAAATATTTTGACACATATTCTATAAGTTCATCAACTTTCCAAAGCATTAGTTCTGTACTTGCAGACTGTACAATATCATCGTTCCTTTTTAAACTGAAATTGATATTATCTATATTTTGAAATTTGGTCTTTGGCAACCATTTCCCAATAACCGCAGCACCATCAAAGGCTTTAGCTTTTTCCCAAGGTAAGCCTTTAGCTTTTAATTTTGCTTGAAGATCTCTTGCTGTAAAATCAATTCCAAGTCCTACTTCATCATAATATTTATGTGCAAAGTTCTTATCAATGTGCTTCCCTACTTTATTAATCTTCACCAAAACCTCAACCTCATGATGTATATCATCTGAGAAATCTGGAATAAAAAACGGCTGCTTTTTTAATAATATCGCTGTATCTGGTTTTAAAAACACCACAGGCTCTGTTGGCTTTTCGTTCTCTAATTCTTTAATGTGGTCTGTGTAATTGCGACCTATACAGATTAGTTTCATATAAAAATAGAATCAACACCGCTTCTCTGATAGAAACAAGATGCTCGTTGAGTTGCATTAGTCTAAATTATTGTTTCTTGTTTCTTAACCCAATTTATTATTAAACTGACGTAACTTAATTGCAGTTAACACTTTTTTAGTGTACAAGGGAAAATCTGCATTTAGTAACCATCCAAAATAACCAGGTTCTTTATCCATAACATCTACGACTCTTTTTCCTTTGTGCTTACCAAAAGCGAAACATTCCTCATCTTCTTTGTTGAAGATTAAAAAACCAGCAAAATCTGCAAACTTTTTATGGGTGCTAAATTCTGCTAAAAATTTGGTGTCGTTTTCTAAGTTATCGTATTTAGAGAGTTGTGCTTTTAATACTTCGTATGTTGCTTTTGTATCTGCTTCTGCACTATGCGCATCATCTAAGTTTTTATCGCAATAAAATTTATAAGCTGCGCTTAATGTGCGTTGTTCCATTTTATGAAAAATAGTCTGAACATCTACAGCTTGTCTCCCTTTCATGTCAAAATCTATGTCTGCTCTTAGCATTTCTTCTGCTAGTAACGGAATATCAAAACGATTAGAATTAAAACCACCTAAGTCTGAATCTTTTATAAGATTATAAATTTCTTTAGATAATTCTTTAAACGTTGGTTTACCTACTACATCTACATCTGAAATACCATGAATAGCAGTAACCTCTGCCGGAATTGGCATCTCAGGGTTTACTACCCAAGTTTTAGTCTCCTCCTTACCGTCTGGATAAACTTTAAGAATTGAAATTTCAACAATTCTGTCTTTAGAAATATTAATTCCTGTAGTTTCTAAGTCGAAAAAACAGATGGGATTGTTAAGGTTGAGTTGCATTGTCTTTATTTTGAATATCAAAGATAAATAGAATTAGCAGAATAGCCTTGAAAGGATTGAAACGATTTTTTCATCTGAAAACTATTTTACTAAATTTAAGACTTAAACTTATCATTTAACTCTTCAACAATAAGTTCTATCTTTTTGTTTTTGTCTGCGCGCTCTAAAACAATAGCTGGTGCTTGCCTCACCTTACAATCTTTAATATCACAGCGCTCACAAGTAACTCCAACATTCTGAATTTTAATTTTTGGATCTTCCAAAAACTTAAGCTTTCGCTGTAATTGCTTGTTAATTAACAAGCCAACACTAATACTTCGGTAATGATTATCACGAAATGGATCTTTAGTTGCAGATGATAACACTAAATACTTTGTGTCATCTCCTTCATAATTAGAAATCTGCATATCAAAAATATGCTCTTCTGTATTTTTACTTATATCTTTTAATACTTTTAAGGATACCCAACGCCTACAATAATGTTCGTTGGCTTCATTGGCACGAGGTGAATGCTGATGCGATAAATGCAATTCCTTTTTTAAATAAAACCCTTCACTATCTCCTTTATGCGTAAATCTTAAAAAGAATAAATTCTGAATATTAAAGGCTTTAGGCAAAATGTTGGTTAAACGCTGATAAAACGATTCTGGTGAGGCATTAAAGGCTTCTAACGTTTTAAGAAATAAGGTTTCGTCAAAGGTGTCTTTTTCAAAAATAGCTTCTAATTGTAAGGTTAATGCATCCTTAGGAATAATTAACGCACCTGCAAAATATGAGGCATAAAAATTATTAAGCACCTGATCGAAGCTTTTAAATTTTATCCATGGAAACGTATATAACCGATCCGATATTTCTAAAAAATTATAAGCAATTTCTTTAGCATATATGAAGGTACGCTGTGCTTCATCTATTCCATCTGCAAGTAATAATGCCTTTGTTTTAGGTACAAAAACTGAACGTAAGTTTTCTAAAGCTTCATATTTACTTAGTTCATTATACGCAATCACATAACCATACTCTTCAGTTAATATATCTTCTAAATCTTTAGACGTAGTTGGTTGTTTTAAATCTATATGATAGGCTTTAGCAAACTTTATGACGCTTTGTTCTAAATCATCGAAGTAATTATTGTTTGCTTCCTGAAACGAACGTACAGATGCCAAAAAAAAGCTTTCTCTACTAAAATTATAATGCTGTGCAATTTCTATTATTGTACTAATAAATGCATTCACTTTTGCTGGTGCATTTGCAACAATATCTATTAGGTTACTTTCTTTAATCCCAAAAAGCTCTAAAGGAATTTCTTTTAAAATTTTAGACCGCAACAAATCACCTATTGGAGCTAAATTCTTATCCAACTTTAAAGAGACCATTTGGTCATAAGGCACATCTAGCCTTTCTGAAAGTGTAACAATTTTATCTGGCTTAGGATATTTCTTCCCTTTTTCAATTTCGTTTAAATATGATTTTGATAGTCCAGAAAGTTTGGATAATCCAAATAATGATAAATTTTTATCAGTTCTTATCTGTTTTAGCTTTAGGCCAAATATGAGTTTTATATAATCTTGTTCCATAATTAATAATCAAAGATAATAATTTTTGCGAATAAACTAATTTTTGTGAACTTAATCGTTTTAGCGAACGTTCGCTTGTTTTATAAAAATATTTGTTTTACCATTGATATATAAATAACAATATCATGGAATACACATTATTAAAATCACCTCAATTCTCTTTCTCTAAAGACGTTAATAATTACTATCCAGAAATCTTAACGGATGAAGCACTTAACTTTTTAACTATGCTTCATGAAAAATTTAATACTGAGCGATTAGAATTATTAGAGAAACGCACAAACCAACAGCGCTTATTTGACGATGGTAAGTTTCCTGAGTTTCCAAAAGAAACTGAAGCTATTAGAAATGGTGAATGGAAAGCCGGTAATATCCCAAATGACTTACAAGATAGACGTGTTGAGATTACTGGACCCGTTGATCGAAAAATGATCATAAACGCTCTAAATTCTGGTGCCAAAACATTTATGGCCGATTTAGAAGATAGCAATGCACCAACATGGAAAAACACAATAGAAGGTCAGCAAAATTTAATTGATGCTAATAAGAAAACAATTGAATTAGTAGATTCAAAACGAGGAAAATCATATCATTTAAATAATAAAACAGCTGTTCTTTTATTAAGACCGAGGGGCTTACACCTTAACGAAAGGCACATTATAATTAATAATGCCGAAACTTCGGGCAGCTTAGTAGATTTTGGTTTATATGTATTTCATAATACAAAAACCATGTTAGAGAATGGTACTGCACCATATTTCTACTTACCAAAATTAGAACATTATACAGAGGCACGTTGGTGGAATAAAGTGTTTGAATTTGCGCAAGACTATCTTAATGTACCAAACGGAACATTTAAAGCTACTGTCTTAGTAGAAACTATTACCGCAAGTTTTCAACTAGATGAAATCATCTATGAACTCAAAGATCATATTGTAGGTTTAAATTGCGGTCGTTGGGATTATATTTTCTCATACATCAAAAAATTCAGAAACCATCCTAATTTTGTTGTGCCTAATCGTGACCAAGTTACTATGACAACACCTTTTATGGATGCGTATTCTAAACTGGTAATTCAAAGATGTCACAAAAGAGGCATTTTAGCAATTGGAGGAATGGCTGCACAAATTCCTATTAAAAATAATAAAAAAGCAAATGCAGCAGCTTTAGAAAAAGTAAGAAAAGACAAAGAGCGTGAAGTTAAAAACGGACACGATGGTACTTGGGTTGCACATCCTGCTTTAGTTGAAATAGCAATGAACGAATTTAACAAACACATGCCAACACAAAATCAATTACATGTAACACGTAACGATATAAACATTACAGAACAAGACTTAGTAGAACTACCAAAAGGTACTATAACAGAAGTTGGCATTAGAAAAAACATCAATGTTGGTATTCTATATACTGAAGCTTGGCTGAGAGGTCATGGAGCTGTAGCTCTTTATAATTTAATGGAAGATGCTGCCACTGCAGAAATATCTAGAACACAAGTTTGGCAATGGTTAAAAAACGAAGTCATACTAGAGGATGGACGCAAATTCAATAGAGAATTCTACAATGACGTATTAAACGATGAAGTAGAAAAAATTATAAAAGAATTTGGAGAAGACAACATCGAAAACTCCAAGTTTAAATTAGCCATAGAGCTTTTTGATAGATTGGTTTTATCCGAAGAATTTGAAGAATTCTTAACGCTTTCAGCATACAAATACATATAAAAAAAATGTCTCGCAACTACTGTAATAGTTTACGAGACTCAATTATCAAAATCTAGAAAAACTTTAATAATTAAATACAAAATTATGAAAAATTTAGCACAAAGTAATTACAGTTCAGCACTAGAAACTGTAAGAAATCTTAAAGTAAAGTATGGAAATGCTTGGAATGCAATTAATCCTGAAAGTGCAGCCAGAATGGTATCTCAAAATCGTTTTGCTACAGGTTTAGATATTGCTAAATACACAGCAGCTATTATGAGAAAAGATATGGCAGAGTACGATGCAGATTCTTCAAATTATACACAATCTCTTGGTTGCTGGCATGGGTTTGTGGCACAACAAAAAATGATAGCTGTTAAAAAGCATCACAAAACTACCAACAAAAAATACTTATATCTTTCAGGTTGGATGGTCGCTGCTTTACGTTCTGAGTTTGGACCATTACCAGATCAATCAATGCACGAAAAAACTGCTGTTCCCTCATTAATAAAAGAAATCTATGATTTCTTGCGTCAAGCAGATGCGATTGAACTTAATGATTTATTTAAAAGATTGAAAAAAGGAGAAGATATACAAGATCAAATTGATAATTTTGAAACACATATTGTTCCAATTATAGCAGATATTGATGCTGGTTTTGGTAATGAAGAAGCGACGTATTTGTTAACTAAAAAAATGATTGAAGCTGGAGCTTGTGCTATTCAGATTGAAAATCAAGTTTCCGATGCTAAACAATGTGGTCATCAAGATGGAAAAGTAACTGTACCACATGAAGATTTTATTGCTAAACTCAATGCTATTAGATATGCGTTTTTAGAACTGGGAGTAGGTGAAGGAATTATTGTTGCAAGAACAGATTCTGAAGGAGCTGGTTTAACGCAAAAGCTTCCAGTAAGTCAAGAACCTGGAGATTTAGCCTCTCAGTATTTAGCCTTTGTAAAAGGGGAAGAAATTGACATTTCTGATGCTAAGGAAGATGACGTACTTCTTAAAAGGGATGGTAAATTAGTTCGTCCTGTACGATTAGCTAATGGTTTATATAAATTTAAGGAAGGCTCAAACATAGATCGTGTAGTTTTAGATTGTATTACGAGTCTGCAAAATGGAGCTGATCTATTATGGATTGAAACTCCAACCCCTAACGTAAAGCAAATTGCACATATGGTAAATAGAGTTAAAGAAGTTGTACCTAATGCTAAGTTGGTTTACAATAATTCACCTTCATTTAACTGGACGTTGAGTTTCCGTAATCAAGTATTTGAAGAAATGCTAGATGAAGGAGAAAACATGACAGCTTATGATAGAAACAATTTAATGGATACACAATATGATACTACAGAATTAAGCTATCGTGCTGATCAGAAAATAAAAACATTTCAAATAGATAGCGCAAGAGAAGCGGGGATTTTCCACCACTTAATTACATTACCAACATATCATACAACTGCGCTTCACATGAATGATTTAACAGATGGTTATTTTGGAGATGAAGGTATGTTAGCTTATGTAAAAGGTGTGCAGAGACAAGAAATCCGCAAAGGAGTTTCTTGTGTAAAGCACCAGCGCATGGCAGGATCTGACCTTGGAGATGATCATAAAACTTTCTTTGCTGGAGACAAAGCTTTAAAAGCTGGTGGTGAAAATAACACGTCTAATCAATTTGAAGTTAAGACAAAGAGTCCTAAAATTGAGCGAAAATTAAATGTAGTTGCATAAATAACTTAAAGATTACTAACAAAAAAAGCACAGTGTTAAAACTGTGCTTTTTTCTTTTCTATAATGAATCCCCATTTTTCAGAGGGATTTGTTAGATTTCCCGAGAAGAATCCCAAGCTTCTAAATAATCTTTAACTGCTTTTACAAACTGCCCACCTAAAGCTCCGTTAACCACTCTATGATCGTAAGAGTGTGATAAAAACATTTTATATCGGATACCAATAAAATCACCTTCTGGTGTTTCTATAACGGCAGGTACTTTTCTAATAGCACCTAATGCCAAAATAGCAACTTGTGGTTGGTTAATAATTGGTGTCCCCATAATGCTACCAAATGTACCAACATTAGTAACCGTATAAGTTCCGCCTTGTATGTCGTCTGGCTTTAAATTGTTTTCTCTTGCACGTTTAGCTAAATCATTTACTTTTTTAGCCATACCCAATAAGTTTAACTGGTCTGCATCTTTAATAACAGGTACAATTAAATCTCCATTTCCTAATGCAGCAGCCATACCTAAATTGATATGCTTCTTTTTAATGATCGTATCACCTTGTATAGCAATATTAATCATAGGGAAGTCTCTAATAGCTTTTGCTACAGCTTCCATAAATATTGGCGTAAAGGTTAGATTTTCACCTTCACGTTTTTTAAAGCTGTCTTTATGTTTGTTTCTCCAGTTCCAAATGTTTGTAACATCTGCTTCGATAAATGATTGTACATGTGCAGACGTCTGAATTGAATCTACCATGTGCTTAGAAATGAGTTTACCCATTCTGGTCATTTCTATAATCTCATCATCTCCAGAAGCTACTATTGGTGGTGCTTTTGGTTTTTCAACTGCTTTAATGGGTACTGATGTTGCTTCAACTTTTTGCTCAACTACAGGCTCGGCTTTTAGAGCTGAACTGCGAGACCCCAAATAACCTTTAATATCATTTTTAGTAACACGCCCATCCTTTCCTGTTCCAGGAATAGTATCTAATTCTGCTTGAGAAACACCTTCTTGTTTTGCAATATTCTTAACGAGTGGTGAGTAAAAACGCTCTTCTGAAGATACAACAGGTGCTACAGCAGTTTTAGCTGCTACAACTGTTTGTGCCACTTCAGCTATAGCTTTAGGAGCTTCAGGCTCAGATACTGATGCTTTTATTTCAATAGTATCACCACCTTCAGTTTGAATAACTGCGATGGTTTGACCAACTTGTACAACATCATCTACATCAAATAGTTTTTCAACTAGTATGCCGTCTACCTCACTAGGCACTTCACTATCTACTTTATCTGTAGCAATTTCTAAAACGGCTTCATCTGCCTCAATTGTTTCACCAATATCTTTAAGCCAGGAGGTTATAGTTGCTTCCGCAACACTCTCTCCCATTTTAGGTAATTTAAGTTCAAACTTTGCCATATCTTTAATTTGAAGGTCTTTATTCGCTAAGCGATTGCAAAATTAGTAAAAAAAGAGATATTTCGTTGCTATTTATTCAATTAAAAATGAATAATAGTCCCTCTGTTTATTGCACTATCACTTCCGATGATAAAATTACTATTTTTCGGTAATAATCTAAATACTATATGTTCTTGTTTTGATTTTTCTTTCATATCTGCAATTACAGACTTAATTTGAAGGTGATTAAAATCATATACTAACATACTTTGATTTGGTACTTCATTTAAAACCTGAGGTAAAACACTTACAGGTTGTTCTAATTTATCTATTAATTTGTTATCTGTTTTGGTTGCAAAAACATAAGTCTGATTAGCCTTTACAGGCTCCAACTTTTGTGTAGTTCTGAGAATGAACGCAAGCTTTATACCAAGCCAGACAAGACTATTAAATAATTTATTCCGTTTAAAATGCTTTTTATAAAATATCTGCATTGCGCCATAAAAGCGCTTAGCATAGTTAGCATCTCTTAGCGTACTTTCACCTTTAAAGTGAATGATCGTGGTTTCTCCAAAATAATAGTTGGTATATCCTGCTTTTAATACTTTATATGACAAATCTATATCTTCACCATACATAAAATAGTCTTCATCAAAGCCACCAACCTTTTGATAAACCTCTTTTGTCATAAACATAAAAGCGCCAACCAAAATATCTACTTCGCCAACTGATTCTGCTTTTAAAGTATTAGCATAATAGCCTTTGGCATTACCCAACATCTTTTTTAAAGATACCTTTGGCGTTGGTACATTACGTTTACTTTCTGGTAAAAAATTTCCTTTTCCATCTATTAATTGACAACCAACTATACCTAAGTTTTTTTTAGAGTTTGAAAATTTTAAAAGTTTAATAAATGTGTCTTCTGCAACAACCGTATCTGGATTGAGAATACACAAATACTCTCCTTTAGCTAAATCTACACCTATATTATTCCCTTTTGAAAACCCTGAATTATCTTTATTTTTAATTAGCTTAACTTCTGGAAATAGGCTTTTAACCATTGCACAACTATCATCCGATGAGCTATTATCTACTACAATAATTTCAGCATCAAGTGTTTCAATAGATGACTGGACACTTTTTAGACATAATTCTAAAAAATAACGCACATTATAGTTAAGTATAATTACAGATAGTTTCAAATACTTATAATTTTAGTGATGCCTCAAAAGGTATACGATCTACAATACTTCTACCTAAAGTAATTTCGTCTGTATATTCTAATTCATTTCCAGCTGCAACACCTCTAGCAATAGTAGACATATTTACCTCATAATCTTGTATTTGCCTGAATATATAGAAATTAGTGGTATCACCCTCCATTGTTGGACTCATAGCAAAAATTAATTCTTTCACTTGTCCCTGTTTAACTTTTTCTACTAGAGATGTTATATTTAAATCTTGAGGTCCAATCCCATCCATTGGTGATATTTTACCTCCTAAGACATGATAAAGTCCTTTAAATGAGCTTGTGTTTTCCACTGCCATAACGTCTCTAATATCCTCAACAACACAGATTAATTCTTTCTTTCGATTTGGGTTTTCACAAATTTCACATAATACTTTATCACTTATATTGTGACACGATTTACAGAAATTAATTTCTGCTCTAACTTTAGATAATGCTTGAGACAATTGTAATGTCTGATCCTCTGGCTGCCTTAATAAATGTAAAACCAAACGCAATGCAGTCCGCTTACCAATTCCTGGTAACTGCGACATTTCATTTACTGCATTTTCTAATAATTTAGATGAAAATTCCATAGATGCGAAGGTACTGATTTTTACAAATAAAAAGTCCAACTGTAATTACTACAATTGGACTTTTTTTAATATTTGATTCGTTATTATTTTAAAATCAATTTCTTAGTGATTTCTCCTTTATTGCTATTAAGTTTAACAAAATACATACCAGCGCCATAAGACGATACATCTACTGAAAGTCCGTTTAGCAAATTAACTTTCTTTCCATAAAACATTAACTTACCAATTGTATTATATATCCTAATACTAACATCTTCAGATTTATTCCACTTTATATTTACTTCATTTGTTGCTGGATTTGGATATAATGAAAAATTTTCTAATTCAAACTCCTCAACGCTCAAAGGATTAAAAATATTAGATCGCCATAAACCTCTTCCGTAAGTAGCTGCATATAATTTTCCGTCTACATTATTAACTTCTAGCTCGTTAATCCTAACGTTTGGCAAACCATTATTAAATGGATTCCAAGTATCGCCTAAAGTGTTGTCTGTATAATAGATACCGTAATTCATACCAACATAAAGACCATCTTCGCCGTTATCTTGCCAAGCTAATGCTTGTGCTGAAAAGTTTGGTAAATCCCATAAAATTGAAGTCCAACTAACACCATTATCTGTACTCGTATAAACTTTTTGATTATTTGTTGTTGCTATTGCAATTTTTGTTGGGTCTGTAGGATGAACAGCAATTTCGTTAATTCTACCTCCGCTAAGATCTAAACTAGATGCTGTCCATATTGTACCACCATTAGTTGTAAACCAAAAGACCCCATTAATCGCTAAATACATTATTTGGTTGTTTATTGGTGCAACTTTAAAATGATCAATATTTGCTCCAAAATTCTGTGAAATTGAAGTCCATGTATTTCCACTATTTAAGGATGTATAGACCTCATCAAAGGCAGCATATATTCTATTTTGCACTATAGGATCTTGCTCAAAAGGCACTACCCAATTCCAATTATTCTGACCGCCTTTATCATCTGGCTGATTAACACCTTGAATACTTTCTCCGCGATCTATAGACCTAACAAATGAACCAAACTGTGATGTACCATAGATAATTGAAGTATTATTTTTATCTACAAAACCTTCCATACCGTCTGCTCCCCACCAATCTATCCAATTACCATTTGCCCTTAAAACAGAAGATCCGTTATCTTGAGAACCACCTGTTACCACAACAGGATTTGTTTGACTAATACCAATTTTATAAAATTGTCTAATACCCAGACCTGGTGTTAAATCTGTGTAATAATCACTATTAACAAGTTTTGGATTTTCAGCTTTAAAAATCCCACCGTCAGAACCTACAAAAAGTTTAGTGTTTACTCCAGAGCCTGAAAACAACATGATATCTAC
This sequence comes from Winogradskyella sp. UBA3174, assembly GCF_002364335.1. Classification (GTDB taxonomy): domain Bacteria; phylum Bacteroidota; class Bacteroidia; order Flavobacteriales; family Flavobacteriaceae; genus Winogradskyella. The sequence continues at coordinate 130,308 of NZ_DEXW01000043.1, read as the reverse complement.
ATCAGCATGACAATAGCCTATATTATTACTAGCAGCGTTATTAGGCGTCCACTGTGAGGTGATACTAAAATCTACACCTCCATTTGTAGAACGCCAAGTATTAATACCTGCAATGTGCACATCATCAATATCACCTGGATGTACTACAATATCCATATCTCTAGGTGCCTGACCTCGGTCATCAAAACCTAAAGAATTATATCCAAAATAATTTGCAGTGTGAGCAAGTTTCGCGAAATTATTACCATTGTCGGTTGATTTATGAAAACCTCCAAAAACTCCTCCTTCAGCCTCTAATACATATACAACAGACGGATCATCTGCAGAAACACCAATCATTTTTGGACCTGAAGAAAATTGATTAGGTGCAGACTCAAAGCCATCAGAAAATATAACACCTGAGTTATTAGTTTCAACTGATATGTCATCTAAAGTTAAACCTCTTCCATAATTTGAAGTGCCTTCAAAAGCAATATAATAATCTGAACTCACACTTGGTAAGCTAAGTGTAATGTCTGACCAATTAGCAGATTCTGCTGTATACTCTGCTAGTTGTGTCCAAGTACCAGCACTAGAGGTTTTATAAAAAACTCTAAGTTCATCAATATCGCCAGCCCAATTCACTTGTGTGTAAGAAAATTTCACCTCAGGGTTTACTGCACCACTTAGGTTTAATGAAGGAGATACCAATCTTGTTTTTGGTTGAGAAAAGTTACCAATATAAAATAACGCCATAGCATTACCTGTTCTCGGCACTACGGTATTGTTTTGATTAGAACCACTCGTTGTCCAAGCATTTGACCCAGAGACATATTCTTGTGCCCAAGCGTCTAATCCATCTGCACTATTAAACGTTAACCCACCATCTGTTGATTTATAAAAATTATTACCAGATGCATAGATTGTATTGGGATCACCAGGTTTAAATTCTACATCATAACCATTTGTTGCACCTCCATTAATTCTACTCCAATTTAAACCACCATCTATTGATTTATATAGACCAGAACCTTCGGCACTACAATACATTTTTGAGGCATCCGTTGGATGAATTAATATTTTATTAATATTACCTCCTGGCAAAATACCATGCAATGTCCAAGTTGATCCAGCATCTGTAGACTTAAAAATTGAACCACCTCTAGATCCCCAATAATAAGTTGAACTGTTTAACGGATCTATAGCAAGAGCATACACATCAATATTGGCTAAATTATCTGTTAAAACAGTCCATGAAGTTCCACCATCTAAACTTCGCCATACACCACCTGTTTGACTTCCTACTATAATATGATTTAAATTACCTTCTTCAATTGCTACTGAAGTTACCCTACCTACTCCTGGATTGTAACCTGAAGTTGCATCCCAATACGTTGGTCCCATTTCTTCCCAAGTACCGACTATAGTTTTAGGCGTAATACCTTCACTATTTATTTGAGAATTATAATTTTGTAATTCGTTGTAATAAAATTCTGGAGATTTCAGTTTACCCGTTTCATCCATCGCACGCTCAGCAAAATATTGCCAACGCTTAAATGGTTTATAACCATTTCCTCTTTCTCTGCCTACGGAATCAAAATGACGTTCAGCAATTTCACTGATAAAATATACGGTGTGTGTACCTTCGGCAATTAATTTCTTATAATCTTGTGCAAACAGGTTAAATCCAATTGCAAGGACCGCAACTAAAAGGGTTAACTTTTTCATATTTGTTCAATTTTTTGGGGCTTTTTTTTTCAAATGTACTACATTTCGTGAAATTTATTTAACAATCAAAAGATTTATGAGTCCTACGTCGATACTAATATTAATAGCTTGCTACTTTGGAGTCTTAGTTTTAATATCTTATTTCACAGGTAAAGAGGATTCTAATGCTGCTTTTTTTAAAGCTAATAAATCTGCTCCTTGGTATTTAGTAGCCTTCGGAATGATTGGCGCTTCATTGTCTGGAGTTACTTTTATTTCTGTTCCTGGAGCTGTTGAAGCAAAACAGTTTGGCTACTTGCAAGTTGTTTTTGGCTACTTCTTTGGCTATCTAATTATCGCATATGTTTTACTCCCTCTTTATTACAGACTAAACTTAACATCAATCTACACCTACTTAAGGGATCGTTTTGGCACGGTTAGTTATAAGACTGGTTCTATTGCTTTTCTAATATCTAGAACAGTTGGAGCTGCTTTTAGATTATTCTTAGTAGCTAAAGTATTGCAGTTATTAGTATTTGATTTGTTTGATATTCCGTTTGCCATAACCGTTATTATTACTATTGCTTTAATATGGCTATATACCTTTAGAGGAGGCATTAAAACCATAATATTTACAGATACACTTCAAACGTTATTTATGTTAGTTTCTGTTGTCGTTGCAATTGTGTTTTTAGCATCTGCATTAGATCTTAATAGTATGTCTGCTATTATAGATAATACCACTAATAGTAATCTTAGTAAAGTTTTCTTTTTTGAAGACAGTAATGACCCTCAATATTTTTGGAAAAGCTTTTTATCTGGAATTTTTATAACCATCACAATGACAGGTTTGGACCAAGATATGATGCAAAAAAATCTTACGTGTCGTAACCTTAAAGACGCACAAAAGAATATGATATCTTTTAGCATCGTCCTAGTTTTTGTAAATATCTTATTCTTAGTCTTAGGACTTATGCTAACACAATACGCAGAATTAAATGGTATTACCGCGACAAAAGATGACTTATTCCCTACAATTGCAATGCTTCCTAAAATAGGTATTGTAACATCTGCATTTTTCTTACTTGGTCTTATTGCAGCAGCTTACTCTAGTGCAGATTCTGCATTAACCTCTTTAACAACATCGTTTTGTATCGATATAATTGGTATAGAACACAAAGAAGAATCAGCTCGAAAACGTATTAGAAAACAAACTCATATTGGGTTTAGTATTTTATTGATCGTTGTGATACTTTTGTTCGATTTAATTTTCAAAGATGTCTCTGTAATTTGGGAACTCTTTAAAGCGGCAGGCTATACTTACGGCCCATTACTAGGCTTGTTTGCATTTGGATTAATCACCAAATCTCAGATAAAAGATAGATTTGTTTGGATTATAGCTATTGTGGCTCCAATACTATCTTATATTCTCAATTTATATTCAAAAGAACTGTTTAATGGCTATGAAATTGGATTTGAAATTTTAATCATTAACGGCTTACTCATGTTTTTAGGATTATTTCTTATTAAAGAATCAAAAATTCATATTAAATCTTAAAAAAAGCGATAAATCTCAGAGAATTAACTAACACTTCCAAATACTACTACCTTGTGTTAAATATTTGTTAAGAAAACCTTATCTTTGTTCAGTTGAGTAACCATCACGTTAAATGAAAAAGATAAATATTGTATTGGCATCAATTTGCGTTTTGCTTGCCTGTGAAAATGAAGAAAAAACACCAACTGCAAAATCAAATTTTATTCTCAACAAAGTAACTTCCGAAGATTCTGGAATAGATTTCTCTAACTTAGTTACAGAAGACGCACAACATAGCATTATAAATTACATTTATTACTACAATGGTGGTGGTGTTGCAGCTGGCGATATTAATAATGACGGCTTATCAGATTTGTTTTTTATATCTAACACAGGTGAAAATAAACTCTATTTAAATAAAGGTGAATTAAAATTTGAAGACGTCTCAGAAAAAGCAAATATCAAAGGGAATTCTAGTTGGAATACTGGAGTTACTATGGTAGATATTAATAACGATGGCTTACTAGATATTTATGTTTGTGCAGTGTCCGGACTTTTAGATTTTGAAGGTCATAATGAGCTGTTTATTAATAATGGTGATAGTACATTTACAGAAAAAGCCAAAGATTACGGTCTAGATTTTAAAGGCTATTCTACACAAGCTTACTTTTTTGATTATGATAAAGATGATGATTTAGACGTCTATATAGTAAACCACGCAGTACACACAAATTTATCGCACGGAAGAGCTGCTTTACGAAATCAGCGTGAACCACTTGTAGGGGACGTTCTATTAAACAACGATAATGGCACATTCACAGATGTTAGCGAATCGTCTAATATTTTTGGAGGAGTTAACGGCTATGGCTTAAGTGCTTCTGTTTCCGATTTCAATAATGATGGTTGGGATGACATCTATGTTTGTAACGATTTCCATGAAGACGATTATTATTATCTAAACAATCAAGATGGTACTTTCACAGAAAGTCTTGCAGAAAAATTCACAACGATTAGTAGGTTTTCAATGGGAAGTGATGCAGCAGATATCAATGGAGATGGTTACCAAGATCTTATGACCTTAGATATGTTACCAAAAAACGAAAAAGTTCTAAAAGAAACAGAAGGAGATGACGCCATGTTTAATATGCAAGTACACCTCAACAAGTTAGGCTATAAAGACCAATATTCTCGAAATATGCTTCAGATGAATAATTCAGGAGAGTATTTTCAGGAAACCGCATTGTTAAATAAAGTAGCTGACACCGATTGGAGTTGGGCACCACTCTTTGCTGATTTCAATAATGATGGCCATCAAGATTTATTTATATCTAATGGTATTCATAGAAGACCAAATGGTTTAGATTTTAAAAAATATGTCTCTAGTGCTTTTAAAGGACGTACTGAAAATGAGGGTTTAGAATGGTTATTTAACTCTATTGATGAAATGCCCAGCGGAAAAGTAACCAATGAAATATTTGAAGGGAATTCTAAATTATTTGAAAATAAAACAGGAGATTGGATAATAAATGAAGCCAATATTTCTAACGGAGCTATCTATGTGGATTTAGATTTAGATGGTGATTTAGACATTATTACTAATAATTTTAATGAAACTGCTGGCTTGTATGAAAACACAACAAATGGTAGTAAAAACTATATTTCGTTAGATTTTGAATACAAAAAATCTAATAATCAAGGTATAGGGCTTAAAGCTATTATTTACTCAGACAACAAACATCAATTAAAACAATTGTATACATCTAGAGGGTTCCTATCTTCAGTAGACAGTAAATTACATTTTGGAATAAATGATGCTACTGCGATAGATTCAATTCAAATTATTTGGCCAAATAACAAATTGCAAACAGTTAAAAATCCAGAAATAAACCAAAGACTTAAAATTGTTTACACGTCTACTAATACTATTTATAATTACGATAACCCGTCTAATAAAACACCATATTTCAAAAGAGAGAATCTTATAGGTTATACACACAAAGAAGATAATTACAATGATTTTATACAAGAGAAATTAATTCCTTATAAAATATCAACGCTTGGGCCTGCTATTGCAAAAGCAGATATAGATAATAATGGTTTTGAAGACATTTTTATAGGAAATGCTTCTGGAGAACCTGCACAATTATTCATGAATTCTGGCACTAGATTCTCTACTAAAAAACAAATAACTTTTGAAGATGATAAAGCTTTTGAAGATAATGACGCTACCTTTTTTGATGCAGATAACGATGGTGATTTAGACCTTTATGTCGCTTCAGGAATAAACGAATATAAAAATGAGACTTACCAAGTTGATCGTCTTTATATAAATAAAAATGGAACTTTTGAGCGTTCAGAAAACAGAATTCCAGCGAATATATTGGTGACCTCAACTTCAAAAGCTTACGATTATGATAATGATGGTGACACCGACTTGTTTATAGGTAATCTGACAGATTATAAAGACTTTGGCAAGTCTGTTGATTCTTATATTTTAATTAATAATGGTAAAGGTGAATTTACAAAAGATGAAAATTTTAAACTCAACTCTAAAGTGAATTCAGCTATTTGGCAAGATATAAACGGAGACAATTTAAAAGATTTATTAGTCGCAACAGAATGGGATGCACCAAGGCTATTTATTAATACTAAAGGGAAATTAAAGGAAATAACAATCCTAGAAAACTTCAATGGTTTGTGGCAAACCATTTCAACTTATGATATGGATAATGATGGAGACCAAGACATCTTATTAGGTAATTGGGGAACTAACACCAAATTCAATCTTAATTTTGATGGAGCATTAGTCATGTATTATTCTGATTTTGATAAGAATGGCAAAAAAGAAACAGTGATAGCTTATAATAAAGATGGTAATTATTATCCTTTAAATTCTAAAGACGAATTGGCTGCTCAAATGAATATCATTAGTAAATTATATGTAGATCACAAAAGCTATGCAGGTCAAACTATTGAAGAAGTGCTCAGAAAAGGAACTATTAATGATGCCATAAAGTATGAAGTACACACTTTAGCTTCGGGTTATTTAAAAAACAATAATGGTAATTTCAATGAATTTGTGGTATTTGAAGACGCCTTTCAATTAGCACCAATAACTTCATTTTCTGAGTTAAGTATCAATGATAAATATCAATTACTAGTTGGTGGTAATTCCTATAGAGTAAACACGTATCATGGTTCATATTCAGCCTTAAAAGGTTTAATTGCTGAAGATGAATCTAATTACCAACCTGTTTCTAATTTTGGAATCGAACCTTTTAATTCTCAGATTAAGCAAATTGAAACTATTAAAATGAAAGAAAAAAACCTACTTATAATTCTTTCTAACAACGATAAATTAAAGGTTTACTCGTATAAAAATTAATATATGAAACCTAAACATTCTGTTTTATTGCTTATCCTTTTTACGGGTTTGTTTTCTTGTGAAAAAGATTATAAATCTATTACTATCTCAACTGATGACTATCACAATTCAGTAGATAAATTAACAGAAATCATGGTACACGACATATTCTCGCCTCCTGTTGCTAGTCGTATTTATGTGTATCCTAATATTGCTGCTTATGAAGTTTTAAATCAAAATAACAGCACGTATAAATCGTTAAACAACCAGTTAAATGAGTTGAATATCACCGCCATTTCTAAAACAGACGAAGATGTAAATCTTAAACTAGCAGCAGTCATAGCTTATATAGATGTAGCTAAAGAACTCGTGTTTTCTGCTGATAGAATAGAAGTTTATAGAGATAGTTTGTACAAAGAATGGAAAACCATAAACCCTAATGAATTTGAAAGTTCTAAAACTTACGCTTTAGTAATTTCCGAGCAAATAAAAGAATGGATGAATGCGGACAAGTATTCCGAAACGCGTACCATGCCAGACTATAACATTTATACAGATGATGAGTCGCGTTGGGAACCTACTCCACCAGCTTACATGAAAGGTATTGAACCACATTGGAACAAAATAAGACCATTTGTTTTAGATTCTGCAGCACAATTTAAACCCAAAACTCATCCTCCGTTTTCTTTAAAAAAAGGGTCTGCATTTCATAACGAATTAATGGATGTTGTAAACTTAAATAATACTATTAGAGCAAAAGGTGATGACTCCGAAGAGATTTCAATTGCGCGTTTTTGGGATTGTAACCCTTTTGTGTCCGTAAATAAAGGACACTTTATGTTTGCTGAGAAAAAAATCACACCTGGTGCACATTGGATTGGTATTTGTAAAATTGCATGCAAACAAACCAATTCTGATTTTGAAAAAACAGTCTTTGCTTATACCAAAACATCTGTAGCTATTGCAGATGCTTTTATAAGTTGTTGGGATGAAAAATATAAAAGTAACCTCATTAGGCCAGAAACTTTAATAAATAAATACATAGATTTAGAGTGGGCTCCAATAATCCAAACACCACCTTTCCCAGAATACACAAGTGGACATTCAGTAGTATCTGCTGCTTCCTCTGAAGTTTTAACCAAAATTTTTGGTGACAATTTTGCTTTTAATGATACTACAGAATTACCTTATGGCTTACCAATGCGCCAATTTAAATCCTTTAAACTAGCTGCAAATGAAGCTGCAGAAAGTAGACTTTATGGAGGTATTCATTATAGAGCTGCTGTAGAGGTTGGTGTAGATCAAGGTATTGGTGTTGGTACTTTAGTAAATTCTAAAGTTTCCTTTTTAAAGTAAATTTAATACTGCCCTGTTCCTAACAGCACTAAAGTACAAGCCTCTTCAAATTCAATAGTATGTGCTTTTAATAACTCATAAAATTCAGGATTCTCAGTACCTGGATTAAAAATAACCCGTTTAGGTTCTAAGCCAATAATATAATCGTAATACGCCACCTGGCGCTTAAGATTTAAGTATAAAGTGACTGTATCAATGTTATCATAAGACACTAGTTCTGTGTCAATACTAACACCACTTACCTCACCCTCTCTTAAACCAAAGGCTTTGACATCGTGATTATAATTCACCAATCTATTAATAGCAATATTTGAATAGCGTTCTGGCTTAAGCGATGCTCCAAGTACTAATGTTTTTTTCTTCATACTGTTTAATAGATGTTAAGGAATGTTAAATACAGTAACATATTGTAAATGTAGTCGTCTACATTATAACATACAATCAAAAACAATCAAAAAACAATCAAAAAATGAAGCATTTCTTCTTAATGCTTATAATGGTCTCATCAGCCATTTTAAGTGCACAACCCAACTCCAATTCGGAAATTAAAAACGGTTCAATTTTAGGACGCGTTATGGATGCAGAGCTCAATGAGCCATTACCTTATGTTAATGTAATTATTAAAAATGTTGCAGATAAGATCATTACCGGTAGTATTACCAATAGTGATGGTACTTTTAAAATCAGCAAGATACCTGAAGGCAATGTAAACGTCGAAATTAAATTCATCGGCTACAAGACTATTAAAAAACAGATAAATATTGGAAAAAATGGCTATAATATAGATGTTGGAGATATTATGCTAGCAGAAAGTGCCGAGTCTTTAGACGAAGTTACCATCATAGTTGAAACAACTACCATTCAGCAAAAAATTGACCGTAAAGTTATAAATGTCGGTAAAGACTTGACGACTTCTGGGCCAACTGCATCAGATATTATGAATAATATTCCTACTGTAAATGTAGATCAACAAACTGGTGAAATAGCGCTTAGAGGAAATCAAAATGTGCAGGTTATGGTAGATGGAAAATTATCTAACATTCCCACGGCACAGTTGCTAAGACAAATCCCTTCCACATCTATAAAACAAATAGAATTGATTACCAACCCATCTGCCAAATACAATCCTGATGGTATGAGCGGTATTATAAACATAATACTACATAAGAATGTAAATATTGGTTTTAATGGTAATGTAAATCTTGGATTAGGCTATCAATTAGAACCTAAGTTTAATAGTTCTATTGACATGAATTATAGAAATGGTAAGTTGAATTTTTATGGAAGTTATGGTAATAACATATCCGACAACAGAAATGCTATAGTTCTAGAACAGACAGCATCAGAATTAATTCAAGATTTAGATTTATTAGAAGAACGTAATTCACACTTATTTAAATTTGGTGTAGACTATTATATCAATGATAAAAACACCTTCTCGCTATTCTCAAATCAAAATATATTTGATGGTGGAGCTTTAGGAGAGTCTACATTAACTTTTGGCAATGACACTAACTTAAGTCAAACTCAGATCATTGATAATAGCAATGAAAATAACAGTCAACAATACAATGCCAACTACAAATTAGATTTTGATAAAGAAGGACATAATATTGAATTAGAAATAGATTATAATATTTTTAATAATGATGTAGAAACATTTAACCGATTTTCTGGAGCAAATGTAAGACCCAATTTTGATGAATTCACAGACACAGACAGAGAGCGCACCACTGTAAATTTAGATTATGTAAACCCATTGTCTGAATCTACAAAACTTGAGTTCGGTGCTCAGATAAGACTTTTTACTAACGATCTGTCTTATACCTCCGATGCACGTGTGCAAGATGAACTTGGAAATTACATTCCTACATCCACAGCTTTTAATTATGAAAGAAACATTTATTCGCTTTACGCCAGTTATAGCAAACAACTAGATAAATGGTCTTATAAATTAGGTCTTAGAGCAGAGACGGTTAACGTTGATGCATTTGCTGTAGATACAGATTTAGCAAATAACATAGTTACAGAGTTTCCTTTTGAAAATGATTATGTACAAGTCTATCCATCTGCTTTTGTAACTTATAATCCAACGGATAAGAATTCCTATCAATTCAGTTATAGTCGTCGAGTTGATAGACCAAGCGTAGGACAAGTAAATCCAATACCAGAGTTTAACACCCCTTTAATATCGCAATTTGGAAATCAGGAGTTAGAACCACAATTTACAAACTCTCTTGAAGTAAATTACACAAGAAATCTAGAAAAAGGCAGTATTACTGGTGGTGTATTTTACAGACTTATCGAAGATGAGATTAACCAAGGTCTTTTTGTTGATCGTTCAACCTTAGGATCTGGCAGAGTAATATTAAGAGTTGATAATTTCGGTAATACTTCAGCTTATGGTGTAGAAGTTTCTGGAAGTTATAAACCTACAAAATGGTGGAATTTTAATGCAAGCTTTGATTTGTATGGTCGCACACAACGTGGTTTTGCAGAAAGTCTAGATCCAAATATTGTTAACCCGACTGAGGACGATATAGACTTAAACAATATTGAAGTCGACAACCTTATTTATAATTTTAGAGTATTCAACAATTTTAAAGTCACAAAGAAACTATCCCTCTCAGCATTTGCAATGTATCGCGGAAAAGATACGGGTCTAAATTTTGAAATGGAGCCTATGTATTTTGTTAATCTAGGAATGCGCTATAGCTTCTTAGAAGATAACAGAGCAACATTTAGCTTAAACTTTAATAATGTATTTAATACACAAGAAATAAATATACTCAGTGAGCGTCCTTTTAGACAAGACGTCCTTGTACAGCCAGAATTTAAAACGATTTTCGCTGGTTTATCTTACCGTTTTGGTGGAGGAAAATACAGAGCAAAATCTCGTAAGCAACGAGACGACAATGAGAAAGATGGTGGAGGGTTTATGTAATAACCCATAATAAAGTGTCACACTCAGCTTTTTAAATTGTCTTTAATATAACAAGTGAAGATAATGTTTAATAGCCTACATAAATAGTTGATGGTTAGTGTTAATGTTTAGCTATTAAATAAAAAAACCCGAAGCGCTATGTTTCGGGTTTTTGTTAAATACAAGTTAAATCCATTTTTCAATAAAATAAAATTGAAACTTTTACGTCTATAGTAATGAGATAAGTTTTAGTTAATAGTAATTATAAATTAATTTTTATAATAGTGTTAGTTAAGTTGGTTAATAGTTAAAAAGCCCATACACGTTAGTTGTTTGGGCTTTTTGTGATGTTGCGTTTAACTTTAATGATATGAGACTGTTTTTAATGACTTATATCAGACGTTAAAAGAAGTTAGTTCAAAATTTAAAAAAAGTCAAGTCAGTACTAAATCCACAAGATCTCTTTTTTTTAAAGGGGTTTTACCACTTAACAATCACACTTCCCCAAGTAAAGCCACTACCAAAAGCAGCCAATACAACGGTATCTCCTTCTTTTACCTTACCCTCTTCCCATGCTTCAGTTAAAGCAATTGGGATCGACGCAGCTGTGGTGTTTCCATATTTCTGTATGTTGTTAAAGACTTGGTCGTCAGTTAACTTAAACTTACGCTGTATAAATTGTGCAATACGTAAATTGGCTTGGTGCGGAATTAACATATCAATATCATCTACCTGCAAGTTGTTTTTCATTAAACCCTCCATAATCACTTCACTAAAACGGACAACTGCATTTTTAAATACAAATGTGCCATTCATATAAGGGAAATAACTTTGGTCATTAGGATCGTTATCTTCTAAGATATCACTTACCCAACGCTTACCCATTCCTGGTGCAATCAATACCAATTCTTCTGCATGTTCACCTTGGCTATGTAAGTGTGTAGATAAAATACCTTTAGACATATCTTCTTCTCTAGTTAATATTGCAGCACCTGCACCATCACCAAAAATTACAGAAACTCCTCTACCTCTAGTCGTTTTATCTAGACCAAAAGAATGTAACTCACTACCAATAACTAAGATGTTTTTATACATCCCAGTTTTTATAAAGTTATCAGCTACGGAAATAGCATATACAAAACCAGAACACTGGTTACGTACATCTAAAGCACCAACCGTTTTTATATCTAGAGCATGTTGTACTTGTACACCCGGACCAGGAAAATACATATCTGGACTTAATGTCGCAAAAATGATAAAATCAATATCATCCTTATCTATACCTGCACGTTCAATCGCAATTTTAGCGGCTTTCACACCCATTGTAGCCGTAGTATCACCACTCCCTTTTTCGACCCAACGACGTTCTTTAATACCTGTACGCTCTGTTATCCAATCATCATTGGTGTCCATCATTTTAGATAAATCTTCGTTAGTAACAACGTTGTCTGGAACATACTTACCTAAGCCTATTATTTTTGAATTGTACATAGTATCTATTTAATAATGCGAAGTTAATCTATAAGAAACAATTTACTTTTATTCCAATTTGGATTCGTTATGCATGCATAACACAATTTATAATTTTAACAATTCTCTCACATTTATAGGCATACATTATAAGTATCTTGAATGCAATTAATCAAACTTTAAAACTCATTATGAAATTATTTTTCCAATTATTTGCGTTTTTAATAGTTGTAAACAGCTATGCGCAACAAAATTTAAAGTACCAACAACCCTCACAAGAAATACTAGAACTCGCAGATGTAGATCTTGCACCTGGCGTTCAGATTGATAGTAAAGGGGAACATATGGTATTGCTATATCGCAATCAGTACAAGTCTATATCAGAACTTTCTGAAACAGAACTACGTTTAGCCGGACTTAGAATAAACCCTATTACAAACATTGGTAGCAGAACGACTTACTACACAAATTTAAAAGTCAAAAAAACATCAGATAAAGATGCTAAACAAGTAATTGGATTACCAGAAAATCCAAGATTATCTGGTTTTAGCTGGTCGCCAGACGAATCTATGATTGCTTGTCTAAACACAACAAATAGTGGTGTAGAAGTCTGGGTTCTCAATATTAATGATACGAAAGTCTCAAAATTAACAACTGCTACTGTAAATGCAAATATGGGTAGTACTTTAAATTGGATGAAGGATAATAAACATTTATTAGTAAAAATGTTACCAGCAGATAGAAAGCCGTTAATCAATACTGCTGTTGCTGTACCATCAGGACCTACCGTTTCTGTAAGTGATGGAGAAAAAGCACAAAACAGAACCTATCAAGATTTATTAAAAACACCAAATGACGAATTTAACTTTGAACAATTAGCACGTTCTGAAATAAAAAAAATATCTATTAATGGTTCGGTTACAAACTTTTTGGAAGCAGATATGTATCGTGGTGTTAGTTTTTCTCCAGATGGTGCCTATGTAATGATTACTAAAATTGAGAGACCATTTTCTTATTTAGTAACCTACTCAAGATTTCCTAGCGAAAGTATAATTTATAACACTAACGGAAACAAAATTAAAACCGTTAACAAAGTTGCTTTAGACGAAGTGAGACCAAAAGGTTTCATGGCTACAAGAGCAGGAAAACGTAACATGAGCTGGAGAGCAGATAAACCAGCTTCTTTAGTTTGGGCAGAAGCTTTAGATAATGGCGACCCTGAAGTAAATGTAGACTACAGAGATGCTGTTTACCAACAAAATGCTCCTTTTACTGCTAATGCAAAATTAATTTTAAAAACAGAACAACGTTTTGCTGGTATAGATTGGGGAAATGACCAAACCGCGGTTGCTTATGACAGATGGTGGAATACAAGAAACACAAAAACGTACGTATTTAATCCATCAGATAATAAGCAAAAAGCAAAGATTATTTCAGATAGAAATTATCAAGATGTTTATAGCAATCCTGGAAGCTTTGTACAATCAAAAAATGAGTTAGGCCGGTATACACTAGAAATGAATAATGATAAACTCTATCTAATGGGAGCTGGTTACTCAAAAGAAGGGCAATTCCCATTTATTGATGAGTATAGCGTAAAAACAGATAAAACAAAACGCGTATACCAGTCAGAATATATAGATAAGTTAGAAAGTCTAAATTCTGCAATTGACATGAAAAAGGGAGAAATCTTAGTAAGAATAGAATCTCAAACAGAATATCCAAACTATTATATTAGAAATATTAATAAAAAAAATGGCCTTACTGCAATTACCGCTTTTGACAACCCATTTAAAAGTTTAGAGAATGTAGATAAGCGCGTCATTAACTATAAGCGTGACGATGGATTAGATTTAGACGGTACTTTATATTTGCCGTTAAATTACGAAACCGGTAAAAAATACCCAATGATTTTATGGGCATATCCTAGAGAATATAAGGATAAAGCAAGTGCTTCTCAAAGTACAGCTAACGCTAATAAATTTGTATATCCTAATTGGGGTTCGCCAATCTATTGGGTAACCAAAGGGTATGTAGTATTGGATGGAGCGGCTTTCCCTATAGTTGGAGAAGGCAATGAAGAGCCTAATGATTCTTTTAGGACACAATTAGTTGCCAACGGAAAAGCAGCAATAGGTGCTGTTGATGATCTTGGCTATATAGATAGAAATAAAGTTGCAGTTGGCGGTCATAGTTATGGAGCTTTTATGACGGCTAATTTACTATCGCACTCTAATCTGTATGCTGCCGGAATTGCAAGAAGTGGAGCTTATAACAGAACGCTAACCCCTTTTGGTTTTCAGAGTGAAGAGCGTAGTTATTGGGAAGCACCAGAGATTTATTATAACATGTCACCTTTTATGCATGCTGATAAAATGAAGACGCCTTTACTTCTAATTCATGGTGTAGCAGATAATAATTCTGGCACATATCCATTACAAAGTGAACGTTATTTTAATGCACTCAAAGGATTAGGCGCAACAGTGAGACTAGTAATGTTACCTAAAGAGAGTCATGGTTACAGAGCTAAAGAATCTATTATGCACATGCTTTGGGAACAAGACCAATGGCTAGATAAACATGTGAAAAATCGGGTTGTGAAAGTGCAAACTATCGAAGACCTAAAAGAAAAGATTAAAGATTAAGTGACTACTATTATATAATTTTGAAAAACCATTCCGTAAAACGAATGGTTTTTTTATGCCATCTTGTCATAAATATTTTCTTGGTATTTTATTTGACTAGTAGTTAAGTAAACAATAAAACAACTAATGTTGTCAGTTTGAGTTAAGACAAAGTCGAAGTATCGATAATTTCTCGATATAGTTCGAAACACTCGAAGTGACGAAAAATAATTATAATTATGACAAAAGGAAGTATTAATGTATCGGTAGAGAATATCTTTCCGCTAATTAAAAAGTTCTTATACAGTGATCACGAAATTTTTTTACGTGAGCTCATTAGTAATGGTACAGACGCCACACTAAAATTAAAACACCTTACCAGTATTGGTGAATCTAAATCTGAGTATGGTAATCCAATCCTAGAAGTAAAGGTTGATAAAGAAGGAAAAAAACTTCACATCATTGATCAAGGTTTAGGAATGACGGCCGAAGAGGTTGAAAAATACATTAACCAAGTCGCTTTTTCTGGGGCTGAAGAGTTTTTAGATAAGTATAAAGATTCTGCTAAAGATTCAGGAATCATAGGCCATTTTGGTCTTGGTTTCTACTCTGCATTCATGGTCGCGGAAAAAGTTGAAATCATTACAAAGTCGCATAATGGAGCTGATGCAGCACATTGGACGTGTGATGGTTCACCAGAATTTACTTTAGAAGCATCTGACAGAACAGAAAGAGGAACTGAGATTATTCTTCATATTGCTGAAGATTCTACTGAGTTTTTAGAAGACGCAAGAATTAGTACGTTATTAAATAAGTATAATAAATTTATGCCTATTCCAATTAAATTTGGAACTAATGAGATAAACGATCCAGAATTTACTCCAGCAACTACGACTGATGCTGAAGGTAAAGAAACGACTGAGCCACACAAACAGATTACGGTAGATAATATCATCAATAATCCAAATCCAGCTTGGACTAAACAACCTGCTGACTTAGAGGATGAAAACTATAAAAGCTTTTACAGAGAGTTATATCCAGCGCAATTCGAAGAGCCGTTATTCAACATTCATTTAAATGTAGATTATCCATTCAACTTAACAGGAATTTTGTATTTCCCTAAGATGACGAATGATATGAACATGCAGAAGGATAAAATTCAACTGTATCAAAATCAAGTTTATGTAACGGATAATGTTGAAGGTATTGTACCAGAATTTTTAACCATGTTACGTGGTGTTATTGATTCACCAGATATTCCTTTAAACGTATCGCGTTCATACTTGCAAGCTGATGGAGCGGTGAAGAAAATTTCATCTTACATTACTCGTAAAGTAGCAGATAAATTAAAGTCTTTATTCAACGCAAATCGCGAAGATTTCGAAGCAAAGTGGGACGATATTAAAATCGTTATTGAATACGGTATGTTATCTGAAGATAAATTCTTTGAGAAAGCTGATGCTTTTGCTTTATACCCAACGGTAGATGGTAAATTCTTTACATACGAAGAATTATTTAATACTATAAAAGCAAATCAAACAGACAAAGATGGCAAGCTTGTAGTTCTTTATGCATCTAATAAAGACCAACAGCACAGTTATATTGAAGCTGCAAAGGCAAAAGGTTACGAGGTCTTAATGTTAGATTCTCCTATTGTTCCGCATTTAATTCAGAAGTTAGAATCTACTAAAGAGAATATTACTTTTGCTAGAGTTGATGGTGATCATATCGATAATTTAATTAAGAAAGACGAGACTGCAATTTCTAAATTGTCTGAAAAAGAGAACACAGCATTAGAAGCTTTATTAAAAGAAACGATTCCTTCTGAAAAGTTTGCTGTACAGTTAGAAGCTATGGATAGCGATGCGTCTCCATTTATAATTACACAACCAGAGTTTATGCGTCGTATGAAAGAGATGCAAGCCACAGGTGGTGGAGGCGGAATGAATATGTTTGGTAATATGCCAGAAATGTATAACCTCATCGTAAACACAAATTCTGCATTGGTTGGTGAAATTTTAGGTACTAAAACCAAAAAGAAACAAGAACGTTTAATCACGCAGAGTTTAGATTTAGCGCGTTTATCTCAAGGCCTATTAAAAGGTGAAGAGTTGACGAACTTTATTAAGCGAAGTTATGAGATGATTAAATAAATAAATTCCTACGAACACAGGAATCTTATCAAAAACAACCTAAAACCACTTTGTTAATTCAAAGTGGTTTTTTTATTCCTTGTCGTTGTAAAAATTTTCATCTATTAGCAATCCATGCAAACTTCCCTTTAAACATATCTTATAAATACCATACAATCATTGCTCTAGTAATTAGTCTATGGTTAGTGTTGTTTTTGGTTCTTATTGCTCCTTTTTATATCGCAGAACCTAAATTTAGCGTCCGTCTAGAAATTCTTCCTATTTATGGAATTGTAAGTTTTGTGGTTTATATGTCTTTGATTCCTATCCAGAATTGGACATTTAAACAATTTGAGAAATAGGCATTGCTTTCTGAAGTTCTTTTCATTGTATTCAAATTATATTAAGCAACAGCTATTACAAATCTAGTATTGTTAATGGGAATTATGATTTTCAAAAATTCTTGCATGAAGTTTATCTTCCTATATTTTTTGTACTTCTTACTATAATTCTATTCTCTAGGTGGTTTCTAAACAAAAAAGTGCCCAATAAAACCCAAAACAACAGCATCTTAAAAAGGGATAGTAAATTAGATGTTTTGAAGATTTTACCAAAAGATTTAATCTGTATTTCTAGTGCAGATAATTATGTTGAAGTGAGCTATTTAACGCAAGGAGAATTACATAAAAAATTATTACGTAATACATTAAAAGGTATTCCAGATTTACTAAAAGTACATCGTTCTCATTTAATTAACCCAACTCACTTTAAAGAAGGGAAGAGTTCTAGCACTATCGTGTTAACAGAAATGGAAGTACCTGTTTCCGAAAATTACAGAGCAGCACTATTAGAGGTCATTTAGACATTCCCTAAAAACGAATAGTTTATCCCAAACCAATAGAGGAATTGATTAGTGGACAATTCTTGTCTATTTTTTAATCAAATCAATTTTAAATATTTTCATCATGAATAAGACATTTTTTATAGCCATCATTTCATTATTACACACATTTTTTAGTGTTACTAAAGATAGAACTAAAACCTCTAATGCGTTACTAGAAACTTTAGTAAAGGATGGTTTTGCAATTGGCGCATCAGCAAGTTATTCCGTAAATGGAGACATCACATAGGAGGCTGCTAAAGGTTACGCAGATAAAGATAAAAAACAAGATTTTACTTTATACACTGAAGTTAGAACGGCTTCGATCACCAAATCGATGGCAGCTATCGCTATAATGCAATTGGTAGAGCAAGACTTATTACCTATTGACAACTACATACCTGAGTTTATTCAAAAACAAAAATCACTACAAAACATTTGTTGGCACATACATTTGTAATGGATACTTACAAAAACGATAAAGAAGCTGACAACAAAAATAATTACGCGACTTTATTAGATGCTTATGCTGTATTTAAGTACCACAAACTTCGTTTTAAACCTGTTAAAGAGTTCTACTATACAAGTTATGGCTATGTAATTCTTGGTATACTTATAGAAAAAGTTTCAGGTTTATCTTATGAGGCATATATGCAAACTGATATTTGGGATAAAGCGAAAATGGCGAACACAAGAATAGAGAAACCTGAAGTGAAACAAGAACATACAACAACACTATATCTTAGAGTTCGCAAAGGAAAAATTAAAGAGGCTAAGACTATTAATTTAAGTAACAGAATTCCAGCCGGTGGTTTCTACTCTACTACAAACAATCTTATAAATTCGGAAGACCTTAATCAATAATACATTAGTGCGTAGCGACACTTTTAAACTCATGGGAGAACACCACAGTTTAGAAAAGGTGAATAATGGTTTGGGTTCTACCTTTATGTAGGCGTGCAAAAAGAAGATATAATGGAGCACAAAGCGGCACCTCAATGCAATTATTTGTAATCCCTAGTCTAAATACTGTTATTGCGGTAGTTGCAAACACCTCTGGTACAATAAGAGAAGTGACTACTGTCGCAGGAAAATTGATAAACATCACTCAACAGAAAGACTAAGATGATATATTGAAATTATTTCAGTTAATCGTTTAGTATTAAAAACCACGTTACTAAATAAAGTGGTTTTTTCTTATATAAAAAAATCGATAAACTATTTTTAAACCATAACGTCGATTTTAACACACTCATTTAAAAGCTTTTACATATATTTAATGAATAATTTAACTTTTAGGTGCAGAGCGATAATTTCAAAATAAAAGACATTTTTAAAGACGTTATTTTCACAGAAAATGAGGTAGAAATAATCACCTCTCTTTTTCATAAAATAAATGTAAAGAAAGGTAGCGTTTTACTGAACGCAGGTGAATCTGTTAATGAGCAATACTATATTTTAGACGGCTGTTTAAGAAGCTACCATATAGATACTCATGGCAAAGAGCACACGGTTCAGTTTGGTATTAAAGATTGGTGGATTAGTGATTATACAGGGTTTTTTACCTCAGAAAAGTCCATAATGACTATTGAAGTGATTCAAGACGCAACGCTTTACAGAATTGCCGTAAAAGACAAAGAGTATTTGTACAAGAAAATCCCTAAAATAGATCGTTTTTTTAGAATAAAACTTGAACGCGCATTTGCCGGTTTTCAAAAAAGAATTTTATCTAATTTATCCCAATCGGCAAGGGAGCGTTACCTCGATTTCATGAAGACCTATCCAAATATCGAAAAAAGTATAAAAAACTACCATATAGCCTCTTATCTTGGCATTACTACCGAGAGCCTAAGCAGAATTAGAAAAGAATTATAAATCTATTTATTTCTTATCATACATCAATTTTTAGATGAATTAATAATTATAATTTTGCTTTTTTACAAGACGAGATTAAAACCTTAGAACCCTTAAGATTAATAGCATTAAAGCGCAAGTTATAAACTTGCGCTTTTTTTGTATAAATTAGCCTATGGAACTTATAAAAATACTATTCTTAGTCGTTGGTTCATTTTTTGGAGTGAAAGAAAGTCTTGTTCTCTCAGAGAAAACAATAGTAAATATTAATCCTGAAGAGAAAACTATTGTCATTCTACGTAAAAATATTGTGTCAATTATTCAAAATGAAAGTGATAATCTAAAAGTTAGAACAGAATTAGCCGCTATTTCTAAAGCAACTTATAAGTGGAGTTCAGAGTTTAAGGATTATACAAAAAAAGAGAAACGTTTCTTCATCTCTAAAGACACTAAAGCATTAAATTCAAAAATACGCTTAACCTATAACAAAGTATTAGACTTAAAAGTATTTGGCATAGAATTAAATAAAGATGGTAAGTTCTCAATGACTAATTTCCCTAAATCTCATACAAAATCTGCGGATGGAGAACTAGGCAAACGGTATTGGATTTCTGAAGCGAACAAAACCTTTTCGTTTACAGAAGAACCATTAACTAAAATCCCAGAAGCTTATAAAAAATTTAAAAGAGTTTATTCCCTATTTGGATAACTATAAAACACTAGACCATGCAAGTAATCTCTACCAATATCGCACAACCAACCAGTTTTATATGGGAAGGCAACGAAGTTATTACTGGCATTTATAAAAAGCCAACTGATGTCACTATACATTTAGGAAAAGAAGAAGTTAGAGGTGATGAAGTTTCAGATCGAAAAGTTCATGGTGGTGAGTTTAAAGCATGTTATTTGTTTTCAGCCAATCAATACCCTTTTTGGCGCAATTTATATCCAAACTTAGATTGGACTTATGGTATGCTTGGTGAAAACTTAACAGTAGAGAACTTAGAAGAAAAAGAATTATTTGTAGGCGACATTTATAAACTCGGTAGTGCATTAGTACAAATAACCCAACCGAGAGAACCTTGTTTTAAGTTTGCCTATAAATTTGGTTCAGAAACAGTTTTACAACAATTTATAGACCATGGTTACTCTGGCATGTATGTCAAAGTAATAGAAGAAGGTGATGTTAAAAAAGGAGACACTCTAAAATTAGTTGAAAAAGCCAATGAAAGTATTTCAATTTTTCAATTATTTGAATTACTTTATGCTGAAAACAAAAATAAAGAGCATATAAATTTAATGCTAAAAACTGATGCTTTACCAAAAGATTTTAAACGACGTTTAAAGTTTTTTATGCGATAATTAACAACAGTTCAATTTTGTTTCCAAATCGATATTTGTTGAATAATTTCTTGCATCGTAGTTATATTTACACCTTACATCTATAAAAAAAATTCTTATAAGGCAGGGTATTAATTAATTATGTAACTTTAAGATTATCAATACAAAACACTTAAAACAAGACTTTTAAAACTACCATTAGACCAAATCAAAATGGATAAAAAACTTATTTCTAAAAAAAAACCAGCATATCCTATAAGTAGTCTATTATCAAATTATCTAACTGCCCAAGGAAGAAATATAAAAATACCTATATTTTATGATGACTTATTACGCTTTCAAGGTGCCGTTGAAGTTTTTGACGCCAATGGAAAAGACACGCTTTGGATCAGTTGTTATTATGCCGAATACGAGCGTGACGAAATAGATCTCAGTTTAAAACAGGTGTATTCCATTTTACATTCTGATGGTAGTGATAGCATTATTCCATATTTAAATATTGACAGTATAGACTTTTGCACCTTTGGCAACACGAAGCCTTTCCGTATAAAGGTTAGAAATATTTTAAACGACAACTATATCTTTCTTTACATAAAAAAGGCAGATGCATCACGTATTTATGGCTTAGAACTAGAAGATATATTATCTCCAAATCACATTAATTTTTTAGTTCATCGAGACACTTTAATAGAAGAACATATTTCTGGAATACCAGGAGACACTTACATAAGCGAATATCTTAATACCATTTCAGAACAAGACAAACGTGCTTTGGCTAAGGAATTTGTTAAATTTAATGAACGTTGCTTTGTTAGATTATTAGCAGATATGCGATCGTACAACTACGTTATCGTAATTACTTACGATTTCGACCGTAAACAATATCGTATTCGTGCAGTAGATTTTGATCAACAGAGTTATGAAGGCAATCCAAAAGTATATAAACCTCAGTTTTTAAAAGAAAACAACGCACTCGTAAATATGAGCTTAAAAGTTTTAGCTAAAGAGTCAATAGAGCAATACGAAAAAGAAGAACGCTCATTATTAGCAAAACGCGCTAAGAGTGAACATAAACGCTTAAACCACCTAATAAAATGCATGAAAAAAGACATCATTTCTTCACCTGAAAAAGTAAAACAATTAAAAAAAGGCTTATTCAACTTAACAGGAGATGTTCGAATTAAACGTTCAAAAAATATGGGCGAATTATTAAATGCAGTACTACAATTTGTCATTAGAAATTACCAAAATGAAAACCCATATATCATAAAATAAATTTTTTATCTACCGTGAAACGCACATGTTCAAAATTTTTATTACCTAAGAGAATAATTAAAATAGAACTGCAGGTGACCATTGAAAAACAATAAAATAAAGACATGAAAATTAAGAAAATTTTAGTTGCCAACCGAAGTGAAATTGCGATTCGTGTTTTAAGAGCTTGTGCTGAACTTAATATTGCTACAGTTGCAGTTTACACCTATGAAGATCGGTATTCCCAACACAGAAATAAAGCAGACAAGTCGTATCAAATTGGTGAAGATAATGATCCTCTAAAACCGTATTTAGATATTGAAGAAATTGTAGCATTAGCAAAAGAGAAAAATGTAGACGCCATCCATCCTGGCTATGGGTTCTTATCTGAAAATTCAGAATTCGCCAGACGATGTGCTGAAAACGACATCATTTTTATTGGTCCAGATCCAGAAGTTATGGATGCTTTGGGTGATAAAATAACAGCTAAGAAAATCGCTGTAAAATGTAATATCCCAATTATAGAAAGCAACCAAAATGATCTAACCTCATTAACGATTGCTATTTCGGAAGCTAACGCGATAGGCTATCCATTAATGCTAAAAGCAGCCTCTGGTGGTGGCGGAAGAGGTATGCGCGTCATAAGAACTGACAAGGATTTAGAACAAAATTTTAATTCCGCAAGTAATGAAGCCTTAAATGCTTTTGGTGATGGCACCATGTTTTTAGAAAAGTATGTCGAAAATCCAAAACATATTGAGGTACAAATTGTTGCCGACAGACATGGCAATATTCGTCATTTGTTTGAACGCGATTGTTCCGTACAACGTCGGCACCAAAAAGTAGTTGAAGTCGCTCCTTCTTTTAATGTATCGCAAACCGTTAAAGATGCGCTTTACAAATATGCAATTGCGATCACTTCGGAAGTTAATTATAATAATATTGGAACGGTTGAGTTTTTGGTAGATCAACAAGACAACATCTTTTTTATTGAAGTGAATCCAAGAATTCAGGTCGAACACACAGTAACCGAAATGGTGACTGGTATCGATTTGGTAAAAACACAAATATTCATTGCAGGAGGTTATAAATTGTCTGACCAACAAATAAAAATCTATGGGCAAGATAGTTTGGCAACTTACGGATTTGCACTGCAATGTAGATTAACAACAGAAGATCCTGAAAATAATTTCACACCAGATTATGGAAACATTACCACCTATCGCAGTGCGTCTGGCATGGGAATTAGACTCGATGCTGGTAGCATTTACCAAGGCTATAATGTGAGTCCATTTTTTGATTCTATGCTCGTAAAAGTATCTGCTCAGGGCAGAACATTAGATGGAGCTATTAGAAAAATGAGACGTGCCTTAAAAGAATTTAGAATTAGAGGTGTAAAAACTAATATCCATTTTTTACAGAATGTTATAGTTCATAATACATTTAGAGAAGGTAAAGTATCTGTGAATTTCATAGAGAATACACCAGAGTTATTCGAAATAAGATTACCACAAGACCGAACCTCTAAAGCCATAAAATATTTAGCTGAAGTTGTTGTCAATGGCAATCCTGATATAAAGTTTAAGGATGATAATAAAGTATTTAGACATCCTAAAGTTCCTAAGTTTGATCTTAAAGCAGAATTCCCAAAAGGCACCAAAGATTTACTTACAGAACTTGGTCCAGAAAAATTTTGCCAATGGTTAAAAGCTGAAAATAAAATTCAATATACAGATACGACAATGCGAGATGCGCACCAATCGTTATTAGCAACACGAATGCGAACATTCGACATGCTTAAAGTCGCAGAAAGTTTTGCAAAAAACCATGCGAATACCTTTAGTATGGAAGTTTGGGGAGGTGCAACTTTCGATGTTTGTCTGCGTTTCTTGCACGAAAGTCCTTGGACACGATTAAGAGAACTTAAGAGTGCAGTACCTAATATTTTATTCCAAATGCTTTTACGTGGTTCTAATGCTGTTGGCTATAAAGCATATCCTGATAATTTGATTGAAAAATTTGTTGAAAAATCATGGGAAAATGGTGTTGATATTTTTAGAATATTCGACTCGCTCAATTGGGTGAAAGCCATGGAACCAAGTATTAACTATGTCCGCAATAAAACGGGTGGGATTGCACAAGCAGCGATAAGCTACACAGGTGATATTTTAAATCCTGAAGAAACAAAATACACGCTAAAATACTATACGCAACTTGCTAAAGATTTAGAAAATGCAGGCGCACATATGATTGCTATAAAAGACATGGCTGGTTTACTAAAACCTTATGCAGCTACTGAGCTGGTTTCGGCTTTAAAAAACACCGTGAATATCCCTATTCATTTACATACCCACGATACATCATCGTTACAATCTGCGACTTACATGAAAGCTATTGAGGCGGGTGTTGATGTGGTAGATGTTGCCCTTGGTGGCTTATCTGGTTTAACATCACAACCCAATTTTAATTCGATTGTAGAAATGATGAAATACCAAGAACGTGCTCATAATTTTGACATGGATAAGTTAAATCAATTTTCAAACTTCTGGGAAGATACAAGAGAATTATATTACCCTTTTGAATCTGGATTAAAAGCCAGTTCTGCTGAAATTTTTCAGCATGAAATTCCAGGTGGACAGTATTCAAATTTAAGACCTCAAGCCACAGCTTTAGGATTGGTAGATAAATTTAGTGAGGTAAAATTAATGTATGCGCAAGTCAATAAAATGTTTGGTAATTTGGTAAAAGTAACACCAAGTTCTAAAGTGGTTGGTGACATGGCTATTTTTATGGTGACCAATAATTTAACACCAGAAGATGTGATGACTCGTGGTGAATCAATTTCTTTTCCAGAATCGGTAATTAATTTCTTTAAGGGAGATTTAGGACAACCAACTGGCGGTTTTCCTAAAAAACTTCAGAAAATAATTTTAAGAAATAAAATACCATATACAGATCGACCAAATGCACATTTAGAGCCTATTGATTTTGATAAGGATTATAAAGACTTTAAAAAGAAATTTCAAAAAGGATTTACAAGACCTATTGAGCTAGAAGATTTCTTATCCTACACCTTATATCCAAAAGTCTTTAAAGACGCTCACGAAAATTACAAGAATTATGGAAACCTTGGTTTAATTCCGACGGTAAACTTCTTTTACGGAATGAAACCTAGCGAAGAAACATTAATAGAATTAGAACAAGGAAAAACTATTATTGTAAAGTTACTTTCTGTAAGTATCGCAAATGATGATGGTTATAAAACCGTATTCTTTAAAGTAAACGGTGAGAATAGATTTGTTGATGTTTTTGATAAATCTTCAAAAATCGTAAAACAAGAAAATAAAAAAATAGATTCTGAAAATCCTAATCAAATTGGTGCACCTTTGCAAGGCTCACTTTATAAAATAGTGGTTAAGAAGGATCAAATTATAAAAGAGAATGACCCTTTATTTATCATTGAAGCTATGAAAATGGAAACTACAGTTGCGGCACACAAAGCTGGTAAAGTAAAATCTATAAGCTTAGAAGAAGGCAGAATGGTAAAACAAAATGATTTAGTTATTACTTTAGAATAGAACAATTGAAAGATAAAAAAGAACACGCAAAAGTAAAATCAGAACTTCATCCTAGAAGTCAACATAGAGAACGCTACGATTTTGATAAACTTATTAAAAGCTCACCTGAATTAGAAGCATTTGTAGCACCAAACAAATATGGTGATAATTCGGTTGATTTTTTTAATCCAGATGCCGTTAAAGCCTTAAATAAAGCTTTATTAAAACATCATTATAATGTTGAATTTTGGGATATTCCGGAGCATTATTTGTGCCCACCTATTCCTGGTCGTGCAGATTACATTCATAATATTGCAGATCTTTTAAAAGGAAATGGAACTAATATTCCAGAAGGAAACCATATCACAGGCTTAGATATTGGTGTTGGTGCAAGCTGTATTTATCCAATTATTGGCAATTTTGAATATGACTGGTCATTTATTGGAAGTGACACTAATGAAACTGCAATTATATCTGCAAAAGAGATAGAGCAAAGAAACTCAAATTTAAAATCTAGTTTAGAAATTAGACGACAAGAGCAATCTAATGCATTTTTTAAAGATATTATAAAACCAAACGAGCATATTGATTTTACAATGTGCAATCCACCGTTTCATGTCTCATTAGAAGATGCTCAAAAAGCCAGTCTACGAAAACTTAAAAACTTAAAAGGAAAACGTCCGAGTAAAGCACTTCTTAATTTTGGCGGGCAAAATAATGAATTATGGACCAAAGGTGGTGAAGCACGTTTTGTAAAAGACATGATTTACGAGAGTAAACATTTCAGTAAACAATGCTTTTGGTTTACAAGCTTAATTTCGAAAGAAGCAACACTAAAACCAACCTATAAGATTTTACAAAAAGTGAATGCTATTGATGTAAAAACTATTGAAATGGGTCAAGGTCATAAGATTAGCAGATTTATTGCTTGGACATTTTTATCTGAGAAAGAGCAAAAGGATTGGGCTATTGAGCGTTGGTAAATTCAGGTGATTTTTTTTAAGACTGTAACCTATTTGTAGTTTTTATCGTCCTATAAAAAGTTAATCTAACCAACGGTAAAGATAAATGACGAATCATACTAATACCCAAGTAATAATTAAAAACCCTAACCATAAGGGTATTTTAGTCGATTTAGTAATCTATATCACAGTCATGTTTCTCATTAGAGAAATTTATTTTCCAAATGTTGGTTTTATCATAAATGGTCTGTTTTGGTCATTCTCAACATTAATTATAGCCATGTGGAGAATGAAAGTCCGAGGTTTATCATGGAAAGATTTAGGCCTGCGTAAACCCAAAAGCATCAAAAAAACAATATTGGTTAGTATTGGGATTTTAATTGCAACAGTAGCATCTATAATGCTTTTCAATATTATTAAAGATGCTTTACCTTTTATAACTGAACAAGAGGTTTCTGAAGGTAGTACTACCTCTAAATTTGGAGACCTTAAAGGAAACTGGTCGCTCTTCTTCACAATTATTCCAATGGTTTTAATTGAATCAATGCTCGAAGAATTACTAGACAGAGGTTTTTTAATGAATTGGTTTGAAAAACTATTTTCTTTTACTTCATTTGCTACTGTTATAGCAGTTGTATTACAAGCAGTGATTTTTGGTTTTAGACACTCAAACGATTTATCTGAAAGATCAATAACTGTTGGACTTATTGGCTTAGTTATGGGAATTGCATATGTTAAATTTGGTCGTAATTTGTGGCCTTTAATAATTGCACATTGCATCTTGAATAGTATGTCTATGATTGAGCGCGTTCTTTAGCATTTTATCATTGTCTATAAAACCGCCAAAACGTATAAAAGCTTTCAAATTTGAAATCGCTTTTATTTTAAATCAACTTCATCTTTTACATTACCTTTACCACAAATTAAAACACATGTCATTTAAAGACTTAGGCCTCATAAAACCCTTACAGAAAGCCGTTGAAGCTTCTGGCTATATTGAGCCAACTTTGGTACAACAGCGCTCAATACCTCTTGTATTAGATGGTAAAGATGTTATTGTATCTGCTCAAACTGGCACTGGTAAAACAGCGGCTTTTGCATTACCTATTCTACAAAAACTATATGATAAACAAGATGCGCCTAAGAAAGGAAAAAAAATAAGAGCGTTGATTGTGAGTCCAACTAGAGAACTCGCTGTTCAAATTCAACAAAATTTTAAAACGTATGCTGAGTTTACTAACCTAAAATCTCTGGTTGTTTTTGGAGGAACTTCTATTGAACCACAAAAAGATGTTTTGAAAAAAGGGGTTGATATTTTAGTAGCAACACCTGGTCGCCTACTCGACTTGCACAAACAAGATTACATTAACCTCGATTATGTTGAAACCTTCGTTTTAGATGAAGCAGATTTAATGCTAGCGATGGGATTTATTGATGATGTTAAAAAGATTGAACGTCTTTGTCCTGAAACTAAACAAACACTTTTATTCTCAGCAACTATACCCTATAAGATTGAGGAATTAGCAAATACCATTCTTAAAAATCCTGAACGTATCGATGTGACTCCTACAAAATCTGTAGCGAAAGATGTGAGTCAAGTCTTGTATTATGTACCTAAACAAAGTAAAATAGAGTTGTGTTTGCATTTATTGAGAAACACTATAGAAGGCAACGTTCTTATTTTTAGACGCACTAAATATGGTGTCGATAAACTAGAGGAAACTTTATTGAAAAATGGTTACGCAGTAAATAGCCTTCATGGAGATAAAGCCCAAAGTGAACGACAGAACGCCTTAAACAAGTTTAAAAATGGATACGTCAAAGTTTTAATTGCGACTGACGTTGCAGCTCGTGGTATTGATATTAATGAATTAGATAACGTGCTTAATTTTGATATGCCAAATGTACCTGAAACTTACGTGCACAGAATTGGTAGAACAGGACGCGCTGGAAATCTTGGAAAAGCGTACGCGATGTGTTCTGCTGACGAAAAAAGCTATGTAAAAGCGATTCAAAACAGTATTAATGTTCAAATCCCTGTAGAGACTGAACATCCTTATCCTTTAGATCCTAAAGCAAAACCTGTTGTACATAAAAAGCAAGGGAGTAAATATAAAAAGGGTAGAAAGAGTGAGGCTTCTAAAAAGAAAAAGAAACGTTGGTATTAAGTTTAATTTAGTTCTAATGCGGCCAAATAAGTGCGCTTTTTGAAAGTTGATTCATTCCCTATTAATTTGAAAAAATCTAAAATATAGACTCTTGCAACCTTATAACTTTTCTGGTCTATAAAATTCAACTTGTTATCATCTATAATTTGAAGCAGATCCTCTTTATTATCGATAAATTCTTCTCGTACTTGTTGAAAGAATTTATAATCATGTTTATAACCTCTATAATAACGATCTATCACTTTATCTATTGGTAATTTTTGGTTACCAATCTGCGATACTACAGCATAACTTGTATTTACAAAACCAGCCATATCAAAATCATACGGTATCGTAAAAAACCTTTTGTTTACGAATAACACCTTAGTGTTGTGCTGATAAACTGTAGAAAAATCCGTATTCCCAATCATAAATTGAAACATAGCGTGTCTCACAGCACCCAACTCATCAAAAGCTTGTGGATAGTATTTTCTTTTACCAAGTTTAGCGTCTAATCGCTTAGCAACTTTGCTATTATCTTCTATCATTAAACCCTTAAAATTGTGCACTTGAGTTCGTCTTTTTTTAATTTCTGAATATTCTATATCTAACAACCGCGAACTAAAATAATAGGGCGAGACAACCTCAAACATTTTATAAATAATATATTCCTTTATTACATTATCATCTTTAGAAGATTCATTAACACAGGGCAAGACCATTTTTAATTGCTTCTGACCTTTAAAGATAGTTTTCTTAGCATCAGATTTCTTAATTTTTAATTTAACAGGTGTGAAATGACACTTTGCACGCCTAAAATTACCACGAGCTCTAATTTTTACTCGTAATGTATCCCATTTACTATCTGCACTTTTATGCGCTAAAAATGAATCGAGAAATGTAGAATCGTTAGTTTCTTTTTTGAGTTGTTTTCTTGAGTAGGAAAGTTTAATAGAAAGTAAGTCGTTACTCTCAAAAAGGGTCTTTTCTAATTTAGAGTCGTCAAAATTTTGATTTGTTTGGCTATGGCTAGAAATTGTATTTATGAAGAAAAAAAATATTATAAATTTTAATTTATATAAACACATAGCAATGATTAACTTTATCAAATATAGTCCTTTTCAAGGAGTTAGATCCTTTATTGATTATGCCTCTGAAGCTGAATTTGATTCTTAAAATTTATTTACTTTCAAAAATAATATATGAGCTACGACACTCTAATGTTTCTCCATTTATACACCGTAGTGCCTTGTGTATTTATTGGTGGTTTTCTTTTAATCATTAAAAAAGGAACGCAAATCCATAAACAACTTGGTAGAATCTATATGATTTTAATGCTGTTTACAGCCATTGTGACCTTATTTATGCCAGCTGATGTTGGTGGTAGAGTTTTAAATCATTTTGGTTGGATTCACCTATTTAGTTTCTTAACTATTTGGACAGTACCAACGGCTTATTTAGCCATTAAAAAAGGGAATGTAAAAGCGCACAAAAGAAAGATGATATTACTTTATTTTGGCGCTCTCATTATTGCTGGTGGCTTTACGTTAATGCCTGGTCGTTATTTGCATGGAGTATTTTTTGGGTAATATTAGTTTTTTTTACCAAAGTCTATAGAATCCTCACCAAGCCTAATTATACCATGTGTGGTGTTAATTTTAATTTTATTAGGATTAGTTTCTTTACCAATAGTCATCATTTTTGTAGGTTCATATTTACTAGGTGACCCAATAACCCCTGTGAAACCCTTCGAATAATGTACCGTATCGTAACCAAACGTTTCGATATAATAGTCTATGCTTTCAGGAAAAAATAGATTAACTTCGGTATAATCAGTATCAAGATTAAATGCACCAAAATCGTTACTAAAATTGTAGATAAAATATTTACTATTAAAATCAACAACCTTATTATTTTTACCTATTTCACCTAATTCAATCTTAGTAAATTCAGAATTCACCAATGAATTGCTAAGCCTACCAATAGTAACTTCTTTTGTGTTTGCAAAACTATAACTACCACTAGTGACTGCTTCTGCATTAAAATAGCCATTGTCAATATCAAATATATTTAGCTCATGGCCAATAGTCTTAAATCTAAGCTTAGAATTTCGGCTATTTATAGTTGCTCTATTAATGAAATCATCTAAAAATATAAGCTGTGCATTTTCTAAAGTTGCTCTAACATGAATGTTTTCTGGTATATAAATCACCATTCGAGTTATTTGGAGTTTATCACTTTTCTTCCATTTTTTTACTCTTGGCTTAATTTTAAATGTGCCATAAAATTTCCTTAAACGTTTGCGCTCAGATAGGTTAATTTGAATAAGAATTGAATCTAAAGATTTTCTGATAACGGGTTTTATCTTATTTGTTGAATCCACCATTTTACCCAAGCGACCTACCAAAACCTCTTCCATCTGATATTGTCTATAATATTTTGAATTCCGGCTTTTTGAAGTATATGTGATTTTATTATTTTCTTTTTTTCCAGAGACAATTGCACGTTTCAAACTAGATTCTACTATTTTTTTTCTGTAATTATTAAATTCCATAGTATATTTAATATGGACTTTATCATCTTTAGATTTATAAATACGAGCCGCAGTATTACTTAAATTCAAAACCAAAGTCGTATTTGCATCTGTCGTAAAACTTTCATCATAGATTGTATGAATCTCTTCCATTTCAATATTAGAAGGCTTTTGCGCATGCAATACTTGAACTGTGATTAATAGTATAAGTTTAAATAATGTTCTCATGTTGTTCGTTTTTTTGATTTAATATTTTGATGTGTTTTTGTATATTTTTCAGAATCTGAAGTCGTGTTTGAAGATTTTCTACTAGAGCTTCAATAACAACTAAATTATCAGATTCATTCTTAAACTTAACAGAAATTTCTTGATAGTCAGTATCTAAGTCCTCTAGTTTCTTTTTAAATCTTGAAATTAAAATTTCATCATCGGCAAGAGCCACAAAACTCTCCCACTCGACTTCAATATTTTTTAAATACTCTGCTTCTACTGCTTCAACTTGTGCTATAATTGGTGATACTTTTTCCTCTTCAGGATTATTATAAAACAAACTAAAACCTACTGTTAATGCAATTAGTAATACTGCTGCAATTTTTAACCAAGAAAAAGATGTTACTTTTTTCTTAGATTGCTTTTTAAGCTTTTCTAAAAACTCTTTTCTGTAATTTTCAGGAAGCGACTTTAATTCGTCTTCTTCCTTAAATAAATCTCTAATATCTCGCTTCATTGTACTTTCGTTTTAAAAGGTCTTGTAATTTTTGCTTTCCGCGTCTTAAATGGGTTCTCGAGGTTTTTATTGGCAGGGCTAAAATCTCTGAAATTTCTTGGTGATCGTAGCCTTCAATTAAATATAGGATTACTACTATTTTGTGTTTTTCGTTTAATTGCTCAATAGCTATTAGAATATCATTTTTAGAAATTGAGCTATTAAAATTCCAATTATCATCTTCAATAATCCGTAATTCTGAAACCTCAACAGTAACAAATTCTAATTGTTTTTTCTTTAATACATCTAAACACTGATTGATAATTATTCGTTTTAGCCATGCTCCAAATGTGGCTTCAGGCTTATACATTTCAATATTTGTAAATGCCTTTAAAAACCCATCTTGCATCGCGTCTTTAGCATCTTCTTCATGTTTTAGATAACGGCAAGCAATGGTAAACATCGCTTGGCTATACCCATCATAAACTTGCATCTGAGCATTTTGATTGCCTTTTTTGCAAAGTTCTATTAACGTGTTATCTGTTTTATGCATCTAATTGGTTAGCGGTTTCAATATTAAAAACGAAAAAAAAGCAAAAGGGTTTCAAAATTTGATTAGAAAGATTGAAATTAATTGAATATCACTAAATTTAGGAGAAATTAAACGGAACCAACCTAACAATGAATAACGATTGCAATAATCCTACATTCAAAAAACTTTTACAAAAATTGCAGGAAGAAAGGTGGCAACTAGAATTGCTAATCTCTGGTTTTGCAATTTTTGCTTTATTCAGTGCTTACGAACCTATTGTAGTTGGCATTAAAGGAGCACAAATAAACGGTTTAATGTATAAAGGTATTATTACTATGTTTGCATGTTTTATTTTAATATTTAATTTATTACTGCATGTTTTATTAAGAGGCTTATGGATTGGTACTTTAGGCTTGCACTATGTTTCTGGTAATCTTGATTATGAAAAACAATTACAGCCAAAAGCTCACTAAATATCTTAAAAAGAAGGTGGTATCTTTTGAAAAAATATTGGGACTTTAGAAAACTATTGTAGTATCATTTTTGCCATTTCCTTTTTACTCATTTTTTATGTATTGGCATTAACATTTTCAATTATTTCCTTTGCAGTTGTTATAGAATATATACTTCAAAATGAGGTTTTACCTGAAGGCAATCATGTGCTCAATATTTTTACTAAAAGATTAGAGAAAAAGATACTATTGACCTAAACTATGCTGAAATTTTATTCTGGTATTATCCCAATTAAAAAACATTACGTTTATTAAAATAATGCTTTAATAATGGGACTTGAATACTTACCATGATCGCCAATAGGACAAAAGCATACATTAATGTTGACGAAAAATTGATCGCTATATTTTCTAAAGGATTTACAGAAATATTAGACAAATTAAAACGACCCAGCCATCCACTACTTGTTATAGGTTCTTTTAAATAAATATAACCAACCAAAGCAACGAAACTAACACCTATAAGTAGCCAAACAGACCTATGAATCAATGGTTTATAAACTGTCGCTGTTGAATTAGAAATAGCTTCAACCTCAGTCATCACTTTATTTGTGAAATCTAAAGCGGGTTGCTCTAAAGTTTCATTAGCAATTAGCTTATCTATAAATGCCTCTATTTTTTTTTCATCATTTTTCATAATTCATGCTATTTTGAGGTTTCAAATACTGTTCTAATATAACAGCTAACTTCTTTCTTGCTCTAAAAAGCTTTACCTTAACTGTGTTCGCTTCAATATTTATAATTTTAGATATTTCTTCTAAAGATAATTCTTCAAAATAAAATAGAGTCAATAAAGCACTACTATCTTCTGGTAATTTGTTGATACAATTCTTTATTAAAACACGCTTTTCTTCATTTATCATATTATCCAAAGCGTTGTCAATAGTATCTAATTTATTAAATGTAAATTCATCTATAGCTACATCATTATAATGCTTCTTATTCTTTTTTATACGATCTAAGCAAGTATTATAAGTGACCTTATAAATCCAGGTCGAAAATTTAGAATCGCCTTTAAACTTATCTAAGGATTTAAACACCTTTATAAAAGTATCTTGTGCCACTTCCTCTGCTTCTTCCCTATGCTTCAGCATTCTTATGGCCAATGTAAACACCAAGTCCTTATAACGATTCACTAATTGCGAATACGCTTTAGTGTCGCCATTTTGAATAGTTTCTATTAGCTTTTGGTCGTCGATGGTGGTCATTACTATTTAAGACGACCTTATATAATAATAGGTTACATAAATTTTAAAAAACTTTTTTTGATAAAATTGTAACCTTCATCCAAAACTTGTCGTCATAAGCTATGAACACTTAAAAATAATCAATTAAAAATCAAACATTATGTCAGGAGAAATTTTAATACCAATTAGCATGTTTTTAGCTATTTTTGGTGTGGTATACTTATACCTTTCAACTAGAAACAAAGAACGTTTAGCACTTATCGAAAAAGGCGCAGATGCCACTATTTTTATGAAAGGTCGCAGAAATGCAGCACCGATCTGGAAAGTTCTTATTTTAAACTTAGCATTGTTGTTAATGGGAATTGGTGCTGGTATTTTTGTAGCTTCGATACTTTACCACAATTTAGGAGTTGCAGAAGAGGCAGCCTATCCAGGTACTATTTTCTTAACAGCAGGTATTGCATTATTTGTAGGTTTTAACATGACAAAAAATCTCGACAAAGAATAAGCGCATTACCCTTACTTTTACCAAAACTGCTAACTAATACTTAGCAGTTTTTTTATTGATAATAGTTAAGATTCAATATCTTTAGATAATTAATTATAAAATCATACTAATCATGAAAAACATTTTGGTCCTTGCTTGCATACTTCTTAGTCTTACAGCATGTAAAGAGAACACATCAACTACTAATGAGGAATTAAGTACTACAACTTCTGATTCATTTAGTGCTCTTTTAAATGATTACTACAACGAAAACCTTATGGCACATCCTTTAGAGGCAACTTTTATGGGTGATAACACTTACAACAATGTATTACCAAATGTTTTAGATGATAATTTCATTGCTACCGAAAAAGCGTATTTAACAAGATTTAAATATGAAGTTAATACGTTCGAGGATTCAGATTTAACTGAAAGTCAACAATTAAGTAAAGCTGTCTTAAACTGGGAGTGCGATATTAATCTAAGTCGTTTAAATTTTACGGCTTATACACCAGTAGACCAAATGTGGTCCATCAATTTAATGATTGGCCAATTTGCAAGTGGCGCAAGTGCACAACCTTTTAAGACCGTTGAAGATTATAAGAATTGGTTAGAGCGTGTTGACGGTTTTTTACTTTGGATGCAATCAGCCGAAGACAATATGAAAGCAGGTATTAAAGCTAAACATGTATTACCAAAATCATTAATTGTTAAAGTACTACCTCAACTAAAAGCATTAACTACCAAAGATTTAAGCGCACATTTATTTTACAAACCTATTACTAATTTACCAGATGGGTTTTCGGAAGAAGATAAGACCAATTTAACACAAGACTATAAGAGTATGGTTTTAGATAAAATTGTTCCAGCATTTGAGCAATTACACACCTTTATGGGTACTGATTACATGTTGGCTGGTAGAATTTCTAGCGGAATTTCTGATATACCAAACGGTGAAGCATATTACAAACACCAAATAAAATTATATACGACAACAGATATGTCCGCAGATGAAATTCATAAATTAGGCTTAACTGAAGTTGCACGTATTTTATCAGAAATGGAAAAAGTAAAAAAGCAAGTGGGTTACGAAGGTGATATCATTTCGTTTTTTGACCACGTGCGAAACAAAAAAGAACTTATGCCATTTACAACTCCTGAAGAGGTGATAGAAAACTTTAATGCGATTTATAATAAAATGAAACCTCAAGTCGATAAACTTTTTAATATTCAACCAAAAACAACCTTTGAAGTAAGACGTACGGAAGCCTTTAGGGAAGCATCAGCTAGTGCTGAATATAACCCAGGTTCGATAGCAGCAAATCGTCCAGGCGTCTTTTATGTTCCTATACCAGACACCAAAACCTATAATATCTATTCTGATGAGTCCCTTTTTTTACATGAGGCAATACCTGGTCATCACTTTCAAATTTCATTACAACAAGAAAATGAAAACTTACCAAAATTCAGAAAAGCTTTATGGTATAGTGCCTATGGAGAAGGCTGGGCTTTATATACAGAATCACTTGGAAAAGAACTAGGTTTATACACAGATCCTTACCAATATTTCGGCAATCTGAGTGCAGAAATGCATAGAGCTATCCGATTGGTTGTTGATACTGGCATACACACAAAAGGGTGGAGCCGAGAAAAGGCAATAGAATATTCTTTAAAAAACGAAGCTGAAAGTGAAGAAAGTATTACCCGAGAAATTGAGCGCTATATGGCAAATCCTGGTCAAGCATTATCTTATAAAATTGGACAATTAAAAATATTAGAATTACGTGCCAAGGCTGAAGAACAATTAGGTGACAAGTTTCAAATTAGTGAATTTCACAATCAAATATTAGAACCTGGTTGTATTCCTTTAGCTTTATTACAAGAAAAAATAAATGCTTGGATAGAAAGTAATAAATAAATATGCGCTATAAAACCTTATGCTTTATTTGCTGTTTTCATCTTTTTAATTTAGCACATTCGCAAACAAATATTAAAGATTCTCAAACAGAATTTCCAATATCTTATGCCACCATTTCTTTTGGAAATGGGCAAGGTATTTTCGCTGATGATGAAGGTGTATTTATATTCACACAAAAAATATATCCGAATATAGATTCGTTGTTTATCTCTGCATTAGGTTTTAAAAACCTTAATCTTTCTACGCACAACCTTCCAAAAGTATTATTAATGGAATCGCAGGCAGACGAACTAGATGAAGTTGTAATTGATGTAAAACTAAAGCGTAAATTCAAAAAAGAAACTCTGAAACCTTATTTAGACAACGATTATTATAAATGTTGGTTACCAACAATTGAGTCTGAAATCGCAGTTTTTTTCCCTAAAACAACTGCTAAAAATCAAAAATTAGCTAGTGTACTTTTTCCGATTGCATTAGAATCTAAAGATTGGAGCAAACGCAAGCGTGCCAACAGCGATAAAAAACCTTTTTCAACATTGTTTAAAGTACAATTTTACAAAAATGACAATGGACTTCCTGGTAAAGTTTTAACCTATGAAACCATTGCATTTAGAGCAACAGAAAAAAACGGAGATGCTTATGAACTTAATGTAGACG
Source organism: Winogradskyella sp. UBA3174 (assembly GCF_002364335.1). Lineage (GTDB taxonomy): Bacteria > Bacteroidota > Bacteroidia > Flavobacteriales > Flavobacteriaceae > Winogradskyella. The sequence continues at coordinate 92,689 of NZ_DEXW01000043.1, read as the reverse complement.
ACTATGATATCTATATTCCTGAAAATGGATTTTTTGTATCATTACAAGCTCTTGGCTACACGAATAAAGCTGGGAAATTATTACCAAATAAAAAATATAAAGAGATAAAATCTAAAAATGGCCTGGTTAAAATCCCTACTAATTTTAGACCATTACTTCCATTTACTGATGAGATTGAAACCAAAAACACCTTTATAAAACGTGTATTTATTGGTGGTAATGGCTGGGTTAAATTTGAAAAAGGGAATGGTTTTAAATCTAGTTTATTAGACAAAAATTTCAATAACTACGGAATTGGTTTAATCTACAAAACATTTAAAGATGAGTGAACCCATTGGACTTTACATTATGGCTGTAATGTATATTTTAGCAGGAGTTATGCATTTTATAAAACCAAAAATATATCTGCCCATTATGCCAAAATATTTACCAAACCACAAAGCGTTAGTGTTTTGGAGTGGTATTGCGGAAATACTTTTAGGAGTCAGCTTATGTATCGCTATTCTTAAAGTAATTTCTATTTACGGTATTATAGCTATGCTAGCTGTTTTCTTAATGGTTCATTTTTATATGCTATCTAACGAAAAAGCTGCTGCAGGTATCCCAAAATGGATACTCTTACTTCGTATTCCACTTCAATTTGGCTTGATGTATTGGGCTTGGATGTATTTGAATTAAAACATAAATTACTTGAAAAACAAAGCTATTACCAGCACCAACAAATGGGTTTTACCAATAATTATATTTTCCCAATTTTGTTGTACCTCGCTTTGGTTTGCAGGTAACGCTATAATTGATGATTTAATTTTAACCTTTAACCTGGGCTCTCAATCTTTAGGTTATATAAGCGTTTCTGTACAATTTGGATTTATTGTAGGCACTTTTGTATTTGCTATTCTAACACTGAGTGATCGGTTTTCACCTTCTAAAGTATTTTTTATCTGTGCAGTTCTTGGTGCTATTTTTAATCTTGGTATGCTTTATTCTAACAATTCTATTTTAACTCTAATTGGTTTTAGATTCCTAACGGGTTTTAGCTTAGCTGGTATTTATCCCGTAGGAATGAAGATTACAGCAGATCATTTTGAAAAAGGCTTAGGAAAATCACTTAGCCTTTTAGTTGGTGCGCTAGTATTAGGCACAGCATTTCCTCATCTTATAAAGTCTGTTGGATTCAATTTTAAATGGGAAAGCGTCATTAGGACGACATCAATATTAGCACTAACTGGTGGTTTTCTGGTTTTTTTATTTGTACCAAATGGACCTTATCAAAAATTAGCTAGCAAATTTGATGTTTCTAAAATCGTAAAGGTTTTTAAAAATCCGTCATTCCGATCTGCAGCTTTTGGCTATTTTGGACACATGTGGGAACTTTATGCCTTTTGGACATTTGTACCAATTCTTCTGTTAACGCATACTGAACTTCATAATACAGAACTTAATATCTCTTTATTTTCTTTCATAGTCATAGCTTCCGGAACTATAGCTTGCATATTAGGTGGCTTTATTTCAAATAGTTATGGTACTAAAAAAATAGCCGTATTATCTCTGAGTATTTCTGGCTTATGTTGTTTACTCTCACCATTATTCTTTTTGATAAATTCTATTCCAGTTTTCATTGGCTTTCTTGTTATTTGGGGAATGGTAGTTATTGCAGATTCTCCATTATTTTCTACTATGGTAGCACAAAATAGTGACGCACAATCTAAAGGCACAGCATTGACTATTGTAAATTGTATTGGTTTTGCAATTACTATTGTGAGTATTCAATTGCTAAATAGTTTAATAGTTGATTATACACAATTCGCATTTATGATTTTGGCTTTAGGACCTATTGTGGGATTATTGTTTTTGAAGAAATCGTAGAACTATTCCACTTCAAAATCAAAATAAGTCTTTGGGAACGGCTCCCAACGCAACGTAAAATGCCACCATTCTTTTGGGTAGTTTCTAAAATTATGCTTTAGCATTACAGTTTGTAATAGCTGCCTATTTTCCTTTTGCTTTTCTGTAATCACTTTATAATTAACCCAAGATTGTTCACCAAAAAAATCATAAGGACTTCCCATATCTATAGGCTCACCTGTTTCTCCGTTAGTAATAGTTAAATCTAAAGTACTTCCTCTACTATGCCCAGAACGCGATGCTATATAACCTGCTTTAAATAAGTTACGCTTATTAACATCTGGATAAAATTGTTGCTTATTAATTGTATCGTTTAAGTCTCTTGCCCAGCGTATAAAATGATTAACAGCACTTTGCGGTCTGTAACCGTCATAAACCTTTAAGCACAAGTTTTGCTCTTGAAGTTCTTCTCGTACTAATTTCAATTTCTCGGCCGTTTCTTTGGTGAGAATTAACTTATTGGTTTTATAACCATCAATCGTATCACCAACAAAATTGTTAGTAGTAAAATAGCGTAATTCTACATCTAAATCTGGAATAATATCTTTAGCGTAAACAAAACCATCAGGTAACGTCTGCTTTTTATTAAAACAAAAGAAGAGCATCGCAACGCAAACAATTAATATGAGGTTTTTATAATTCATATTGAAATACTAATTTAGACAAAAATTATACTATGGACTTGTTTTCGCAAGAGAAACAACATTTTAATCTACCGAATGCGGAGTTAGTTTATATTCCAAATTTCTTCTCTGTATCTGAAGCTGATTCGTATTTCAAAGCAATTGAAACAGACACGAATTGGCAACATGATGACATTACCGTTTTCGGCAAAACATACAAGCAACCACGTCTAACTGCACTTTTTGGAGATTCTAACCAACCTTATGGTTATTCTAATATTGTAATGCATCCTGAGCCGTTTACCAAACCAATTCAACACATAAAAGCTAAGATTGAAGATGCTATTAAGCACTCATTCAATACCGTTTTAGTTAATCTTTATAGAAATGGTAACGATAGTAATGGTTGGCATGCAGATAATGAAAAAGAGTTAGGTGAACACCCTGTAATTGCTTCGGTTAGTTTTGGTGAATTGCGTGCCTTTCATTTTAAACATAGAACAATAAAAGAGCAACGTCATAAATTAATTTTAGAACACGGAAGCTTATTAATAATGGAAGGTGAAATGCAAAAGCATTGGCTACATCAAATTACAAAGACTAAAAAAGACATTAATCCAAGAATAAACCTGACGTTTAGAAAATTAATAACTTTATAAAATACAAAAAACCGAGATCCCTCAATCTCGGTTTTTCTAAAATTTGCTTTTATATCATGCAGTAAATTTAGGGTCTCTAAGTCAACAACATAATGCAAATATTAATTAATTAATCCATTGAACTAAAAACTAAATCTTAGTACACTTCAAATATATCATTGTATTTCAGTTATAACGGTTAAAAACATATTTAATCGATGAAATACACTTAATTTTAACTTTTGAAGACGAAATAATACATTTAATCGATGAAATACACTTAAAAATAAAATATCGAAGTATATAAATTACAATAAATTAGTGTAAAAGTTGTTTCAAAAATAAGAATGCATTGTATTATAAAGTAACTTTAAGCATCGTAAAAAATTTAAAATGAAGTATTACTTATTACTAATTTCACTTTTAGTTTCATCTGTAAGTTTAAGTCAAGAAAAAACATACGCTCAAGAAAATATATCTGTTTCTAAATGGATTGATGGTACACTACTCATACCTAATGAATCTGATAAACCAAATTTAGCTATAATCATAGCTGGCTCTGGTCCTACAAATAGAGATGGAAACCAGAACTTTTTACAAAATAATTCTTTAAAGAAACTAGCAGAAGACCTAACTAATAATGGTATCGCTACTTTTAGATATGATAAACGTGTTGTAAAACAAATTCGCCAAGGCAATGTAGATAAAGACACTAAGTTCGATGATTTTGTAAATGACGCTTCAGACGTTTTATACTACTTTAAAGAAAAAGATAGTTATTCTAATATATATATTATTGGTCACAGTCAAGGAAGCTTGGTTGGCATGCTCGCAGCTAAAGATAAAGCGGATGGCTTTATATCTCTTGCAGGTGCTGGTAATAATATAGGAGATGTTCTTGTTGAACAAGTGAGCAAAATGGCGCCTATATTAGGTAAAGAAACGCAACGTGTTGTAGACATACTTAAAACTGGCAAAACGACAACAGACTATCCTGCTCCACTAGCCTCTTTATTTGGCCCAGATATTCAAAGTTTTATGATTAATTGGATGACCCATAATCCAACAGATATCTTAAAAACCTTAAACATGCCTATTCTATTAATCAATGGCACAAAAGATCTACAAGTTTCTGTTGCAGAAGCTGAATTACTAAAGCAGGCTAACTATAAAGCTAAGCTCATCATTATTGAAAACATGAATCATGTCTTATTTGAAATTAAAGGTGATGACTTAGAAAATTCTAAATCTTACAATGAATCCTTTAGATCAATCTCTCCATTATTGATTACAAGTATTACCGACTTTATTAAGTCTTAATATTTATTCTAAAATACACATAAAATGAAAAAGCATCCCGACCACGAGATGCTTTTTTCTAACTAACCAACCAATGTAATGCTGCGATTTTGTAGTATGTTACTCTAGGTAACTATCACATTATTCATTACAAATAGCATATAACAAATGCTGTGCCAAAGTTTAATTTATATATCTGTAACAAATGAATGAATTTGCATACTAATAAAATAAATTATATCTTTATGATATCATTTTAATATCATATTGACTTATAATATTAATTAACCAACTAAATTTCAAACTTATGAAAGAAGAAAAAATTATCGTCCCAGCAAATGGCTATCTCATGCTATTTTTATTTTTATTGCTATTCTTTGGAAGCATAACACTTATCGCTATCACCAAAACGGGCTGGCCTGCTTTCGGAATTCTGGCAGCATTTGTATTAGCATTTGGTTTTTTAATGGTTCAACCTAATGGGTCTAGAGTATTACTTTTATTTGGAAAATACGTTGGTACTATAAAAAAGAACGGCTTCTATTGGGTAAATCCTTTTTATACTAAGAAGAAAATATCATTGAGAGCTAGTAACTTTGATAGTGAACGTCTTAAGGTAAATGATAAATTAGGTAACCCTATTATGATTAGTACCATTTTAGTATGGCGTGTTAAAAACACCTATAAAGCAGCCTTTGATGTAGATAATTATGAAAACTTTGTACGTGTACAAACCGATGCCGCTGTAAGAAAGCTAGCAAGTATGTATCCTTATGATAATTTTGCAGATGAAGGTGTTGTTGAGGATATTACGCTTCGTTCTAGTGTAAATGAAGTAAGCAACGCTTTAGAAAAAGAAATCGACGAACGTTTAACTATTGCAGGTATTGAAGTACTCGAAGCCAGAATTGGATACTTAGCTTATGCAAACGAGATTGCAAGCGCAATGTTAAAACGTCAGCAAGCAACAGCAATTGTTGCAGCAAGACATAAAATTGTTGAAGGAGCTGTAAGCATGGTAGAAATGGCCATTGACGAACTCAGCAAAAAGAATGTTGTAGATTTAGACGACGAACGTAAAGCTGCCATGGTGAGTAACCTAATGGTTGTACTTTGTGGTGACAAGGATGCATCACCAGTACTAAATACAGGCACCTTAAGTCATTAAAAAATAAATAAAAATCAAACATATAGTATAGCCATTGGTAGTTCTTTAGGATCTAGTATTGGCACAACTATTGGAACTGTTACAAATAACATAGCCATGAGCTTAATCTATGGTTCAATCATCGGTTTGTTAATAGGTGTTGTATTAGCATTGACTGTATTTAAAGACGATAAAATCAGAAAATAAAAATGAAGGAATATAAAGTAGTAATACCAAAACTTGGATTTAGAAATAGAATTCAAAATTTTGAAGATCTTTTAAATCAATATGCTCGTGAAGGTTGGGTCGTAAGTCATATTGCACCCAATTGGGCTAGTGTTGTTTTAGAACGCGACAAAAACAGATAAAAATGAATGCGGAAAGACCAAAACTAAAAATACCTTTTCAAACTATTGATATCGTTATTGAACTAGCTTCGATTACAGTATTAATTTTAATGTGGATTCACCTAATACTAGAATTTGCTAATCTACCTGATTCTGTTCCTTCTCATTTTAATGCTGCAGGTGAGCCAGATAATTATAGTGGCAAAGGTTTTTTATGGTTTTTACCTGCTTTAGCTACTGTAATGTATATTGGTTTATTTATTTTAAATCGTTTTCCGCATCTCCATAATTATAAGGTGAATATTACTGAAGAGAATACTTTAAAACAATACAGATTCAGTACTAGAATACTTAGAATTGTAAACTTTCTGTGTGCATTAATATTAGCATATATTAATTATCAGATAATTATTGGCGCTCAAAACAATGCTTCAGATTTAGGGGTTGGGTTTTTAATAACCGTTGTTGGTGTTAGTGTTTTACTACCTGTATTTATTTATGTGTATCAACAAAAACTGAAAAAATAGTATAATGTCTAAGAAGAAAGCCTTTGCACTAAGAATGAATGAAGAAATGCTGAAAGCTGTTGAAAAATGGGCTGCAGATGAATTTCGAAGCACTAACGGACAAATAGAATGGATGCTTATGCAATATCTAAAAGAGCATAATAGGCAACCCAAAAAGAAAGATAACTCAACAGAAGAAAAGTGATCGGAAACGGTCACTTTTTTTAGTTTTTAATTTTTGTATTTTGCGAGGACTAAACCTCTAATATGAATGCAATTTCAAAATTTAGTATTTTATTAATATTTGTCTTACTTTTTTTAAATTATTCTGAAGCACAAATTACTATAGGAAGTTTTGATGCAAATAGTTCTAAAGCTATTGAAGTCCCAGTAATTGTTGATAAACTTGTCTTTACCGATTTCATCTTTAAAATATCCACAAGAGATTCTCTTGCCAAAATAAAAAAAATAGTACCTTTTAAAAATGTTGACTTATACACAACTGAAGTTTCTGATTATTATGCAATCATAAAATTCAGCTCTAAGAAAACTATCGGCATAGACTCTGAGAAATTATTTGATATTATTATTAAAGCGGACGAAAGTTTTATTGATAAAACAATCATAGACGTAAAGAATATTACATTCCAAAATGGAAATAAAATTTTAGATGTAAATATTGATAATAAAATTTCAACAGCAATAATTAAACCACCACTCTTCACAGATGATACTATTGTATTCGGCCTTTTAATGCTTGCATTAGGATTTGTGTTTATTACAGAATCTATTAAAACAGGCTTTTGGTCAAAATTCTATAGAATAGTTCCTGGTTTATTTGTTGCTTATATGTTACCAGCTGTATTAACAACAACAGGATTAATATCACCTGAATGGGAAAGCATATCAGAAAAAAATAACATTTTAAAGCATGGAACTAACCTTTATTATATGTCTAGCCGCTATTTATTACCTGCAGCATTAGTACTAATGACATTAAGTATAGATCTAAAAGCTGTTTTTAATTTAGGCTGGAAAGCTTTAGTCATGTTCTTCACAGGTACTTTGGGTATTGTTATTGGTGGACCAATTGCTATTTTATTAATAGCTACTGTTTCGCCAGAAACTGTTGGAGGTATTGGACCAGATGCCGTTTGGAGAGGTCTTTCTACATTAGCAGGAAGTTGGATTGGTGGTGGAGCCAACCAAACTGCCATGCTAGAAATTTACGGCTATAATCAACGTCTTTATGGCGGAATGGTATTTGTAGATATCGTAGTTGCAAATATTTGGATGGCAATTATTCTCATTGGTATCGGAAAACGGAATCGTATTAATAAATGGTTAAAAGCAGACACGTCCTCTATAGAAGACCTTAAAGAGAAAATGTCAACATTTTCAGAAAAAGTAAAACGTAACCCATCACTTACAGATATTATGATTATCTGTGCTATAGCTTTTGGAACTGTAAGTATTGCCCATTTAAGCGCCAATTACTTAGCACCATTTTTCGATGGTGTTGTTGCAGATATTGAGTCACCAACCTCAAGAAATATATTTACATTCTTAGGTTCTAAATTCTTTTGGATGATTAGTATTGCCACCTTAATCGCTATACTATTATCTAATACAAAAGCAAAAAACTATGAAGGTGCAGGTGCTAGTAAGTTCGGAAGCGTATTTATTTATATCCTTGTTGCTACTATTGGAATGAAAATGGATTTAACTATGATTTTTGATAACGTTGGTCTCATAGCAATTGGTGTGGTTTGGATGACGATACATGCTTTACTTCTAATTCTAGTTGCTAAACTTATTAAAGCACCCTATTTCTTTTTAGCTGTTGGTAGCCAAGCCAATGTTGGTGGTGCAGCCTCTGCACCTATTGTTGCTTCTGCTTTTCATCCATCATTAGCAACTGTTGGTGTACTACTCGCAGTTTTTGGTTATGCCGTAGGAACTATTGCTGCTATTGCATGTACAATTTTAATGGAATTGGCTGCTGTTAGTTAGCAATTCTAAAACTATTATAAGATATTTGCTCTCTAATTATTTTAAATAAAACATGTCAAAACTAAATAAAGTATTAAGCCTTATTATTCTAGTATTAGTAGTCGTTTCTTGTGGTAAAGACAAAGAAGCAAACTTTACCTTAAAAGGCAACGTAAAAGGCCTTAAAAAAGGTGTTGTTTATTTACAAAAGGATGGTGATTCATCAATTATAGATTTAGATTCAATGGTCATTAATGGAGAGCCCAATTTTAGTTTACAAACTAACATAGATGAACCTATATTGTTATATTTAAAGCTTTTTAAGAACGATGGTGAAGAACATTATATTCCCTTTTTTGCTGATAAAGGAATTACAGAAGTTAATACAACATTAAAGAATTTTAATTTTGACGCAAAAATAAAAGGATCTTCACAGCAAGATTTATTGAATGAGTTCACTGATATTATGTCTCGTTTTAATGATGAAAATCTAAATTTAATGCAAGCTAATTTTCTAGCTCAAAAAGAGAATGACAGTATTGCTTTAGACTCTATTATTCGCAAATCTAATACTTTAATAAAACGAAAGTATTCATATACCATTCAATTTGCTATAAACAACAAGGATAGTGAAGTTGCTGCTTATTTAGCTCTATATGAGATGCCTAACGCTAACCCTATTTATATAGATTCAGTCTACAACAACTTAACGGATAAAATTAAAACTTCACTATACGGAAAACGACTTAGTGAAGTAGTTAATAAAAAATAATCACTCTAAAAACTAAAAAATCCAAT